>NZ_JBBNAC010000001.1:3170020-3804024 GCF_037996825.1 Bdellovibrio sp. BCCA | reverse complement strand
CAGATTCCCCTCAAGTGCAGGGTCCTCTTAACAAGGGGAGCTGAAGTTTTCAACAGTTGACCTTCTTGCCGCAACGTGCTTTATTAGTGCCCCACGTATCTAGTTGTGAACAACTTTGTGGGGATACATATATAGGTGTCACTGACGTCATTTAGCGTCGTAAAAATATTCCGGGGAGAAGAGTAATGAAACGTACATACCAACCATCAAATAAACGTCGTAAAACTACACACGGTTTCCGCGCTCGTATGGCTACAAAAGCTGGCCAAGAAGTTCTTAATCGTCGTCGCGCTAAAGGAAGAAAGCGTTTGACGGTTTCTACAGGTGGAAAATAGTTCTCCACACGTAATTAAGCGAAGCTCTGAATTTCTCTCTCTAAAACAAACGGGAAAAAGATATTGGCCTACAAAATGGTTGCTTCTGAATTATCAGAAGAACTCTGTAGGTCAGTTGCGTTTTGGAGTAACTGCAAGTCGTAAAATCGGCTCTGCTGTTGTTCGAAACAAATTGAAACGTTGGGCGCGAGAATATTTTAGGGCTTCTCTAGTAGCGGGAAAAACTATTGAAGCCGACATCAACATCATCTTTAAACCTATGGATGCCAACTTTTACAAAGGCCTCGCGCATGAGGAATTTGTCAAAGCTTTGGATCGGGGTTTGGAAGTTCTACGAAAAAACATTTAAGACTGTTCTTATGTTTTTCGTAGCGGCTTACCGAACCTTGGGGACTACTCATTTGGGTGGTTCTTGTCGCTTTGAACCCAGTTGTTCTGCCTACGCTGTTGAAGCTATCAAAACTCATCACACACATAAAGCTCTGTGGTTAATCACCAAAAGAGTATGCAAATGTCGTCCGGGCGGGCCTTATGGTTACGATCCGGTCCCTGGAGGGAAAATCGATGCAACAAAAGAATGACAACCCATCCTTCTTTGATCCGAAAACAATCATTGCTGTGGCCGCGGTCGCTCTTATTTATTTCGGATGGCAAACGTACTTAGGAAAAAAATATCCTAACTACAACAAACCAAAAGACGCGCAAACTCAAACAACACCAGCGTCAGATGCTGCAAACCCTGCAGCTGCTTCAAGTCCCATCGAGACAAAATCTTCTGACGTCGCTACGGCTCCTGCCGCTCAAGAACAAAGTTTCAATTTCTCTAACGATAAAGTTTCTTTCACTCTTACAAATCGCGGAATGGGTCTTAAAAACTTCACCGTGAATAACTACCAAGATAAAGAAAAGAACAACATCAAGCTTGGCGCTTCCGATGTTGATGGTCTTTTTGAAATGCGTTGGGCAGGGGATGTTAAACCTCTTCTTTTCAATGTGACTGAGCAAGCTCCAGGTCACTTTGTTGGAACGGCTCAAGTTGGTGAGACAGTTGTAAAAAGAGAATTAAAATTCAACGCGGAAAATTCTTCTTTCACAAACACTGTGACTGTAACGAATCCAACAGAGGAATTTAAAAAAGGTTTCTCTTTGATGATTCCAGAAAAGATCCACGTTAAAGGTTCTTCTTCTATTTTCTTTCCTTCTTATGAACACCAAGATTTCTTCGTGATTCACAATGGTGGAAAGCACGAAACTGTGAACTTTAGCGGCGCTAAAGAAAACGTTTCTAAAGATTTCACTTCGACCTCTATTCTTTCTGTAAGTTCTCAATATTTCGCAGCGGCGATTCTTGATAAATCAGATATTATTCCTGACGTTAAAGTGGCTTCTTCTGTGAATGACAAAACAGCTTTGGCTGAGTTGGTTTATAAACCTGTGCAAGTAAAACCAGAGATGAATTTCTCTGAAGTTTTCTATGCGGGTCCTAAATCTATCGATGCTTTGAAATCTGTAGACCCTGAACTTGCGAACATCATCGACTTTGGTTTCTTCGGATTTATCGCAAGACCATTGTTGTACGTGATGAAGGCCTGCCACTCTGTTGTGGGTAACTGGGGTCTTGCAATCATCATGTTGACTCTTCTTGTTCGTCTTTGCGTTCTTCCTTTTAACATCATGTCTTTCAAGTCAATGAAAGCGATGCAGAGGGTTCAACCAATCATTCAGTCTTTGCGTGAAAAGTACAAAGACGATCCAATGCGTTTGAATCAAGAGATAATGGCCGTGATGAAACAAAACGGAGCAAACCCTGTTGGTGGTTGCCTTCCGATGTTGCTTCAAATTCCGGTATTCTTTGCGTTGTACCGTGTGATCGGTTCTAGTATCGAGCTTTACAACTCGCCATTTGCGGGTTGGATCCACGATCTAAGTGCGCACGATCCATTCTATGTATTGCCGATCTTGATGGCGGTCTTCATGTTCATCCAACAAAAGATCACTCCATCAACAATGGATCCTACTCAAGCAAAAATCATGGCGTTCTTGCCAGTGGTCTTCTCATTGTTCATGTTGCAATTGCCATCAGGTCTTACACTTTACATGGTTGTGAGCACTTTGTTCGGTATCATTCAACAATACTTGATCATGAGAGAAAGAAAGCCGTCTGTGCCAGTAAAGGCAGCGAAGGCTTAAGCCGCGCACGCGGGCAGTGCGCGCGTGAGCGCAGGATGCTGGAGCGCCTGTGGTGCGCAAGCTGGACTAGTTCCGGTTTTATAAAAGTCTCCAGAGTTTGATTTAATTTTTAATACCTAGGAGGTAACATGGGTTTTTTCAGTAAGCTTTTCGGGGGGAAAAGCAAGGGTGCTAATAGCGAAGTAGAAGCACTTGTTCAAAAGACCTTAGAGGGGATCATCGAGAAAGCGCAATTCGATCTTACTTTCGATATCAAAACTGAGAAAGAAGAAGACGGAAGTGCGACTTTGGCTGTTGAGTTCAACGGTTCTGACGAAGAGATCTTGAAAGATAAAAAAGGTCAAATGTTGGATGCTTTCCAACTTTTCCTTAAACGCGTTATCCAACACAACTTCCCAGATGACAAAACAAACGTCACGGTGGATTGCGGTGGTTACCGTGATGAATCTGCAAATGCTTTGATTGAGCGCGCAGAAAACCTAAAAGCAATTTGCATCGAACAAGGTAAGTCTGTGTACTACCGCGCTTTGCCTCCAAAAGATCGCAAAGTTGTTCATCAATATTTGGCAAAAGATCCACGCGTAAAAAGCCGCTCACTAGGTGATGGCCTTTACAAAAAGATCAAAATTTATCCAGCAAAAGGACAAGCTCAAGGAAACTCTTCCGAAGAGACTATGTCGAACGACTAAAAACAACGGGCATATCTTGAAAAAAGGATATGCTTTGCTCTGACGCCCAGGAAGGGCGGCAGAAAGGCCGCACAGGATGGCCACAATAGCTCGATTACCAGAGCTGCTGTGCGAAGCCGATAATAAGGAAAGTTACTATGTATCGTGGAGATCGTGATCAAGACACTATTTGTGCGGTCTCCACTCCTCACGGAGTGGGTGGAATCTCTGTTATCAGAGTGAGTGGTCCAAAAACTCTCTCTTTCGTTTCTCAAATCTGCAAATTTTTGCCTGAACATCCTGAATCTCATAGAGCGTACTTTGGATCTCTGAAAGATCTTTCGTCGCACGATGAAATTGACGAAGTTTTAGCAACGTACTTTAAACACGGAAAATCTTTTACCGGAGAAGAAGTCATCGAGATTTCTTGTCACGGAAGTCCGGTGATTTGTCAGAGTATTTTGCATCAGCTTGTTCAATTAGGAGCGCGTCCCGCCGATCGCGGTGAATTTACTTATCGTGCGTTCATGAATGGAAAGTTAGATTTGGTTCAAGCTGAAAGTGTTCTTTCATTGATTGAAAGCCAAAGTCAGCAAGCGGCTAAACTCGCTCTTCGCCAGCTGAAAGGTTCCGTCTCTCAAAAACTTGAAGATATTGAAAATGATATGACTTGGATTTTGGCGCACGCTGAAGCCGGTATTGATTTTTCAACTGAAGGAATCAAGGTTGTTGAAAACGACATCGTTTTAAATCGTCTCGATAAAATCGAAAAAAGCCTGGAAGAATTGGTAGGCACTTTTAAAGTGGGCCGCCTTTTGAAAGACGGTTTTCGCGTAGTTTTGACGGGTCTTCCAAATGTGGGTAAATCCAGTCTTCTAAATCTTTTTCTAGAAGATGAAAGAGCCATCGTTACAGACATTCCTGGAACCACTCGCGATGTGATTCACGGGGATACAAGCTTTAAAGGTGTGAAGTTCACATTCTTAGATACAGCAGGTCTTCGTGAATCCGTGTCAGATCTAGTTGAAAAAATCGGAATCCAAAAAAGCCGTGAGGCGACTGGGGAATCAGACTTTGTTTTCTTCGTTTTTGACGTGGAAAAAGGTCTTTCAGCAGAAGAAATCGCGATTTTAGACGGATTAGACCCGCAGAAAACGTATATATTGGCCAATAAAACAGATCGTTTAGCTCAGACTCCTGAGGTTTTCGCTGTCGAAGAGGCTTTACAAAACAGTAAATTTTTCCAAAAAATCGGGGACTTAGAGAGCTTCCGCAAAAGAAGAGTGTTCTTTGTGAGCGCTCTTGATAAAAAGGTGCGTTCTCGTGTCCTTGAAGATCTAGTGAAGGAATTCGGCGATTTGCAGTTGGAAAACACCGTTCTTATTTCCAACTCTCGTCATCTTGAAAACCTTACGCGAGCTCTTGAGAACACACGCCGTTCAAAGTCAGTCGTGGAAGATGGATTGGGCGAAGAATTCTTAGCCATTGAATTCAAAGAAGCCTTGATCGCTATCCAAGAAACTTTGGGCAAACGATTCGATGATCAAATCATGGATCGTGTTTTTAAAGAGTTTTGTATCGGGAAGTAATATGAACACAAAAAAGTATGATGTGATTGTCGTCGGGGCAGGACATGCAGGCGTTGAAGCTTGTTTGGCTTCCGCTCGCCTGGGTCTTCAAACTTTGATGGTGACTTCAAACATCAGTCGTATTGCTTACATGAGTTGTAACCCGTCTATCGGTGGACTTGCTAAGGGTCACATGGTTCGTGAGATCGATGTGCTTGGCGGTCAAATGGGTATCGCCGCCGATGAAACTTGCATTCAGTATAAACGTTTAAATTCTTCTAAGGGTCCCGCAGTTCGCGGAACTCGCGTGCAAAACGATAAACATCTTTATTCGCAATTTCAAACGGACGCTCTTAAGAACCAACCAAATCTCGATATACTAGAAGGCGAAGTAAAACGTCTGATCCTAGAAAAAGATTTGTGCGTGGGTGTGGTTCTTCAAGATGGTTCAGAAATTTTCGCAAAAGCGACAATCATCACTACGGGAACCTTCATGAACGGAGTGATGCATATCGGTCTTCGCCAAGAGGCGGGTGGCCGTGTCGGTGATAAACCTTCTATCGGTTTGTCAGATCAATTGGCGCAATTTGGTTTTGAAGTAAAAAGACTTAAAACGGGAACTCCGGCGCGTCTTCATAAAGACAGCATTGATTGGTCAAAGACGATTCCTCAAGGTGGCGATGAAAAAGTTTATCCTTTTAGCTATCGTTCCTCTGAGAAATTAAAACTTCCGCAAGTTCTTTGCTATCTCACTCGCACTTCAGAAGAAACGCATGAGATTATTCGCAACAACTTAGATAAATCTCCAATGTTTTGCGGAATCATCGAAGGCACGGGTCCTCGTTATTGTCCTTCGATCGAAGATAAGATCACTCGCTTTGCTGATAAAACAAGTCATCAAACTTTCTTAGAACCTGAAGGTCTCAGCACAGACTTGATTTATCTTCAGGGGATTTCGACAAGTCTTCCGGAAGAAGTTCAGGATCAATTTCTAAAAACGATTCCAGGTCTTGAGAACGTGAAAGTCGTTCGTTACGGTTATGCGGTTGAGTATGACTATATCGAGCCGACACAAATCTGGCATCGCTTAGAAACTCGCACGATCCGTCAGCTTTTCTTGGCTGGACAAATCAACGGAACTTCTGGTTATGAAGAAGCGGCCGCTCAAGGTTTTGTTGCCGGAGTAAATGCCGCTCACAGTATTTTGGGTCGTGACGAATTTATCTTGGGTCGCGATGAAGCCTATATTGGTGTGTTGATCGATGATCTTGTGACAAAAGGAACTCGTGAACCGTATCGCATGTTCACGTCTCGTGCAGAACACCGTTTGGTTTTGCGAGAAGATAATACTATCGACAGGTTAGGTGCTATCGCACAAAGAATTGGTATTGTTTCTGAAGCTTCAATGGAAATTCTTGCGAACCTTCAGGCAAAACGTAAAAACTTGCTTGAAAGACTGCGCACAGAGAAGATTTATCCAACTAAAGATGTGCAGGAGTTGCTCGCAACAATTCCGACTCCAGAACTAACAAAGTCGTTAACATTCGAAGAGTTGCTGCGCCGACCTGAAATTTCTTGTTCGCACTTAGAGATGTTTAAATTCGCCGTTGATGCCGATCCAAACATCAATGAACCTGTCGAAATTGAAGTGAAGTATTCAGGCTACGTGAAAAGACAGATGGAACTCATCAATCAATCCAAAAGATTGGAAGAAATGGTGCTTCCGGAAGATCTTATCTATGCAGATATCAGAGGCCTCTCTAATGAAGAGCGAGATAAGCTGCAACGCGTTAAGCCACGTACCTTAAGCCAAGCTCAACGCATCAGTGGTGTTAATCCTTCTGCAATTCAGGCTATAATGATCCATCTTAAAGGTCATAAAAAAATCAAGGAGATGGGGCTTGAAGGACAACAAGGAACAGGAAGCGCCGATAATATTTTACCGCATTGATGAGTGGTTCCCGGATCTAAGTCCTGAGGTCAAAACTCGACTTAAGACCTATCACGAAGATTTGATTAAATTTAATCGTACGGTGAATCTCATCACACCAAAAACAGTTTTTGTGGCTGATGCTCTTCACTTTGCGGATTCTATCTTAGCATCTCGTACAATTTATAAATCCAATCCCGGCATGGACAAGATCTACGATCTTGGAAGTGGTAACGGTTTTCCGGGCCTGGTGTTTGCTGTCCTTTACCCGCAAGTGCAAGTGGTCCTTGTTGAGGTCGATCAAAAGAAGTGCGAGTTCCTCCGTCATATGGCAGGGATTCTAGATCTTAAGAATGTGACGGTCGAAAATAAAAATGCCGATGCTTTTCCAGACGGATCTATGAAATTCGTCATGGCTCGGGGACTGGCTTCAATTTCAAAAGCTATTATGCTTGCACGCAAAACTGTCGCTAAAGGTGGTGTTTTCTATCATCTAAAAGGGGAAGAGTGGGGTATTGAGGTGGGAGAAATTCCAACACAGCTTTGTTCTATCTGGAGCCCCTCGCTCGTGGGAGAATATAAACTTCCAGTGGGTGCTGTGAAGTTTGCGGTAGTGAAAACAGACAAAATTGCCTAATGTTCCACGTGGAACATCATTCATGGCCCCCGGCCGACGGTGCGGGGGTTTTTTCTTGCCCAAAACCTGTTTCTTTCAGACGTTCTTTAACATCCCAGGTTCTTTTTGCATTTCTAAGCTTCTTTTCTGTCTGATAGGACTCCCACTCTTTGGGATCAGGCCAGGTTTCGCCCTTTTTGAAAGCCTGCATATAGGATTTCTTCGATAGTTTCTTGCGGGCTTCAATTTTCAATTCCAGATATTGTTTTTCTTGCTCAAGGCGAGTGATTTTATCTCTGGATTCATCGACACGCTTTTGTGCGTATTTGATTTGTCCTGTTTGGGGAACAACATCTTTCAAAGCTTGCTCGTGACCCGCGAGAGTTTTCTTTTCATTCTCCAAAGCAGAAGATGTCGCTGCAAGCGAGGCAGTAAGATCAGAATATATAGGATCTTTGAGCTCCGGATGTGGATCGGGCTTATTGCATGCAGTGAGTGCGAATAGAATGATGGTTACGCTGAGTAGTCTTCTAAACATAGTTGTTCCACGTGGAACATCGGCAAAATGAGCGAAAAACATAAGGTGTGGCGCGAAAAACTGGTCTTTATTCTTGCAAGTTTTTCGAAAAAGGCAGATTTTTGAAACTCAAGGAGGAAAAATGGCAAAAACGATCTGCATAGCTAACCAAAAAGGTGGTGTTGGTAAGACAACGACGTCTGTAAACCTCTCCTCAGCGCTGGCTACTCTCGGGAAAAGAGTTCTTTTGATCGATATGGATCCTCAAGGTAACGCTTCCAGCGGCTTGGGTATCAAAAGATATGAAAGCCAAGATTCGAATAGCTACCACGTACTCATCGGCGAAAAAACATTGACCGAGGCTACTCAAAATACAGCAAATCCAAATCTGAAAATCTCAACGGCGAATCCTGACCTTGTTGGTGCAGAGATTGAGCTTGTTGATATGCCGCAGCGTGAATATCGCCTTAAGCAAGCGATTGCAACAGTGGCTGATCAATATGATTTCGTATTGATTGATTGTCCTCCGTCTTTAGGTCTTCTGACTTTGAATGCATTGAATGCGGCAGACAGCTTCCTTGTGCCTCTTCAATGTGAATACTATGCCCTTGAAGGTTTGAGTCAGCTACTCAACACAGCAGGGCTCATCAAGAAGAATTTGAATCCTCAATTACACATTGAAGGAATCGTTCTTACTATGTTTGACGTTCGTAACAACCTCAGCCACCAAGTAGTGACTGAGATTAAAAATCATTTTGGCGATAAAGTTTTTAACGCCATCATTCCAAGAAACGTACGCCTCAGTGAGGCACCAAGCCACGGTCAATCCATCCTCGAATACGACAGCAAATCCGTTGGCGCGGTTAGATACTTGGAGCTAGCAAAAGAAGTTGTCGCTCGTTCAGAGCAAAAAACAACGACTGAAGCGGCTCCGCAGACACAACAAAGCGCTTATGAAGGGGAAGTAAATGTCTGATTTTGCTGTTGAATCTTCGAACAAAAAGAAAGGTCTTGGCCGTGGATTGGGTTCGCTTTTAGGTGGACCAGCTCCGACGGAAATTCCTACCAAAGCTCCTTCCCAAGCGGCAACTAATAATAATGTTAATACAGCGTCGGCTCCTACTGTTTCAGCGAGCTCTCAACAAGCGACACCCGTCGCCCCTCCCGTAGATCCTGAGAGCAAAATCTGGAAAGTAGGAATCGATAAACTTTCTCCGGGCCAATATCAGCCGCGCCGTCAATTTGATAAAGAGCCTCTACAAGAGCTGGCTCAGTCTATTAAAGAGAACGGAATTCTTCAGCCGATCGTGGCTCGCCGTACGACTTCTGGAAAATTAGAAATCGTAGCCGGTGAACGCCGTTGGAGAGCAGCTCAACTTGCGGGCCTTCATGAAGTTCCGGTTATCCTTAAGAGTTACGATGACAAACAAGCGTTGGAACTTGCGATTGTTGAGAATATTCAACGTGAAGATTTGAATCCCATTGAAGAGGCGGAGGGTTATTCACGCCTTATTTCTGAATTCAAATTGTCGCAACAACAAGTGGCTGAAAAAGTAGGTAAGGACCGTGCGACGGTAGCGAATGCCGTTCGTCTTCTTTCTTTGCCAAACGAAATCAAAGAAATGATTTCTGGAAATGAATTGTCCGTCGGTCACGCGAAAGTTCTTTTGGCTTTACCTGAACCGAAGAAACAAATCGAATTTGCGAAAAAAGTGATCAACGAAAAGATCGCAGTTCGTAAACTCGAAAAAATGGTGCAGGCCGTTGTAAAAGGTCACGAGGATAAAGAGGAAGAAGCGGCAGGCTTTGACTCCAATGTCACTCAGCGCCTGATCTCAGGTCTAAGCGATGAGCTTCAAAAAATGCTCGGCACCAAAGTGAACATTGATTATTCCAATTCAAAGGGTAAAATCAGTATTCATTTCTATTCTGACGACGAACTTACAAATTTAGTAGATAGGCTTAAAGAAGGATGGCAGTAGCATTTCCTCCCTCATTACAAGAAGATCTCCTCTCTGGTCACGTAACAGCGATTCTTGACCAGGGAACGCATTTCGAAGGAAAGCTCAGCTTCGAAGGCACCGTGCAAATCGGCGGGGACTTTAAGGGAGAAATCTTTACTAAAGATACCATCGTGATCAACGAGGGCGCGTCTGTGACAGCCCAAATTGAAGCCGATACTATTGTTATTTCCGGCCGGGTGGAGGGAAATCTCTTTGCCCGCCGCAGAGTTATCATGCACCCACCCGCTGTGTTTAAAGGCACAGTAACATCTCCTAGTTTACGTATTGATGAAGGGGTTGTCTTCGAGGGTGCGTCCTACATGCCTAAGTCTTAGGCAGCAACATTATCAACTAGAAATTCGCCTTGACCGTCCATTGCCCAGCAGGTAAATCCGAAGCTCAAAAACTAGTAGGGATTTCAACTAAATGGACATTTTTGGACAATTAGGTATTAATACCACCGCAGCCTTTCAGTTCGTACTATTTGCTATCGCTTTGATCTTTTTGAGCAAAGTTGTATTCGCTCCGTATGCGCATGCACTCGATGAGAGACAAAGAAGAACTAAAGGGGGCGAAGACCTCGCTCTTGAATATCAAAATAAATCCGTAGAGTTGCACAGCGAATACGAGGTTAAAACTCGTGAACTCAACAGCCAAATTAAAACGGTTGTTGATGCTGCAAAATCTCAAGCCAACAAAGACTATGAAACTATGGTTTCTAAGGCTCGCACTGAGGCAGAGAAACTTGTTCAAGACAATCGCACAAAAATCACTTCTGCAGTTCAAGCAGCATCTGCTGATTTGAAATCTCAAACAAATGCAGTCGCAATGGCGATCACAACTAAGTTGTTAAAATAAGAGAGTAAGACATGAAGTTGCTTTTGAATCTATTTATTATCTTGGCTCCTGCGCTTGTGATGGCGGCAGGTGGTGAGCATGGTGCTGCACACGGTGAAGCAGGTGTTCCTAAAGTTGTTCTATATCAATTGATCAACGTGACGATTCTTGTTGTGGGTCTTGTGTACTTCACAAAAGACAGCATCGTGACTTTCTTCTCTGGAAGAAAAGCAGCTTATCTTGAAGCAGCTCAAAAATCTGCGTTTGCTCGTGAGCAAGCAGAGAAAGAATTCGTCGATATCAAGCAAAAGATTTCTAATCTCGATGCCACTCGTGAAGAAGCTTTGAAGAAAGCTCACGCCCACGCAGAAGACATGAAAAAACAAATCTTGGACGAAGCTCAAGACGTGACAAAACGTATTCGTGAAGATGCTGAATTGACGGCAAAGCTTGAAGTTCAACGTGCGCAAAAAGAACTTCGCGCGCAACTTTTGAAAGACTCAATGGAAGCCGCTCGCATCGTGATGACGAAAGATCTTGGCTCTGCTGATCAACAAAAACTTCAAAAAGATTTCGTAAACAACGTGGGAGTGTAGGCCATGGTAAGTGAAGTTTCTAAAAGATACGCGAAGGCCCTTCTCGCTGTAACAAAACAAAAAGGCATCCACGCTAAAGCGTTTGCAGAATTGCAAACACTTGCAAAAGGTTTCACTGAAGATGCCGCTGTAAGAAATTATTTTGCTAATCCAATGATTTCTCCGGACCAAAAAGTAGCTGCGGTTAAAGCGGCTTTGTCTGGCAAAGGAGTTTCTGAAGAAGTTATCAATACATTGGTTCTTCTAGGTGAAAAAGGTCGTTTGGAAATCCTCGATCAAGTTGCTCTTGCTTTCAGAGATCTTTTGGATCTTGAAGAAGGTGTAACTCGTGGAGTGGTTCGCTCTGCTCAGCCTCTGTCAGCTGATGCGCAAAAAGAGATCGAACAAAAGATCAATAAGGTTTTGAACAAGAAGATCGTATTGACTTACGAACAAGATCCGAAACTTTTGGGCGGCGTTGTTGCTCAAGTGGGTGGATGGACTTTCGATGACAGCATCGATACGCATTTGAAAAAGTTAAATGAAGAATTAAACAGGAGAGCCAACTAACAATGGAAACACAAATTCGTGCTGACGAAATCAGTCGTGTTCTCAAAGAACAAATCAATCAATACAACAAAAAGATTGAAGTAAGCGAAACAGGTAGCGTTCTTTCCGTAGGGGACGGTGTTGCCCGTATTTACGGTCTTGAAAATGCAATGGCGGGTGAGCTCGTTGAGTTCCCAGGCGAAGTATTCGGAATGGTATTGAACCTTGAAGAAGGTCACGTGGGCGTGGTTATCTTCGGTGAAGACCGTCACATTAAAGAAGGCGACACTGTTAAGAGAACAAAGAAAATCGTTCAAGTTCCAGTTGGTGAAGCTCTTCTTGGTCGCGTAGTTGACGCTCTTGGAAATGCAATCGACGGTCGTGGTGCTATCAACACACCTCACAGCCGCGTCGTTGAATTGAAAGCTCCTGGTATCGTTTACCGTCATCCAGTTGAAGAACCTCTTCAAACAGGTATCAAAGCGATCGACGCTCTTGTGCCAATCGGCCGCGGACAACGTGAGTTGATCATTGGTGACCGTCAAACTGGTAAAACTGCTATCGCGGTTGACACTATCATCAATCAAAAAGGTCAAGGCGTTCATTGCTTCTACGTAGCTATCGGTCAAAAACAATCGACTGTGGCTCTTGTGGTTGAAAAATTGCGTGCAGCTGGTGCTCTTGAGTACACAACTGTTATCGCAGCGAATGCATCTGACCCAGCTCCACTTCAATTCTTGGCTGCTTACTCTGGAACAGCAATGGCTGAATACTTCCGTGATACTGGCAGACACGCATTGATCGTTTACGATGATTTGACGAAACAAGCTCAAGCTTACCGTCAAGTTTCCTTGCTTCTTCGCCGTCCTCCAGGACGTGAAGCGTATCCAGGGGACGTATTCTATCTTCACAGCCGTTTGCTAGAGCGTGCATCTAAATTGTCTGCGGATAAAGGTGGCGGTTCATTGACTGCTCTTCCAATCATCGAGACTCAAGCGGGTGACATCTCTGCTTACATCCCTACAAACGTGATCTCTATCACTGACGGTCAGATCTTCCTTGAATCAGACTTGTTCTATAAAGGTATCCGTCCAGCGATCTCTGTGGGTAAATCAGTATCGCGCGTAGGTGGTGCGGCTCAAATCAAAGCGATGAAACAAGTTGCCGGTTCAATGAAGCTTGAACTTGCTCAGTTCCGTGCGATGGAAGCTTTCGCAGCGTTTGCTTCTGACTTGGATAAAGCAACTCAACAACAATTGGCGCGTGGTCGTCGTTTGGTTGAAGTTCTTAAACAAGGTCAATACTCTCCAGTAAAAGTTGAAGAGCAAATTGCGATGATCTTCGCAGCTTCTAACGGTTTTGTTGATGCTTACCCAGAGACAGACGTTAAGAAATACGAAAAAGAAATGATCGAGTTCTTGAAGAACAAGCACTCTGAAATTCTTAAAACTATTTCTGAGAAAAAAGCGATTGCTGACGATACTAAAAAGGCGCTTTTGGCGGCTCTTGAAGAGTTTAAAGCTGTATTCCAACCTTCTACTAAGAAGTAATTTGGTGCTAAATGGCTAGCTTAAAGGATATCCGGGCTCGAATTGAGTCCACTAAAAACACCCAGCAGATCACAAAAGCTATGAAGCTTGTGTCTGCTGCAAAGTTACGTAAGGCGCAAAATCAAATTGTGAATATGCGTCCTTACGCTTTGACTTTGCGTAAGGTGATTGCGGATATCGCTGTGACAAACAAAGTGTCGCATCCGTTGATGG
The DNA here is from genome assembly GCF_037996825.1 of Bdellovibrio sp. BCCA. Classification (NCBI taxonomy): domain Bacteria; kingdom Pseudomonadati; phylum Bdellovibrionota; class Bdellovibrionia; order Bdellovibrionales; family Pseudobdellovibrionaceae; genus Bdellovibrio; species Bdellovibrio sp. BCCA. The sequence continues at coordinate 3,790,473 of NZ_JBBNAC010000001.1, read as the reverse complement.
AGAAGAAAGAACAAGTAAAGAATGTTTTGCTTGTTGTTATCACTTCTGATCGCGGTCTTTGCGGCGCTTTCAACAGCAATATCAACAAATTCACTGAAAACTATATTAAAGAAAATAAAGCGAAGCTCGAGAAAATCGACTTCATCTTTATCGGTCGTAAAGGTCATGACTACTTTGCGAAGAGAGATATCAAAGCCGTGGATTACATCACGAAGCTTGATAAGGATATCTCTTACGAGTTGGCTTCGAAAGTCGCTAACCGCGTGATGGAAGATTACCTTGAGGGCAATTACGACGAAGTTCGTATTGTTCATAACCAATTCAATTCCGCGATTTCTCAAACTGTAGTTTGCGAAACAATCTTGCCAATCGATATCGGCTTGACGACTTTCAAAACTGAAAATGAGAAAGCGAATGAATTTGCTGTCGACATGATTTTCGAACCGGCTCCAGAGAAGATCATCAAAGAACTTCTTGAAAAGCATTTCGATCTTCAAGTTTACAGATGTATGTCTGAGTCTGTTGCCGGTGAACATGGTGCTCGTATGAGCGCGATGGAGAACGCGACAAACAATGCGCGTGACATGATCAATAAGCTCACGTTGACGTACAACAAATTGAGACAAGAAAAAATTACTACAGAATTGACTGAAATCGTATCTGGCGCTGAAGCGCTTAAATAGGGGAGCTGAATAATGGCATTCGGTAAAGTAAAACAAGTAACTGGTCCCGTAGTGGACGTAGAGTTCGAAGGCGGAGAACTTCCTGCGATCAACTCTGCTCTTCGTGTAACTAATAAATTTATCTCTGACGCTGAAATGAATCTTGTTCTAGAAGTTGCTCAACACTTGGGTGACAGCGTTGTTCGCACTATCGCGATGGACCAAACTGAAGGTTTGGTTCGTGGTGAAAAAGTAAAAGCGACCGGCAACATGATCACAGCTCCTGTAGGCCGTGAAGCTTTGGGCCGTATCATCAACGTTATCGGTGAACCGATCGACGAAATGGGCCCAGTAAACGCAAAAGAACACTGGGGCATTCATAGATCCGCTCCGAAATTCGAAGACCAAGCAACTTCTGCAGCGATGTTGATGACTGGTATCAAAGTCGTTGACCTTTTAGCTCCTTACGCAAAGGGTGGTAAGATCGGTTTGTTCGGTGGTGCGGGTGTTGGTAAAACGGTTCTTATCCAAGAATTGATCCGTAACATCGCGACTGAGCACGGTGGTTTCTCTGTATTCGCGGGCGTTGGTGAACGTACTCGTGAAGGAAACGATTTGTGGCGTGAAATGAAAGAATCAGGCGTTATCTCTAAAACTGCGCTTGTGTTCGGTCAGATGAATGAACCTCCTGGAGCACGTGCGCGTGTTGCTTTGACTGGTTTGACAGTTGCGGAATACTTCCGTGACGTAGAAAACCAAGACGTTCTTTTCTTCGTTGATAACATCTTCCGCTTTACTCAAGCGGGTGCCGAAGTGTCTGCACTTCTTGGCCGTATCCCATCTGCCGTTGGTTACCAACCAAACTTGGCGACTGAAATGGGTGCTTTGCAAGAGCGTATCACTTCTACCAAGAAGGGTTCTATCACTTCCGTTCAAGCGGTTTACGTACCAGCGGATGACTATACGGATCCAGCTCCAGCAACTACATTTACTCACTTGGATGCAACGACGAACCTTGACCGTGATATCGCTGCTATGGCGATCTTCCCTGCGGTTCACCCGTTGACTTCAACTTCTCGTTTGCTTGACCCTCAAGTTATCGGTGAAGAGCACTATAAGTGCGCTCGTGACGTTCAAGCCTTGTTGCAACGTTACCGTGAGCTTCAAGATATCATCGCGATCTTGGGTATGGACGAGTTGTCTGAAGACGATAAACTTGTTGTATCTCGTTCTCGTAAAATCCAACGTTTCTTGTCTCAACCGTTCTTCGTTGCTGAGCAGTTCACTGGCTTGCAAGGTAAATACGTTGATATCAAAGACACTGTTAAAGGTTTCCGCGAGATCCTTGACGGTAAACACGATGCTCTTCCTGAGCAAGCGTTCTACCTTGTTGGAACTATCGAAGACGTTATCGAGAAAGCTAAGAAGCTACAGGCTTAATTGCCGTAGCTTTGAGAGGTTAGCGTATGTTTAAACTGACTATCGTGACTCCAGAAAGACGTTTACTCGTCAACCAAGAGGTTGAAGAAGTAACTGTTCCTGGCTTCAAAGGAGAACTCAACATTCTTCCTGGTCACGCTCCATTGATCACAACGCTTGAAACAGGCGTTATGAAATGGAAACTAAAGGGTAAAGAAAAGCAAGACACGGCTGTTATCAGCTGGGGTTATTGCCAAGTGAGCCCTGAAGGCGTGAACGTTCTTGCGAACATCGCAGATCTTCCAGAGGAAATTGATATCCAAGCTACGAAAGAATTCTTGGCTGCTTCTGAAAAGCGCATCATGAATGAGCTTATCACTGATGAAGATTGGACAGAATTCCAACGCGAGTGGGCTCGTGCAAGAGCGAAACTCGATGTGGCTGAAGGCCAAGCTAAGAAGTAATTCTTAGATCCATTTAAAAAATATTGAAAAGGCTCTCTGTAAAGAGGGCCTTTTTATTTTTATAATCTATTGAAGAAAAGCGTAAGAATTGGAAGAGTCGTTGAGGATTTCTTCAAGATGTTGGGCGATCTTTTTTCCTGAATCGGCATGATTGAAATACAACTGAATCACTCGTAGATAGCCTTTTTGTTGAGGCATCAAACGAGGAGCACCTAAGTTTACGACGATTAAATTCTTCTTTTCTTGAGCAGGTAGGGATCTTAGCAGTGCCGCTGTTTTTGGACCTGTGATGGCGGCAACGGTGAGAGTGCAATTTTTCTCACGCATCCATTCTTGAACTTGTCCTTTGTCGAAAGTGCCTGTCAGTAATTTCGCATCGACGTGTTTATTCGAAGATTTTTTAAATGAATCGATGAAAGCTTTTGAAGGAGCTGCGACACAAACACGACTGATTGAAGAGGGTTTACGCTTTTTCGTTTCCTTCCCAGGAAGAGATTTTGGCAAAAGATTTGTTTTTAAGTTTTGATCTAAAATATTGGATTCAAGTTCACTGTAATCTTTTGATGTGAGTCTTGGACCTTGCAAAAGAGACAGCTGTTTTGGATCGCGGCGATAAAGATTGGCGAAAGCTTTTACAGTAAGAATGCGGTGAAGCTTTTGATTCAATTCACTTTGTGAAAGCTCGCCTTTTTGTACGGCGCTTTTTACAAATTCAAAGGCTCTTCCCTGATCGGCAAAAGACCACGTGAGCATCACGATATCGGCTCCAGCCTGAAGAGCGCGCAGGGCCGCCACTTCCGGTCTTAGAAGTTGTTTTGATCCCTGCATTTGTAAGTCATCAGTGACGACAAGGCCTTTGTATTTTAATTCTCCACGTAAAAGTTCTGTGGATATCTTTTTGGAAAAACTCGCAGGCTCGCGAGTATGATCTAGCGCGGGATAGATCAAGTGGGAAAGCATCACGGCCACGCGGTCTCCCAATGAAGAATATGCTTCGTAAGGTTTTAAATCTTTTGCTTTCAGTGATTCAAGTGATGAGGTGTTTTGAACAACACTGACATGTGGATCGGCTTTTAAGTTTCCAGTTCCTGGAAAATGTTTTGCTGTAGGAATCACGCGGGCTTTGAGAAGTCCCTTTGAATATGCAACACCAAGCTCTCCAACCAAATGAGGATCTGCACCGAAAGATCTAACACCAATAAAACTTGTGCCCAGAGGATCTGTGACATCCAACACGGGTGCGAGATTCATGTTAAAGCCTACTTCGCGCAAAAAAAGACCTGTTTGATAACCCATTTCTTCTGCGAGAAGCGGCGACTGCGTTTGCCCCAATGCTAAAGCATTCGGCGGAGCTGGCGTAATAGGAAGACGAGAGACCGAGCCGCCTTCTTGATCGATGGCAATCAATGGTGGAAGTTTTGTGTGCTTATAGCTCGTACGGTAAAGCGCAAGGTTCAGGTCACGGATCTGCTCACCAGAAGAAATATTTCTTTTAAACAACAAAAAAGAACCAGGCTTGTAGTCAGCAATAAATTTTTCTAAGTCAGGCGAGATGTTCTTTTGGGGAAAGCCCACGATAAAAAGTTGTCCGACTTTTTCTTCCAAGGTCATGTTGGCAATTTTTTGGTCGATAATTTGCGGGAGGTTGGTCGGGGCAGCTAGCACAAGGTGGGGAAAAACAAATATCAGGAGAGTTATGCTCAAAATCTTAAGAATTTCCCTGATATAATTGCTCATATTGGTAGAATATCATTCGGCCCTTTGCGGGGTAGACGAGATTTGAGAGACAGCATGAAATTGCACCAAAGTCTTAAATCAAAAGTTTGTATTGTTTTAGTGAGCCTGTGTTGCTCGTGCGCTTTTGCGCAAGACGAAGACACAGAGGGCATGGTGGCTGTTCCGCCAGAGCAAACACCTCTTGTCGAAGTTCAAGTTCGTCAGGATAATTTGGCTCCCTATAAAGAGCGCAGGGAAGATCACGGAATATATTTCGGTCTCGACTATGAAGGCCTTGATCTAAAAAACTATATCTCCACTTTAGATAACAAATCTTATGAAGAGCTTTTTGGAACAGACCCTGTTCCTCTTATTCATTTGAGTTTGGACTACAAATACAACTTCATGCTGGGCTCACTGGCATTGGGCGTGGATTTCGGTAAAGGAAGTATTTCGGATAATGTCAGTGGCAGTGATCGCACACTAGATATAACCAAATACGGTGTTGGACTGAAATACACTATGGACATGCTTTTTAACGAACCGTATGTCGCTCCCTATGTAGGAATTAATTTCTGGCAAATGGGAATTTCAGAGTCGTCACCGACAGATTCTTTTTCCGCTACGACCCAAATGGGTTACAACTACACGATTGGATTCTTACTCCAGTTAGATTGGCTCGATTACGACACGGCTAAAAACACAACGTTCAATTGGGGCCTTGAGAATACTTTCATCGACGTCTACGCCACTCAATACGCTAAAACAAGTGCGGAAGACGATCCCAATACAGAGACAGATTTCCTGTACGGCGCAGGCCTTCGCTTAGAGTTCTAGAAGGTACGCCGTACCTTTTTGTATTGCGGTGTAGCCAGAAAAAAGAAGCAGGCACCTTTTAGATAAGTTTCAGGAGTTGTTCTAGCTCATCGTGGACTGCCGACCAGGTGATGTTGCTGAGTTTGATGTTTAGGCGATTGTCTGGTGTAAGAGAGTATTTTTTGCTTTCACGAACTGCCAGTTGAATCACAGTTTCTGGTTTTAATTTTGTTTTTTCTGTAAAGATCAACGAGATGGATTTTACTCCGGCGCTGATGTCGCGGACACCGAGTTCTTTACACTGGCGACGGATGAGCATGAGTCCCATCAAGTTCACAGTTGGTTCTGGAATTGGACCGAACTGATCGCGCAACTCTTCTTCGATACGATCTAAGTCATCTGCCGAGGTGATATCTGCCAAAGCTTTGTAATAACTTAAACGAATACGAATATCGGCGATGTAGCTATCAGGAATCATCGCAGGGATTCTTAAGTTGATTTCCGGATCGAGATCCATGTCTTCTACTTTTTCACCCTTAGCTTCCGCTAAAGCTTCGTTGAGAAGATCCATGTACAATTCATAACCAACAGAGTTGATATGACCTGATTGTTCTTCACCTAGAATATTTCCGGCACCGCGAAGTTCAAGATCGTATTGAGCAATTTTAATTCCGCTACCCAGTGCTGTGTTTTCTTGAATGATCTTCAAACGCTCTTGTTGTTCTTTGTCGAGCTTGCGACTTCTTGGCATCATCAAATAGCAATATGCGCGAGTCTTGCTTCGACCCACGCGTCCCCGCAATTGATAAAGCTGTGAAAGTCCAAACATGTGAGCAGAATCAATGAACATGGTATTTGCACGAGGGACATCCATTCCGGATTCTACAATGGCTGTACAAACTAGAACGTCAATTTCGTGATGGAAGAACGCGAGCATAGTTTTTTCGAGTTCATGTTCTTCCATTTGCCCGTGACCGACACGGATGCGGGCTTCGGGAACGATACTGCGAATCTCATCGACCAATCCATAAATGGACTCAATACGATTGTGGATAAAGTAAACTTGTCCACCGCGAGAAATTTCAGCCGTGATCGCTTTACGAATTGTTTCTTCATCAAACTTCGTAACGAAAGTTCTTGTTGGAAGACGATCGACGGGAGCCGTATTGATAAGACTCAAATCTCGAATTCCCACAAGAGCCATGTTTAAAGTTCTTGGAATGGGTGTCGCAGATAAAGTCAGCGTATCAACGCTTGTTTTAAGCTTTTTAATTTTCTCTTTATGAGTAACTCCGAACTTTTGTTCTTCGTCGACAATCAAAAGACCTAAATCTTTATACTGAATTGAAGAGCCTAAAAGTTTATGAGTGCCGACGATGATATCGACTTTTCCGTCTTTAAGATCTTGCAGAGTCTTTTTCACTTCAGACGGAGTGACAAAACGGTTTAAGACACGAATATCAACAGGCCAACCTTCAAAACGTTTTTTCAAAGTTTCAAAGTGCTGGAAAGTTAAAACGGTTGTCGGAGCAAGAAGGGCGACTTGTTTTTTTGCCTGAACGGCAAAGAACGCTGCACGCATCGCCACCTCAGTTTTTCCGAAACCCACGTCACCACAAACCAAACGATCCATAGGTTTTGTCGATTTAAGATCCGACAAAATATCATTGATCGCGCGCATTTGATCTTCAGTTTCTTCGTAAGGGAAACTGTTTTCAAAAAGTTGAATCTCTTCTTCTTTAAAAACAAACGGGGGTCTGTGCATCTCGGCGCGCTTTGCATAAAGCGCCAGAAGATCGGCCGCGATATCACGAACGTGGGCTTTGACTTTAGCTTTGGTTTTTTCCCAAGCCGTGCCGCCAAGTTTATCAAGAATAGTTGTGGTGGCAGCTCCCGAAAATTTTTGAAGCTGTCCCACGCGATAAACGGGTAGATAAAGTTTATCTTTATCTTTATAGCCAACCTGAATGTATTCAGACTCAACACCACCGATGTTCATGATCTTAAGTCCCTCGTACTGACCCACGCCATGTTTGACGTGAGCAACGAGATCCCCAGGTTTTAAGTCACCGAAGGCTAATCGCTTTGCTTGTTTTTGAAAGTCTTGAGCACCTGAAGATTCACGCGAGCGCTGTTTTTTTCCATAGAAGTCTTCGTCGCGAAGAAAAATAACTTTCTCTTCATCCAGACGAAGGCTTTCAGAAAGATAATGAGGAATGACGTGAACTAAATGCGGATCGCCATCTTGCTCCATCAGCCAAGAATCCCAACGGTATTCATCTTCCGCAGGGCGCGCGACTTTCAACCCCAGTTTATCGAAAACAAGTTTCAATCTTTCAATGTGTGATTGATTTTTAGTTCCGATAAAAATTCTGTAGCCGTCGTCTTTCCACTTGTGAAGTTTGTTCGTTGCAGCCTGCAACCACAATTCAGAACCCACAGGATTTGTAAGGCTTAAATTCGTAAAATCCTGAGTGAGGAATGTGCGGTACTCAACTTGTGCATTTTCAGAACTTTCCTCTTCCAGATATTCCAAAGACGAAAAATAAATTTGGCGAGAGTTTTGTGGAAAAGAAAGCTTCTCAAATGGCGAATAGAGTAAATCTAAATCAGGGCGAATAACGTGAGTTTCGCTTGTCGCAAGATCTGCTTTAAACTCAGCCCACGTTTCATCCGCGCACCGGGAAATTTCAACCGGATCTAGGAACCATAAATTCACGGCTCCCGAAAAATGATCAGCAGGACTTGAAAGCTCGCCGTAAAAATACGGAAGCAAAAATTCAATTCCAGGAAATGAATTTTTTAAAACCAAAGAACGAAGCATCTCTTCAGCGTCCGCTTTATCAACAGGGCGACCTTCTAAAGTTTCACGAACTCGCTGTAAAAGTCTTTCGTGATTTTCATCGCGGAAAAGAATCTCGCGCGCAGGAGTTAATACAAATGAGGTCAACTCATCCGTGCTTCGTTGATCTGAAATACTAAAGTAACGAATGGATTCAATCTGATCACCGAACAAATCCAGACGCACCGGCTGATCTTCCGTCGGCGGAAAAATATCGACGATTCCTCCGCGCAAGGCGTACTGACCTTTATCCTCCACCATCGGAGCTGACACATAACCAAGAGAATTTAAAAACTCCGCGATGTCTTCTGGAAGTTCGTCAGCGGGCTTCAATGTTCGCGAATAATCCTTCAGGATTTTCATCGGCAAGGTTTTCTGCATCAGCGCGTCAGAAGGAGATATGAAGATTTCTCCGGCTTTGGCCGACTGAGCTTTCGCGAGAAATTGAATTCGATCCGAAGCAACTCTCGAGTTTGGATAAAGACCCGAGTAAGGAGAAACATCAAAAGGAGGCAGAATATGTGCTTGACGAGATGGGTCGAAGAACTCAATCAACTGCTGAAGTTTGTTCGCATCTTGCAGACTTCCAACAATAACTAAGTGCGGCAAGCTGTTGATTTTTTTAGAGTAAGTCTGCGACAAAAAGTAAGCAAGCGCGAGCGGAGAAGAAGCTCCGGTCACTTGAATCTTTCCGCGAGTTGTTTCAAAGGCTCTTTCCAGGATGGTTTCAAGCCTTGTGTGAGTCATTTCCGCTTTCATGAAGTGGAATGATCTTGCCACGCTTATCGCCTTGTTTCCATTCATATTTCTTGGATTTCAGTGACGACGCATATATAACTAATTGAAATCCAAATAATAACGACAACTTTGGAGGGTCTAGTGCCACTCGGTGGAGTCATATTCATCGTCATTTTCATTGCTCTTTTTGGAGCTTTTTTACTGTGGGTTGCAAGCAAAACTGGCGGCAAAGCCATCTATCATCCCATCAAATACGAACCGTACGAGTGCGGTATTCCTGCTCTTGATAAGAAAGATACAAAAGTATCAGTGAAGTATTACCTCACTGCCATTCTTTTCATTCTTTTCGATATTGAGATCATCTTCATGTATCCGTGGGCAATTTCTTTCCGCGAATTTATCTCCACGGGTGCGGGTGCGTTTGTGTTTATCTCGATGATGGTTTTCATCGCGGTCTTCATCTTCGGACTTTTCTGGGAAGTAAAATCAAAAGCATTGGAATGGGACTAGATCAATGGGCATGGGTAAAGATATTTTCGAGATAACCGTTAACGGTTTAAAACTTGTCATCATCTTTTTGATGATGGTTCAAGCAGTTCCTATTCTTGTATGGCTTGAGCGTCGTGGATCTGCCTTCATCCAAAATCGTTTGGGACCAAACCGCGTTGGACCTTTGGGTTTAATGCAGCTTTTGGCCGATGCGGTGAAATTCTTGACGAAAGAAAACTTCGTTCCTGATACAGCAAAACCATTGTTGTACTACGCAGCTCCGGTGTTTGCGTTGATTCCAGGTGCGGTGGCTTTCTCTGCAATTCCAATGTCGACACCAATTCAAGTGGGCACGTTTGAAATGTTCGGCACGACTTGGGGTCCATACTCTTTCCTAGTTCAAGGTTACGATATCGGTGTTGGTATCGTTTTCATCTTGGGTGTTTCTTCTTTGGCTGCTTACACATTGTTGATGGCGGGTTGGGGATCAGGAAATAAGTATTCTTTGATGGGTGCTCTTCGCGCTTCAGCGCAAACGATCTCTTACGAGTTGGCGCTGGGTCTTTCAATCGTTGGCGTGATCATGCTTTACGGAACGTTTGATTTGACAGCGATGACGATAGCTCAACAAGGTCCTTTGACTTTTTCGTTCATGGGTTACACGGTTTCTTCTCCGTACATCCCGAACTGGGGTATCTTCTATCAACCTCTTGCAGCTTTGTTGTTCTTTACAACGACATTCGCAGAATCCAACCGTTTGCCATTCGACTTGGCAGAGGGTGAGTCTGAGCTTGTTGCCGGTTTCCACACAGAGTACGGCGGCTTTAAGTTCAACATGTTCTTCATCGGTGAATACGGTCACATGATGATTGCATCGGGCTTGATGGCTTTGTTCTTCTTTGGTGGTTACAGCATTCCTTATGTTTCTGTAGCGCAAGTTCAAGAGTGGGCAGCATCTGTGACTTCTTCGCCTTCATGGGCAAGTGCTTTGGTCGCTCTGATTCACTTCTTGGTGTTTAACATCAAGTTTGCATTCTTCCTTTGGGTGTTCATCTGGGTTCGTTGGACTCTTCCACGTTTCCGTTACGATCAGCTGATGGATTTTGGTTGGAAGACACTTCTTCCATGGGCGTTGGGAAACACTATTTTAACAGCGCTTATCATCTACATCGCATCTTTGTGAGGAGTTTAACGTGACAGCAGATGCTTTTCTATTTTGGTTTCTAGCGATCGTCACTCTGGTCAGCGGCCTGAGTGTGATCCTTATGTCGAACCCGATCTACTCGGCTCTTTGCTTGGCAATGACGATGGTGGGTGTGTCGGCTTTGTTTGTAACTTTAAACGCTTACTTTATCGCCGGTGTTCAGTTGATTGTTTACGCCGGAGCGGTCATGGTCCTCTTCGTTATGGTGATCATGCTCTTTGACTTAAAGAAAGATCTTCAAGCGTTTACGCGCGGTAAGTTCACAGGAGCTGTGAAAATTGCCTCTGTCGGACTTCTTGCGGGACTTGTTGTTGGTGCGATTGCGATGTCAGTCGGTCTTTTGACTGAAAAAACGACGGACAATCCAGTGACAACGGGAACAGGAATGGAAGCGACGAAACAGTTGGGCCATATCTTGTTCACAAAATATATCTTCGGATTTGAAGCTTTGGGCGTTTTGCTTCTTGTAATCGCTGTCGGAGCTGTTGCCCTTGCGCGCAGTAAAGGTGGAACACATGAACACTGAGATCATCAACAACATTGGTCTGACTCACTATTTGGTTTTGGCAGCTCTTTTGTTCGTCACGGGAATGGCCGGAGTTCTTCTTCGCCGTAACGTGATCGTTCTTTTGATGTCGATTGAATTGATGTTGAACTCTGTGAACTTAACGTTCGTAGCATTCAGCAAATTCTTGGGTCTTTTAGATGGACACATCATGGTGTTTTTCGTCATGACAATCGCTGCGGCGGAAGCGGCAGTAGGTTTGGCTTTGGCGGTGTCGATCTTTAAACGATTCAACGAAGTTAACATCCGCTTCTTTGAGCACTTGAAAGGATAAGGGAACAGCCGTGACTCACTCTCTTTTAATGGCCCTTTTGATCCTCGCTCCGTTTGTAGGTTTCCTTATCAACGGAACTCGTTATAAAAAACATTCTGCCAACGTGGCAGGTGTGATTGCTACAGTCGCTATCGCAATCTCTTTCATCAGCTCAATTTTGTTGGTGTTGGATCTTGTCGCGATGCCTGAAGAGACTCGCAGAATTGCCGTGAGCTTCTTTGAATGGATGGCGGTTGATAAGTTTAAAATCAACGCGGGATTTGTGATCGATCAAATCAGCGCGATCATGATCTTGGTTGTGACAGGTGTGGGTACTTTGATCCACTTGTTCTCAATCGGTTACATGCACCACGATAAAGGTGCCGCGAAATACTTCGCTTACCTGAATCTTTTCATCTTCAACATGTTGTTGCTTGTTCTTGGTGACAGCTTGCTTGTGATGTTTGTGGGTTGGGAAGGCGTTGGTCTTTGCTCTTACTTGTTGATCGGTTTCTGGTTTACAGACAAAGAAAAAGCAGCAGCAGGTATGAAAGCCTTCATCACGAATCGTATCGGGGATGCGGCTTTCCTTCTTGGTATGTTTGTTCTTTTCATCACATTCGGAACTTTGAACTTCCACGAGTTGAATGCTTTAGCACCAACAGTGGCTGAGTCTTCTTGGTTGGGTGCGGTGACTTTGGGAACATTGTTCTTGTTCATCGGTGCCACTGGTAAATCTGCACAGATTCCATTGTACGTTTGGCTTCCAGACGCGATGGCCGGTCCAACACCAGTTTCCGCGTTGATCCATGCGGCAACGATGGTGACTGCCGGTGTTTACATGATCGTCCGTCTGAATCCGTTGTTTATCATGGCTCCTAACACAATGATGGTGATTGCCGTTATTGGCGCGGCGACAGCGGTTTTTGCGGCGACAATCGGTATGACCCAATGGGACATCAAAAAAGTTTTGGCTTACTCTACAGTGTCACAACTTGGTTACATGTTCCTTGCTTGCGGAGTTGGTGCTTTCGGAGCAGCGATGTTCCACTTGATGACTCACGCTTTCTTTAAAGCGTTGATGTTCTTGGGATCTGGTTCTGTGATCCATGCAATGCACGAAGAACAAGATATTCGTAAGATGGGCGGACTTAAAAAGTATATGCCGATTACGCACATCACGTTCCTTCTTGGTTGGCTCGCGATCATCGGTATGCCTCCATTTGCGGGTTTCTTCTCTAAGGATGAAATCTTGGCTTACGCCTTCAACTCACCAATGGGTTCTCCAGTGTTGTGGGCTGCGGGTGCTTTGGGTGCGACTTTGACGGCGTTCTATATGACTCGTTTGATGGCTTTGACTTTCTGGGGTAAAAGCCGCGTTCCGAAAGAAGTTCATCCTCATGAATCTCCGGCGTTGATGACGATTCCTTTGATCGTTCTTGCGGTTCTTTCTGTGATCGGTGGGTGGATTGGTATTCCGCACGTGATCGGTGAAGGTTTGGGACATATTCCAAACGTGTGGGAGCACTGGTTGCACCCACTTATTTCTCCGATCCCTGGATGGCAGCCGATTGAGCACACGACTGAATGGACTTTGATGGGCGTGTCAGTTGGATTGGCTTTGATCTCTGCGATCGTGGCTTATCAGTTCTATGTGAAATCTCCGGAAACTCCGAAGAAAATCGCAGCGAGCATCAAGCCTGTTTACAACCTTGTGTATAACAAATACTTCGTTGATGAAGCGTACTTTGGTTTCATTATCAATCCGCTTGTGAACATCAGTAAAAACACTTGGTACTATATTGATGTGAACTTCATCGACAAGATGACTTATTGGGCCGGAGACCTTGCGCGTGGCATGGGTTCAATGGTTCGTTCTATCCAAACCGGCAATATGCAACAGTACGCGATGTACATCGGCATCGGTGTTGTTGTCGCTCTTTCATTTGTGATCATGAGGTAATGTATGATCCTGAGTAGCATTGTTTTTCTACCTCTTTTGTTCGCTCTGATCGTAGCAGTATGGCCTAAATCCAATACGATTCGTCACTTGGCTTTAGGTCTTTCTGTGATCGAATTCCTTGTGAGCTTAGTGCTTCTGCAAAGATTCAATCCAAGTTCTGCAGGACTTCAAATGGTTGAGAAGTTCATGTGGATCGAGAGATTCGGCATTCAATACTTCATGGGTATTGACGGGATTTCTTTGTGGCTGGTTCTTCTGACAACGTTCTTAACTCCGATCATTATCTTGGCGAGTTGGACGGCGATCACTGAGCGCGTAAAAGGTTTCCACGTTGCTTTGTTCATTTTGCAAACAGCGATGCTTGGAACTTTCCTGGCGATGGATGCGATCTTCTTCTACGTCTTCTGGGAACTTTCTCTTGTACCGATGTACTTCATGGTCGGTATTTGGGGTGGAGCTCGCAGACTTTATGCGACAGTTAAGTTCTTCATCTATACGATGGCAGGTTCCGTGTTGATGCTCGTTGCGATCATCTACATGATGTACCTCACTCAAGAAGCGACTGGTCACATGAGCGCAAGTCTTTTGGACTTCTATCAATTGAAGATTCCATTTGTTGGCGGAACATTCTTCAGCCTTCAAACTTTGTTGTTCTTTGCGTTTGCTTTGGCATTCTCTGTGAAAGTTCCGGTATTCCCACTTCACACTTGGTTGCCTGATGCCCACGTTGAAGCACCAACTCCAGGCTCTGTGATTCTGGCTGGTGTGATGTTGAAGATGGGTACTTACGGTTTCATGCGCTGGGTTCTTCCTTTGTTCCCAGAGGCTTCTGAATACTGGGCGTGGTTGTTTATGCTGATCGGTGTTGTGGGTATCATCTACGGCGCTTTGGTTGCGATGGTTCAACCGGATGTGAAAAAACTTGTGGCGTACTCTTCTGTATCGCACATGGGTTACATCTTGTTGGGTCTTTTTGCTTTCAACGCTTACGGTATGTCAGGTGGTTTGTACCAAATGTTGAACCACGGTATTTCAACGGGCGCTCTGTTCATCTTAATCGGTATGATTTACGAAAGAACACACTCTCGTGAAATTGCGAAGTACGGTGGTTTGGCAAGTGTGTTGCCACTGTTCACGATCTTCTTCTTTATCGTGACTCTTTCTTCTATCGCGGTTCCATTGACGAACGGATTTGTAGGGGAGTTCTTCATCCTTCTTGGAACTTACCAAGCTCAGCCAGTATTCGCGTACTTCGCGGTAACGGGTGTGGTTCTTGGTGCAGTTTACATGTTGTGGATGTTTAAACGTGTGTTCTTCGGTGAAAAAGGGGAGCTTGTGAAAGACGAGCATCATCCGCTTCATGATTTGAATGCGCGTGAAATCGCGGTTCTTGTTCCGATGGTTATTATGGTGTTCTGGATGGGTCTATTCCCGAACCACTTCTTGAATTACTCCAAGGCTAGTATTGATTACTTGGTGAACAACAGAAGTAACTACAACCTGACAATTGTTCAGCCTGGCGATGCCTCGACTCAGCAAGCGCAAGGAGGTAACTAATGAATACAGCTATTGGTCTTAGTGACATTCTTCTGATTTCGCCAATGATTGCGTTATTTTTGGCGAGTATCATTCCCATCACAGCGAAAGTTTTGCGCGGAAATCGTGAACAACATCCTGTGATCACTTTGTCTCAAGGTTTGATCGGTATCGTGGTTGCAATTGGTTTGCTTGTCGTCTTTGGTGGCGCAGGTAAAACGGCTTTCAACGGCGGATTGATCTTTGACGGTGTGACTCAGTGGATGGGCGTGATTGCTCTTGGTGCTGCTGGTGCTGCGATGATCATGATGTATGAAAATCCATCAACGACAGGAAAGCAGTTTTCTGAACTGGTGTTCTTGGCTCTCAGCTCTGCGATTGGGATGTTGATCCTTGTTTCAGCAGTGGATCTTTTGATGGTATTCATTGGTCTTGAGTTGATGTCTTTGGCATTGTACTTGATGATCGCAATGAGCCACGAAGAAAAACTTTCTAAAGAAGCGGCGTTGAAATACTTCGTTCTTGGATCTTTTGCTTCGGCTGTCTTCTTGTACGGTGTGGCTTTCATTTTTGGATCTACGGGTGGAACAAACATCCTTGGCTTCATGGAAAACGCAGCGGAACTTGTGCAAACGTCTCGTTTGTTCTTGTTCGGTATCACGTTTGTGATCTTGGGCTTCTGCTTTAAGGTTTCAATCGCTCCATTCCATGCATGGACTCCAGACGTTTACCAAGGAGCTCCTACTCCGCACTCTGCTTTCATGGCGACAGCGGTTAAGACAGTTTCTTTTGCAGCTTTCTTGCGCGTGATTGCAACGAAGTCTTTGACGGGTTCTGATCACTTGTTTGATATCTTGCAATGGTTGGCCGTGATCACAATGATCGTGGGTAATACCGCAGCGATCATTCAAAATAACTTTAAACGTATGATTGCTTATTCTTCTGTAGCGCACTCTGGATACCTTTTAATCGGTATCATCACTGCGGGCGTGAGCGATAACGGTGCTTTTGGTGCTTCTGGCGTGATCTTCTATTTGTTGAGCTACGCTTTGATGACTTTGGGGGCGTTTGCAATTGCGAGCATGCTTGAAAGATCTGAAAACCACATCGTGAATATCGATGATCTTGCGGGCTTCGCGAAACAAAGACCGATGTTGGCGTTGTGCCTAACAGTGTTCTTGTTGTCACTTGCGGGTATCCCACCAACATTGGGATTCTTCGGTAAATTCTACTTGTTCAACGCCGCTGTCGGCGAAGGTCTTTTGTGGCTCGCTGTATGGGGTATGGTGAGCTCTGTGATCGGCGTTTACTACTACCTAAGACCGATCGTTGTGATGTACATGAAAGAGGGCAACGCAGAAGTCGCTGGCCACTCTTTGAATGCTACAACTGTCACTGCAGTTGTGATGGCTCTAGCGATTGTTGCGATGGGATTTGTATCAGGCCCTATCTTTGCAGCGGTAGAGAAAAGTTTGTTCTAAGATTTAAATTCTTAGTCACAAAAAAACAAAAGCCTTGGGATTTCCCAGGGCTTTTTTATTCTAATGAGCGACACATGCTGGGCTTTCATCGGGCCTGAGAGATTATAACTGGTTCGTAAACTCGTGAGACATTATTCTTAGTGAGCATGAATCAAAAGTTTCACGAACTCATCTCTGAAGCGTCGAAAGTTGTTCTGGATAAGAATGTGGAAATCCGTTTAGCGATCACTTGTCTGCTCGCTGGTGGAAATCTTTTGATTGAAGATTTGCCGGGAGTGGGGAAGACCACTTTGGTGCAAGTTCTTGGAAAACTTTTAGGTCTTAAAACTCGTCGTATTCAATTCACGATTGATCTTCTTCCGGCTGATGTCATCGGCGGACAAGTGTTTCATCCGCAAGAACATAAATTTGTTTTTCATGAGGGACCACTGTTTTCACAACTTGTTATGGCCGATGAATTAAATCGCGCGAGTCCTCGCACGCAGAGTGCTTTGCTTCAAGCAATGGAAGAAGGCGAAGTATCTGTCGATGGAAATACGTGGGCGCTACCTCGTCCTTTCTATGTGATTGCGACACAGAATCCGCATCAGCAGATGGGAACTTTTCCATTACCTGAAAGTCAGCTTGATCGTTTTCTAATGAGTTTGGAATTGCATCACGCTTCAAAAGAAACCGAAGTGCGTATTTTGCAAGGTGAAGATCCACGTCATCTTTTGCAAAACGTGAAAGCACTTTTTTCTGAGAATGAAATTTCAGAAGCTCTTTTGCAAGTTCAAAAAGTCCAAGTTTCACAAACTGTTGCGAACTATATCGCGGACCTTTTAGAGAAATCTCGTCGCGCAGGATTCGAAGGGACACCTCTTTCTACTCGTGCGGGAATGGCTCTGGTAAAAGCGGCCAAAGCTTGGGCCTTCATGGAGGGTCGCAACTATGTGCGCCCTGAAGATGTTCAACAAATTTTAGTTCCTGTATTAGGTCACCGTCTGGGAGGAAATCATGGCATCAAGCGAGGCCGTGAATGGGCAGGGGCTTTACAAAAAAGTACGCCAGTTCCTGTCTAGGAAAAGAACGAGAACTTATATTGTTCCAAGTGCTTTTGGTTTCGCTTTCGGAGCCATGGCGCTGGTATTATTCTTTTTAGCCGTCGGTTACGCGAATAATCTTATTTACATCTTTGTCTTCTTTCTAATTTCTGTCGCTCTTACCAGCGTACTTATTACGAATAAAAATGTGGATGGAGTTGAAATAGAAAACATTTACGGAGAAAATCTATTTGCAGAAGAAAGAAGCGCGCTAGTCGTCCATTTAAAGAACCATTTCACGGCACCAGCTTGGAATCTTGTTGTCTTCTTTGAGAAAACAGAAGAGCGAGCGGAGCTTTCTTCACTAAACCCTGCCTCTTTGGTTTACCCTGCAAAAAAAGGGGATCCTCAGTTTCCGCAAAAATCTTACGGTTCCGAAGATCTCAAAAATTCAGGTTTGTTTCGCGATCACCGGGAATATCAAAGCTCAGACTCCACGATGCGCATTGATTGGCGGGCGAGCGCAAGACGACAGGAACTGTTGGTAAAAAACTTTGAAGAGATGGAAAAGCCTTCATTGAGATTTTCGTGGGAACAGACTTCGCACCTTACAGATTTTGAATCGCGCATCTCGCAACTTTGTCTTTGGATAGATGAAGCTGAAAAACGAGGACATGCCTACTCTTTGGATCTAAATAATATTAAGACACCTCTTGAGCGTGGACCTTCACACTGGAAAACATGTCTTGAGTCTCTGGCGATTTTAAATTCCGGAGATGTGTCGTGATAAGAAAATTCTATTCGCAAAAAGCCCTGGCAGCATCTTTTGTCACAGCGATGGCGATGGTGGCTCTTGAGGTCTCAACATGGATTGCGATATTTAGTTTTGTCATGCTCTTTTGGAAGTGGGGCGTAGAGAATTTAAATTGGAAGCCACTTTCAAGAAAAGTCACAGGCGCACTGAGTATTTTACTTCTTGTACAAACATTGATTCAGTTCCGCACACTCATTGGACAAGAACCGTCTTATACATTCTTACTGGCGCTTTCAGCATTAAGGATTATGGATTATGAAACTGAAAGAGATCACAAATTCGTGGTTCTTTTGGGATTCGTTTTAATCTCGGTAAAATCTCTTTTCACTCTTGATATCTATTGGATTTTTCCCTCAGCGCTCGCCTTCGGAGGACTGTGGTATTCACTTTTACCTTCGGGACTTCCAGCAAGGTCAAAGGCGCTGTTAAAAATATTTGTACTCTCTATTCCTTTAGCAGTGATCCTCTTCTTCGTCTTTCCGCGTTTTGTTTTACCATGGGCCATGTCGCGCGGAGGATCTCCTTATGGAGAAATTGGATTCACAGATGAAATCAATCCAGGCAGAGTTGCAGAGCTTGCCGCAAATCCCGCCGTTGCATTTAGGGCAAAGATTTCGGATTTGCCGCTAAAGAAATCGTCGGATCTTTATTGGCGGGGATCTGTTTTAACATCTTCTCGCGGATTAAGCTGGAGACCCGGAAGACCTATTCTTCAAACACATGAAGAAAGAAAAACTGAAAAGGAATACACATATGAAGTTGCGATGGAGCCTACATCGCAGACGTTCTTGTTTGTTTTGGATGGAACGAAAAATGTCCAACTTGAATCCAATACAGTTCTGCCTCTTCATCAATCTATCTTTAGAGCTTCACGTCCGATTTCAAAGCCATCGGTCTATCGCGCAATTTGGGCGGAGGCTGGAATAAATAAAGAATTTCCAGATGAAGAATTTCTTAAAGCACCTCCGGTGCAAGGCCGCGTATCCGAATGGGTTGAAAATATAAAAAAGAAAAACCTAAGCGAAGAAGATCGTCTTAAAGAAATTCAAAAACTTTTCGCAGAGAGTGGATTCGTTTACACGTTAAGCCCTGGAATTTACGGACCCAATGACTTAGAAAAATTCCTTTTTGAAAGAAAACGAGGATTCTGCGAACACTTCGCGGGAGCTTATGCAACTTTAGCAAGATCCCTAGGTATTCCTTCACGAGTTGTCGTGGGCTATCAAGGCGGCAGATACAATCCGCTCGGGGATTTTTGGAAGATTGCCCAAAAAGACGCTCATGCGTGGGTTGAGGTTTATACAAATAAAACCTGGAACCGAATAGATCCAACAATGTGGGTGGCACCATTAAGAATCATTATCGGAGCTGAAGAGTTCTTCGGCCTTTCGGAAGAAGATCAAAGAGCTTTCGCAAGATCCATTGATTGGCGTCCTCCGGCGAAAGAACAATTTCTTTTGTGGGACGAAGTAAGCTTTTGGGTTGAAGACTTGAACTACCGATGGACTTACTTCCTCATCGACTTCGATAAATCTTCTCAACAAAGTCTTTGGAAAAGTTTTACGGAATATAAAGCAGGTCTGTCGTTCGCTCTTTCCATCGTTCTTGTTCTCTTTGTTTTTATTTTCCGCAGTCTTTTTAAGCAGAAAGGTTTATTAACGGAAGAACAAGTTCTAATGCATGCAGTGGAAGCATGGGCCCAGAATCAGAATTTTCCGCGAGAGCTTTCTGAGCCACCTTTAAGTTTCCTTGAGCGCCTGAAAAAAGAGTTTCCTCAAGACAAAGATATACTCAGCCGCATAGCTCATTTCTATGACCAAAAAATTTATGCGCGAATGAGCCCGGAAGAAGACGCGAAAAAATTATTGCAGTTTTGGCGAGCCAACCATCGCTAAAAAATAATAACGCAGCGTAGACCCAAAAAAGAAGCAGGCACCTTTTAGATGTCGAACTGGCGGAGGGCGTTGATGCCGGATTTGAATCCGATACGTACGATGCGCGCTAGGATTTCGGGATTTAAGCTGAAGTGATCTACGAAGAACATTTCGTAATTTTGAGGGCGTGGAGAGATGTAAATGTAATCTACTTCTGGACGGTAGTTTACGCGATTGCGAATGATTTCAAGCAGTTTATCACGATGCTCTGGAGGCAAGTTCATCTGTTTGAAGTAACCATCCACCGCATTGTAGATGCCGCGAATGTCGTTTTTGTACTGAATATGACGAGTGATCTTTTGCTGAACCACTTGGTAAAGAGCTTGGTTGGCGATGAGCGGAATTCCGTAGTCATGCAGCGAACCCATCTCTTTGGTGTAGTGGTAAGGCTGAATCGAGTAAGAAGAAATAACTAAATCAGCTCCATAGTCGGCCGCGACGTGAGTTGAAAGAGTGTCGCGGATTTCTCCGTCATAATAGAAAATCTCTTTTCCATCAGGGCGAGTGATTCCGTAAGGCGCAAAAACTGGCGGCAAAGAAGTTGAACAAGCAACTGCGTCGCTGATGGTCGCATAGTTGATGTACTTCGTGCTTTCGTTTTTATAAGACTCTGGAAAATTCCCGAAGATGGCCTTGCGGGTATGATTCAACTGTGTGCCGATAATAAAAAGTCCCACACCCAAACGAGCAAAGTCGTTATCAAGCAGGACCTCTTTACGTAGATAACTTTCAATTCCCTTGGTTGAGAAAAGACCGTTGAGCTTCAAACCGTTTTTCAAAAGCGATTCAAGACCTCCGGTGACCAAAGCTTTTTCCATCAAAGTGCGAGGAATGAACTTCAAAAGACCACTTGAATTGAGGTTGAAAATATCGCGATAAGATATCGGCTTTAAATAGCGGAGATCCGATTTATCAAAAGTAGGTGTGGTTCCTGAACCGATTTGAAAAGCGTTGATCAAAGACTCAACGGAGTAGCCGGCAGCAAGAATCGATGCGACGAAAGCTCCGGCACTGGAACCTACGTACAAACGGATCGTAAAAGGATCATCGTCCTTAAAGTTCTGACGCACCATCTCTTTGGTTCCGCCAGCAAACTTAAATCCTTTTTCTTGTAAAGCTAAGCAAACCCCAATGTGAAAAGCCGCAGCTTTAATGCCGCCACCGCTCAATACTAGGGCCACTTTTTTCTTATCACGAATCCGCATATTGATACCTCTAGTATCGGACTTTCATCGCAAAGGAGCAAAGAATTCTTTCAACCCTAAGAAAATCCATGACTTAGGGTTGCGTAGTCAGACCAAGGTCCAGTGAATAGGCAGCATTTGACACATGATTAACCAGATCAAGGTCCTGAATTTCCTTGAATTTGAATAACTACTCACACAAACTTTGACAGACCGAAGTCGTGTGATAATGTTGGATACGCAGGCTGAGTAGGGCTGACCACCTTCCCGAAAAGACTGAATGTTTAGCACTCCGGCGTTGCCGGAGTAGAGGATTTAATGAACGTAGAGCAAGTTGGTTCTTGGTTACCGCTAACGGACTATTCCACTAAGTACAAAATTAGTGTGAGTACACTCCGCCGTAGAATCAAAGCTGACGACATTAAGTTCCGATTTGAAGACGGCAAGTACTTCATCATGGACGAACCGATGGGTACCCATCAACGAGTACATCGCCCCTCCCAAGAAAGCGAAAGCGCCTTGGTGGGTGCTCATCATGGAATGATGAAAGGTAACGACACTATGTCAGCATCTTCAAAAGACGAAATGAAGGCTCAGGACCTAGACAAAGCCATGAAGGCAAATAAGGATGAGCCCATTTTGACTGCCGCCAACAAACTTCTGAACGAACTCAAAAAAGCCTACACACAAATCCTTCAGGAAAAAGAAGAGCAAATCTTCCAATTGAAGGATGAAGTCACGGACCTAAAAACATTGGTCCGTGTTCTTGAATCCGAGAACGAACGTCTTAAAGGCTTCAAACAGTAGAGCAGCGCGTTTCTTACGATATCTTCATTGCCAAAAGTTAATGCAACCGATATTTGACCCCTGACATGAAGGGGGTTCAGTCATGAAATCATTTGCAGCAGCGCTTTTCCTCGTTTTGGCCACAGCGTTTTCAGCTCACGCACAAACTCAAACAGTTGAGACATCCGACAACGTGATGGATGAACTTAATCCTTTTGATCCAAACATCGAACAGACTTTGGAAAACTTGGACAAAATCTATCAAGAGGAAACGGGATCTTCTCCGTTCATTGAAAACCTTTTGCAACCATTCGGGAAAGGCTGTTTCCGCGCGGCGTGCCCAGTGTGGGTGCAAGTCTCTAGATCAAGACAAGAACTTTATCTTCACTTGAATGGTGTACATTCAGCGACATGGAAAGTTTCAACAGGTGCTCCAGGTCACGGAACTCCTGACTTTGATACAAATCCAAACGGCCGTATTTACGATAAATATTCTTCAACAAAATATCCAGGTGGAGACTACAAAGGTTTGGGTAACATGCCTTACGCAGTTTTCATCAGCGGTGGATTTGCCATTCACGGAACGGCAGAGAGCAACTGGAAAAAACTAGGCTCACGCGCTTCTCATGGATGCATCCGTGTTCATCCTGATAATGCTTATTACTTTAATCGCCTTGTAAGACAGCAGGGCATCTACAACGTATGGATCACGGTTCACGAATAAAGGAACAGGGAGCGATAAGCTCCCTTTTTTATACAACGATAACATCATCGTTACGAACCTTCGGCTTCAAGAATCTCGACATTTTCATTAAAAAACCAACCGAATAATTGCCAGTTTCGTTGGTGATCGTCTGAGCAAGTTGAGCTTTCACGGTTTCAATGTTGGGGCGAGCTTCACCCATGCGCACTTGTGTTCGCGTATCCAAATCCCAACAAAGACGAACAAGCATCGCCGCTTCCGTTAATTTATCTGAGCGAGGTTTATTAGGAAAACCTTTTTGATCCACGCGCTCATGACTTTGCAGAATAATATCTTTAATACTTTCTGTTAGAGGAAGTTTTCGCGAAAGGCATTGGTTTAAACTATAGATAGGATGCTTCTGATACTCCATTCGCTCTTCGGCATTCATGTCCGCATAATGATTATTTCGAATCTTTTGGGTCGTTGAAGGGCTTAGATCTAAATACCCAACGTCAGAAAGCAAAGCTCCAATCATGATTTCTTTGGCATCTCCGGTTTTTGATTCTGAACTTAAAAGACCTGCGTACGCTGCAATTGCGGGAGCCCTCTCGACAGAACCGAAATCACCAATGGCAGAATTGCTAATCACGATCCAAGGATCTCCTATGTGAACCAGAGACTCTAAAAGATCGCCGGCGAATTTTTGGCAAATATCGTAAAGATCTTTTCCTTGCGCGAAAGAAGCACCCGAACTTTGATCCGTCACCAGAAGTATAAGATTTAAAAAAGACTGGTTGAGTTGTAAAAACTTAAGGCGACATTTCCGAATCAGACTGTCATTGTCTTCGGCACTAAAACTATTTGTGTATTCAACCCATGCATCTAAATCTGTGCGCCGCAAATAGAGTTCGCCAATCTCTTTATACTTTTCCAAAAAATCGCGGCGAATGGTGTTTCCTGGTTTTCCGACTTTCAAAAACTTTTTATTGATTGGCATCAAATAATATAACGGAAACGGGGGTTCGGTTCCTTCAATCAGATCCACAGTTTTAATCGGAATGTAGGCGGATCTGATCACTTGGCTTAAAATAAATTCCAGCTTGCTTGAAGAGACATACTCATTTTCCATCATCACCAGCGAAGCGCCGGATGTTTTTATAACTCGCGCATCCTCCGCCTGAAGTTTTGAACTTGCGATCGCCAAAATATAACTGTCAGGCGCACCTTGCCTTGCAACTTGCACAAGACCTGCGATTTCGTTGGGTTTCGTCAGATGACTGCAATCTAGCAACACACAAGTGATAGCTTTATATGTCTCTGACTTCGTAAAAAAATCATCATCACTTTCAAAAGATTGAAACTCGAAATCAAAAACGCGGGCGCTGTTTTCGGCACGCCGACGAAACTTTTCCTGAGGAGACACAATGGCTAAATCTAAAACTCGCATAGATCAACACCTCGGCATTGATCGTACTCTTCAAGATTTGGTCAAAGTAAGGCCAGCTAATCACAGTAACTAACAATTAATTTTTCTAAATAGGTCTATGTGGAATGTTATATGACGAAAGTACAGATGCTTTTGAAAAAGAAAAAGGACCAGATTTCTCTAGTCCTTTTTCTTTCATCGTTTTGGGAGGGGCGATGGGCTTGGGCTACAGATTAAGCAGCCAAGCTCTTTGATTTTTTCGGATCTTTTTTCGCAGCAGGCTTTTTGTCTTGGCCTTTTGCACTCTTATCGAATGCCACCGCGAAGACTTCATCAAGATTTTCAGCCAGGATGAAGTTGATTTTGTCTTTGAAGATCTTAGGGATGTCAGCAAGATCCTTTTGGCAAGCCAATGGGATGATGATGTTTGTAATTCCTAAGTTCAAAGCCGCTAAACACTTCTCACGAATACCACCGACAGGAAGCACGCGACCTTGGAGAGTCACTTCACCTGTCATCGCGATATCGTGACGAACAGGAGTTCCAGTCATCAAACTTACAAGAGCGGTCGTAAGTGTGATACCAGCAGAAGGACCATCCTTAGGGATTGCACCCGCAGGCAAGTGAACGTGAACATCATACTTATCAAAGAAGTCCTCAGGGATTCCAAGTTCTTCTTGGTGCGCACGAGCGTAAGACATCGCAGCGTGAGCGGACTCTTTCATCACATCGCCAAGTTGACCTGTGAGTGCAAGATGTCCTTTACCTTTCATTTTCAAAGCTTCGATAGTGAGAACTTCACCACCAGCTTGTGTCCACGCAAGACCTTGAACAACACCGACTTGAGAGTCAGCGATCTTGTCATCGCGTTGGAATCTTGGAGGACCGAGCAATTCAGGAACTGTTGTTGGAGTTACTTCAACAAAGTTTGCTTCGCCCATCACAACCATTTTCGCCACTTTACGGCAAACTGAACCCACTTCGCGCTCAAGGTTACGAAGACCTGCTTCACGAGTGTAGCCTGCGATCAAGTACTTGATACCTTCATCAGTAAACTTGATGTTTTCTTCAGTGATACCGTTGGCTTCAATTTGTCTTCTGATCAAATGTTTTTTCGTGATCAAAAGTTTATCGTTTTCTGTGTAACCAGGAATATTCAAAATTTCCATACGGTCGCGCAATGCTGGTGGAATATTTTCCAACACGTTGGCAGTTGCGATGAACAACACATTTGAAAGGTCGAAGTCGACGTTCAAGTAGTTGTCACGGAAAGTTGAATTTTGTTCCGGATCCAAAACCTCAAGCATTGCTGCTGAAGGGTCACCGCGGAAATCAGAACCCAATTTATCAACCTCATCGAGAACGATAACTGGATTGTTTGTTTTCGCTTGGCGAAGAGCTTGGATAATTTTACCTGGCATTGCGCCCACATAAGTACGGCGGTGACCACGGATTTCCGCTTCATCCTTCACGCCGCCCAAAGCGATACGGAAGTATTCACGGCCCATCGCGCGAGCGATAGATTTACCCAAAGAAGTTTTACCTACACCTGGGGGACCACCGAAGCAAAGGATTGGACCTTTAAGATTTGGCTTAAGTTTACGTACAGCCAAGAACTCCATGATACGGTCTTTTGCTTTTTCAAGTTCGTAGTGATCTTCGTCCAAAATTTCTTTGGCGCGTTTAAGATCAATATGATCTTCAGATTTTTTGCTCCAAGGAAGATCCGCCATCCAATCAAGGTATGTGCGAACCATTGTTGCTTCAGAAGCATCTGGATGCATACGCTCCAAACGTCCAAGCTGTTTCAACGCTTCGGCTTCTACATTTGGTGGCATGCCGGCGTTCACTAGTTTCTCGCGAAGTTCATCCATCTCTTCAGATTTAGAATCACCTTCACCGAGTTCATTCTTTATAGCTTTCATTTGCTCGCGCAAGAAGTATTCGCGTTGTGACTTCGACATATCTTCTTTGCCGCCAGCGCGATTTTTTTGTTGAGCTTGCATCACTTCAAGTTCAGCAGCCAAGATTTCGTTAACTAGACGAAGTCTTTCTGTTGCATCTGAAGTCTCAAGAACTTTTTGTGCGTCTTGAACTTTGATACCCAAGTTAGAAGCGATCAAGTCAGCGATACGACCTGGATCAGAAACATCATCCAACACCAACAAGATGTCTGGAGAAAGAGGGCGACCTAGAGCGATGATGCGCTCGATGTGCTCTTTTGCTGTTCTGATCAAAGCTTCATTCTCAACAACAGTTTTTTGTGTTGGGATGTCTTCGATTTTTTCAACGGCAACTTCAAAAGAAGGAGCTGTCTTCGTGAAATTTTTCACGCGGCCTTTTGCAACACCTTGGATAAGGATTTTTACACGGCCGTCGGAAAGTTTTCTCATTCTCATGATCATCGCCACAGTTCCCACTGTGTAGATGTTGTCAGGAGATGGATTTTCTTCCGTGATATCTTTTTGTGAAGCCAAGAAGATCAGGCGATTCTTTGCGAGTGCTTCTTCAACTGAGCGGATCGAAGCATCGCGCCCTACGAACAATGGAATAATCATGTAGGGAAATACTACGATGTCTCTCACAGGTAACATTGGCAATGACTGTGGGATTTCTAGAACTTTATCGTCAAAACTCATACCGCTCCTCCGCGTAATGCGGGAATATTTGTTTTCTCGTATGAGTCTTCTCGGCGTGAGACAGTGGGAGCTTAAATCAAATTTAAAAAATTGGACTGACATCCATGTCAGTAGACCTCATCCAATGAGATTTACTGAGCATTATTGGAAAAGATTAGAATGGCTCTCTTGTTCTTCCATGCAATCAATACAAAGGGCCGTAAAAGGACGAGCCTGAAGTCTGCGTGCGCTGATAATTTCACCGCATGCTTCGCACTGGCCGTAAGTCCCCTCAGCTATTTTTGAAAGAGCTCTTTCGATCGCATAAAGCGCTGTGCGATCTCTTTCATGAAGATGAATGGAAATGTTGTTAGAGATATCTAGAGATGCAACCTCAGCTTCATCTGCGACAGATGTGATGCTGGATTGCTCCGCTTTGAATTCATGTGTCTTGTTCAGAATCGAACTCTTTTGGAAGAGCAAAGATTCTTTCAAGTTTTTCAACTCTGTTTCACTGAGTTCGGTTACGTTCATCTCACCCCCCGATATGATGATCCTGGCCGAAATTGGATCTCTTATTACGGGGGAATGAAAAACTGTCACTAAAAAAGCGGCGCGTGATTATTTAGCGTGCAAACTTACGACCGACCGCTTCTCGAAGCTCTGCACCTTCGATACTGAGGCGTGTCCAAGGAATTGCTAACAATCTATCAGCCTCAATCATCTCTTCCGTCTCTTCACAGATTCCGAAAGTGCCTTGCTCGATGCGCGCTAAAGCCATTTCGATTTCTACAAGTTGATTTCTCATGCGCTCTTGGGAAACCAAGAATGAATGTTCAGCAATGTGTGCGACGGATTGATCCGCTTCGTCGCCACCTTTTTCCACATGCACAAGTTCGCGTTGGGCTGTTCTGAAGCGATTCAAAACATCCTGTTTTGCAATTAGAAGTTTCTTTCTGCACTCCATCACTAAGTTTTCAGAGATACGACTTGTCATAACAACCCCCTTCTTTAGATTTTGCGACTCTCATCGTCGCTGGTGTTCCTTAGACAGGACACCCAAAGTCGGGGGTTAAAAAATCGTCATAAAAAATACTTATGGGAGCTATTTTACAAGCTTAGCGGGAATAACCTCGCCCTTTTCAACAGTTAGCGGGGTGACGGGACGTTCAATTTCGCGCTCAGCATTCATAGAAAGGGTTCCCAGGGCTCCAGGGAAGCGGCTGAGGGACGTCAGTTTTTGAGTCAATTCTTCACGAGAGCTCGCGCCTGAAGCGATCAACTGGCGCAAGATTAAACCTGCATCATAGGCTTGAATTTCAATAAGAGAAGGTTCCTCGTTATACAAAGACTTGTACTCGCTCATGAAGCGAGATCTGTTTTGCGCTGTCGGAGAAATGCTATCAACGAAGAGCAAATTGTTCGCGAAGTTTCCTGCGCGACGGGCAACATCTTTTGTATTCCACAAGTTTGTGCCCAAGAGTTTCACGTTGCGGACATCGTTATAAGAAAGCATCGCAGAAATTTGTCCCATCGCTTTCACGCTATCAGGAATAAAAATCGCATCGAAATCTGTGATGGGCGGTAGAACCGTTTCAAGATTTGATTGGCGCACAGATCTTTTTTTATCACTGTGTTGCAGCTCTTTAAGACGCACAGAGAACTCGTCTTGGCGTGCTTCGCCGAAATAAGTTCCGACAAGTCTTTGAATGACAAGACGGAAATCCGTTTCTTTCGTTGAATACGTTTGCACGGCAGTAATTTGTCCGCCGCGCGCTAGAACTTCATCCCAGAAAATATTTGTGAACTCGATTCCATACGGATCATTGGGATAAAGAATGGCGAACTTCTTCATTCCCATGTCTTCCATCGCCGTGCGAACCAAGGCGCGCACTTGCATGCCGCTTGTTAGTGAATTTCTGAAAACTGTTGGACCAATTTCTGTAAGACCTGATCTTTGAGAAAGAGCAACAGTGGGAACACCAAGCTCGTCCGATTTTGCAGCGACAGCAGGAGCAGTTTTACTTAGCAAACTTCCCACGATCGCAATCACATTGTCTTCTTTAACAAGACGTTCAACACCGCGACGAGCAGAGTCTGGATTTCCTTCGCTGTCCATCACGGCAAGCTTGAAGCTTGAGCCTGGAATATGAAGTCCTAAGCCCATCTCAAGACCACGCAAAGCACGTTGTCCCACAGGAGCGTTCTTGCCACTTAAAGGCAGAACAACACCTACTGTTTGCGCTTGTACGTTTTTAGAAGCTTCAAGCTGTTGCAAAATATCTTGCGAACGAACAGCCAAATCACTTCCTGGCATATAGTCAGTTACGCCAGAGAAGTATTTTTTCGCTGTGGAAATATCCTTATGATCCAAAGCCATTTCACCAAGGCGATACATCGCGTGCGCGCGCAAATAACCGAAGTCAGAACTTTTTGCGACGTCATCAAGCTGATCTTCATTCAGCTTATTTTCGACGATGTCGATCGCATGAAGACGATAAGTTTCCTGGTCTTGCTTGTTAGGAGCTTGAACAGACTGTGCGACCAAGCCCTTAAGATATTCCAACGCATCTTCTGTTTTTGGCGCTTCAGGTAACGTCAAAGTTTCACTTTGAATTTGCTCTGGCGTTTTTCCGGTTGTCATGCCGCTCATCGCTTTTGGTTTTTTTGCAGCTGCTGCGGTTGGAGGCCTGTACGGAGGACGTTTTTTTGTAGCTACCGTCGTGCAAGAAGCCAAAAGGCAAGCTGTCAGCAAAAGCGCAAATCGAGATGTCATTTTCTATTCCTCATAAGATGAGAGACTTTTTCTTGGAAAGCTTTCACAAGGGGAGTGGTTTCAGTAGACTTCGCAAGTTCTTCGACAAGTTCTTTTTGCCTTGCTGAAAGATTATGAGGCGTATCTACAAGAACGCGCACAAGCATGTCGCCGGAACCAAATCCACCAAGCTTTGGAAAACCTTTTCCTTTGAGTCGGAAGGTTTGTCCCGAGTGAGTTCCCGGAGGAATGCGAATCATCGCTTTCCCTGTGAGAGTTGGAACTTCTATGTTTGTTCCTAAGATCGCATCCGTGTATGTGATCGGCAGATCCAGAGTCACATCATTTTCGTGTCGTTTAAAAAGAGGATGTTCCTGAATGTTGATGATCACATAAAGATCACCAGCAGCACCGCCACCGGCTGCGGAATCTCCTTCGCCGGAAAGTTTTAGACGCTGGCCTTCTTTCACGCCTGCAGGAACATTCACAGAAAGTTTTGCAGATTCTTCTTTGCCGCCTTTTTGACGAACAAAGCTGATGATTTTCTCAGTTCCCAGAGCGGATTCTTCAAATGAAATATTTAATGTGTAGCGAAGGTCCGTGCCTTTTGCTTGTTGACGTCGAGCGCGAGCGCCCGCAGCGCCACCGGG
The DNA here is from genome assembly GCF_037996825.1 of Bdellovibrio sp. BCCA. Lineage (NCBI taxonomy): Bacteria > Pseudomonadati > Bdellovibrionota > Bdellovibrionia > Bdellovibrionales > Pseudobdellovibrionaceae > Bdellovibrio > Bdellovibrio sp. BCCA. Next base: position 3,760,451 of record NZ_JBBNAC010000001.1, on the reverse strand, counting down.
CCCGCGTGCATTTCCAAAAATTTCGCCAAAGACATCACCGAAGATATCCTGGAAGGGATCTCCACCGTTACTTCCCGCACCGTGTGTTCTGCCGAAACCGCCAAAGCCACCTGCCCCGCCAAAAGGACCCCCGGCACCACCGAAACCTTGTTGGGCTCCGGCGTGTCCGAATTGATCGTACATTTCGCGTTTTTTTGTGTCGCTTAATGTGTCGTAGGCTTCACTGATCTCTTTGAATTTTTCTTCGGCCTTTTTATCGCCGGGATTTTTATCCGGGTGAAACTGCATCGCAAGCTTGCGATAAGCTTTCTTGATCTCCTCTGCCGTCGCAGTTCGTGAGACACCCAAAATGGAGTAGAAGTCTTTTTTAGACAATCAACACCCTCTTACTCTGGTTTCTTCGCGACAATCACTTGTCCTGTGCGAATAACCTTGTCGTGAAGTTTATAAGGCTTTTTAAATACGCGTGCGATGTGTCCCGGAGGCACTTCGTTTGTAGGTTCAGCACCTAAAGCTTCGTGCACGGCAGGATCAAACGGCGCACCTTGAGAAGGAACTTCCTGAACAGAATTGCGCTGCAAAAGAGATTTCAATTCTTGTGCAGTCATCTCAACGCCTTGTTTGAAAGTTGAGAAGTTCTCAGGACTCACGTTCGTGGAAAGAGCACGTTCAAAATTATCAACAACCTCTAAAAGCTCGCGGATAAAACGTTCGCCTCCATATTTTATGAGCTCAGCGCGCTCTTTGATGGCGTTACGTTTATAGTTTTCAAACTCCGCACGAAGGTAAAGAAAATCGTTTTTGAATTTCTCAGCTTGTTCTTGAAGCTTTTGAATTTCTGAAGCGCCTTCACCAGATGGAGGATTGGAGTTTTGAGAGTTGTTTTCTTCAGACATGACACTTCCTTTCGCAATACTTAAGATTGTGTATTGATTAGGGATTGTCAATGCGGGCTAGGCCATAAAAACCGTTTAGATTTCGCCCTCTAAAAACGTCAATTCTTGGAAAACTTTATTGCTTAAAACAAGGCCGTCGCGCGTGAGCGACCAATGCCCGTTGTCATGTTGAACCCATGCTTTTTGTTTAAGGCCTTTCAGAAGGCTTTGAACTTTTTCGCTAACGTGAGCCGGAAACTTTTGCGCCAATTGCTCAACATTGAGTCCGCGCATTAAACGCATTGAAGTATGACAAAAGTCCGTAAGAGCTTGATGCATTTCAAGAGCTTCATATTGTGCAGGCGGTAAATGTAAAGCCGGCGAAGTGAACTTTTGTCCTTCAAACGCCAGGATTTGTTTTTGATATTCTCCAATGGAATTGATATTCCAATAGCGCGTACCCCAAGCGGATTCTTTTGTATAAGAATGGGCACTGAGTCCCAATCCCCAATAAGGTTCATCCACCCAGTACAACAAATTGTGTCGCGATTCATATCCAGGAATTGCGAAGTTGGAAATTTCGTATTGCTTGAAACCTTTTGCCGTCAGTTCATCGGCGATAATGTCAAACATCTCCACTTGTTCATCATCAATGGGGCGGCCTTTTGAAAGTGGATGTCCATCTGGGACAGTGAGGCAATAAGGACTGATGTGTTTTGCCCCTTGTTCGATTGCAATCTTCACGTCGTTCTTGAGTCCCTCAACGGTCTGTGATGGAAGAGCAAAAAGAATATCAAAGCTGAAGTTCAAATTGTGAGCCCGCAAAAGGTCCAGGGTCTCTAGTGTCTGCTTTGCGTTGTGTTCGCGGTTCACCATTTTTAACAAACGATCATCGAAAGTTTGAGCACCTACAGAAAAACGATTTACTCCGTGGTCCAAATAGATTTTCAATTTTTCTTCATTGATCGTCGCTGGATTGATTTCAATGGTGATTTCAGTGTCGGGTCTAGTTGTGTACCCATAGCTACCCAGCTCTTTGATAATAGCTACAATGAGAGGAGCAGGGATCAAGCTCGGTGTTCCGCCGCCAAAGTAGATCGTATCAAGACTTTGCGGTTTGTAATACTGATGCTTTTGGCGAATTTCTTTAAACAGCAATTCGACGTACTGATCCGGCGGCAAAATTTTGCTTTGCTCGTAGGTCGCGAAGTCACAATACGTGCAACGCTGAATGCAATAAGGGATATGAACGTAGACGCCAAATGCCATGGGAGTTATCTAGAGTATGTCTAAAAAATTTCAACTAAAAAACGGTCTGAAAGTCCTTTTCTTAGAAAGCCACAAGTCTCCAGTGGTCTCAGTTCAAATGTGGGTGAAAACAGGCTCCGCGGATGAAAAAAAGAACGAAGAGGGGATTTCTCACTTTATCGAGCACTTGGTCTTTAAAGGCACTCGCAAATACGGCGTCGGAGAAATTGCTGCCACTGTCGAGGGTTCTGGCGGGGAGCTCAATGCTTACACCTCTTTTGACCAAACTGTTTTTTACGTCACGATTTCAAAACAATTCTCGGATGTCGCTTTAGACGTGATTAGTGAAATGATGGGCTTTCCAACGTTTGACCCTCAAGAAATAGACAATGAGCGCGAAGTCGTCATTGAAGAAATCAAGCGGGGGCAAGACAGCCCGGGTCGCCGCGCCTCGCAGCTGTTGTTTACAAATGTTTTTAAGAAAAGTCCGTATGGAATTCCTGTCATTGGTTATGACAAAGTCGTGCGTAAAGTCTCTTACAAAAAAATTCGTGAGTACTACCAATCTCGCTATGTGCCTTCGAATATGTTCCTAGTTGTAGCTGGCGATTTTGAATCTAAGGAAATGAAGAAAAAAGTGGAGCAGATGTTTGGCGCCTTTGAGCCGTTCAAACTTAAAAAAATCTCTCGCACTAAAGAACCGGCGCAAAAAAATATCCGAATCAAGGTGGAAGAAACTAAGTTTGAACAGACGACAGGTTATCTGACGTGGAGAATTCCTAACGTCAAAAACAAGGACATTGCAGCTCTTGAAGTGATGTCAGCTATTTTGGGACAAGGGGATTCGTCTCGTTTGATGCAAAGCCTGCGTATTAAAGAGCCCCTTACTAATTCCGTAGGTTCTTTTAGTTATTCCATGCAAGAAGATGGGCTCTTTGCGGTGTCATTTAATCTTGAAAAAGAAAATCTGGCGCAAGCGCTTGCGAAGATCACACCTGAACTTACGCGCCTTATTGAAACTCCGCCAACGGCAGCAGAAATGCAAAAGGCGATTACGAATTTTGCAAGTCATGAAGTTTATTCTGTAGAAACTGTGGATAATATTGCGAGAAAAGCCGGGAGCAATGAGTTTTATTACGGCGATCATGACTACTACAAAAAGTACATGAAGCAGGTTTATGCTCTGAAACCTGAGGATATCCAAAAAGTTGCAAAGAAATATTTTAAAGCAGACACGTTCGGCATTTCTTTAATGACGAACATGGAGAAAAAAGAAGCGGAAAAAATTCTTAAGAATTATGCCAAAGATCTTAAGAAAGCTTTATCGGCAGCGAAAATTTCTAAAGAAAAAGAAAAATTTACGGCGAAAAAATTCAACATCAATACAGAAGCCGTGAAGCACATTCCGGAAACAGAAAAAATCGTTCTGTCTTCAGGCGCGACACTTTTAATTCGCGATCAAAAAGACACGCCGTATGTGGCGATGAAGGCTGCTTTTATGGGCGGCGTTCGCGTTGAAAAAGAAAATCAGAATGGATTAACAGAACTATTTTCTCGTAATTGGCTTTCAGGATCTAAGAACTTTACAGAAGATGACATCAATCTCAAAGTGGATGAAATGGCGGCGGGTCTTGGTGCCTTTGGCGGAAGAAACTCCGTGGGTCTTTCTATGGATTACCTTTCTCCGTTTGAAGATCGCATGCTTGAAATCTATGCGGATTCTCTTTTGGCTCCACAGTTTCCCGAAGCGATTTTAGAGCGCGAAAAAGTCGTGATTAAAAATCAAATCAAATCGCGCAATGATAACCCGGCGCAGATCTGTGTTTTAAACTTCATGAAAGAAATTTTTAAAGGACATCCTTATTCCCGTGATCTTGTGGGAAGTGAAGAGTCTATATCTGCGATCACTTCAAAAGAACTGCATGATTACTACAAGAAAGTCGTACAGGCGAAAAACCTTACGTTCTGTGTAGTGGGTGATGTGAATAAGAACAAGTGGGTGAAGGCTCTAGAAGAGATCACGAAAGAACTTCCACGCGGAGAGAAAATCTCTAACAGCTTCCAAGCGGCCCCTTTGACGGAAAATAAAAAACTTTTCCATGAGCTAAAAAAAGAACAAAGTCATATCATTGTTGGTTATCGCGGTTTGACGTTGAAAGACTCGGATCGTTTTACTCTTGAAATTATTCAGTCGATTTTAAGTGGGCAGGGCGGGCGACTGTTCTTAGAACTTCGTGATAAAAACTCTTTAGCTTATTCTGTTTCTCCAATGCATATGGAAGGCATTGAGTGTGGATATTTTGGTGGATACATCGGATGTTCTCCTGAGAAAGCGGAAAAAGCGATTTCGATGCTTAAAGCGGAGTTTCAAAAACTAGCAGACACAAAGATTTCTGAAGAAGAACTGACCCGTGCGCAAAGATACTTAATTGGACGCCACGATATCGAGCTGCAAAGAAAGAGCACGATCTGTAACGCGATTCTTTTCGATGATATCTATGGACTTGATTATCGTGAGAGCCTGGATGTTGCCGAAAAATATTTTGCAATTACGCCGGAAGATATTCAGAAATTAGCACAGAAAATCTTCTCGCAGCCCACAGTGATCAGTCTCGTGGGCCCTACAGACGTGAAATAATTAACGAGCAAGGTGGCCGGCCGCAACGGATTCTTCCAACATGCGTTCGGTCACTTTCCAAAGTTTTGGCAATCCTTCTGAGATTGGCGGCTGACATTTAGCCACAACTTTATCCACAGTGACTTTGTGGTTTTTCCATGAGTAACCTTCGTTCAGATAATTGGAAAAAATCGGCATAAAGCGATCGATCGCGGAAACAAACTTCGCTTCCGGTGAAACGCCTTCTTCAAATTCATTCCACAGAGATTTAAATTCGTTCGCAATGGTCTCAGGCAAAAGACCCATGATTCTTTCTAGAGCCGCGGCTTCGCTGTCTTTTTTATTGGAAAGATCTCCATATACCATTGTATCGCCAGCATCAATTTCGACGATGTCATGAAGAAGCGCCATCTTCACGGCTTTTGCGATATCAATTTTTTCCGGAGATGTTTTTTCTAAAACAAGAACCGTCATCGCTAAATGCCATGAATGTTCCGCCGAATTTTCACGACGACCACCATTGTGAATGAGCGCTTGTCTTTCGATTTTTTTAAGACGATCAATTTCTTTAATAAAAGGAAGTAGGCTTTCAATAGTCATGAACGAATACTATGTTCAAGAACGCTCACTGTCCAGACTCGTGGAGTTTTTTCATTGGTGGCCTCAAAGCCCGCTTCGTCCATGATGATTATCCCCGAGTTTTAAGCTCGGCTCGCCCACAAACCAGAACTTATCGAATTATGTGCCTTAAGCCTGAAGTTAAGGTTGCTCCTAACTACATGAACTGATTAATAAAAATAAAATCAGCAAAAGCAGCTTTAGGAAATTCCAAAAACTGACGAAAAGGATACTGGTGAGGTATCTTTTCATAAGAATTCTCCTTTGGCTAAGGGGAATTCTAGTCCTTAGAAAGCGGTCTTTGAGGCCGCTTCTTTATTTCTGCAAATTTGAGATTCTGTTGAAAACCAATGAGAGCGAAGAAGTGAAACTTATCTGTCTGAGTTCCGGATATTTTTTTAAAGCTCGCGACGGAAGTCTTCGATGATTTGCTGATTCATCTTCCGCAAATCCTTGAATCCATTGCCAAGAGTTTGTGGATCTTTTCCAAAAGATTCGGAAAGATTTCTTTCTAAGATTGAAAAAACTTTGTAAGGCAGAGCTTTTCTATAATTGTCGCTCTTAATTTTATTCTTTGTGATTTTCCAAAGTTCCCAACGTGCGGGTAAGAAAGCATAATAAACGTCACCTAAAAATCCTGAGAACAAACCATGCTCTTTTTCCCACCGCTGTTCATTCAAATGATGTCTTCCGTCTGAAAAATCACGCATGTTGATATCGTTAGAAGAGTGTTCTTTCACCTTCGCATCTTTCTCGCGAGAGGTAAGAAGATCACTCACGGCTTTTGGATCGCGAGTCATTACCAAGGCAATTGTGTCAGCAAAGAGTTCATGATGAGCACTGCGGATCAGCCAATAGCGACGCATACTATGAAGCTTCTCAGACATAGCCTTGGCTTCATAAGCTTTATCTATAGCAAGATTTTCTAACTCCGCTTTCTTCTCTTTATTGTGAAAAGTCACTTGTGAGCGGTAAGCAAGCTGCTTTGCCTCTTCGACTTTTTCCTGAAGACGTTTTTCAAGAGTGAGAGCATCTTCTTTGATGCCTTTGTAGCTTTCCAAATCTTTCAATAAATTATGTTCAAAGATCGCATGACCGTATTCATGTGCCAGTGTTGTTTGATTAATTTTAGGGTGTACTTTCCCCATTGAATCGGGTCGCAGTCCCACGTAAATTTCAAAATTTTCGGCGTTAAAACTGGAAGCTCTAAACGCTGTTCCTACTCGTACTTTTGACTGCGACGGAATTTCCAGAGGAGAAAGTAAAGATTCAATCTCAACGAGGGTTTTCGCAAAATCTTCAGCCTTGGGACCTTGAAGAGCCGTACTTTCCACTTCAACTCGTCCCTTCAGGGCATACTCAGAAGAGAATAAAGATTCGCATCGGCTTTGAGCAAAAGCAGAAGAAGCGCAAAAAACGCCAAAGCATGACAAAACAATAGCCAATCGCGAAGCCTTCATTTGAAGCTCTCCTTAATGCTAAAATACTGATTCAAAAGGCATACCTCAAAAAAGCGTCTCATTGTGAGACTTAGGCCCAGGAACTAAAAAACATTAACCGAAAAACGTCTCAGTTTTGTTAAACTTAAAGTATGAGGGAAAAGGCGTCGAACGGATCAGTAGAGCTTTTTGTAAGTCCCGAAGGTTTCTTTCAAGAGCTCGTTCAAAAAGGACTCTCCCAAAGGAAAATTCAAACTTATCCTTTGGTGGAAAATTATCTCGTCAATCTTCTTCAACACTATTTGGATGCGCGCAATCTTTTTGAGAGCGAGTACGCTAATGAAAGTGGACAAAAAAATCCCACAACACTTGCGGAGATGTATTTAACCGCTCAAAACGCAGAGCCCGCTATTCGCACCGAACTTCTGCGCAAGCTCGGGGATCGTACGCTTTACATTAGCGGCTTTTTCGGTGACTCCTTGTCGCGAAAAATTGTCGACATTGATTATTATGCGGAGATCGGCGGAGCAGCCTATGCCTCTTTGGCCCATTGCACGCGTGAAGACACTATGGTCAAAGTTTATAACACGTTCTCCCGTCAGTTTTTGGACTTCGTGGACGTTTTGACTTATATCAGCCATCACTCGTTTATTAAAAGCGATGAGAGCATTCTTCGTCTCTACGACCGCTATATGAGAACCGGATCAGAATTGGCTCGGGAAAAGTTGGTGGAGATGGGTGTTTTAACTCTGCCGCAAGACCAAGTAAAGCTTGGCAAGCAGGGCTGATTCCTCTATGCTGACGCCATGTTCGGCTTAGGCATGTCAGAAATTATTTTCCTTGGTATTTTAGCCCTGATCGTGATTGGGCCTAAAGAGCTTCCTGAATTGGCTCGAACTCTTGGTCGTTTTATCAATGAACTAAAAAGAAGCACGAACGTTCTTGGCGAAGAGTTGAAACAACAAGCTCGCATCGATCGTATTGATTTTAATTCTCCACCGGAAAAAAATCATATTCCTCATCCGGAAGAAAAAGCCTCGCAACCAGAACCTCAGCAGATGGAACTGACGGAAGCCGCCGCCGATAAAAAAGAAGAGCACAAACCATCATGAGAAGTGAAGAACTCGATTCAAAAGCTCAGTCTTTGTATGAACATCTTGCTGAACTTCGTAAGCGTTTGATCAATTGCATTTACATTTTGGTTTTGGCGACAGGTGTTTGCTATGGATTTAGCGAAAAGATTTTTAACTTCGTCAGAGCACCCATCGCGCCGTATCTTCCTGGTGGAGGTTTGATCTACACAGGACCTCTGGATAAATTCATCGCGCATCTTAAACTTGCGTTTGTGTGCGGGATTTTACTTTCTTGCCCTTTCTGGCTTTATCAAATTTGGAAATTTATTGCTCCAGGTCTTTATGCAAAAGAGCGTAAATACACAATGAGCTTCATCATTTCAGGAACTGTGCTTTTTCTTTTGGGCGCGGTGTTTTCCTACTACGTTGCTTTGCCGATGGCCTTCCAATTCTTGATGACGTTTGGTGGGGACATCGATAAGCCGATGATCTCCATTGATCAGTACATGGGCTTCTTCACACAAATGTGTCTGATGTTTGGTGTGGCCTTTGAACTTCCGCTAGTGATTGTTGTCTTAGGAATGCTTGGAATCGTCAGTCAGGGATTCTTAAAAAAGAACCGTCGTTACGCGGTAATGACAATTGCCGTGATTGCAGCGGTGATCACACCACCAGACCTCCTTAGCATGGTGATGATGTTGGTTCCAATGCTTTTGCTTTTTGAGGCCGGTGTTTTCATCGTCGGTATCTTTGAAAAGAAACGCGAAGAAAGTCTTCGCGTTAATGAGCGCGAATAAATAACACTGTTGACCGAACATCCTGAGTGCTGCCAAGCTTATAAGCAGAGATTTGACTCAAGGAGGGGTTCATGTCTTTTCTTATTGGTCTATTGATGATGACCGGAGTGGCTCGTGCTGTTGATTCAGCGAAATGTCCGGACATTGTTGAACGTCGTGACGGCACACAAATCCAACAAATTTGGTCAAGCAGTACAGAATCTTGTTTCTTCTCAATTCATCCATTGGATGGATATGTTGATCTGACTTATCGAGACTACATGCTGGGAAATGATGGCCTATTTATGGTCTTTAATTCCTTCGGCCCTGGTGATGAATCAAAAACAACGGCGGCTCGTGAATTCTTTATGTTCCCTCGAGCGAGTGAGGCTTACTCTTACAAGTGGGATGACAATGCTCGTGAGCTGGAAGTCACACACGTCACAGGTGACAAGTTTGTTTTCGATACAAAGAAAGCCCGCCTCAAAAGCGTCACGCGTGCCAATGTTAAAGTGGCAGACTACATAGAGCCAAACAATCGTGGCGGAGTTGAAGTTTCAAACTTCCAAGGTCTTTTGGTCGATAGTGGTTTTCGAGTTGGCAATTCGCCAACAAGTAACTCTAACGGCAGCTCTTTAATTAAAGATGCCGCAGGAAAATCTTGCACGGTGAAAAATTACGAGCTTTTTAAATATACAAGCGACGGTGATGTGATCTTTAAATTTGATGACAAAGCTTTGTCAGCATTCTTGCAAAAACGTTGTTCCCAATTGAAATTTCCGTAAATAGGCTTCAATAAAAACGGCTCGCCAAGAGCCGTTTTTTGCTCGAAACGGCACAAAGAATAAATGTCTTTCCAAATAAAAATGGTTTTTTGAAAATTTAGACATCCTAAGAGGTCTAGTTTTAAATTACACATTTTTTAAGCTGTTCTGTTAGAGGGCAAAATACAATAGGCTAGTCTTGTTCAGATTTCCAAAACTTCAAAATAAAATGGAGCGAAAATGATTAAAGCGGTCATTAGCCTTATCCTTATGACAAGCTCAGCTTATGCGGCCATGCCTTATCCAGGAATGGCAGATAAATGTACACTCGCTGCAAACGCTGCAGTGATGGATTTCGGAGGAATGGGCGTAGATCCTGACGGAGCCGCTATTTCCTTTGATCCGAATGGTACAACTCAAATCGCGAGACCTGAGAACATCGTCTCTCGTGAAAATAAAAACGGCGTTGAAACGATCACGTATAAAACACGTCAAGTTAAAATGGGTGCTGTTTGGAAACCAGGCCAGCCATTTGAATACGAAACGGTCCAAAAGACAGTCACAATCAAACGTGAAAACGGCAAGATTGTTTCTGTGAATAAAGATATGGATATCCCGGGGCAAATTAAAATGCGCAAGCAATGGGAAAAAAACGGATTCAAAGGAAATTTCCCGTATACAAAATCCATGGAGACGACATTCGCACACAATGGGTCTGATTGTGAAATCAATCAGACGTTGAGCTATCAAATGGCGGACGAAAAAGCCAAAGTTGAAGGCAAAGTTATGTACGATAAAGAGTTCTGCGATAAGCTCGCTCCCATCGTGAAACGCATGGGCTCTCAAAATGCAAGTCAATGTGTGGGTCTTATCAGCTCTGCACAAATGACTTTTGAACAAAGAAACAAAGAGCTTAAAAAAGATAACAAATCTTTCGCGATTCTAGATTGGCCAGGAAAAAAGCACGCAGATCCGATGGCCAATCTTGATGTCGGTATGTTCATTCAATCTTGTGCAATGGCCGATATGAACGGCATGGGACCCTGGGGAATGCCGGGTGGGCTTATGGCTTCCGGAGGTATGATGGGCATGATGGTGAGTGGTGGTGGAATGATGGGGAATTCCCCAGAATCATCTTCAGCGCCGAAGTCGAGTAAGCCAGTGAAAGCATCCACCCAGCAAGGTGCAAAATAATTTGAAAATCTAAAAACAAATAAAAAAGGCCAAGGGTTAAACCTTGGCCTTTTGTTTTTCCGTGAACAAAAAAATCTTACGGCTCTTCAAATTTAATCAAAACAGCGCCTGACTCGACAGAATCACCCTGTTTCACTTTGATCTCTTTGATTTTTACATCGCGAGAAGCGCGCATTTCATTTTCCATTTTCATCGCTTCCATAATAAGCAATGGCTTATTAGCTTTCACGATTTCGCCTTCTTTGGCGAAGATCTCAATAATCTTACCAGGCATACCTGATTTCAATTCTTGATCTCCACCGAAGCCGCCCCCTTTTTTCAAAGATTCATGCAAAAGCATTTCATCATTGAATACTTTGATCGCGCGGAAAGAGTTACGAGTGAAAACCGTGTACTCTGTATCTTGCCCGATCACGTCGACCAGATAAGATTTTCCTTCGAACAAGAAACTGATGTACTGCTCGGCTTGTTTGTAATCGTTTTTAGAAATGTCGTAGTGAATCCAGTCTTTGCCTTCTTCTTGCAAAGAAACTTTCCAAGCGCTTTTCTGCTCGGTCACATCGACTTTAAATTTTTTACCTTTGAGTTCTGCTTCAAAGTACATGGTTACGTCCTTAACTGAAGTTTGCGGCCCACACGCTTCCAATTGGAAGTCAGATTGAGCTGGCGAACGTCTTTGGATTTACGATCATTGTAAGCCGTAATAGCGGCAGCAATGAGGAATACAGGATCTTCAACTTCTTTAAAGAGCTGAGGTTCGATAACCTCAAAGTTTTTCTCAATAAATTGAGTTGTGTAAGAACCATCGCGGAATTTTGGATGATCCAAAATCGTTTTATGAAGAACGATATTGGTTTTAATTCCCGTCAATACGAACTCAGACAATGCACGTTGCATTCTATCAATCGCTTCCTCACGAGTTTCACCCCATGTGATAAGCTTTGCGATCATTGGATCGTAATAGATAGGCACTTCGTAACCAGGATATGCGTAAGAGTCCACACGCATGAAAGGTCCTTGTGGATGACGGCAAGCGCGAATCACACCAGGATGCGGTTTATATGTCACAGGATCTTCGGCACAGATACGAGCTTCGATAGCGTGACCTTTTTGTTTGATGTCTTCTTGTTTGAAAGACAAAGGTTTGCCAGCAGCCACGTAAATTTGCTCTTTCACCAAGTCGTAACCAGTTACGATCTCAGTGATTGGATGTTCTACTTGAAGACGAGTGTTCATCTCCATGAAATAGAATTCCTTAGTCGCATTATCGAAAATAAATTCAATTGTTCCCGCGCCAACATAATTGATTTGTTTTGCCGCGCGAACTGCCGCTTCACCCATGCGCAAACGAACTTCGTGAGGCACAGAAGGGGACGGACATTCTTCGATGATCTTTTGGTGACGACGTTGTACAGAGCACTCACGTTCAAACAAGTGAACATGGTTGCCGTGTTTATCGCCGAACACTTGGATCTCAATGTGTTTTGGATCGTTGACGAATTTTTCGATGTAAACAGTCGGATCTGCGAAATAGTTCTGACCTTCAGAGCGGCAAGCGCGGAATGCACTTTCAAGCTCTTCCATCTTACGAACCACACGCATCCCTTTACCACCACCACCGGCAGAGGCCTTGATGATAACTGGAAGACCAATTTTCTCTGCAATCGCAAGAGCTTGCTCAACCGTATCAACGCCACCGTCAGAGCCAGGAACCGTTGGAACGCCAGCTTTTTTCATCAAAGCTTTTGCAGAAAGTTTGTCACCCATGGATTCAATGTTTGAAACCGTAGGGCCGATGAATGTGATGCCAGCTTCTTCAAGAGCTTTTGCAAATGTCGTGTTCTCAGAAAGAAAACCATAACCAGGGTGAACGGCGTCCACACCCGCTTGCTTAGCAACTTCGATGATCTTTTTATAATTCAAATAGCTCTCTTTAGAAGGAGAAGGCCCAATATGATAAGCCTCATCCGCCAAAAAGACGTGAAGACTGTCGCGATCCGCATCAGAGAAAACCGCCACAGACGCGATACCCAACTCACGGCAAGCGCGAGTGACACGAATGGCGATTTCTCCACGGTTTGCGATCAGGATTTTTTTAAATAATGCCATAATCTTTCCTTATTCCAGTTCAGAGACACTTCCTAAAGAGGAATGTTTCCGTGTTTCTTCGCTGGAGTGATATCGCGTTTATGTTTAAGCATTTCCAAAGAATCAATGATGCGTTTGCGAGTCATCGCAGGATCAATCACTTCATCTGTGTAGCCAAGCTCAGCAGAAACGTAAGGATTGCTGAATTTCGCTTCGTACTCTGCCGTCAAACGAGCTTTTTCTGCTGCTGGGTCTTTTGCTTTATTGATCTCTTCACGGCTGATGATGCTCACAGCACCTTCAGCACCCATCACTGCGATTTCCGCAGAAGGGTAGGCCAAGTTCACATCAGAGCGCAGAAGTTTAGAACCCATCACGATGTAAGCACCACCGTAAGCTTTACGAGTGATCACTGTGATTTTAGGAACTGTTGCTTCAGCGTACGCATACAACAACTTCGCACCGTGCGTGATAATTCCGTTCCACTCTTGATCTTTACCAGGCAAGAAACCAGGAACGTCGACGAAGGAAACGATAGGAATATTGAAAGCATCACAGAAGCGGATAAAGCGTGCTGCTTTACGAGAAGCTTCGATGTTCAGGCAACCTGCCAAAACTTGCGGTTGGTTTGCCACGATACCCACAGGGCGACCGTTAAAGCGTGCGAAACCAACAATCACGTTTTGTGCAAAGTGTTTGTGAACTTCCAAGAAATAACCTTCATCCACGCACTCTGTGATCACAGAAAGCATGTCGTAAGGTTTCTTAGGATTTTCAGGGATCAATGTATTCAACGCTTCTGTCACGCGATCTGGGCGATCGTTAGTCGGAAGAACCGGAGCATCGTCCAAGTTGTTAGAAGGAAGGAAGTTCATCAACTCACGAATTAAAAGCAAGCAGTGCTTGTCATCTTCAGCAGCGAAGTGAGCCACGCCGGATTTTGCAGAGTGAGTTGTTGCTCCACCCAATTCTTCTTTTGTTACTTCTTCATGAGTCACTGTCTTAATAACATCAGGGCCTGTCACAAACATGTAGCTTGTGTTCTTAACCATGAAAACAAAGTCAGTGATTGACGGAGAGTAAACCGCGCCACCTGCGCATGGGCCCATGATTGCAGTGATTTGTGGAACCAAACCTGAAGCCATCGTGTTGCGAGTGAAGATGTCAGCGTAACCGCCAAGAGATTCAATACCTTCTTGAATGCGCGCGCCACCGGAATCGTTGATAGAAATAAACGGAGCCCCGTTCTTCATCGACAAATCCATGACCTTGCAGATTTTGTTAGCTTGTGTGCGCGACATAGATCCACCGATAACAGTGAAATCTTGTGAAGAGACATAGACAAGTTTGCCGTTGATACGACCGTAACCAGTGATAACACCGTCACCAGGAACAACTGTTTTATCCATTCCGAAGTTTGTGCAACGGTGAGTGACAAAACGATCCATTTCCACAAAGCTGCCTGGATCAAGCAGGACATCAACGCGTTCGCGAGCTGTTAAGCGTCCGCCTTGTTTGTGTTTTGCAATACGGGCTGCGCCCCCGCCAGCCATAGCGGCTTCATTTCTTTTTTCAAGATCGTTAAGACGAGCCTGAATGCCAGATGAAATTTCTGTGCTCATATGATTCCTTTTTTGAGGGATAGACCCCTATAAAAAACAAGGGACCAATCTATCACGAGGATGTAAGGAATCATCTAAAATGAGAGACGCAGAGCATAGATATTATGCTCTGCAATAATTGATCTATCTTATTGAATTTATGGAACTAACTGCTTCAAGACCTGAAGAGCTCTATCGACGTTGAGGCGTCCTCGAGTATTTACTTTAAATTCGTGTCCTGCGGACACGTCGACGGACTGCAAAATCGCCTGCTTAATTTGCACAGCTGTCGCATTAGGACGGGCACTCCAAAGAAGGGCTGCTGCACCTGTAACAAATGGAGCGGCCATGCTTGTTCCATCCATATAAGCCGTCGTGTTGCCAGGCACGGTACTCAAAATTCTTTCGCCTGGAGCCGCAAGATGAACAAAGTTAAATCCGCTGTTTGACCATGAAGTCATGAAGTCACTCACAGAAGAAGCTGCCACCGTGATTTGATTTGAAAGATTAAATGAAGCAGGGAATTCAGGATACACATCGATATCTCGTCCATCATTTCCCGCAGCAACAACAACTAAGATTCCTTTGCTTTGCAATTCTTGGAATGTGTTGCGAAGTGAAGCCACACAAGGTGCGCCACCCCAGCTTGCATTGATGATTTTAGCGCCGCGACTTGCAGAGTATTGAAGCGCAAGAACCGCATCGCCTAAGGAACCACCACCATCATTGGCGATAAACTGCGCAGGAATAATTTGTGCCTGCGGAGCCATACCCTCGACAGATCCATAACGAGAATCTGCTGCGATAATTCCAGCAACGTGAGTCCCGTGTGAACTTGGAGTTTGGTTGTTACTTGGAACGGAGACGAAGCTCGCTCCATAGTAGTCATCAACGACACCATTGCCATCGTCGTCTTTTCCATTGTTAGGAATTTCACCAGTATTGATCGCAATTCGCGGAGCAATTTGTGGATGAGTGTAATCGACGTAAGCATCAACCACTGCGACTTTCACGTTCTGTCCGTAAATACCTTGTGCCCACACATTGCGAACAGAAACTTTGTCCTGCCCCCAACTGTCGACGAAACCTGTTGTGCGAACCTCATCTGTTTTTTCAACTTGCAGACGACGATCGTATTCAACGTAACGAATGTTTTCTAAATTAGGCTCGATAAACTTTTTCGTAAATTCATCAGCGTCTTTGGCAGACTCCACAGTGAATTTTCCATCTTCCCACTGCACGATGAATTTATTTTGAATCGCTTGACCCATGCAAGCGCTTGAATCCAGGGCTCCATTCTCCGGAAACACCGAACTGCTCGACTTTTTGTTGCCACAAGATGATAAAACTAAGACGCAAGCAACCGCCGAGAGAATATTCTGAACATCCATGTTCACTCCCTATGCGGGCCTTACAGGTCCCATCAATAGGACTCCGCGAAACGGCCCAACCGGTTAGCTCTTCGGTCATTATATGTCTTATTTTGAGGCTAGAAGGACGAAACTAGACCTAAAATACTCTTAAGATTCCACTATATTGGATCTGAAGGATTTTCAGAAATTTTTGAAAGACGAGGCCAAGGACTAAATTTGGCCAATGAATTCTTTTAAGAAAGAGATGAATTGAGATTCCACTCTTTTAGCAGTTTCTGTAACCTCATCGTGCGAAAGTTTTTGAGAAGAAACACCTGCCGCCAAATTTGTAATGCAGCTTAAAGCCGCTACACGAAGGCCCAGATGATTGGCAGCAATGGTTTCTGGCACTGTACTCATGCCGACAGCTTTACCGCCAATGAGTTTCAAATAACGAACTTCCGCAGGAGTTTCATAAGTAGGACCACTCACGCCACAGTAAACGCCTTTGTGATAGCGAGTGCCTTGTTTCAAAAGCAACTCTTCCATCACTTCGATCAAACGCTTGTCGTAAGCTTCCGTCATATCAGGAAAGCGAGGACCGAGTTCTTTGATGTTCGGTCCCATCAAAGGATTCGTGCCCATAAGATTAATATGATCTTCGATGATCATAAAATCTCCGGCTTGCATGTTTTCACCGAAGCCGCCCGCAGAGTTAGTCAAAATCAAAGTCTCAATGCCCAACATCGCCAGTGTTCTTGTTGGGAACACGACAGATTCCATGCTGTGACCTTCGTAGTAGTGATTGCGACCTTGAAGAATCACAATGGATTGGTTGCCGACTTTTCCGAAAATCAAATTTCCAGAATGGCCTTCCACTGTTGGTGGAGAAAAATGCGGAATTTCTTTGTAGGGGAGTGTGCACTCCACCTCAACGTCTTTAACAAAAGCGCCAAGTCCCGAGCCCAATACAACACCAATCTTCGGCTTTGCCGATGTCTTTGTGCGGATATAGCTGACAGTTTCTTGAAGCTTATTGAGTACCAAAATACGTTCCTTTTTTTCTCGTGCGGACAAATCGAGCATTAGCTCAATGTCTTGAGTATCAAACTAGGCTTTGCAATTTTTGGCAAGGAAATAGTGATTGCTGATTTCAAGAGTGGAACTGCTGACATCAACAAGTCTTTATCATCGCCGTGCAGTGTGAAGACGGTGTCTCCCGCTTTCACTTCATCACCCACTTTCACATGGAATTCAATGCCCGCCGTGGGAGCAATAATATCCGTTGTCTGAGCGCGTCCCGCTTTGATGATAATGCCAGCAACGCCAATACTTTCTGTATGGAAAGCATGCACGTAACCAGGTTTATCCGTGGTTATATTCACGTTATATTTTGGTTTAGGGAGCGCTTTTAAATTTCCGCCGTGGATGGAGCAAAGCTCTTCAAACTTCGCCATCGCTTTTCCGGAAGTGAGCATCTCACTTGCAACTTTGTAAGACTCTTCTTCATTTTTACCAACGCCCGCTAACAACAACATGTGAGCAGAAAGTCGCAGACTGAGTTCGCGCGTGTCTTCGTAAAGATCATAACCGCCAGGTCCCATGAATTTTTCGTTCTTCATGATGGCGACACACTCTTCAACTTCCAAAGAGTTTCCGGCAAAACGACCCAAAGGTTGATCCATGTTCGTTAAAAGCGAAGTGACTTTTTTACCGTAACCGCGAGCAATCGCCATTAAGTTCAAAGCCAACTCTTCTGCCATCGCAGGAGTTTTCATGAACGCCCCTGAGCCGTACTTCACATCAAGCACAAGTCCATCAACACCTTCTGCTAATTTTTTTGACATGATCGAAGCACAAATCAACGGCAAACTTTCAACAGTCGCTGTCACATCACGAAGTGCATAGATTTTTTTATCAGCAGGGCAGATCTCTTTTGTTTGCCCGATAAAACAAATCAAATGTTTGCGAACAAGATCCACAAACTCCGTCAAAGATTTTTGCGTGTTAAATCCAGGAATGGATTCAAGCTTATCCAAAGTTCCACCCGTGTGACCAAGGCCACGACCTGAAATCATCGGCACAGGAACTCCGGCAGCGGCCACGATAGGACCCAAGATCAAACTTGTTTTATCACCAACGCCGCCTGTGGAGTGTTTATCAACTTTAAATCCCGCCACAGAAGAAAAATCCACGACTTCACCTGAGTGAAGCATTGCTTTTGTTAAAGACAAAGTTTCTTCCGTCGTCATTCCACGGAAATAAATCGCCATCAAAAGAGCTGACATCTGATAGTCAGGAATTTGCCCGCGAGCATAACCCAAAATAAATTCATTGATCTCGTCATAGTTCAGAGATCCGCCATTGCGTTTTGCTTTAATAATTTCTGCTGGAAGAAAAGCCATTAGTAACCTCCTTGAACAGTGCCACCTTGAACAATCGTGACACCTGAGCTTGTGCCAAGGCGAGTGGCACCGGCTTCAATCATCGCGCGCGCTTGCGCGGCATCTTTAACTCCGCCGGAAGCTTTCACTTCCATTTTGTCGCCGACAACGGACTTCATTAATTTGACATCTTCGATAGTGGCTCCGCCGCCGCCAAAACCTGTGGATGTTTTTACGAAATGCGCCCCAGCTTCAAGAGCCGCTTTGCAAGCCAGAGTTTTGTCTTCTTGATTTAATAAAGAAGTTTCAATGATCACTTTCACGGTGCGACCTTGAGCCGCTTTCACAACAGCTTTGATATCGTCGCGAACGTAATCCAAACGACGATCTTTCAAAGCGCCGACTTGAATCACCATATCGATTTCATCAGCACCGTTCTTGATCGCTGTTTCGGTTTCAAAAGCTTTGCTGACTGTATCCATCGCGCCCAAAGGAAAACCCACAACACAGCAGACCTTCACAGAAGAACCCTTAAGAAGTTGTGCACACGTTGAAACGTAAGACGTATTCACGCAGACACTAAAAAAATTGTTCGTTTTAGCTTCCGCACAGAGTTTTTCAATTTGCGCTAATTGCGCTTCCGGCTTCAAAAGAGTGTGATCAATATAACGACTTAGTTGCACAGGGCACCTCGGGGTGTTTAAATAAGAAAAGTTATCTTAGTTCATTGCAGGAGGCAATCATGACCCCACAGAAGTGGACCTCAGTTTTACTAGCGGCACTCACTATTTTCACTTCTCAAGCCTCTTTTTCACAGACCAACAGAACCGTTAAGCGCAATGTCGCGACGGTGCTTTTTGCAAGCTTGGGCGGCGCAATCCTAGGCCTGAGCACGCTTTCCTTCTATGGAGAGCCCCAAGAACATACAAACAATATCACATTAGGGGCCTTGTTAGGATTCGTCGGGGGAGTTGGATACGTGCTTTATGACTCTTCGCAGCCTGCGCCACCGACTTACGAATACTCACAATTTGATCAAGAGCTAAAAAGTCGAAGGGCCTCAGCATCCTATGCCAAAGCCCCTCCATTGATTCAACTTACATACAGCTTTTAAATTTCTATCCCACTTTCGTTCTTGGACCTGCTGAACTTCCAGCAAGAGTTCCGCCTTGAACGGTTGTATCTCCACCGCCGGCCTGGCCCAGGAATGTTTTTGCATCGGCGGCAGAAACTTTCCCTTTGCGAACCAAGTCTTCGATGTATTTTTCGAAGAGCACCATACCTTGGCTGGAGCCTGTTTGCATCGCCGAAGGAATTTGGTGGACTTTACCTTCACGAATCAAGTTCGAGATGGCTTTGGTATTTCTCATAATTTCGTAAGCGGCCACACGACCTTGTCCATCCGCGCGAGAGAAAAGTGTTTGCGCAACAACACCGCGCAAGCTTTCCGCCAGCATCGTACGGATTTGTTGTTGTTGTCCCGCCGGGAAAACGTCAATGATACGGTCAATGGTTTTTGCAGCACTGTTCGTATGAAGAGTACCAAACACGATGTGACCTGTTTCCGCCGCAGTCAGTGCCAAAGAAATAGTTTCTAAGTCACGCAACTCACCCACGAGCAAGATATCCGGGTCTTCACGTAACGCCGCTTTCAAAGCATTTGCGAAACTCTTCGTATGACTTCCGACTTCACGTTGGTTCACCAAAGCTTTTAAGTTCGGATGAACGAACTCGATTGGATCTTCAACCGTGATGATATGCGCTTCACGAGTCATGTTGATTTGATGGATCATCGCAGCCAAGGTCGTTGATTTACCGGAACCCGTTGGACCCGTTACAAGGATCAAACCGCGATCACAGTCGATCAAATCCATTACAGAAGGTGGCACGCCCAACTCTTGCGCTGTTTTAATTTTTTCTGGGATGATACGCATAACGGCGCCAAGCCCTTTTCTTTGCATAAAGATATTGCAACGAAAACGACCTATGCCTGACAAAGTGTAAGCGAAATCCAATTCCCATTTTTCAACGAAGGCTTTCTTTTGCTTTTCAGAAAGAATTTCGAAGAGCAGACCTTGTACGTCTTGATTTGTGAGTTCGCGATAGTTCAATGGAACCATGTTTCCATGAAGGCGAAGATACGGAGGCGCGCCGCTTGTAATATGCAAGTCGGAAGCTCCTTGTTCCACCATGAGTTTAAACAGTTCATCAATTGTTGCCATCGTTACTCTCCGTAAAGGCTCTATTTCCATGATCTTTTCGGTCAGATATGCTTCAATATTAAATAATATTTGCTATCGGTCTTGTTTCTGGACTAATGAAGTAGATGTAGTGTGTGTTCCTTAGTGTTTTCAGGAGGATCTTGTGTCTGCAGAAATTCTCATCAACGTTCGCCCTCAAGAGACTCGTGTTGCTTATGTGGATACTGGGATTCTTTCAGATCTAAAAATTGAACGTAAAACGTCTCCGACTTTGGTCGGGTCTATTCATCGCGGCACTGTCATTCGTGTTTTACCCGGAATGCAAGCAGCCTTTGTAGACATTGGTCTAGAAAAGGCCGCATTCCTTTATGTTGGCGATATTCGCGAAGACGTCGATGATAATTTTCTTTCCGATGTGGATCGTGAGGAACCCTTGGATGAGGGTGATGACGATAAAATTCCTACGCATCACAACAAGACACCTATTCAAGATCTTCTTAAAGAAGGTCAGTCCATTTTAGTTCAGGTTGCTAAAGATCCTCTCGGCACAAAAGGAGCCCGACTCACAACACACTTGTCTTTGCCAGGTCGTTTCGTGGTCTTTCTTCCAACAGTTCGTCACTTGGGAATTTCTCGCCGTATTGAAGATGAAGGTGAAAGAGAACGTCTCCGCCAGCTTGTTCAAAAAATCAATCCTTCCGGTGGTGTGATTGTGCGTACCGCAGGGGAGGGCGCCTCTGAAGAAATGTTGAAGGCCGATATTGAGTATCTTGATCGCCTCAGCAAAGAGATCTTCAAAAACTATGAAAAGAAAAAAACACCGGGCAACGTGCACACGGAATTAGACGTCGAACTTCGCGCTTTGCGTGATCTTATGAGTGAGGACGTCACAAGCGTGTGGGTGGATAACGTTGAGATTCACAAAAAAGTTGTGAAATTCGTTTCGCAATTCATGCCGAAGTACAAACAAAACATCGTGCTTTATGAAGAGCAAAAACCATTGTTTGATTTGTACGACATCGACATTGAAATTTCCCGCTCGATGGAAAGAAAAATTTGGTTGAAATCCGGTGGTTATATCGTGATCGACGAAGCGGAAGCTTTGGTGGTCATTGACGTCAACACAGGTAAGTTCGTCGGCAAAAAAGATTTAGAAGACACAATCTTAAAAACCAATCTGGAAGCGGTTCGCGAGATCGCGCATCAGCTTCGGATTAGAAACTGCGGTGGAATTATCATCATCGATTTCATCGATATGGAAAAAGAATCTCACCGCGAAAAAGTTTTAGAAACTTTAGCAGAGGAACTGCAACGGGATCGCGCACGTACGAACATCGTTTCAATGTCGCAGTTAGGTCTGGTTGAGATGACTCGTAAACGCATTCGTCCAAGCTTGATTAAAACACTGTGCGAGCCGTGCTCGTACTGCGACGGAAAAGGCTACATCAAACGCAAATCCACTGTAGCAAATGAAATCTTCCGTGAGCTTGAGCGTGATGCTGATATGCTGATCAATAAAAAAACCAACGTCGTTATTCACTGCCACAGTGAAGTCGTCGATTGGATTTATGAAGTTGAAGGCGAAAGCTTAGAAGGTATCGAGAAAAAACTCGGCCGCTCTGTCGCCTTCAAAATTGAACCAAACTACCATTTGGAACAATACGAGATTTTCTTTGTTTAAAATTCATCGAACGGATTCTTTAAAATAGTCCCCGGAAAAAGAGGTTTTTCTAGACCTATTTCCGGGCCGCATCTTGAATTTAAAAATATCAACTCTTTAGAATGGCAAATCAGTTTCCGATTAGAAATTATGCGGAATAGTTTGCTCATCCTTATTATTAGTTTTTTTCTTCCAATGCTGTCCTGGTCGCAGAGTTTGCCAATGGCATGCTCGCAACTTCTTGGAAAATGCGACAAGGTTCCTCAACCTTTACAGCTTGCTTCAGAGGCGTGCAAGTGGGAGCAAAAAGCCGTGGGCTGTGAGGATCTGGCGAAAGCGGATGCAGACGCTGCAAAACACATTCGCTCTTGTGATCCAAAAGCGTTGTGTGATGGCGCAATTTCCTCTCCGCTCGATCAACTGCGCGGGTGTTTTTCCGGCGCTGTGGATGTCGGTAAAGAATTTTGGGAAGCTATTGCTTCTGTTCCTGAGCTTGCTGGAAAAGGCGCTGAAGCGATTAAAGCATGTTGGACGAATGTTGAATGTCGCAACAATGCACTAAAGACGTCTCTTCAGAATGCGCCTCGTAACATGATGCTCTCGAATCCAATTTTAGCTCCGATGGCTTATGCCTATATGTATATGAAGGGCGATCTGACGAAGAACGATCTCGATAAAGCGTTGGAAGTTTCTAAAAGCCTTCTTGAAAAAGGAAAAGATTATCTTAAAAAACAAGGTGTGAAGCTTGCGTGCTTTGATACAAAAACTCAGGCCGAAATGATTTGTTATGGAGTCTTCTCTGTCGTAAATCCCGCGGGAGCGGCGGGTCTTCTTGCAAAAGCACCAAAGCTTGGAAAATTATTAAAAGCGGCAGGTATGGTTGCAAAAGAAACTAGTGTCGCTACAAAAACTACAGAAGTCGCCGTGGATCTTGGGCGTATGGCGAAGCTTTCAAATCCACAGCGTGTGGCAGAGGCTGAAAAATTATTAGGTCGAAGTCTTTCTGAACAACAACGCCAAGCCTTGATCAAAGCCCACGAAGTCGGCGCAGAGACAGGACGTGGTTACGGAACTTATTCAGCAACGGATCTAAAACAAAAAGCAGATATCTTAAAAGCCGCAGGGTTTTCGGATGCCGAACGCAGCACTCTTATGCGCCAAGGGGTCGCCGGTCTTTATAGTGACACACAAAAAGCGCGCAACTTTGCCAATGAAGCTCGTCTTGAAGCCGATAAACTGCGTGTGGCGGGTAATGTGAAAGATGCAACAGCTCGCTACCGCAACTCAGCGGACTCTTATGATGTCTTTATGAAAGACACCAAAGCTCCGAAGTCCGAGCGTGACTATTTGGTGGGAGCAGAACTCAACGCCCGCGCTGAAAGATACGAGCAAGCGGCCGATTACTATATTAAGAGTAAGGCCTCGTTGCGTTCCAATGAAAAAGCTGAGGTGATTTTTGAAACCCTTCGTCGGGAAAGAGACGAGCTGCGTGTCATCGCCGCCAAGAACCGCGACAAACCGGGCGTGCAAAAAGCATATGAAGACCATAGAAAGCTGATTGAAGCGGTCGTCAATAATAAGAACTTTCAGCTTGGTGATGCCTGGAAACGCGAACTTTTGAAGCCGTGATTTTAAGCTAAGGTGCTGAAAAGTAAGGCTTTTATCTAAACACTGGACCTTCCTAAAATTTAGCAAATTTGTTTGCTTTTAGGGGGTCTTCCGTTTAACCTCTTTTTCTCCCTGAAAAAGCTGAAAAAAATAGCATGTATTAGGTTGACAAAACCTAGTGCGAGGTGGCATTTACCATCTTCTTAATTCGGGTAGCTGGAGGTTCTCATGTACGCGATTATTCGTACAGGCGGTAAGCAATATAAAGTTCAAGCTGGTGATGTAGTTCAAGTAGATAAGCTTGAGCAAAAGCTTGGTGCAGAGTTTGATATCAACGAAATCTTGATGGTTGGTGGTGAGTCCACTCATGTTGGTCAACCTCTTGTAAAAGGCGCGAAAGTAACTGTTGTTGTTACTAAGCAAGCTAAAACAAAAAAAGAAATCGTTTTCAAAAAGAAACGTCGTCAAGGTTACAGAAAGTTCGCAACTCACAAACAAGAGTTCACAGAGCTTTTTGTTAAAGCAATCACTTCTCCAGATGGAAAAGTTGCTAAGACAGACGAATCTGCAAATGTAGTAGACGTAGCAGCAGTACGTGCTGAAAAAGCACAAGCTCGCGTAGCAGCTCGCAAAGAGCGCGCTGAGAACAAAGGCACTGCAGAAGTTGTTAAAAAAGCCGCTAAAAAAGTAGCGAAGAAGAAAGTTGCTAAGAAGGCAGTTAAAAAGACTGCTAAAAAAGCGACTAAAGCTGGCGCGAAGAAAAAAGCAGCAAAGAAAACTTCTAAAAAAGCTTAATTTTTAAAAATTTCTTAAGAGAGGTTCATCATGGCAAGTAAGAAGGCCGGTGGTAGTACAAAGAACGGTCGTGATTCACAGAGTAAACGACTTGGCGTAAAAAGATTTGGTGGCGAAAAAGTTCTTCCAGGAACAATCATCGTTCGTCAACGTGGAACAAAATTCCACTTGGGCAACAATGTTAAAATGGGTCGTGACTACACGATCTACTCTGTTATCGAAGGTCTTGTTAAATTTGAACGTTTCTCTAAAGAGCGTTTCAAAGTTAGTGTTTATCCTAAAGCTGTTTAATCTGCGTTCGTAGATTAGCTCTTCCTGATAAGCACCAAGAGATTTTTTCAATACATAAAAAGGAGCCATCCAAGGCTCCTTTTTTGTTGTATACGGTGCTGTAAATGAAATTCATCGATGAAGTTAAAATCACATTAGCGTCTGGTCGCGGCGGTCCTGGCTGCGTAAGTTATCGCCGAGAATCTATGATGCCTCGTGGAGGTCCCGATGGGGGCGACGGAGGCAAGGGCGGTGATGTTATCATTCGTACATCTCGTCATATCAACTCTCTCGTAGATATTCGTCAGAATAAAAGATACGCCGCTCAAAGTGGACAAATGGGCATGGGCCGCCAAAAAGCGGGTCATGACGGAGAAGATTTTGTTTTGATCGTTCCTCAAGGAACCATCTTCCGTACACTTGAAGGTGAAATCATCGTCGATATGACGGACATTAACGAATACGTTTTGCTTAAAGGTGGTCGCGGTGGAAAAGGAAATGAATTTTTCAAAACCAGCGTGAACCAAGCTCCTGATTATGCTCAACCGGGCGAAGAAGGCGAAGAGATCGAAGTTAAGTTAGAACTCAAATTGATCGCTGACGTAGGAATCGTTGGATTTCCGAATGCTGGAAAGTCCACGTTGATTTCTCGTATCTCTGCTGCGAAACCAAAAATCGCAGATTATCCATTCACGACACTAACTCCAAATTTGGGAGTCGTTAAAGCTGGCGATTACTCGTCATTTGTTGTTGCCGATATTCCGGGTCTTGTGAAAGGCGCGCATGAGGGTGTGGGTCTTGGTATTCAATTCTTGAAGCACGTTGAGCGCACGCGCTTTTTCATTCACTTAGTGGATGCTTCAGGATTGTCAGGCCGTGATCCGATTCAAGATTTTCAAGATATTAATTATGAACTTGAGATGTACGATAAAAACAATCAGGACAAAGAGGGTTTCTTCCCTCTTGCCACGCGTCCTCAGTTTGTTGTGCTCAATAAAATCGACACCTTGGGTGAAACTCAACTGATCAAGCTTAAAAACAAATTCAAAGAAATCACAGGAACTGAACCTTTTGCGATTTCTGCCGTCACAGGTAAAAACATCAAAGAACTTGTGCAAGAGCTTGCTCACGAGATTTTAGAAGAGGAATCAGAATGAAAATAGGTATTTTTGGTGGAAGTTTTAATCCTCCGCACATGGGTCACATCAACGCCATTCAGACAGTGGCGAAAAAAGTGGGCCTTGGTAAAGTTCACGTTATCCCAGCAGCACAAAATCCGCTGAAAACTCCTGTCGAAGGTCCAACACCGGAACAGCGTCTGGAGTTGACTCGTTTGGCTTTTGAACAATACGGCGAGACTTACTTCGTTGATGATCAAGAAATCAAACGCGGTGGCATGAGCTACACAATCGATACGGTTATGAATCTTCGTAAAACCTACGAAGCTTCTGATTTGTACTTGATTGTAGGAGCTGACAAATTTGAAGAGTTGGCTCAGTGGAAAGACTATCAAAAGATTCTAACTGAAGCGAATTTGATCGTTACAACTCGTCCTGGTTATGAAACTCCAGAGTCACTTGAAGAAATGCCGGGTTATTTGAAGACCCTCGTTTCTGACTTTGATTTCAACTTTATCGAGCTTTCAACTGGCAGAAATATTCAGTTCATCACTTTACGTGACGTAGAAATTTCTGCGACTGAACTTCGTAAATGGCTTCGCACAGGAAAACCTGTTGAGAAGTACTTGCCACTCGCTGTTGAGTCTTACATTAAAGAACACAAGCTCTATAGAAACTTGGGCGATCGTATCGGTGACTTTACAAAATTCACTGAATTCTGCGGCGACGTTTTGTTCTCTAAAAAAGGTATCAACGTTCGTGGTTTTGATTTGCGAGGTATCGCAGCTCCAAGTGAATTCACTTTGATTGCGTCGGGTACTTCAACTCGTCATGCGGCTGCGATGGCGGAAAACATCGTGCTTGCGGTGAAAGAAGAATACAACGTGCATCCACAGAGTGTGGAAGGTATCGACGAAGGCCGCTGGGTTCTTGTGGATTACGGTTCTTTGATCATTCACATCTTCTACGATTTCGTTCGTCAAGAATACAGCCTTGAGAACTTGTGGAGAGAAGGTAAAGACCTAGGCCTTAAAGATCCTTACGTGGGAAAGCCTGAGGCTCACTAATTATGAAATTCGTTTTGTACAACCTCGCCACTGCAAAAGAGGCGTGGGCCGATGAGGTGAGCGAGTTGTACAAAAAGAAAATCTCCTTCTTTATTCCTTTCGATATTCAGTCTTTAAAAGCAAAAAGGTCAGCGCGCGAAGACGCGGACTTCAAACGCAACGAAGAATCCGAACTCATTTTAAAAAATATCAATAGTGATGATTACGTCGTGCTTTTCGATGAACGCGGTTCCGTTCTCGATTCGATTCAGTTTTCCAAAAAAATTGAGAACATTTTAGGAAGCTCCAAGAAGCGGGCGGTATTCATTATTGGTGGTGCCTTTGGAGTGAATGAAGACGTTCGTAAAAGAGCAGACTTAAAAGTGGCTCTATCGCCGATGGTGATGAATCATCTGATGGCTCAGGCGATGAGTCTTGAGCAGATCTATCGCGCGTTCACCATTATTAAGAAAATTCCCTACCACAATATTTAAAAAGCGGCTTGTGGCCGCTTTTTAAGAAGTAACTATTTGTTCAACCAAGGTGGGTTGTTACCCAACTCTTCTTCTGGGTTGCGCTTAAGTTCAACAATGCGGTCCCACTCGTATTGCAAGAAAGATTTTTGCTCATAATAAGCGTCGTTCTTGCTTTGTGGAGTTGGATGATAGCAGTCGCCTGATGGATCATAAGTTTCGTGATCGCAAATAGAATATTGAACGTAAGCGTTGTCTCCGCCTACAAGTTTATTCCACTCTGCCAATTTCAAAGGACGTTGTGGTTCAAGTGCCGGATCGAAAATGTAAACGTCAGCACCTACGCGGTAAGAAACAGCGACGTGGTACCACCATTGAACAGAGCCTGTTGGTGAATTGTCTGAAAGCGCAGAAAGATTTCCGAAGACGAAAACTTTTTTTGGAGCCGGGAAGTTGTGATTTTCTAATTCAAACTTCGCGACTTCAGCGCGAGCGTAGCAACCGTCATCCGGATACATCCAAGTCAAACGGCGCGGGAAGTTTTTGTCTTGAGTGGTTAAGAAACGAGTGTCGCGAACATAGAAAAATTGATTTTCCATATCCGCGTAAGAACCAACGTCAGGGATTTCTTTGATGTCTAAATTCTTAAGCGGTTTTTTTGCTCTTTCAGCAGAAACAAAACGAGTGGCCGCATCGGCGGACATGTCTTGCATTTGAAATGGAACATCAAATGTTTTACCAAAAAAATGTCTGTTGCGGGCAGTTTCATAAGTCTCATTCGCGTGGCGGTGAGAAGAAAGACCTTTAGCAAAAACCGAAGAAGACAAACCTAGTGACAGCA
The DNA here is from genome assembly GCF_037996825.1 of Bdellovibrio sp. BCCA. Classification (NCBI taxonomy): domain Bacteria; kingdom Pseudomonadati; phylum Bdellovibrionota; class Bdellovibrionia; order Bdellovibrionales; family Pseudobdellovibrionaceae; genus Bdellovibrio; species Bdellovibrio sp. BCCA. The sequence continues at coordinate 3,732,410 of NZ_JBBNAC010000001.1, read as the reverse complement.
AAAGTGCGAACAAGAATTTCATAGACCCCTCTATAAGTTCGTTCTAGGCCCGTAACAAATGACTGTCAAAGATTTTGCAGTGAGGCATTATCATGAAATCCTTGTTACGTTTAATGCAAAACCACTGTTCGTGCTGTCTGAATTGCGGATCTTTCATGATCTCGGAAAGTCTGCTCTGCAAACCGTGTGAAGACCGACTGAAATATCTGGAGCAACATGAACCGCGGCAAGCTCCGCCACTCACGGTGAGGTCGCACTACTACTGGTATCCTGGTCAGAGTGATTTACTTTCAGGATTGGTGCTCGCGCTGAAAGGTTCCGGACGTCCACGCGCTTGGGAGCACTACGCTCAACAGTTCACAAGAAAACTTTCCCATTCATTACACCATCGACGCGTTTGTGTGGTTCCTGCTCCGGCAAGGAAAACAAATCAGGTCGATCATGCCTATCTTTGGGGAAAGGCTTTGGCCGACTCCTTGGGCGCCGGATTTTTGCCTTGTCTTGAAAAGGTCTCTTCAGGTTCCCAGCGGGGAGCCGGCCGGGGAGAGAGGGCCTTGGTGGAGATGGAGGCCCATGTAAAAACTTCATCTAGTGTGGACTTCTCGACGGAAACACTCTGGATTTTTGCAGATGACGTCCTAACTACGGGGGCTACAGCGAGAGCGGCACACCTCGCACTTGGGAGTCCTCCTCACTTTGAAGTTTGGGTGCTGGCCCAAAGGGGCCTCTCTTGCGGAGCGTCCAAGGATCTGCTATAAAACCCAAATGTTTAAAAAAATCAGTGTCTTGTTTTTCGTATTGTCGTTTTCAGTGGGCCTTATGGCAGCTGTTGCTGGAAACGGAACACTTCAAAAAGTAACAAAAAAATATCGAGCTTCCAAACTTGTGGAAATGTCTGTGGTTAAGACGGTGAAGTCAGAACTTCTTGGCAAAGAAACAAAATATGACGGCAAAATCTATCTTGCGAACGGAAAATTCCGCTGGGAAAACACGACTCCGGAAAAAACACTTTTGGTTTTTGATGGAACAACGATTTGGAGTGAACAAACCCCACCGAAAGAATTTGGTGGCCCTGTTCAAGTCGCTAAAGGAAAAGTTGATAAGAAAAATCGCTCACAGATTTTGATCTCTTCTTTGTTGGGCGCGGATCTTGAGAAAAACTTTAAGATCGTGAAAGAAGAAAAAGCGGGCGACCTCGTAAAGATGGACGTGACTCCGCTTTACGATGATCTCACAGTGAAGTCTTTGCAAATCACGATTGATTCTAAAGACAGCACTATGAAAGAGATCTCGTACAAAGACGATATCGGCAATCTCACAACAATGAGTTTTTCCGATGTGAAGTTTCAGAAAAAAGAAAAAAAGAATTTATTTAAATACCAACCTCCCAAAGGCGCACAGGTGACTGATCTATGAAACAAGAGACAAACCAAAACAACAAAGTTCATTTTATCTCTCTTGGTTGTCCTAAAAACTTAGTCGACAGTGAGATCATGGCCGGTACTTTGATGAAAGACGGCTATCAAGTTGTTGGTGAAGCGGCGGAAGCGGACACTGTCATCGTCAACACTTGCGGCTTTATTGAAGACTCTAAAAAAGAATCCATCCAACGTATCTTGGACATGAGTGACCTTAAACAAGAAGGCAAAATCAAAAAAGTCGTCGTAGCAGGCTGCCTTACTCAACGCTACAAAGATGAACTAGTGGAAGGTTTGCCAGAGGCAGATCTTTTCGTGGGTTCAGGTGAATTCCAAAACATCGCGAAGATCTTGAAAAACTCAGATGCTGGCGACAAGAAGAAAACATTCTTCAATTTGCCGACATACTTGCAAGAAGAAGAAACTCCACGCGTAAACTCTCAACCAGGCCACCGTGCTTATTTGAAAATCTCTGAAGGTTGCATGAAGCGTTGTGCATTCTGCGCGATTCCTTTGATCCGTGGAAACCTGCAATCTCGTTCTATCGACGCGATCGTGGCGGAAGCTCGTCTTCTTGTGGCTGGTGGGGTGAAAGAGTTGATCATTATTTCTCACGACTTTACTGACTACGGTTGGGATATTCGCCGTAAAGATCCAACTCGCAAAGAAAGTCCGGTTGAGTTGTTGAAAGCCTTGGATCAAGTTGAAGGCCTTCAATGGATTCGTTTGATGTACTTGTATCCAGATGGAATTACTCCGGAGATGGTTCAAGTTATCAAGAACAGCAAAAAAATCGTGAAGTATTTCGATATGCCTTTGCAACACATCAACGATGCTGTTCTTAAGAGCATGAACCGCAAGATGACTCGCGATGAAATTGAAACCGCTTTGATGAACATTCGCGAATACATCCCTGAGGCTGTGATTCGCACACAATTCATCGTTGGTTTCCCTGGTGAAACTCAAGAGCAGTTTGAAGAACTTCTTCAGTTCGTGGCAGATCAACAGTTCGACCGTGTCGGTTGCTTTAAGTATTCTCCTGAAGAGAACACTCCAGGCGGCCGCATGGAAAATCAGGTTGATGAAGAAACAAAACAATACCGCCACGATGCCTTGATGGAAGTTCAGCAAAATATTTCTCGTGAAAAACACCGCGATTTCGTAGGTAAAACTATCGAAGTGATCGTCGAAGGTTTCAGCGAAGAAACAGATTTGTTATTGCAAGGACGTTTCTGGGGACAAGCTCCCGACATCGACGGCGTTGTTTTAATCAACGATGGCCAAGCGCAAGTCGGTGACATGGTGAAAGTCCACGTCACAGACAGCTTGGAATACGATCTTGTCGGCGAAATCGTTGTCGAGAACTAGAAAGTGCAAGTTTCGGATTCGTGTTCGAACTTGCCGATCCATTGAGAATTTTTAGCGTTTCTTAAGACTGTGGTGGCTCTTCTAAAGGCCACCGCATTTTTTTTGTCGAACTTGCACGCGTTTTTAAAAGCGAGCAATGACAATTCATACTTTCTAATTTCAAAGGAAGAAGTCGCAAGGCCCAACCATGAGCGCGCCGCTTTTGGATCGGCTTCTGTGCCGGCTTTATACACCTTCATTGCGTCGACATAGCTCTTTTGCTCCTCAAGAACCTTCCCGTAGTGGTATTGCGCAAGCTCCGATTTCGGGAAGTCGATAGACGCCTTTTTAAGAGCTTTTAAAGCCTTTTCGTCTTCACCCATGCCTTTGTAGCAAACGCCCAAATAAACGTAAGGGTCGGCGTTTTTAGGATCTTTCTGAATGGCGTCTTTACACATCTGTATTGCAGGTTCATAAGTGCCGTCCAAAGTGTTGATCTCGCACAGTTTGCGCAAGTAAATCGGGCGTGGTCCGATGCTATCGATCATGTCTTGATAAAGAATCCGGAGTTCGTACAAGTTAGGTGGTTCGCGATCTTCGTAAAGAGCGATCAAACCGTCATAAGCAGGTTCGTATTTGTTGTTAAGCTCAACGGCCTTTTTATAAGACTCCATCGCGTCCTTGGTTTTTCTGGCAAGAACGTAGGCGTTACCCATTAAGCTGTAGGCTTCGTAATCTTTTTCATCTTTACCGATAAGCACATTCAACGCGCGAATCATTTCATTCGGCTCTTTGCGTTTTTCGTGAGCTTTCGCGAGAAGCACTAAACCTTTGCGATCAATTTTATCCACGTGCTTCCACAAAAGCAGAGTGACCTTTTCGTACTCCTCTTTTTTGTAAAGTTCTTCGGCAAGCTCTCCAATAAGACCGACATTCTTAGGGCTGCTGCGAATTTCTTTTTTGAGACGCTCAATTTTTTCGTTCGCTGTTTCTGCGTGGCTAACGACCGGAGCTGCCACGGGTTCCGCGGACGCAGCTGGTGTTGCAGCAGGAGTTTGAGTTTTTTTAGCTGCCGGTTTTGTGTCTTTTTTAGGAAGGTCTTTAAGATCTTCTTCAAAGAGAGAGAACTCATCCTTACCCTGTCCCGAAGTCTGGGCAGAAGCCGTCCCAACGACCAATAATGAGACAAAAGACAAGAACAGAATAAATAAGGAACGATTGAAATTCAGTCCATTCATCATGTGTTGTATTATGACCTAAATGCTCTCGCGAGTGAAGAAATCTCAATTTACAGCTAGACTAGAGAATAATCAGGGACAGGCTCTTATAGAGTACATCCTGATGCTGGTTATTACGGTCTCTTTGATTCTTGCTTTGATGAATCAAATCTTTAAGCCGTTCGGGGAATTCGTAAATAATTACATGGGAAAATACGTGGGTTGTCTTCTTGAATACGGAGAGCTGCCTTCATTTGGTTCTGAAACTCCCTCCACTGTTGATGAAGATTCTGAGTGTGAAAAGAAATTCCAAAAAGGTTCGATGACCGCAGGACGTCCTCCCATTAACAACGGCGGAAAAGGTTCGTCAGGCGACGGTAAAGATTCTTCAAAAAATGGCGGCAATTCCAGTTCTGACAGCTCTTCCAGTGGCGGCTCCTCCAGCAGTTATGCGGGCTCGGCGTCGCGTGGAGGAGGTCGTTACATAGCGAGCCGACGTCGTGCTTCTCGCGGAATGGAAACCAGCGATAGCGCTGGTGGCGGCAAAGTTGTAGAAATCGCGCTGGAGAACGGTGGCGGCGGGAGTTTCTTTCGCAGTAACAATGGCGGAAATCGTGTCGTACAAATGCAAAAGCGTCGAGCTGTGGCCATTACCGGACTCACCGAAGCTGAAAGAAAGAAGTTAGAGAAAAAAGCCGAAGGAACGTCCCACATTATGTCTGCGGGAGAGGGCTTAGCGAATCCTCCTAAAAAAATTGCAGTCAAACCCCCTGAAAAAAAGATCGAGATAGAAGATGCACCGCCTCTGACCATTGGAAATTTTATACGTTATTTATTTATCGCCGGGATCGTGATCGCGCTTGTGATTTTCATTGGTGGTCAAGCGCTACAAATGTCCAAAAGTGGCGAGAAATAATCTGTGCATTGCGTTTAGAAATTCTTCATAGAAATTCTTAAGTTGTCTGTTATCGATTTAATTTCTTGAAACACGCCCGCCTTTAATGGATACAGCCTCATCGACATTGATGGGGGATGGTTCGTGCTAGAGAATGTGGTTGAAATCAATCGCAAGAAAACATTTACGTTGCAGGAAGCACGTCTTCTTTTGCCCATCATCTATCGCATGACGGAAGAGTCCAGCCGCGAAGTCAAAGTTCACTTGAACAGAATCGAGGCTTTCTCGGACAAGTCTCATCCATCCGTGGCTATTATCGAAGAGCAAATCAACGTCATTATTGATCGTTGGCAAGTGAAGGTCCAAAAGTTGGGGGCCGAGCCTAAGGGCCTTTGGATGGCCGACTTTGATAATGCCGAAGGATATTATTGCTGGAAGTTTCCAGAAACGGAAATTAATCACTGGCATGGCTACCAAGACGGCTTTTCTGGGCGTATATTGGTTGAATGAGAATCGCCTTAGCACAAATCAATCCGACCTTAGCTGATTTTGAATTTAATAAAGAAAAAATTCTAGAGTTCATCCATCTAGCGCAACAACGCAAGTGCGAGCTTGTTGTTTTCCCTGAGTGCGCACTTTTTGGTTATCATCCTTTTGATCTTTTGGAGCGTTCGAAACTTGTTGCGAAACAAGAGGCGGAACTCAAAGCGTTGATTAAAAAAATTCCGAAAGACATCGGCGTTATTTTTGGTCTTATCACAAAGAACCCTAAAAAAATGGGTCGACCTTATTACAACAGCGCTGTCTTTGTAGCTAAGGGACAAAAACCTCGTTTCTTCCACAAACAGCTTTTGCCGACGGGTGACGTGTTTGATGAAGCCCGCTTCATTGAGCCCGGTGATTTCTCTAAAAATTATTTCTCGTGGAAAGGGAAAAAGTTTTTCCTGACGATCTGCGAAGACATCTGGGCTTGGCCGGATGCTAAAGGGCACTCTCCTTACAGCGAAAACCCGCTGGCGAAAGTAAAGAGACAAAAGATTGATATGGTTATCAATCTCAGTGCTTCTCCTTACTTCGTCGGAAAGATGAAGCAACGCGAATATGTCGTTGGAAAAACCGCAGCATATTTCAAGGCACCGATGATGTATGTGAATATTGTGGGCGCTCAAGACGAGATCATCTTTGATGGCGGAAGTTTTGTTGTCGATAAAAAAGGAAAGAAAATTTTAAACTGCCAACAGTTTGAAGAAGACATCAATGTGATCGATCTCGATACTCTTGAAGTTTGGAATAAAACGGCAAAACTCGAAACGGTGGAAGAGCTTCGCCGTGCACTTGTTTTAGGTATTCGTGACTTCTGTAAAAAAACGGGCCTTCAGAAAATTCATTTAGGTCTTAGCGGAGGCATTGATTCCGCTGTGGTCGCGGCGTTGGCGGTTGATGCCTTAGGGCCTTCACAAGTTGTGACCTTGGGGCTTCCGGGACCTTACAATGCTCCACAAAGTTTGACGTTAGCGAAAGACTTGGCAAAAAACCTTGGTGTTGATTTCAAGGTTGTTGAGATGAAATCCATGTATGAAAACGTGGTGACGGCTCTTGAAAAAGGCATTGACCTTTCAGGATTCGGAATTGTTCACGAAAATCTGCAAGCACGTCTTCGTGGAATCACGCTCATGGCTTATTCCAACAAAGAAAACAGCCTGCTTCTTACAACAAGTAATAAGAGCGAATATGCCGCAGGCTATTCGACGTTGTACGGAGATATGTGCGGAGGCTTAGCTCCGCTTGGAGATCTCACTAAAGAACAAGTTTATGCTTTAGCAAAATACTACAATCAACAAGGTGAAGTGATTCCGCAAGAGATCATTGACCGTGCACCTTCAGCAGAACTTCGTCCGGATCAAAAAGACGAAGACACACTTCCACCGTATGTGAAGTTAGATAAAGCCGTTCAGCATTTGGTGGAAGACTCTGGCGTTGCAAAAACAGAAACCGACAAATGGTTACTGCCTGTGCTTATGCGAACAGAGTTTAAGCGTTGGCAAGCTCCACCGATTTTGAAAGTGTCGAAGCATTCTTTTGGACGAGGACGACGTTATCCGATTGCGCACAAAGCGAAGGAATAAATAGTCGATTGCCATCAGCGTCCGAAGTTCAAATAAGATTATCAACCTATTAGGAACTATTAAGATCTGATTTTGCGATGATCATTGCAAATAAAGAAAGCGGCCCTAGGACCGCTTTCTTATGGATGAGAGTTTTCCTCTGCAAAGGAGACTCTTATGAAAAGGCTAAAAACACATAGCTCTTTTCGGCAGTTTAAGGAATTTCTTAAACTACTTATACTGATTTTGTTTTTACTAATCAGTTCATGTAGTTAGAGAATCCATATAACCCCATAGGACTTAAGACGCAAAAACGGACAAGTATCGCTAGTGGGTGAGCTGAGCTTAAAACTCGGGAAATCATCAAGGACGAGGCGGTCTTAGTGCCACTCAATCTAAAATAAAGCCTGCCGAAAATCGCGCAGGCTTTTTATTTTTCTGAAAACTAAACAAGGCTTCCGAAAAGGTCCATTTGTTTTGGTTGTCTGACGATTTGTGGGAAACGAAGTTCTGGTTTTCCAGTCAAAGCGACAAGGTTTGCTACTTGCGGAGGTTGGCCTCCGATGGAAATTCTTTTCATCATTTGGAAGAACAAGTGACCGCAGTAAGAAGCATCTTCTTCGGCTCTGTGGAAATCCGTAGTTGGAATTTTCAAATGCTGAACAAGAGTTCCCAATTTGTAGTTTGGAAGACCCGGGAATACTTTTCTTGCGATCGGAAGAGTATCGAGGATCAAACCTTTTGGTGCGCTTGTTTCATACTTTTTGATATCAGCAGTTAGGAATTGCGCATCGAATGGAGCGTTGTGAGCGACAAGAACGTCGTCACCGCAGAACTCTGCCAATGAAGGAAGAAGGCTTTCAATAAGCGGCTTACCCTTCACCATTTCATCAGAGATACCATTGACCGCAGAAGCGCCTGGTGGAATCGGACGTTGGGGATCTACGAGTGTGGCGAAGATCGCTTCAGGTTGACCGTCGATGAAGCGCACGGCTCCAATTTCAACGATTTGATCTACTCCGGGAACAGTACCAGTGGTCTCTAAGTCAAAAGCTATGAATCTCATGAAAATATTGATACAAAATGGAAAGGGGTGTTTCAACTAAAGAGTGCCCTTTTGAAGGAGTTCCCTAGCGTGAATGCGACTAAGTCTGGAAAATATATCAACTTTTTACCAGAGCACCCCCATGTCGTAGTGAGTCAAAAAGACCATAGCATTCTGGATGTGGCTTTGCGAGAGGGAATTGAGATCAACCATACCTGTGGCGGGAATGGGACTTGTGGAACTTGCCTTGTTCACGTCGTCGAAGGACTAGAAAAACTAGGGCCGAGAACCGAAATCGAAGAAGAGATGGCCCAAGACCGTGGCTTTAAAGCGCACGAACGTCTGGCTTGCCAAAATCAGCCAGTCGAAGGCTTAAGCGTAGAAATTAAAAAAGACCCTATGGAGTGACATAAAAAGGATTCGTGTAAATCCATGTGATCCATTTTTTAGCGTCAGGCAAAGGAAGCATCGGGCTTACACGCACTTGCACTCGATAAGTTCCCGGCTGTGTGATTGGAAAAACAGTTTCAGGGTCATTGATTCTTGCGACAATCTCACCGTTCTTAAAGATGATGATCTCAAAAAAATCTTTGGGCTTTGAAGGCAGGCTTACTTTCAAAGACATGTTCTTAGAAAGCTTCACGGCAGAGCCCATCAGGTGCGACTTGTTTTCTTCCTCAAGCGTCGCCGTAAAACCTTTTGGATCACCCAGCATATCGAGTGCCATATAGAAGTTTCCGTTTTTGAGCGCATTAAAAACTTTCACACGGTCACTGTTAAAACTTCCAGTAAGTTCTGATTTGAGCAAAATATGATTGCTCATAAATTCAAAAGATCTTTTGTAGCTTGGAAAACGAATAAAATAATTCGCAAGAGGGATCACACGCGCAGAGGCTTCTGTTCCCGCATACACAACAATACGACGGTGTTGGCTCAGTTTATCCAGAAGTGCAATCTCGTCAGTTGGTTCTGTGTAAAGACGAATAAAAGAAAGACGCGGATTAAACGGATAAATCGCAAGACTCCAGATCGTTGAAATCTTCGACTCTTCCCACGCGCGATTCACAAGACTCTTCATATTGAGAAGTTCAAAACCATCAAGGCCCGAAGGAATCTCACCGTTCCAAGAATAACCGGCTTTGTAGGGATGAGTGAGAATTGTCAGAGTGTCTTTGCTTGCACCTGTTTTCTGCGAAAGAAGATCGGCGAGTTTAACTTGTGCATCGCCAAGATTATTTCCGATGCTTTCTTGATTGAGCGAATAATAAATCAATCTTGAATCAAGATAGCTGTACTTTCCCGCGGAAAAGACCAAAAGATTTCCGTGATAGGACTCAAATGTTGTTGGCATATTAAAGATGTTCAAATCCGTGAACATCAAAAAATCCAAGTTCGCCAATTTTGCAGAAGTGATAACGAAGCTTGAAGTCGCTGAACCGCTACTTAAATCGGTGTGGACATTCATCACACCTTTATAATCATTCAGAAGTCTTGAATGCTCGCGTGTGATCTGCTGAGGAATGACTGAAACCTCGTACTGATTTATGTAAAATCCGTACAAGAAATAAGTGACGAGCAGAAATGAGATGACTCCAATTGCTTTCATGGTCGAGTGAATTCCAACAATACAAAATCCGGAGAGATCTTTTTGATCTCTTTCATTTGCCATTGTTGTTCGGAAATCCACTTTGGTAAACCATTTCTCTCGCGCTTCACCAAATAAAACTGTTTTCCATTGGGCATGGCTTCAGGAAGTGTGTCAAAGAAGTCATAGCGACTGATTCCTTGAAGCTTGAACGTCGGAACTTTGCTGAAATACCAAATGGATGACGCCATTTGATAAGAGCTCGCATAGAGGGGCTTGTATTCGTGAGCAATAGAGCTGATTTCTTGAAGTACATAGGGCTCTTGAACTTTTTCACTGAGGTTGCGAAGTGCGGGTGTGAAAAGTGTTGCGATCACGATAACAAAAATTAGTCCCCAGAATCCAACATAGTATTTAAGCCATTTCTGTGTTCGAGAATAAAAAAGAGCCAAACCAAGCACAGCCGGATAAGCAATGATCGGCCAATTCGCTTCCACTAATGCCCTAAACGAAGTGTAAAGGAAAAATAGCAGTGGTCCCCAACCGAAATAATACAGCCAGCGCATGTTCTTAGGAACTTTGGCGCGAATAGCGGCCCAAAACACCAAAGGAAAAAGAATCAGGATTTGTCCTAAAACATATGAAATCGTCCACTCAGGATTGTAAGAGGTTTTCTCCAAACCGTGCTTTAGCTGAAACTCAAAAGAAGCAAAACCATTTTGCGCATTCCACACAATCACAGGCGCAGAAAAAAGAAGTCCTGTGATGATTGTGAGAAGAACACCACTCCACTTGACGTCTTTCCATTTTTTTTCGACAAAAAGAAACACAAGCAGGCAGGGAACAAAAAGAACAATATGATATTTCGAGCAAAATCCTAAACCAAGAGCTGCGCCCAAACCCAAATACGCGAGCAAAGATTTTTCTTCCAAAGCTTTCAAAGCGAAAAGAATCGCCAGTGACCAAAAGAACATCACAGGCAAATCAGGTGTCACGATCAAAGAGCCAAAACCAAGAAGGGGAGAAAATAAAACCAGGTAAGTCCACGTTCTGATTTTCGCAAAATCCACGCGGTCTTTCAGAATCAAGTACCAGACGGCCAACATGCCATGACCTAAAATCACAGCCGGCCAGCGAACAGCATTTGCAAAGGGCTCAAGGAAATGTCCGATGGAAAACAACCACGCCACCATTGGTGGATGATCGAAGTAACTTAGTTGCAGGCGCTGCGCCCACACCCAGTAATAAGCTTCATCGGCACTCAAAGGAATGAGTGCCGCAAGGATCAGTTTAACGAAAAGGCTTAAGCCCCAAATGCGACGGAAATCTTTCAAGCTTAGTAGCTCAACTTGATAGGTTTACCAAGGTCTCCCGGAATGCCGACTTCTTTTCCATTCAGGATCAAGTTTACGGCACCACCGTTAGAGAAATTAATTTTTAAACCACTCTTACTTTTGAAAGTATGAACTTGTTCCGCCGAAAGTTTGATTTTTTGCGGTTTACCAGTTGGAGAAGCGTATTCAATCTCCACTGTATCCAAAGCTTCCACAATCAACTCAACAGGTTTATTGCTTTCCTCTTTTGGAGTTGGCTTCGGTGTTGGTGTTGGCGATGGACTTGCAACAGGTGTTGCTGAAGGCGTTGGAGAAGGTGAAGGACTTGCCACAGGTGTTGGGGTTGGACTTGGTTTGGTCACCGGAGTCGGCGACGGAGTTGGAGTCGCAACTGGAGTGGCTGCCGTCATTGGTTTTACCGGAGTAGGTGTTGGCGAAGGCAATGAAGCCGGAGCCGAAGGTGTTGGAGCCGTTGTCAAATTGCCAAGAGGGCTTGTTGTTTCTTTTTTGTCTGCGGATTCATTTTCAACCAGAGTTGGAGTTTCCTCAGTAACTGGAGTAGCACCTTCAATTGTTTGCGCCACCTCGCCACTTGGCACTTCAGCTTCTTTTGAATACTTATCGATCATTTTCTTAGTGAAAAGGATCAGACCAACAAGGACCACACCAATCACCGCAATGATAATCGTTTTGCTCGATTTATTTTCACGCAAAGACTGCATTCCATCAGAAGAACTTGGCGGAGGAGTCGCTTTGCGAATCGGAGTCACAGTGGCTTCAGAAGTTTCTGTTTTCGCAGCAGGTGTTGCAGTGGATGTGGAGGCCTGAGCCGACGTTGCTGTCGTTGTCGCAGCTTCTTCTTTTACTTCCGCTTTTTCACCATCGTGAGGACGGATGTAAGGCTTCGGACGAGTCGAACCCATCTCTTCATAAAAGACCTCAAGAACTTTTTCGGAATCAAGATGAAGGAAGTTTGCGTAACTTTGTACAAAGCCACGTAAAAAAGTCTTCGCCGGAAGATGAGCATCGTCGCCCTCTTCGATGGCTTTTAAAACCTTGCTGTTAATTTTTAAAGAAAGACCAATTTCATGAAGAGAAAGGCCTTTTTCCTCGCGGGCTTTCTTTAAAATTTCACCAGTCTTTTTCATCAATGTCCCTTTCGAATCAAGCTGAGCATTCCTTTGGCTTTCTCACGGTACTTCCCATCCGGATAGTACTTAATCAACTCTTCAAAGCGAGCCACCGATTTCGATTTTTCGCCAAGACGGTAGTAAGCCAAGGCACTGTAGTAGTGAGGTTCATCGTACAAATTCTTTTGGCAGAAACCGATTGCGCGATCCAAAGTTTCTGCCGCTCTAGAATAATCTTCAGTCTCAAAAAACGTGCGACCGAAGTATGTGCTAGAAATACAATCATCAGGATTTTTGTTCAGCACTTTTGAAAAAGCATTGCGAGCAGCGACGTAATCTTTTTGATTAAATTTCGCGAGCCCCAAGTTGATGTACGCTTTGTCGGGACTTGGATAAGTGAGGTCGTTTAAAACAACGCGCAACTCTTTTTCAGCTTCCGCGTATTTAGCTTCTTCGATCAAAACGCGCGAAAGGTTGTTGCGGGCTTCCGTGTACTTTTCATCCATCGCGATCGCTTTACGAAGATGCTTCTCTGCAAGATCATAGCGTTCGCGGAAAAAGTAGACGAGGCCTAGGTTGTTTTGCGTGACCGGATTTTCTGAATCCAATTTTTCGGCTTCAAGAAGCTCGCGAAGAGCGTAGGGATAGTTGCCACTTTCGAGTTGAGAAGTTCCCAAACGAAGGTGAAGATCGGCTTTCTTTTTATCTTCTCCCCAAGTGGCACAGCCCGATAAAACGGCGCAGCTCAGCATGGAAAGTGTGCACAGTGCGAGAATCCATTTACGCATGCTAAAAAGGTATCATTTGAAGACTAAGAGTCAACCCTGAGCTCTGCAATAGTCTCAACATGGTCGGTCTGCGGGAACATCTCGAAGGCTTGAACCCGAGTGAGCTTCATTCGAGTGCCCAGTTTCTGTGACCAAGCAAAGAACCAGTTAAGATCACGCGCTAAAGAGACCGGATGGCAGCTGATGTAGATGATCTTTTTTGGCTGAGCCGCTGCGAGTGTACGCATAATAAGCTCGCTAGCTCCAGCGCGAGGCGGATCGAGCAGGACCAGGTCCTGTTTTCCGATAGAAGCCCTGCGCATGTAGCTTTCTACGTCTGAAAGGAAATACTTCACACGCTGACTTTGAATGCGAGATTTTGCTCGTTCGACAAGTTTAGGGTTTAATTCCACACCCGTGATTTGAGCTTCGGGATATTTTTGAGCAAAAGGAAAAGTGAAGTTTCCGGACCCGGCATAAAGATCGAACACCTGCTCGTACTTTTCCTCACCCGCCCACGATAAAGCCGTGTGAATTAGGTCTTCATTTTGGAAGCGATTGACCTGAGAAAAGCCGATTCCGTCATCATCTTCGTTGATAAGCCCATAACGAACAGGACCTTCCTCCGAGATGTACATCTCAAGACGTTGCAGATCCTTAGAGTTTTTTTCTTTCAACCACGCCTTCACTTCGTCGAACTTATCAGTGAGCGCACTTTCCGTAATTGGACAATCGTTGATCTCAACAATGTCGTGAGAATTGCGTGCAAAAAAACCAAAACGGTTGTGTTTAAACTTTGGCTGAATGCGGTTGCGGTATCTTAAAACACGCGGACTTTCCTGAATCGGAAGATATTCAAACTCAACCCCACGGTTGAATTTTTGAATAGTCTCAAGAACAAGTTTTTCTTTTTGTCGGCGCTGTTCATCTTCAGTGATGTGTTGCCAGTTGCAACCGCCACAGACATTGGCGACAGGGCAAGGCGGTTCACGACGAAAAGGACTGGGTTTTAAAACTTCAACGAGCTTGGCTTCGACGAAATTTTTTTTGACCAAAGTCACTTCGGCAAGAACTTCTTCATTGGGCGCTGCTTGAGGAACGAAGACGACCATGCCCTCGTGTCGAGCGACTCCAGCACCACCAATGGCGAGTTTCTCAATATTCAATCTGATCTTTGAACCAAGAAGGGGAGCTTGCGCTCCCCCCTTGTTTGATTTTGCAGACATTTAATATCGCAATTTCAGTTTAGAACTATACGTTGCAGATTTCTTGTTTTTCGAAGAACAAAGCAAGTTCGCGAGCTGCAGAAGCTGCAGAGTCAGAACCATGAACTGCGTTCTCACCAACGTTGTCACCGAATTTAGCGCGAACTGTTCCAGGATTAGCTTTCTTAGGATCAGTAGCACCCATGATTTCGCGGTTTTTCAAAACTGCGTTTTCACCTTGCAAGCACATCAAGCAAACTGGGCCTGAAGTCATGAAAGAAACAAGCTCACCGAAGAAAGGACGCTCTTTGTGTTCAGCGTAGAACTCTTCAGCTTTAGCTTTAGAAAGGATAGTGATTTTTGCAGCAGCGATTTTCAAACCGTTTGCTTCAAACATGCTGATGATGTCGCCGATCGCGTTTTTCTTCATTGCGTTTGGCTTAATGATTGAGAATGTTTGTTCGATAGCCATGGTATCTCCTTGTTAATTACAATCTGTTTCTGAAACTTTAAAGAACGTGGGAGTTTTAACGAATTGAGTGACACATGTCCACTCTTGGTTTGTTCCATCTTGGTTAGGAACAACGATTTCCGTTTTCACCGCTAGATCGCGACCTGGAGCCGCTTTGGTGAAATCTTGGTACTTAACTGTGAACGGAAACTCAGGACCGCCTGCAAGACCCAAAGTGGCCTCGACACTTTCAAGCGTCATGATAACAATTTCGTCCATTCTACCAGCCATTGCTGGACTTGCCGCAAGCAGGGCAAAAACCAATAATTTCTTCATCTTAGATCTCCCGGAGGAGATTAAATAAAGGCTCGCTAGGTCGACTGTCAACGACTATTGCTGCTGCGGGCTATATATGCAAATTTTAGAAGCGAATTGTGACGCTTAAACCGAAGCCGTAACCGTCACCGTTGGGACAAGGACCTGTGTCCTTGCGGCACGTCTTAGGTGGCATGAAAAGGTTAAGAGAGGCGCGATCCGTGTTGATGGCGTCCTGAATGGTGCCATTGATAGAATCCATAATACTTGCGGCCTTTGTTGCCTGAGAACGGTACTGAGATTCGTTCATATCAAAAGATCCGCGATTAAAAACTAATCTCTTACCCACTGAAGACGCGATCTTTTTTGAAGTCTGTTGACTCGAATTCGATTTTAAAAGGAACGCCAACAACAAAGCATTCTCGCGGCGGAAATCCATATCGCCGAAATCACTTTGTCTAAAAATAGTGATGCTGGCTTTTTCTCGACGGGACATCACGTGGAAGTATTGATCCGTATAATGAGCACGCGGATAAATAAACATTGTTCCCAATTGCGGGTTGTTGATGGCTGTTAATGAAACCTTCGCACCAAAGGCAGGCGATGTCGCATTTGAATAATCGAACTCGCTCATAGGTACTGTGATAATGATCACCGCATAAGGATTGCGACCGTCTTGTGCACAGACTTGAGTGACCTTGGCCGTTGTCATACCTTGCACAGTTTTTTGCGCCATCTCACACTGCGCATGATCGCGAGTGTCTACGGCGATAATGAGACCGCGAGAGTATTGGTTTTCTTCAGCCGCAAGGGTCGTCAGAGAACCTAAAAAAAGCGCAGCTGTGATGATAAAGGCGAATGTCTTTGTCATATGGGAGGTTTTATCACAACCGCTGATAACGGTGGGCCTCCGAAATATTTTCAGAAAAGAATTCTTAGGCTGTTTAAAGGATCGACATGACATTTTCCCCGTGGATAAGCCCGGGGAAAATGTTGATTTCTATAGGGTTTGCAAGAAGACGATGAGGTTCTTTTTATCTTCTTTAGACAAAATCTCTTTGCCGTCTTTGATGAAAATACGCTCGTCATGGCCAGCATTGCTCAGGCCTTTTTTGCGAGTGTCAAAATAATGGTCACGGGTCATCCATACTTTCGGAGTCTTATCTCCCAATGGGTAACCGTTGCACTCAAGATCAAAATCTGTCGCCGGATTGTTGGCTTCTCCAGAGTAGTAAGCCACAGGTCTTCTTTGAGAAGGCGTAAGAAGCGCGCAGAGATTTGGAATGGAGTTATTGTGGAAGTAAGGCCATCTTGCCCAAATACCCACAAGTGGCGGCGGCACATAACCGGGTTGGGCTTTGATCACGATGCCATTCTTTTTAGAGATCGCCAAATCATTGAGTTGTTCCAAAGACTTCATTCCAAGACGGCGATAGGGATCCGTACCGACATCCACCACAGGAGTTTTTTCTTTGTAGCGAACTTGCACAGTCTTAAGTTGGTCCTTGAGTGGAAGCGCTTCCGAACCTGCCACATTCCAAGCCTTGTCATAGTGACCATGGCATTTCGCACAGTTTGTATTGAAAACTTGCTCGCCTAGTTTTGCGCGACCCAAATCAATTTTTTCTGCAGGAATAAAGTCAGTGATAAGGGGCGCCTGGATTGAGAATACAGCCGTCGTAAGTTCTTCAATCACGTGGCTATTTTCATCAAGCCACTTTTCAAGTTTGACCAGATCAGCTCCACGACCGATTTCATTCCAAATAATATTGGTGAAAATAGGATTGCCGCTCAAAACGCTTCCGTCAGAAAGCCAGCGATTTTTATATTTTAAATTCCACCACACCGCAGGTTTCGAATCGGCAGGGTTGTTATCCAAGATCGCATCATGACGAGGGAAGGTTGCATACCATTCGCTGTAACTTGCATAAGGATCTTTAGAACGACGATTGAGTGAGAGACTCACTTGAGCCAAAGACGTATCAAGTCCTAAAGCGATCGGCTGCTTTAAAGACACGAATCGCAAATTTCCCATCGACTCTTCAAGAAGTTTTCTTTCCGCCGTCGTTGCGCCCGTGTAGGCTTGGAAAATAAGCGGATCAGAAACGGCCATGACTCTTTTTGCTTTAATGAAAAACTCGTTGGCTCTAGAAAAACGATTCGTCATTCCGAGAACTGTTTTACCAAAAAGGTTGCTTGAGTGGCAGGCCGCACAGCTAAATGTAAAGCCTTTGGCGCCATTTCTTTCAATAAGACCAAAACCCATCAACTCATCGGGGCGAATATTGTTGGGATATGGAACAGAATAAACGCCGTCGTCTGTTTGTTTTGGATAAGGGTGAAGACCTAAGTTTTTAAGGACGTCGTTAAATGTTTTATATCCGCTGATTCCTTGAAGAATTCCTTGCAGCCATTTTTTAAATGGATTGTTGGAGTCTTCATCAATCAGTTTTTTAATCGGAGCATAAGGAGGCAGCATTCCCGTCACAGTCACAGGATAAATCTGGGTGTGGATCTTGCCTTGATTTTTGTAGTGAAGAAAGTCAGTGTCGGACCACTGATAGATATTCTCGCGGCCACCTTCTGGAATCAGTGTGCCTTCAGACCAATCGGGCGTGTAAGCATTTGCAGAAATTGAAAGCAGAAATGTGAACATTGCAAGAATGTATGTCTTCATGCCCCAGTTTAATTACGAAGGCGCAACACAAGACAATCATATTCTGCTCTTTGACAGGGAGTGTAGGGCTCCGAAGCAGGAGCCCTGAAATATTTTCACCAATTAGTCTTCGCCATCAACGAGGGCATCGATCTTTCCAGCGCAGTCCACAGTGTACCAACCCCAGCATGAAGCGCCAGCAGCACAGTAACCGTCAACAATGGCAGCCGTCTGATATTTGAAAGACTTTGAATCCCAGCTTAAAGACTTCAACGCACGTTTCACGTCGTCTTTTGTAAGGATAAATTCGCCGTCGATGATCCAATAAAAATCATCATTCAAAGAGCGACCTACAAGCGGAGAAAGATAATTATTCAAAGCCGTTTTTGCCTGATCAAGAGTCACGCATTGTCTTGGCTCTAAAGGCAATTCGAGCTGTTCAGCGAAACTAGATGCAGAAAGGAATAAAGAAAGGACAACGAAAGCAACCGACTTCACAAAAACCTCCATTTGTTTTGATGGGGCTTTGTACATTGCGAACGCCCGAAAGAGTAGTGCGGTTGTGAAGTTTACATGGCGTTTATTGTTCTGATTTGGTCAGGATCCCCCCTAGGACCCACTGATTTCATACGTGATAAATTTTTTGATAATCGTCGGCTTTTGCGGCACTCTGATTCAATGCGAACCGCTTTAGTATTGGCCTTCCTCATATCAACAATGTCTATTTTCGCATTTGCTGACGAGACAGCTCTACGCGGAGGATTGCCTGCGGGCTTAGCGCCGCCGCTCTTATATAGCGGCAAAGTCGGAGAGACAAAAGGTCTCGTTGCCGACTACACAGTGGCCCTTGCAGAAGCCATGGGAAGAAAAGCAGAGCTAAGTCTCATCACTCGTTACCGTCTTGATGGTTATCTCCTTAAAGGTCAAATGGATGTTCTTTGTTATACTAGCAAGGCGTGGGCGAGCAACCAAGATGCCTTGGATTTTTCAAAACCACTTTTCACTAAAAGAGAAGTGATTCTTGGGCCGGCACCAATGCCAAAAAAGGTGAGTGATCTTAAGGGGAAGACGATCGGAACAATCTTGCAGTATGTGTATCCAAAATTAGATCCCCTTTTCGAGTCAAAGCAGCTTAAAAGAGAAGACAGTCCCAGTGAAGAGGCCAACCTAAAAAAGCTTCTTCATGGACGACTTTCTTATGTCGTTACAGATGAACTCTTCATCGATTATTTTAAGCTGGAAAATCCCAAGTTTGAAATCAACCGCGAGCGACTTTTCATGCAGGAATATCCGGTGGTATGCTCAATCAGTCGTAAGGGACGTGTCACAGAAAAAGAACTTAACGCCGCCATTGATAAAATCAAAGCCAATGGAAAACTTGAGGCGATTTTCAAGAAATACGGCGCAACTTCAAAATAAAAAACCCACGATGTCTCCACCGCGGGTTTTCAAATCTTAAAGATTTTTCTAGTCGAAGAATTACTTCAACATAGATTTCAACGTCACACCCATATCAGCAGGTGAACGAGAAATTTTGCAACCTGCAGACAACAAAGCTTCGAACTTCGCTTCTGCTGTGCCTTTGCCGCCGCTGATGATCGCGCCGGCGTGGCCCATACGTTTACCCGCTGGAGCTGCCGCACCCGCGATGAATGCAGTGACTGGTTTTTTGAATTCGCGCTTGATGTAATCCGCAGCTTCTTCCTCTGCAGAACCACCGATTTCACCGATCATGATCACGGCGTCAGTGTCTTTATCTTTATTGTACATTTCAAGAACGTCGATGAAGTTTGTTCCATTCACTGGGTCACCACCGATACCTACGCAAGTAGATTGGCCAAGTCCCAATGCTGTCAATTGACCAACGGCTTCGTAAGTCAATGTGCCAGAACGCGAAAGAACGCCGATACGACCTGGCATGTGGATGTGACCAGGCATGATACCGATTTTACATTGGCCAGGAGTGATCACGCCCGGGCAGTTTGGACCTACCAAGCGAGTTTTCTTTCCTTGCATGAATTTCTTTACTTTCACCATGTCCAAAACTGGAATGCCTTCAGTGATACAGATCACAAGATCCAACTCAGCATCAACAGCTTCCATGATAGAGTCTGCTGCAAATGGAGGTGGAACGAAGATAACAGAAGCGTTACAGCCCGTTTTTTCTTTCGCATCGTGAACTGTGTTGAAAACAGGAAGACCGATGTGAGTTGTGCCACCTTTACCCGGAGTCACACCACCAACCATCTTAGTTCCGTAAGCAATCGCTTGCTCAGAGTGGAAAGTGCCTTGGGCGCCAGTGAAACCTTGGCAGATAACTTTTGTGTCTTTGTTAATAAGAATAGCCATCGTTATTGTCCTTTAACTGCCGCTACGATTTTCTTCGCAGCATCTGTGAGGTCATCTGCAGGAGTGATGTTCAAACCACTTTCCTTCAAGATTTTCTTACCAAGTTCTACGTTTGTACCTTCAAGGCGGCAAACAAGTGGAACTTTCAGACCCAATTCGCGAGAAGCTGCAACCACACCTTCTGCGATGATGTCACATTTCATGATACCACCGAAGATGTTCACCAAGATCCCTTTTACGTTTGGATCTTTAAGGATGATTTTGAAAGCCGCTGTTACTTTTTCTTTATTAGCACCGCCGCCTACGTCCAAGAAGTTCGCAGGAGAAGCGCCGTGAAGTTTAATAATATCCAAAGTCGCCATCGCAAGACCCGCACCGTTCACTAGGCAGCCGATGTTTCCATCAAGCTTGATGAACGCAAGGTCAAATTTAGAAGCTTCGATCTCAGAAGGTTCTTCTTCGTTCAAATCGCGCATCTCAACGATGTCTTGATGACGGTAAAGAGCGTTGGAGTCGAAGTTCATTTTCGCATCCAAGCAAAGAACATCACCTTCTTTAGTCACGACAAGCGGATTGATTTCAGCAATCGAGCAGTCTGTCGTGATGAACGCGTTGTAAAGACCTGTAAAGAACTTCACAGCTTTATTGACGATCTCAGGAGACATGCCGATATCGAAAGCCAATTGACGAGCTTGGAAAGCAGCCAAACCGATTGTTGGATCGATATCTACTTTCTTGATCGCATTTGGATTGTGTTCAGCCACTTCTTCGATGTCCATGCCACCTTCAGAAGAAGCCATCATTGCCGCTCTTCCAGTTGCACGGTCGATCAAGCAAGCAACGTAGTATTCTTTAGCGATGTTGCAACCTTGTTCGATGTAAACTTTCTGAACAACTTTACCTTCAGGGCCTGTTTGGTGAGTCACCAAAGTCATGCCGATCATTTTTTTTGTAAGCTCGCCCACTTCATCCAAAGTTTTTGCGATCTTAACACCGCCGCCTTTACCGCGGCCACCAGCGTGGATTTGCGCCTTAACGACCCAAAGACTTCCACCGATTTCTTTTGCTGCAGCCACAGCTTCCTCAGGGGAGTGAGCGATTTTACCTTTTAAAGTCGCCACTCCAAATTTTCTGAGGATCTCTTTGGCCTGATACTCATGAATATTCATCTTGATAACTCCAGACTACTGAACGTTTTTAAGAGCAGAAACAAGTGTGCGAACTGCGTCTACTGATTTTTTGAATTCTTCTTGTTCAGCTGGGTTCATTTCGAACTTGTGAACTTTTTCGATACCTTTTCCGCCGATAGTTGCAAGCACACCAACCATCAAACCTTCGTTAACACCGAACTCACCAGTCAACTCAACAGCTACTGGAAGAACGCGTTTTTGATCTTTAAGAATGGCTTCTGCCATTTCAACGGCGCCACGAGAAGGAGCGTAGTAAGCAGAACCTGTTTTCAAGTGGCCGCCGATTTCAGCACCCGCTTGTTTTGTACGAGCCACGATCGCTGCGATTTTATCTGCAGGAAGAAGTTCTGTAAGAGGAATACCAGATACAGAAGCTTGACGAACAAGAGGCATCATCGCGTCACCGTGGTTACCGATAACGATACCAGTTACGTCTTTCACAGACACGTTCAACTCTTCAGCGATGAATTCACGGAAGCGAGCTGAATCCAAGCAACCGCCCATTCCAAGAACGCGCTCACGAGGGAAGCCCAAGATTTGTTTTGCGTAAACAGCCATAACGTCCATTGGGTTACAAACAACGATCACGAATGAATTTGGAGCGTACTTCTTAACACCTTCGCAAACATCTTTTACGATTTTCGCGTTGATACCAACAAGCTCGTCACGGCTCATGCCTGGTTTACGTGGCATACCTGCAGTGATGATCACAACATCAGAATCAGCGATGTCTTCGTACTTGTTAGTTCCTTTGATTTTTGTATCAAACATTTCGATCGGACCTGCTTGAGCAAGATCCAACGCCTTACCGATAGCTGCGCCCTCATTGATGTCCAAGATAACAACATCGCCAAGTTCTTTTTGAGCTGCCCAGTGAGCAGTTGTTGAACCTACGAATCCTGCGCCGATAACGGCAATTTTATTTCTTTTGTGAGCCATGACTAATCTCCTTAAGGCTTCAAAATGAATGGAAAAATTTAAAACTTGCGTTCGATGACACATTCAATATCAAATCATATATAGAAACAAGATTTACTGCTCGGCGCAGAGACCTTAGAGAGCAAGAACTGGACGACCCGATGAGCATCATCAGCCTGCAAGACATTACGGTGGCCTTTGAAGATCATGTTGTTTTAAAGCAAGTGAATCTCAATATTGCCGCTGGCGAGTCCTTCGTAATTGTGGGTCCGAGCGGGCAGGGCAAAACGACCTTGCTAAAAACCATGTCAGGCTTGATAACTCCGCAGAATGGCAAAGTTTTTATCGAACAGAAAGAGTGGATGACGCTAAGTCCCAAAGAGCGTTTGCCGCTGCTTAAAAAGATGGGAATTTTGTTTCAAAAGAACGCTCTTTTTGACTCATTGACCTGCGTTGAAAACATCAGCTTTCCTTTAGGCGAGACCACAAAACTCACGGAATGGGAAATAACAAAAAGAGCTGAGACTTTCTTGGATGTGGTCGGAATTCCGCACGCACGCGATCTTTATCCCGATGAAATCAGCGGTGGGATGCAAAAGCGCCTCGGAATTGCTAGAGCGCTGGCTCTAGATCCAGAGATTATTTTCTACGATGATCCGACAGCGGGACTTGATCCGATCACTTCGAAAAAAATCATCGAACTCATTTTGAAACTCAAAGCTGAAAAAGGTTCGACGATTGTGGCGATTACGAACGACATGAATCGCGCTTACCAAATGGCAGATCGCATCGGTGTTGTGATGGACCAACAACTCATCATCACTGGAACTCCTGAAGAAACACAAAATCACAAAGACCCGCGCGTGCACCAGTTTGTCAGAGGTCTTCTTGAGGGTCCTCTTACGACAATGGCTTAATATTCTTAGCGGTTGATCCGCGAAGAATATTCTATGGCGATTCAAAATGCGGAAGTGGCACAGACATTCAATGAGCTGGCGGATCTTCTTGAAATTCAAGGAGCCAATCCTTTTCGCATTCGCGCCTATCGAACAGCAGCGCGCACTCTGATAGAACTTTCGCAGAATGTTGCCGACGTGATTGAGGCTCACGGAAAACTTTACGAATATCCCGGCATAGGAAAAGATCTCGCCTCAAAAATTGAAGAGATTGTGCAAACAGGACACTTGCAAGCTTTCGATGAAGCCGCAGAAAAAACGCCGAAGTTCTTATTGGATTTTTTAAAAATCCCCACGCTGGGACCCAAACGGGTCAAAATTCTGCATGAAAAATTGGGAATCAAAAGCCTTGAAGATCTGCAAAGAGTAGCTGAAAGCAATGAAATCCTGAAGGTGCGCGGGTTCGGAGAAAAAACGCGTGCGGAAATTCTGGAAGGTATTAAAAAAATTCAACAAGAACAGAAAAAACATGTTTTGCTCTTAGAGGCGGAAGAGGCCGCAAATTTATTATCGCGCTATCTTTCGCAGGCACCGGGTCTACAAAAACTGGAAGTGGCGGGGAGTTTCCGACGAAGAAAAGAGGTCGTCGCAGATCTTGATATTCTGGTGACGGCGAAAAAAAGCCAGCCGGTCATGGAGCATTTTCTAAAATTTGAAAATATCGCAAAAGTCATTTCAAAGGGTTCAACACGATCTACGGTGAATTTGAAATCCGGTTTGCAAGTCGACCTTCGCGTCGTTGATAACAACAGTTACGGAGCCGCTTTGCTTTATTTTACGGGCTCAAAAGCACACAACATCGCCTTGCGTGCGAGAGCCTTAAAAAGGGGTCTTAAGATCAATGAGTACGGAGTTTTCAAAGGCGAAAAAAGCATTGTCTCTGCAAAAGAAGAAGAAATCTATGAACTCCTAAAGCTTCCCTACATCGAGCCTGAGTTAAGGGAAAATAGAGGGGAGATCGAAGCGGCACTGAAAGGACAGCTACCCCATCTGATTCAGATAAAAGATCTGCAAGGTGATTTGCACATGCATACGACGGCTAGCGACGGGCGCAACTCTTTAAAAGAGATGGCCTTGGCTGCTAAGAAACTGGGCTACGCTTACATCGGGATCACGGATCATTCTCGCCGAATGGCGGTAGCGCACGGTCTCGATAAAAAGCAGCTTTTAAAACAGATCGATCAGATTGATAAATTGAATGCAGAAATTCAGGGGATAACGATTTTAAAATCCGTCGAAGTGGATATTCTTGAGGACGGCCGTCTTGATTTACCCGATGATGTTCTAGAAAAATTAGACTACACAGTCGGCGCCATTCATTCGTATTTTCAACTGTCGTCACAAAAACAAACCGACCGTATTTTGCGCGCGATGGAGAATCCCCACCTTCGAATCTTTGCGCATCCGGCAGGGAGATTGATCGGAAAACGCGAACCTTCCGCAATGAATATCGAAAAAATCATGAAAGCCGCCAAAGAGCGATCCGTCGTCTTGGAACTTAATTCTCAACCAGAGCGGATGGATCTTTCAGACATTCTTTGCCGAATGGCGAAAGACCTGGGAGTCAAAATCGCGATCTCCACGGATTCTCACAGCGTCAATCAGCTAAACCTAATGAAATATGGAGTCGGTCAGGCTCGTCGCGGATGGCTTGAAAAGAAAGACGTCATAAACACTTTGCCTCTTACAAAACTTAAACAAATTTTCCAGTCTGGATATGATTAAATGGCACAAAAAACAGATATAAAACTTGTTTTAAATGAAGCTTATTTGCCGGTTCTTTTGGATCTTCTAGATCGGGCGCGTTCAAACATTGATATTCTGGCTTATTCGTTTGCCATTGGCAGTGCCAAAGGAATCTTATCCACAAAAAATGCTCCTTATAAAATCGCCGAAAAACTCGTCGAAGTTAAGAAAAAATATGGCAAGAAGATCTCCATTCGTCTTTATGTCGAGGGGCTCAGAGAAACCGTGACCCGCAATAAAACCACGGTCGATTTTCTGGAAAAAGCGGGAATAGAAATCATGTATGGTTCAACCCATGCTAAAGGTTTCTGCGTCGACAATCGCTATCTGCTTTTTGGTTCAACCAATTTAACAAATCAAAGCATTCTTAAAAACTACGAGACAAATTTACTCATCGATGATCCGCACACCGCTCAAGTATTTGATCAATACTTCATGCATCTTTGGAACGGTGGACATCACGGAGAAATCAAACTTGATTCACCGATGTTGGCCGATGGAGATTTTAAAGACGTCCTTATTGAAATGATTGATACGGCCAAAACCTCTTTGGATTTTTCGATTTACTTCTTTATTCATTCTGAGATTGAAAAGGCTTTTATTCGCGCGGCTCAAAGAGGTATCAAAATCTCAGGCTTTATTCATCATCATAACAGTTTTGCTCTTTGGTACGTGCGGCGCACACGTGATACGGCCATGAGGCTCATAAAAGCCGGAATTACCGATCTTCATTTCGGTCCCGGTCATCTTTTTACACACTCAAAATATCTTATTAAGGATGAAAAAGAAATTTTACTTGGAACGGGAAATTGGCTTGTCGAAGATGTAAAAATTCATCCGCAACTCTACATTCATTTGAAAAATCCAAAACTGGCTCGGGATCTTTTGAAAGAGCTTAAAAAACAGATCAACGACCATCGCAGTGTCTATAACTTTGCCGAAAAATAGCGGCATTTTCCCTCTGAAAACGGAAACTCGTGTTGCAAAAAATTATTTGTAAGCTCGGCGCACGTTAAATTTCTTATCAATCTTCGAAGAACCGTCGCCAAGATCGACACTTTAAAAGTTCTCTACAAAAAAGCGAACACTCGCGTTCGTCTCATTTTGAATTTTTACCAATGAAACAAGGGTTTGCAGAAAAATTATTGGCTCACATATAGGAACAGACTTTGAAAACAAGCCCACTTGGAGGACGTTATGAGATCACGTGATCTGTTCGTATCGGTGGTGATGGCAAGTTCGGTTTCTTTAGTGGGATGCAATAATCAGCTGCTCTTTTCTAGCAATCAGTCGGAAGGCCGGCTGTCTGTGCCGTCAATCACTCCTCCTGTTTTGGCACCGCAACCGACAATGGTTCTTAAAAGTGGAACATGCTCCGTTGCGGGTGAAAATGTTTTATCTTGTTTAAGCTGCAATTCGACAGAGGCTGTGAACCCTCCACCTCTTCTTTCTAGAAAAGCAGAAGAGC
Source organism: Bdellovibrio sp. BCCA (assembly GCF_037996825.1). Taxonomy (NCBI): domain Bacteria; kingdom Pseudomonadati; phylum Bdellovibrionota; class Bdellovibrionia; order Bdellovibrionales; family Pseudobdellovibrionaceae; genus Bdellovibrio; species Bdellovibrio sp. BCCA. The sequence continues at coordinate 3,706,313 of NZ_JBBNAC010000001.1, read as the reverse complement.
TTTTAAATATCATGGCAGCAGGGTGCTCGGTTCCCAACAAAAGTGATCCGTCGGGTTATATTCCGCCAACAAAAGAGCAACTTTTAGCGCGCCTGATTCAGTGTTCGCCCACTGATTATCCAGACACGGCGTTTGAAGGAACTCAGTTTGCAACCATTCAATCACTGCTTCACGATCCAACGTCACAGCAAAACGCGTTTGGAAGTCTGTATTACAATGGGGCTTCAAAAGATTTCTAAACTTATTTTGGCCTTGAAATCGGAGAAGCCCGTTACGCTTTTTGCCGCGGAGACGCGAGTTTCAAATCGGGCGGTGTCTATCCCAAAGAGTATTACGATGCACTTTACAACGGAACAAACTACACTTTGCCGGCAGTTTATCAGCGCGCTCAAGTCATTCGTGAAAACTTAAGAAATTGCATGGCGCAAAGCTTGAGCAATCCCACACGCAATCAACCCTCACCCGTTCCGGGGAGAAAATGTTCTTTTGAATCCGCAGAAGGTAACATGAGTTCACTTATTGTTGATAAAATTGATCAATGGCGAAACGGCGGACTGACAGTTTACTTTGAAGGCTTCGGTCAATGCGGTGTCATGACCAATCCTCGCAGTTATCTTGATAGAAATGAATTCGTAAAAGTAGCAGTGAAGAAGTGCGAATGATCCATATTGTGAGTTGACCCACGATCTTGAGCCCATCTAACATAACTAGGTGATTGAATTTAGGAACCTCGTTAAGAGATTTGGCACAAGAACAGTTCTTAATGGATTAAGTCTAAAAATCCATGAGGGCGAAATCATTTTCATCTTGGGGACATCCGGGACAGGTAAATCCGTCCTTCTAAAAAATCTTGTAGGGCTGATGACTCCTGACGAGGGAGAAATCTGGATCGACGGCGAAGAAGTTTCAAAATTCAGCGAAGAACAATATCTTCCTATCCGCAAAAAATGCGGAATGGTGTTTCAGCATCCCGCTCTTTTTGACTCTCTTACAGTTTACGAAAATGTAGCCTTTGGACTTCGTCGCCATTATCAATTGGACGAAGAAACCATTCGCGAAAAAGTCACAAAGGCTTTAAAGCTTGTGCATCTTGCTGGCATTGAAAAGAAAAAACCCGCGCAAATTTCTTACGGAATGCAAAAGCGTGTGAGTCTTGCACGTACGGTGGCTTTAGAGCCCAGAATACTTTTGTTCGATGAACCCACCACAGGTCTAGATCCGGTCACGACAACAGCCGTGAATCAATTGATCTATGATCTTTCACGAGAGCTTAAAACAACATCCATGGTGGTCAGTCACGATATGAATTGTGCGCTTTCCATCGCCGATCGGATTGTGGTTCTTGATAAAGGACAAATTGTTGCGCTGGGAACGCCTGAAGAATTAAAACGCTCGGAACATCCTCTGGTGAAAGATTTCTTAGCAGAGGTTTTTAGCGCATGACCGTTTTCATATCTATTTTAGATGAAATCGGGGGCGCACTCCTTTTTCTGCAAAAAATCCTGAGAACAATGTTTGTGAAGAAGATCAAATCGCACGAAGTCTTCGAGCAGATTTGGAAAGTCACAGCCGACAGTTTTGCAAATACAGCGATGGCAGGTTTTTTTGTGGGCGCCATCATGACGGTGCAATTTGCTATGCAAATGAAAGAGTTCGGTGCTCTTGGCTACCTGGGTGGCCTTGCCACCAGCGGAACATTCCGCGAAGTAGGACCTCTTTTAATTGCCTTCATGCTCAGCGGAAAAGTCGGTGCATTTACATCTGCCGAACTAGGAACCATGCGCGTAACAGAGCAAATCGACGCAGTTCGCTGCTTAGGGGCTGATCCTCTTCAAGAAATCATTGTTCCAAGATTTATCGGCATTATTATTTCAAGTTTTTTTCTACTCGGAGCAGGCCTTATAATGTCCGTCTTTGGTGGAATGCTGATGGGACAAGCTTTTGCCGGAGTTAATTTTGAAGAATATCTCCGTCATGTGCCGTTGATCGTAAGCCCGATTTCCATTTTAAATGGTCTTATTAAATGTTTTGCGTTTGCTGTCGTGCTTGCGACCATTTGCACTTACAAAGGTTTTACAACATCAGGCGGAGCAAAAGGCGTAGGACGTTCGGTCGTCTCCACGGCTGTTGCGACAATGATTTGTATTGTGGTGATGGATTGGCTCACAAGTTTTATCGGTGAAATTGTTCTGACAATGATAAGAGGATATCGCTCATGATTGCTCTTATTGCAGAAACTTTGACTGGTCTTTTTATGCCTCCTTTTCGTAGAAAAGAGTTCTTCCAGCAGCTCCATTTTGTTGCGAATAAAAGCTTAGTTATCATTGTTTTCTGCGTTTCTTTTGCAGCCGTAGTTACAATTCTTGAGTCGTCGTTTCATATGAAACTGGTGATTCAAAACGACTCTATGGTTCCAGGGTTTGCAGCATTGCTTATCTTAAGAGAACTGGGTGCGGTCGTAACAGCGTTGCTTCTTACCTCACGGGTGGGCGCTGGATATGCTTCTGAAGTAGGAACAATGCAAATCACAGAACAAGTCGATGCACTAAAAATGCTCGGTATTGATCCTGTGAATTACCTCGTTGTCCCAAGATTTTTGGCCTGTGTTCTTGGCGGCATGATGCTCACGGTGATTGCGAACATGACGTGCATCTTTGCGGCAATGGCCGTGAGTCAGTCCTACTTGGGATACACTCCTTCGATGTTTTTGACCTCTATGCATCGCTTTGTGCAGTTCAAAGATATTATTTTTGCGACCATTAAAGGCGCTTGCTTCGGTGGAGTGATTCCTCTCGTCGCTTGTTACTATGGATTTCGTTGTGAATCGGGTGCAGAAGGTGTGGGACGCGCGACAACTAACACTGTGGTCGTGGCTTCGATTGCAATTATTGTGATTGATTTTATTTTATCTTATACTTTTAGCTATCTTTACTAATCCGGCGTGACCGGTCAGAAGGACGTTGTATGAAGGTTGAAACCAAGGTGGGTTTGCTGGCTCTTGTCTCGGTGGCACTGATTGTGGTGTTTGCTTACTTCATGGGTTTCATTTCTCCATTCTCAAACGCAAAAGAACTCAACGTCATGTACAACTATGCCGGTGGTATCGAAGAAGGTTCTCCTGTTCGCGTGATGGGAATTAAAGTGGGCAAAGTAAAAGCGATCACTTTTGATCCGTCTTATAAAATGGCCAACGGTGAAGAAGTGAAACTGCGCCTGACAATCACGATTGATAAAAAAGCCTGGACCAGTGTCCGTAAAGATTCCAAATTCTTCATCAACTTAGCCGGTGTGATTGGGGAAAAGTTTCTGGAAATCTCTCCGGGAACAGCAGAAGCTTCCGAATTTTCTGCCGGAGATTATGTTCGCGGTGAAGATCCTCCAAGAATTGATCAATTGATCTCGCAAAGTTACGGATTGGCCGGAAAAATTATTGATTTGGTGGAAAAAAACGAAGGATCCGTGACGAATATGATCCAACAGCTGGATCGACTTACGACAAACTTCAATAAAACTCTGGCGCTTTTAGATAAAACGACAAAAAATCGTGAAGTGGCTAGATTGCTTGATAATGCGGTCAAAATCAGCGATGACATGGCGTACATGACAAACAACTTGAGATCTAAGAAAGCGGAAGAAACTTATGACCTCGTTCATAAGCTCCTTTTTAGATTGGAACCTCTTGATGGTCCCGCACTTAAAAAGTTCTTCCAAGAAGAAGGCGTAAAAGCCCGCATTTTTTAGATCTCCGTAAAAGGGAGGTCCTATGTTTAAACTTTCAGCGTGTTTCGGGGGAGCCATTCTTTTCCTTGGCTTGACGCAAGCCCAAGCTGCAACCCTGAACCTGGGTTCTGATCCCAACACGATCAAGGCAAAATCCCGCTCTATCGAAGTGGAATACAGCCGCAATATGCGCAATCAAAATCAACAAGCGGTAGACCCTGACAATCTTCCTCATCAAGGTGCGATTGTGATTGAAGAAGGTGGCGGAAATTCTGCGATGACGGCGCCAGCACCAGCTCCAACAAATAAAAATGTCGATCTTCATTCCATTCCGGGTGCAACGAACACTTATTATTCCGGCACAAACAGCTTCTCTTATCCTTCCACATTAAAAATGCGCGCGGACCGTAAAGTCGGTGCGGGCATGGCTGTGGGTGGAACTTTGGGCGTCGTCGGATTTAATATGGAACTTAATTTCGAAGATGCTGATGGAGTTCTTGCGGGATTCGGCACAGGTCCCGGATATAATTCGTTTCAACTTGCATGGAAACATGCTTTTGATGGCGACTATTTAGCTCCATACACTTCTGTGGGTTATTCACGGTGGTATAATTCACGTGGACGAGGTGATGACCTTAGCAAATCCAACATTCTGGACCGTGTTTTGAGCGATAATGAGAAAAAAGAAGGCCGTTTTGGCACGGATTTTGTGAATGCGTCACTCGGTTTGCAGTACAACCAGCTTTCTGGCGACTTCGCAGGCATTTCCTTTTTCGGTGAATTGACGGCGATGTACGAAATAAATCGCTCAATGCTGTTACCAAATGGTTCTGTTGGAGCGATTTACTACTTCTAGGTCCTTTCATTAAAAAGGGTCACCGGCACTCCAAAGCAGCATGGAACCCAAAATACTTTCCAATCCTGAATTGCAACGCAATTCAGGATTCAACCAACGAAGCAAAATTTTTCGTGTGAAATTCAAATCAAATAGAGGCGGTTCAGTGAAACGACGTCCGTCGTAGAACCCGCTCCCACAGCGGATCTCCGGTCGATATCCGGAAATAAAAAAACCCCAGAGTTTCCTCTGGGGTTTTCGTTAAGAACTAAACTAGTTCCGTAAGAATTACTTCTTAGAAGCTTTTTTAGTAGCTTTTTTTGTAGTTTTCTTAGCGGCTTTCTTAGTAGTTTTCTTAGCTGCTTTTTTAGTAGCTTTTTTTGCTGCTTTCTTTGCCATGTGCTCCTCCTAGGATGCAAACGTTGTTGTTGTTTCTTAACTTAAAAACTTTACTTACCTTAAGTCTTCACAATTCGACCAGCGCCGTCAACAAAAAATTTACCTTGCATATTTTTTGCGAGCATTCGTGTTCATGGAGGTGCCCTTTGCTTATTGTTTTTTCGATTTCGATGCTCGGACATATGCTCGTTCATCGAATTCTTTCAATCATGGCGCGCGATTTCGCGTTCTCTCAACAATTGGTTCGTCTTCTTTCGACTTCAAACCTTGTTTTGATCTGCTTCATCACGTTCAGCAGCACCTCCGCCGCCACATGCTGGCTTTTCATCGGCATTCTTTTAATAACTTTAAAGTTTTTTCCAAACATTTTGCGTTTTTTCTTATTAAAAAGACTGCGAAGCGCACTGATTCCGTTGCTTGATTGCGTGATCTTGGGGCTGCAAACGGGAAAATCTTTCCGCATTTCTCTTCATGCTGCGATCGAAAATCAAACCGGTTGGGTGCGCCTTCAACTCATGGAAGTTTTTGAATCACTGGCGATGTCGGAAAATGTCATCGCCATGAAATCCGCTCTGCTCAAGGATTTCCGCGAAGAGCTTTTGGAAATTGATCGCTCGCAAACTCGTTGCGTGGAACAAGTTCGCGCGCTTCGCAGAGAATATAAGATGCTCGAAGATTTTCGACGTAGGTCTGGACAGGTCACGCAGCAAATAAAAATGCAGGCGATAATTGTCACCGCGCTTTATCTTGCGCTTCTAACTTTTGTAATTGTGCAATTTGGATTTAAGGACCACCGAAATCTTATTTTGATGTCCTTCATAATCTTTATCAGCGGTCTTTTGTGGATATTTTTAACGGGGAGGAGGATGAAATGGAAGGTATAGCACCACCACTAGAGCTTTTAATGTGCGTAAAACGCTCCATTGAAAAGGGTCAATCGGTCAAACAAGGTGTTCTTCAATATATAAAAAAGGGCGAAGGTGAATTTGCAACGGTTGTCACTCGCTGGCTTGCGCTATTACAACAGGGACAAGACACCCGCGAATGCTTGCAGGCCGTGGTTTCGCTGCATCGGCGCACTCTTTTGCAAATTTTGGAGCGCGGACTTCGCGGTGAGTCCATCCACGGCGTTTTAATGCGCTTAGAAGAAGAAATGGTGGAGGCATGTCATGAGGAAATCACAAATAAAATTGCACAACTGCCATTTATAATGCTCATCCCGCTCTTATTATTTCAATTTCCCGCCTTTTTGATGCTCCTTTTTGGACCGCTGCTGAAAAATTTTTTTCACTCTTTCGGAGGGGGGTGATAGAGTGGCCCTGTTGGAGGATAAGCCATGGCACAGCTCGATAAAAAGAAAGCCGCTCTTGCGAAATTGGTGGATGAGTTGATGAAGGATCAACCCAGCCGTCAACTTGTAAAGCAGCTTACTACCGAACTTGGTATGACCTATTCTGTGGACCCGATGACTCAAATGAATACAGTTTTGCAGTCCATGAATTCAGTTATTCTTCCTTCCAACAGAAGAAAAGACTTAGAAAGATAGTAAATCATGTCACAAATCTATAATTCGATCTTGGATACTATCGGAAACACTCCGATGGTGGCTCTTCACAACGTCACAAAAGGCTCTAAGCACAAATTTTTCGCGAAGGTTGAGTACTTCAACCCAGGTGGCAGCATTAAAGACCGCGTGGCCGTAGCGATGATTGAAGAGGCCGAAAAAAGAGGCGATCTAAAACCAGGCGGCGTCATCGTTGAAGCCACTTCCGGAAACACAGGTGTGGGATTGGCTCTGGCAGCAGCTGTTAAAGGCTATAAATGTATTTTCGTAATGCCAGAAAAAATGAGCGATGAAAAACGTGCGATCTTGCGTGCGTATGGCGCTCAAGTGGTGATCACACCGATGGTGGAACCTGAAGATCCAATGAGTCACTACTCCGTCTCAAAAAGAATCGCTGAAGAAACTCCGGGAGCTTTCTTGGTGAACCAATTCTTCAATCCTGATAACCCAACTCGTCATTATCAAACGACAGGTCCAGAAATTTGGAAGCAAATGGATGGAAAGATCGACATGCTTGTGGGTGGCGCGGGAACAGGCGGAACTCTTTCGGGTTGTGCGAAATATTTAAAAGAACACAAATCAGACGTGAAAGTGATCTGTGCAGATCCGATCGGCAGTATTTTGTATGATCTTTATTATCATAAAAAGATCGTCGATCCTCCTGGGTCTTATAAAGTGGAAGGAATCGGGGAGGACATGCTTCCTGGAAACGTTCACTTGGATATTTATGATGGTTTCATTCGCGTAAGTGATCCGGAAGCATTTGCGATGACTCGTCGTTTGGTGTCTGAAGAAGGCCTGTTGGTAGGTCCTTCCAGCGCAACGGCACTAGTTGCTGCAATCAAAGCTTCTGAAAAAATGGAAAAACCATCGAACATCGTTGTGATTTTCCCTGACAGTGGTCGTCAATATTTGAGCAAAGCCTTTAACGACACTTGGATGATCGAAAATGGCTTCTTAAAAGCTGAAGACACGAAAAATGCATTCAACCGCGTGATTTCAGCAGCGGATGCTTTAAAAAATCTTTCTAAAAAATAGGTGTGAGATGAAAAAAGTAACAGAGAACCTAGGTTTTTCAACACGTGCTATTCACGCAGGACAAGCTCCTGATCCAACAACAGGGGCGATCATGACTCCTGTGTATTTGACCTCGACTTATGTACAAGAATCACCTGGCGTGCACAAAGGTTGGGAGTACACACGCACACACAACCCCACTCGCCGCGCTTATGAAAATTGCTTGGCAAGTCTTGAGAGCGGTAAGTACGGTTTCGCATTCGCTTCTGGTTGTGCAGCGACGACAACAGTTTTGCATCTACTTAAAGCGGGCGACCATGTTGTCGCGATGGATGACATGTACGGCGGAACTTTCCGTTTGTTCGATAAAATTTTGAAACACGATGGAATGGAATTTTCATTCGTGGATCTAACAAAAGTAGAAAACTTTGAGAAAGCCGTAAAACCAAATACAAAATTGGTATGGCTTGAAACTCCGACGAATCCTACTTTAAAACTTGTTGATATCAAAAGAATCGCAGCGATTGCGAAAACAAAAGGGATCATCGTGGCTGTGGATAACACATTCATGAGTCCTTACTTCCAAAGACCATTGGAATTGGGAGCAGACATCGTTGTTCACTCCGCTACAAAATATATCGGTGGTCACAGTGACGTGGTTGGCGGTATTGCAGTGACGTCTCGTGAAGATATTGCAGAAAGAATGGCGTTCTTAAGCAATGGTATGGGTGGAACGCAAAGTCCGTTTGATTCATTCATGTGCTTAAGAAGTTTGAAAACTTTGCCTCTTCGTATGAAGGCGCACCAGGAAAACGCGATGGCCGTTGCGAAATTCTTGGAGTCTCACCCGAAAGTGGAAAAAGTTCTTTATCCGGGTCTTGAAAGTCATCCTCAACATGCTTTGGCGAAAGAACAAATGCATGGTTTCGGCGGCATGATCACGTTCTACATCAAGGGCGGCTTGGAATCGGCTCGTAAGTTCTTGGAAAATGTGAATGTTTTTTCTTTGGCCGAGAGCTTAGGTGGGGTTGAAAGCTTGATAGAACACCCTGCAATTATGACGCATGCCTCCGTTCCGCCAGAGAATCGTAAGGCTCTGGGTATTGATGATTCGCTCATTCGCCTCTCTGTAGGAGTTGAAGACCTGAATGATCTACTCGCTGATTTAAAATCTGCCTTTGATAAAGCCTAATTGTTGACATCATAGGGGCCAAAAGATACACATTTGGTCTCTTGATTTCCGTGGCTTGGTAGCTCAGTTGGTAGAGCAGAGGACTGAAAATCCTTGTGTCGGCGGTTCAATTCCGTCTCAAGCCACCATTTTAAAACCCGCTAGATGCGGGTTTTGTAGTTTCTAGGGTCTTAATTTCCAAAAAATTTAAGTGAGATAAAGCAGAACGCAAAGGTACTGGAATGCGGTTCCGCCCATTACGCAAAGATGCCACATGCCGTGGCCGTGTTTGATTTTTTCGTCGTTGAAAAAGAAATAAACGCCGATCGCATAAGAAGTAAATCCCGCCATGATCATCGCAAATCCCATTGGAGGAACAGCGTCCATCAATTGTTTGAGTGCGGGAAGAACGGTGACACTCATAATTCCATAAATTGCTAAAGACATGCTGCGATTTTTCGGAGCGACAACAAGTTCCCACAAAATTCCAACGACGGCGAGAGCCCAAACAACTCCAAGAACCGCCCAGCCTGTTTTTCCACGCAATGCTAAAATTGCATACGGCGTGTAGTTGCCTGCGATCTTTAAATAAATTCCGATGTAATCAAGTTTGCGGAAGAAGTCTTTTTTTTGCCCGCTAGAGCCGTGATAAATAGTGGAAATGCAGTAAAGGCCGACTGTCGTCACAGCGTAAATTCCAAATGAAAAAAGACGCCACGTATCTTGTTTGTAGGCCGCAAGATAAAGCAAAAGAACCGAACCAATAAGCGTAAGAAATGCTCCTAGAGCGTGAGAGAAGGTATTGAATCGTTCGCCGTATTGGACTTGCGGTATCATTATTTAACGTGCCTCTTTCTAAAAAGAACGTTCCAGTTCTTTCCATAAATGGTATCACTGATAGAGAAAAAATTGCAGCTGATAAAATCTTTCAGAGGGGTTCAAGATGAGATTTTTTATTGTGATCGCGATGTTATTGCCAGGATTTTCATTCGCAAAATCAAACGTTGGTCCTGAGTTTACATGTATGACGGAGCTTCCAAGTACGACGTTTTATGTAAAGTCCAACGGCTCTCAAAGTGAACCTCTGACAGAACTCAAAGTTGTTCACCATTTTGGAGCGAAAACAATGCCGATTCATCAAGGTGTCGTGCTGGCGTCTGATTTTCCTTATCTGCAGCAGAAAGCAAACCTGATGAAAAAGCTCGGCGATACTTTCACTGTTCGCTTTAAGTCTGACAAATGTGAAAACTTCGGACCGGGTTTGTATTCCTGCGGTTCAGGTGACGCGATTGAGATCAATGGTTTGGACATCAAAGGATACAGCCTCGTGACCCGTGTGATCGAAACCAAAGTTTACGAATACACATTCAAGTCCTATCAAGTGACGTTTTCATTTAACTTTGAAGGCATGAACTACGACATGCCGATGGTGTATTCACCAGAAGAGTGCAACTTTAAATAAGACGGGTCTTTCCCGACCTACCTTTTTGCACGAAGTTCTTGGTCCAAACGTTCGGCGATCCAAATTTTAAGAAGTGTCTGATATCCGACGTCTCCTTTTTGTTTCGCCACCTTTTCTGACTTAGAATCGTCCCACTCGTTGGGATTGTATTTATAGTTTTTCGACTTAATCTTTTTCATATATCCCATCCAGTAATAATTCGCGCTTTGCAGCTTCCCAAATCTTGAAAAATAATCCGAAGAGATCTCCCGGCATCAGTCTTTCCATCTATTCTGAATCTTTTAGGCCCGTGCTTCTTTTTGTTGGGAGTAATAATATCTGATATCGGACAGTTTACTTTTTAGAGATAAAAAGATTGTCTTTAAGATAGAAGCGGAGAGGCCATTTTGCGGCTTCTCCGGCGTAGTCGACGCCGATTCTGGGGCAGGCGACGATTTGTTTCGGAGCGACCTTGAAATCGTCGTCGCTAACATAGAGTTCAGAATTCTTTTTCCAGAGTCTGAGACCATCGTGCTCTTTGGTGATGCCGTAGTGCTTGCATAACTTTCCGGGGCCGTTGGTTTTCAAATCTTTTTTCTTAGGATAGTGATCGGCTTCAAAAGGTTGAACGGCGCGAATTAAAACTGCTTCGGGATGTTCTGTTGTGCGAGTCACGAAATTTAAACAGTGATACATTCCGTAAATCAGATACACATAAGAATGCCCGCCGTCTAAATACATAGACTTGGTCCGTTGGGTTCTGCGATCTCCGAAAGTGTGGCAAGCAGGATCCTCAACGCCTAAGTAAGCTTCCACTTCGACAATACGAGCTTTGTGTTCTTTTCCACCAGATTTGATGTGCAAAACTTTTCCGAGCAGAGCTTTTGCAACGGAGGTCGTGTCTTCAAAATAAAACTCTTGAGGCAAAATCATGAAGTGCGGCAGATAAAACTAATCTGTCTTCCGGCTTTTTCTTTATCGCGGCGATGTGAGTGAAACAGTGGATCTGTCACAGTATCAATGTGCAAAGCAAAAACATTATCAAGTTCGACACCTTCTTGTTGCAATTGAGTGCGAACGACTTGATTTAAATCTACAAGAGCCTTCGTCGGTGAAAGAGATTCTGCATAAATATTTCTTTCAGCAGGACTTAACGGCCCCAGGCTTGAAAGAATCTGATCGCGCACATCAATGCCGACTTCAAAACTTTGTTTTTGAATATGCGGTCCGATAATCACACTTAAACGATTGGCAACGGCCCCTTCGCTAACAAGTTTCTGAATTGTTTTTGGAATGATTCGCGCAGCAACGCCGCGCCAGCCGGCATGAATTCCGGCGATCATTCCTGTCGGATGATCATAAAGAAACACAGGTACGCAATCCGCCGTGATCACACACAGTGCGAGATTTTTTTCACGAGTAAAGTGAGCGTCAGCAATGACTTGATAATCCTGTTCAGGATTTGTGGTTTCAACAACCGCATCACAGTGGATTTGTTTTACGCGCACAAGTTTGTAATCAGGATAAGCGGGTGTGAGTTGCGGAAGTTGAGATTGAACACCGCCCATAAAGACCGTGATATGCGGCGTGCGCATTTCATATCCAAATTGAGTTTGTTCCAAATTCATCTTCACAGTCCCCATTTATCCAAAAGACGTCGAATATCTTCCGGCCAATCCTTCTTAAAGGACATTCTCTCTTGAGTGCGGGGATGAGTAAATGCCAATTCAGCAGCGTGAAGCAAAAAGCGTGGTAAACTCCGAATATCTTCTTGGATAACCCTGGCCTCGACATTTTTTACTTTTTTGTCGGCCCCATAAAGTGCGTCTCCCGCAATGGGAAGACCATTTTCTGAAAGATGCACACGTATTTGATGAGTGCGTCCTGTCTCAAGTTTAAGTTTCAAATAACTAAGACCGCTTTTGCGATTCAGAACCTCAAAATGAGTCACAGCCCATTTGCCGGTGAGAGGCGGATCTTCTTGATCTTGCAAAGGTCTGCGATCATCACCAAGAACAGAAGCGTAACGTTTGCGATCCACAGGATGACGAGCTAAATAACTTTTAAAAGTTCCAGATAACGTTCGCGCAGTTCCAATGCAAACTGCATAATAAATTCTGTGAGTGCTACGTTCTTTAAACTGAGCCGTCAGTGCTTCATGTGTTTTATCATTCTTTGCAACGACGATCACACCACTGGTTTCTTTATCCAAACGGTGAACAATGCCAGGACGTTCTTCGCCAAACTTCATGGAAAGATCATCGGTGTGAGCGAGCAGCGCATTCACCAAAGTATCGTGCGCATGTCCTGCGGCCGGATGAACAACAAGGCCTGCAGGTTTATTGATGACGATCAAATCTTCATCTTCAAAAAGCACATCAAGTTTCAAATCGTAAGGTTGAAGCTCTGTGGGCTCAGGTTCCGGCAAAGAAATTTCAATCAGATCATTTTCTTTTACTGAAGCGGAAGCTTTGGCGATTTTTCCATTCAGCAGAACAGACGAAGTTTCAATCAAGTGACTTGCGCGTGAGCGAGTGCCTACTTCTTCGATCAAAGCCAATGCTTTATCAAGACGAAGTCCATGCATGTCGGCGGTGGCTGACATTGAAAGTTTTTGAGAAGATTTATTGTTTTCCAAGACCTTTGAAGTTTTTCATGTAAGAGTCTGCGACTTTTTTATCGTCAAGACCCAAGGCTTTTGCGATTTGCACGACGTAGCCTCTTACGAAAACCACTGCCGGAAGATTTGCCGGATCCATGTTTTCAACAGCAGTTACATAGTAAGAATTGATTTTCGTGATTTCGCTGAGACGTTGAGTGGAAAGCTGCTTGTACTCGCGCACTTTTTTAAGGAAAGCGCCGTCCCAGTTTTCACGAGCCGCGATTTCTTTTTCAAACGATTCATCTTTTTTATAGGCAGCTGCAGGTTTTTCAGCTTTTGGTTCTGGAAAAACTTGTTTGCTCGCCTCAAGAATCGATTCGTAAGTCAAATCGTTCAAAGAAGAGCGGCCACTCAGCAAACGCTGATCATAAATGTTTCTAAGAATTTTATTTCCAAGAACTTGGTAAGCTTCTTCGATTAAAACTAAAAGCTGGCGAGCTTCCTGTTCAGAGAAAATCGTGTAGATTGCAGGATTTTCTCCAGAGTAAGTCGCACGGGCACGCTCGTAAGCGGTCGTCACCTCGTGTTGAGGTGCGTTCGCCGTGAGTTCCAGAATTTCATAATAGTTATAACGAGACGTTGCTTCCATCGTAGCTATTATACTACGGCGCGAAGCTCCTCTGGATCAATAAGTTGTTTGCACGTAGCTAAAAATTGTCCCGCAAGTGGAGTGAATGGCTGAGAGACCAAGACATGCTCACGACTGCGGATCGACTGCCACACCGCATTGTCGTAATCGATGGCACCGAGGTAATCAATACCTAAGTCGTAGTACTTGTTGCAAACACTCTTAATTGAATAACCCAATTCAGAATTTGTCTGACTGCGAATCGAGTTCACAACCAAACGAACGGGTGTTGAAGAAAGAGCTTCAAAGAAATCATATTGAACTCCGGTTTGCTCTTTCAAATACGAACGGAATGAAAAAGGTTTTTCCAAAGTTCTTTGGCGATGATTGCGAAGAGTAGAAATCATATTGCCGTAAGCATCCGGAGTTGAATTCTCACGAAGCGAATGGCAAACAAAAGCTTCAATAAAACGATAAGTTTTCTCGATGCTTGTGGGTTCTGGAGTTGTGATCAAGAACTTCTCGTCAGCCGCTTTGAAAAGTTCCAAATGAGCTTCCAAAGCACCGGCACCCAAATCCACGATCACATAGTCAGCACGAAGTTTTTTGATTTCTGGCAAAAGAGTATGAACTTGATTGTAAGAAAAATCAGTCGGAGTCCATGAATCCCAAAAACCTTGAACGTAAGAAAGGTGAGGAAATGGAGTTGGAATCACAAGCTCCTGAAGAGTTTTTACGCCTTCAAAGAAGTGGCGAATGTTCATGTGCGAAGGAGGAAGTCCCAACGACGTGTGAATATTTGCGCCGCTCAAATCCAAGTCAACGATGACAACAGAGTGACCAAGTTTAGAAAGAGTCATGCCGAGACTCGAAGATACAAAAGTCTTTCCGACGCCACCTTTACCGGAAGCGACAACCCACAATTTCGTGTCCGTTGTTTTTTCAGAGTGAGCTTTGCGCTCCAAAGACTCTAGATAAGCTTTTTGAAGATCTCTTTCCATGATGTATCCTCTATTTCAGCGGAGAGATTAAAATTCCTTTTTTTGTCTCTTCGGCTTCAGAGGCACGAATATAAAGGGGAACGAATGATTTCCAGTCCAAGGTTTGACCCTTCAGCGCACGCTGTTCGGCCATCATTGCTAAAGTAGAAGCAAGTGGATGATCAGGGAAGTTGGAATCACGAGAAATTTTTGATGAAAGTTCTTCCGGGAAATACTCGTGATAAGCTTCCCAGCCGTCTCCGACCATAACACATTCTTGCTGAATGTGGTTTTTCAGCTCGCGAACAGGAACAGCGTCAGGACCTTTGATGTACTTTGGTTCGTCACCACGGACATCAAAAAGACCCATATACACCATATTCTTGTAAGCGTTGATCGCAGCTAAAACCGGCTTTGAAGAAGACCGGGCTTGGTGAGCTAGCAACATCAAAGAATCAATCGTCACCATCGGTTTATTAAAACTGTAAGCAAAAGTTTTTCCGGCATTCGCAGCAATACGAATACCTGTGAAACTACCAGGACCTTGGCCCACGGCAAACACATCGATGTCTTCTAATTTGATTCCGGCTTTAAGAAGGCAGTGGTCGACGAAGGGGCTGATATTTTCGCTATGGGATTTTTGTCGCAAAGAATTTTCCTCTGCGACAACTTTTCCATCAATAACCACAGCGACTCCCCCTACGAGAGTGCTGGTTTCCATAGCTAAGATTTTCATAATCCCAATAAACGAGTGAAGTCATTAAAGAGGGCAAAGATCATCAAACTCATGAGGATCGCAAGGCCCACTTGTTGTGCAACTTCCATTTTCTTCATGCTGAGAGGCGCACCTTTAACAATCTCGATGATGTAGAACACCAAGTGTCCACCGTCAAGCACTGGCACAGGCATCAAATTTAAGATGAATAGATTCACAGAGATAATCGCCATCATCTGCAAGAATTGAGTGATACCAATCTTGAAAGTTTCACTCGCTGCTTGGCCGATAGAGATCACACCACCAATGTTTTTCGGAGAGATCTTTGCCTGGAACAAACGAACAAAACTCATGACTGTCATTACTGACACGTCCCAAGTTTTTTGCACGCCGCGAACTAGAGCATCACCGATATTGCTTGTACGAAGAACCATCAACTCAGGAGCTGCGATATTTGCAATTGGAGCAATACCGATTGTATAACGCTTCTCTTCAGTTCCAGTTGGCAACATCTGTGTCGTCATCTTCGGAGTGATTTTCAAGCTCACAGTTTGGCCATCGCGAAGAACAGAAATATCGACAGGATTTTTTCCATCAAAAGATTTGATATTTGAAATTACGTCATCCCATTTCTGCAATTTCACACCATTGATTGTAACAAGACGATCCATAGCGTGAAGACCGGCTGCCTGTGCAGGAGATCCATCGATCACTTTACTTAAATAAAGCTCCGAACTTTCAAGCCCCAAGCCTTGCATTGTGAACGTTTTCATCGACTCAAGAGGAGCCAATGTCACAGTGATTGGTTTTTCAACCTTGTCACCTTCACGCATTCCCAAAACTTCAATCGTCAAAGGTTCTTTGGTGTTCAACTTTTCAAGTGCCGGCTCAAGCTGTCTCCAGTAAGAAACTTTTTGACCGTTCAAAGAGGTAATTGTGTCACCCGTTTTAAGACCCAAAGCCGCCAAAGGAGACCCACCAAGAACACCGATTGTCGTTCCTGCAGAATAAGGAGTCAGGCCATCGACATTCGCCATGAATTCAAAGCTGCTAAGAACATTTGGATTTGGTTCTGCTTTGGCTGTCGTTGCGATTTTCGCTTCTTCGCCAGTGCCTTCACGTTGCACAACGACGTCAATGTGAAGATCATGATTTTCTTTAAGGCTTAAACCTTTTTGAAAATCTTCCCAAGTCGTCACAGGCTTTTCATTGATAGAAACAATTTTATCGCCAGAGCGGAAACCCGCCGCATAAGCAGGGGAGGAAGCCGCAATATCACCTGTCACAGGAGTCTTTGCATCTTCACCGATCAAAGCCACCGCAAAAAAGATCACGATCGCAAAAAAGAAATTCATCAAAGGACCGGCAAGAACAACCGCGATTCTCTGCCACACGTTTTTGTGCGTGAAAGAATGCTTTTTATCTTCTTCAGCAATATGGTCCCCTGGCTGTTCACCAAACATTTTGACGTAACCGCCAAGAGGAATCATGGAAAGGGCGTAAACAGTGTCGCCCTTTTTGTATTTCAAAAGTTTTTTACCAAAACCAAGGCTGAAAACTTCAACACGCACTCCACACCAACGTGCTACAAGGAAGTGTCCAAGTTCATGCACGAAGATCAAAATGCCGAGCAAGATTACAAATGGAATGATCGCGGATAAGCCTGATTGAAGATAAGAAAAAATATTCATTCAAATATTCTAAATGGCACAGGGGAACTGGGCCAGAGAATTAAAGTGATTTTGCTTTGGGGCCAGACTTTTCTCTTATGACGAAAGATGAGACAGAATCAAAATTCCCGTGAGAATAACAGGACTTGCGAATAGGACTCCATCAATACGATCCAATACGCCGCCGTGGCCTGGCATGATTTTCCCAGAATCTTTCACTTCAGCGACTCGTTTTAAGAGAGATTCGAAGAAATCTCCGAACTGTCCCACGAAACCTGAAAGAGCTGAAAGAACTAAGAAAATTCCTAAAGACTGCTCTGGAAACAAGAAATGCCAACAAACAAATCCCGCGATCAATGATCCGACAATGCCGCCGATAGATCCTTGCCATGTTTTTTTCGGGGACACAGAAGGCATGACCTTATGTTTGCCAATCAGCACACCAAAAACATACGCCATGGTGTCGCCCGCAAAAACAACCGCGAGTAAAAACACGAACCAAGAAATGCCGTAAGCCTGATCTAAAATACGATAAGCAAATGAAGGAAGAAGACCGACATAGAAAAGACCCAAAGCCGCGCGCGCTTGTACGCCGGACATGTAAAGCAAATCACCTTTTTTATGGGACGAAAGAAGCACGATGATGATCATCGCAATTAAAGACAATGAATAAACCAAAGATCCCGAGCTTAAGGAAATTGTGGAAGCTGCAAATACAAGCAAAGACAAAACAAAAAACGAAGCTTTAACAACAACCGAGTTTTCTTTCTGAAAAAGAATTCCCAAAAGTTCCCATGCACCCACAATCACTGCAAATCCCACAGTGATTTTAAGACCATCAACGGCCCAGCCGACATAAAGACCAATAATAATAGCGAGTGCGACCAAAGCCGACGCGGCTCTAGTTAGAAAACTTTTCCATGTTGTCATTCGATGAGACCTTGCCGAAGCGGCGTTGTCTCATGGAGAAAGCCGCCAGGGCTTCATCAAGATGAGACTCCGTGAAGTTAGGCCACAATACATCTGTGAAATAAAACTCAGAGTACGCAGCTTGCCACAAAAGAAAATTTGAAAGTCTTTGTTCACCGCTCGTGCGGATGATCAAATCAGGATCTGGAGTTGGATAAGTGCTCAGTGTTGAATTGATCAACGACTCATCCACGTCATCCGCAGAAAGCTCACCCGCTTCCACACGACGAGCGATCTCGCGCATAGTATCGGTGATTTCCTGACGAGAACCATAGCTCAAGGCAAAGACCAAATGCAGGCCTGTGCACTGAGCTGTGGCTTCGATCGAATTTTCAATCGCTTTAGCAACGTCCGCTGGAATGCGGCTCGTATCGCCGATCACAGAGAAACGAATATTTTCTTTAACAAGATTTTCAGTTTCGCGCTTCAGGTAACGACGCAAGATTTGCATCAACAAACTGACTTCCGCCTGAGGGCGAAACCAGTTTTCTGTACTGAAAGCGTAAAGAGTCAGATTTTTAATCCCGCGACGCGAACAAGCTGTGATGATTTTTTTCGCGACGCGAGTTCCTTTGATATGCCCAAACGTACGGGGACGGCGCTTGAGCTGAGCCCAGCGACCGTTACCATCCATAATAATTGCAATATGCTTAGGCAAATTCATCGACTGCAAGATTAGATCGTCAAGATAGACTTTTCTTTTTCATCCGCAACTTGATCGACTTTTTTGATGAAATCGTCAGTTACTTTTTGGATGTCTGCTTCGGCCTTTTTGCCTTCGTCTTCGCTGACAGCTTTATCTTTTTGAAGTTTTTTAACTTCATCATTGGCATCACGACGAGCCATACGAACAGCCACGCGCGCTTCTTCAGCGATTTTCTTTACTTGCTTAGCAAGGTCCTTACGACGTTCTTCAGTCAAATCTGGAACTTTCAAACGAATCACTTTACCGTCGTTCATTGGAGCCATGCCCAACTCAGACTTGATGATCGCTTGTTCGATATCTTTAAGAATTGAAACTTCCCAAGGAGCGATCAAGAAAGATTTCGCATCTGGAGTAGAGATTGAAGCTACTTGAGAAAGAGGAGATGGAGTTCCGTAGTAATTCACACGGATATTATCAAGCATAGAAACTTGTGCGCGACCTGTGCGGATTTTTTTAAGCTCTTCACCTAAAGCCGCCAAAGTCTTTTCCATTTTTGCTTGCGCATTCTTTTTTACATCAGCAATAGCCATAGTTGTCTCCTAGTGTACGAGGGTACCGATGGTCTCACCTTGAACGGCTTTCAAAATATTGCCGGCTTGAGTGAGGTCAAAAGTGATAATTGGAAGTTTGTTGTCCATACACATGCTGATCGCTGTAGAGTCCATCACTTGCAAACCGCGATTGAGGACGTCGATGTAGCTGATCTTATCGAATTTTTTTGCATCAGTATGTTTTGCAGGATCTTTATCGTAGATGCCATCTACCTTCGTCGCTTTCATGATCACTTGTGCGTTGATCTCCATGGCGCGAAGAGAAGCCGCTGTATCTGTTGTGAAGAATGGATTTCCAGTTCCTGCACCGAAAATCACGATACGGCCTTTTTCTAGATGACGGATCGCTCTGCGACGGATGTAAGGTTCAGCAATTTCAGCCATTTCAATAGCTGTTTGCACGCGAGTAGGAACACCTTCTTTTTCCAGAGCGTCTTGAAGAGCCAGAGCATTGATACAAGTCGCAAGCATACCCATGTAGTCGGCACTTGCGCGATCCATGCCTTCAGCAGAAGCGGCAACACCACGATAGATGTTACCGCCGCCAATAACGATACCCATTTGAACGCCTGCTTTATAAGCCTCTGCCACGTCTTGCGCGATTTGTTTGATCGTCGCTGTATTGATACCAGTCCCTTGCTTTCCAGCAAGAGCTTCACCACTTAACTTGAGCAAAATGCGTTTATAAACAGGCTCTTTCAAACTAGTGTCCTTTCATTTGTGCAGCAACTTCAGCTGCGAAGTCGTTAGACTTCTTCTCGATACCAGCACCCAATTCGAAACGTACGAAACGCTTGATTGTAACGTCTGCACCGATAGTTTTACCAACAGATTTCGCCAAATCAGACACTTTCATGTCCGGATTTTTAACGAAAGCTTGGTCCATAAGGCAGTTTTCAGCCAAGAACTTGCGGATTTGACCTTCAACGATCTTTTCGATCATCTCTGGTTTTTTGCCTGACTCAAGGTTCTTTGCAGTCAAAATTTCTTTTTCTTTAGCAACAACTTCTGCAGGGATTTGATCAGAAGAGATCGCCATTGGGTTCATCGCAGCGATGTGAAGAGCAACGTCTTGAGCGAAAGTTTTCAACTCAGGATTGCTAACAGCTTCTGGCTTAGAAGCAGTTACTTCGATCATCACGCCGATTTTACCTTCACCGTGGATGTACGTGTGAACCAAACCGTTTGGAGCTGCATTGTACTTTTCGAAACGACGAATAACGATGTTTTCACCGATAGTCGCGATCGCTTCTTTAAGCATGTCGCCCACTTTTTTAGTTGGGTTTTTGTGGAAAGCTTGTTCCAAGATATCGCCCACTGCATTTACAGCGTTCAATACGTGGTGAGCAACGTCGCTAACAAGAGCTTTGAAGCCATCGTTACGAGCAACGAAGTCAGTTTCAGAGTTGATCTCAAGGATCACACCTGTGTTACCAATAACTTGAGCAAAAACAGTACCTTCAGCAGCGATACGATCAGCTTTTTTCGCAGCAGCGCCAAGGCCTTTTACGCGCAACCATTCAACAGCGGCATTGAAGTCGCCAGAAGTCGCCTCAAGCGCCTTTTTGCAATCCATCATACCTGCATTTGTTTTTTCTCTGAGTTCTTTTACAAGAGTAGCGGAAATAGACATTAGGAAGTCTCCTTCAATAATAAAGATAATTATAAAAGATCAAAAAACGAGAAGGCGGACAAAGAGAAGGGTGGCTAAGCCACCCTTGCTACTTCATTCAGCTGATGATTACTCAGCCGCTGAATCGTCTTCTTTGTTCTCAAGCTCAGCTTGGATCTCAACTTCTTCCGCTGTACCAGCAGCAACAAGTTTACGAGATTTAGTGGCTTTAACAACCGCAGGGCCAGCACCTTTCTTAGGAGCTTCTTTCGCACCAGCTTTAGGAGCGCCACGGCGTTTCGGAGCTTCTTCTTTACCTTCAGCTTTAGCTTCTTTAGCAACGTCAGATTGTTTGTCTGTCATTGTGCGAAGTTTTTGTTCCCAAGTTTTAGAACCTTCTAGGTAAGCTTCAGCAACTAGGTTTGCGAACAATTTGATTGAACGAATAGCATCGTCGTTACCTGGGATAGCGTATTCGATAGATTCAGGATCAGAGTTTGTATCAGCGATACCAACTACTGGGATGCCCAAACGTTTTGCTTCAGCAACCGCGATGTGTTCTTTAGGAAGATCTACTACGAACATAGCAGAAGGCATTTCCTTCATGTCACGGATACCGTTCAAGAACTCAGTCAAACGAAGATATTCTTTTTCAAGCTTCGCGCGTTCTTTTTTAGTAAGGTAGTTGAATTCACCTTTTTCTTTCATTGTGTCGATCTTACGAAGACGATCGATAGAAGATTTGATCGTTTCGAAGTTCGTCATCATACCACCCAACCAACGCTTAGTTACGTAGTACTGACCGCATTTTGCTGCAGCTTCTTGGATTGGTTCGATAGCTTGCTTTTTAGTTCCAACGAAGATCAAACGACCACCGTTAGCAGCAACTTCTTTTACGAACTCAGCAGCTTTGTTAGCGCGTACAACAGTCTTTTGAAGGTCAATGATATGAATGCCTCCGCGAGCTGTGTAAACATAAGGTTTCATTTTTGGGTTCCAACGCTGAGTTTGATGTCCGAAGTGGACGCCAGCGTCTAACATTTCTTTCATGGTCACTTGTGCCATGGCAGTACTTCCTTTCTGGTTAATCGTCCTCGTCAGCAGAGCCAGCTTCTTTTTTTCGCCGGAAGACCCTCTTTTTCAGTACTTGAGGGACCAGTTAATACTCACGAGTGCTTTATTGTTGGATTCTGGGGATATCATAGTGGGTCACACTGCGCAAGAAGTCTTTAGGCCAGTCCTTTTCTGAAACAGCTTTATTACATTTGACGGCCCATCATTAAAGTTTGTTTAGGCGCCGCGAGTCACGGCCGATAGGTACGGGGAAGTCCCACTAAGGAACGTAGGCGAATATGGGAATGACAGGTCAAGAACTCGGACGAAATCATCCGGAAGTAGAAAAAATATTCCAGCAGCAAATGCATGAAATCGGCATTCGTGTCGATCGAGCGTTTGCATTTCTTATGCTAATTCAATGGGTTAGCTGTGTTTTTCTGGGCGCAAGCATCACGCCTTTTACATGGGTAGGGCAGTTCAGCGGGTCTCTGGAAAACGCTTTAGTGGGATTGGTCTTCGGCGGTCTTTTCGCCCTTCCTCCTATATATTGTGCGTGGGTTTTGCCCGGTCAGAAAATCACCCGCTACATTATCGCAATTGCCCAGGTCTGTTTTTCAATCCTCCTTATATATCTCACCGGTGGAAGAATCGAAACGCACTTTCACGTCTTTGTGTCACTAGCGGCTTTAGCTTTTTATATGGATATCCCGGTTTTGTGGGTGGCTGCGGCGATCGTGGTGATTGATCACGGGCTGCGCGGAGTTTTACTTCCAATATCCGTTTATGGAGAAAGTGCTGATGTCGAGTGGCGGTGGATTGAACATGCTGGTTGGGTTTTCTTTGAGAACATCATTTTAGGCTTAGGCATTCAACGCATTCGCGCAGAATTGCGAGAGATGGCGTTCTCAAAATTTCAACTTATCGAAGCTCGCGAAGAGGCTTTGCGTTTTGCTTCTCTCAAATCAAATTTCTTAAGCAATATGAGCCACGAAATTCGCACACCTTTAAATAGTATTCTGGGGTTTTCCGATATTTTGCGCGACACAACCTTGGATGAAGAACAGCGGGAGTACATCGGAACGATTCATCGCTGCTCGGATACTCTCTTGCATCTGATTAATGATATTTTGGATATTTCAAAAATTGAAAACGGCCTTTTGCAAATTGATCACCATCGTTTTGATCTCAAAGAACTCCACCAAGATATCCACAAGATGTTTTCTGTGAAATGCATGGAAAAAGGTTTGGAGTTAGAGCTCGCCATGGATGAAGGAATTCCCAATCACACTCTGGGAGATTCGTATCGACTCCGCCAAGTGCTGACGAATTTAGTCAGCAATGCCGTGAAGTTCACAGACAGCGGGAAAGTTCGCATCGAGGTTCGCAAAGATCGCGAGGCCCGTGTGTATCGCTGGAATGTAAAAGACACCGGCAAGGGCATTCACTACGATAACATCAAAAAATTATTTAGAAGTTTCTACCAAGAAGATCCCTCGATCTCTCGCAAGTACGGTGGCTCGGGACTGGGTTTGATGATTTCAAAAAATTTAATCGAGTTGATGGGCGGACAGATTTCTGTCGACAGCAAAGTGGGAGAGGGAACGACGTTCTCCTTCTCCCTGCCTTTAGAAGAAGCTTAAAGAGAAGCTTCTTGCGGAGTTTCTTCTTCGTAATTCATTGGAACTTCTTCAGAGGCTTCCACACGGAAACCCAGAGAAGCCACAATCATTTCAGCTTGCAAAAGTGCGCCGACCAAATTCTTTTGTTCGTTCACAGTTGACGAGGCAATCCAAAGATTTTCCAACTCAGGAATAGTTAAGTTTGCGCTCAACTTGATATCGCCGTTTCCTGCGATAATCGGGGCGACAAAAATTCTTTCAAGTTTAATATTGTCCAAAGCTTCAGGATAAGCGCGCTTGATTTGGCGTTTGATTTTTTTCAAAGCCATGCCGACCACTTCGCTATCTTCCGTCACTTCTTGTTCGATAAATGTCATCCACTGAGACGCTTGAAGTTTCTGACCTTCGACTTCAACAGCTGGAAGGAAGCGACCAGCACATGGACCGATTTCATCTTGAGTTGTGCCGTTAAGGATGTGCATCGCTGTTGAATCTGTCACTTCTTTGCTATGACAAACATCCAAGCATAGAGCTGTCCAATAAGTGTTTTTTGAAAGCTTAGAACGTGCACGTGTAGAAATAGAATCTTCCGGTAAAAGCACGCCAAGGTCTTTTACAGTGCCTGCAAAAATAAAATTCTGTGCCTGCAAAGTTTTAGAACCGTTGATTGTGATGTGAGAAACCTTGTCGCCTTCTTGATGAAATTTCGTCACATAAGAACGTGGCATGAAGTCACCTTTGAATTGCTCAAAAAGTGCCTGTGTCCACTCAAAAGGCTGCGAAGCCAAATCGATGCGTTTGCTTGAAGTGAAGTAAGAAAGTTCCTCGTAAAACGCAGGCGGATTGTCGCCAAAGCCCAAGAAAGTTTTAAAACCGCCAGCTTCGTAAGTGATCGGCGCTTCTTCAGAAATGTCGGCGATGACTTTTTTGTTCAAAACATTTTCAAGAAAGCGCATAGCTTTTTCGGAAAGAACTGAATCCGGTACAAAACGAAGTCCATTGTTAATCGGACCTGTCGGGAAATTTACTTTTTTGTTTGTACCAAACGCCACATCGGCAGCTTCAATAAGCGCGATGTTGTCTGTCTCGCGGCTGAGAGCTGCGGCGATGCTAAGACCAGTTAAACCACTTCCAATAATTGCGTAATCGTAGATATGAGCCATGCAAATACCTTCCCTCATAAAGGACGGGCTTTGCAAGCCTCAAAGACGCGAAACTTTAGCTAACGCATTTAATCAAAATGCGGAGAAGTGCTCTGACTGCGGGTTTGAACCGCGGATGCTTATCGAGTAAGCAAGCAATGCGAGGAGAATGCTGATAATAAAGCACAATAAATTTGCGACCCCAAGCAGAATTGCGAAGAGTAAAATCGCGGAACTCTCGCAGAGTCATAACTTCTGCTGCAAGTGGATTGTCGAAAGCCGAGGTTGCAATAAAGCAACGTGGACGTTCTTTGTCCGACATTTTTAAAAACTGCTTAACGATTTGCGGATTGCGCGCTGTCTTTTGAAAAGACTCTGCCTTGCGGATAATATCCGGATAGATCGGAGTGAATTGCACAAACATCGCCAGTTGTTTTGCAGCGTTGGCCATGCGATCCGCATATTTGTCATGAGAATCATAAATCCGCAAAAGATCCCAGTACACGGATGCGACCACGGTCAACTCTGTTGTGCGCGCACTTTCTTTAAAAGCTTCCGGCTTTAGACGTTCGCCTTTTTTTACATCAAAAACGATATCTAAAATTTTCAGATACTTTTCGTAAGAGACCGCCGCTTCAGAATAAAGTTTTTGAGTCATGCACATGCGGGCTTTTTTAATCAGCATCACACGGCTTTTCCAAAGTTGCAGGCGGTGTTGTTCCTTGGCGCGCTCTTGTTGCATCAAAATGCCGCCACTGCTTGTCGCCAAAGTTCGGCGCAAATCAGAAATACAACCTGCACACACTTGAGGTGGCAAATTGGTTTCACCAGCCGCCTGAAGTTTTCCGATTAACTCTGGGTCGACAGGATGAAGCTCAGTAACTTGTATTCCGCAGCGAGGGCATTGAATCATTCCAGTTGAGTTTCCTTGATTTTTCTATTTTAGGAAAGTGCAGAAATTAAAGCAAACTCATTGGATCGATATCGATTAATATTTTAATTCCTGACGGAACCCACTCTTGATCGCCCAATAACTGTCTTGAAAAGGGATTTGCGGCAGCCACTTGAGTGGTTTTGATAAGAAGATGAAAGCGAAACTGCCCCCGTAACTTCGAAAGCGGAGCCTCAGCAGGCCCTAAAACTTCAATGGAGTTGTATTGAGGAAACTGCGCTTTCAAGGCATAAGCTCTTCTCGCTAAAAGTCCGGCGGTCTCTTCGACCTTTCCCAAGTGAGTTCCTTGAATACGGAAACTCACCAAACGTCCAACAGGTGGATAGCTTAATTGTGAGCGAATGTTTAATTCGTGCTGAGCAAATCCTTCGTAATCATGATTCCGAGCGAACGTGATGCTGTCATGCTCGACGTTGAAGGTCTGAATAATCACGAGTCCCGGGCTTTCACCCTCTTTGACGTGACGACCGCTGCGGCCGCTCATTTGCGTGATCAGTTGAAAACTTCTTTCGGTCGCCCGGAAATCGGGGAGGTTGAATCCGACGTCAGCAAGCACAAGGCCTACAAGTTTGAGTTTCGGAAAATCGAGACCCTTGGCGATCATCTGTGTTCCAACGAGAATATCAATTTCTCCAGATTCCATTTTCGCTATGAGGTCTTCAAGATCTGCACGACTTTGAATTTCATCGCGGTCCGCGCGCGCAATTGTTTTCCCTGGGAACAAGCGAGCAAGATCCGTTTCAACAAGCTCGGTTCCTAAACCAATCGCTTGCAATTCACCTTCCTTGCAATCGGGACATTTCGTTTTGAAATTTTCGTGATAGTCGCAATAGTGACAAACCAAGTGTGAATGCGCATGCAACGTTAAAGAAATATCACAGTTCGGACATTCGCGCGTGTGACCACAGGCTGGACAGACCACCATTTGCGCGATTCCGCGACGATTCAAGAATAACGCCGCCTGATCACCGCGCTCTAAAACTTCGCCCATGCGCTCGTAAAGTGCGGGGCTTAACCAAAATGGCAGGTGAGAATATTTGTCGATGATCTTTTTCTTTTCTTCGTCATCGGATTTTTGATGGCGAAGATCAATCACTTCAATATCAGGAAGAGAACGATTGGCAACTCTGCGACGAAGTGTGTGCAGTTGGTATTTTCCTTCTTGCGCATTCTTCCAGGTTTCAAGGCTCGGCGTTGCTGATCCTAAAACGACAGGGCAGTTCATCAGCTTACCCAGCATCACAGCGGCATCGCGACCGTTGTATTTTAATTTTTCATCTTGTTTAAAGCTAGGTTCGTGCTCTTCATCAACGATGATGATTCCCAAATCTTCAACAGGACAAAACAAGGCAGAACGGGCACCAATCAAAATTGACTTTCGTCCTTCGACGATATCCCACCACTGATTGGTTCTTTCGCGATCCGTAAGCTGTGAATGAAGGGCCGCGATTTTATCGCCAAAGCGACGCGCGAATCGTTGAATCAATTGCGGTGTCAAAGAAATCTCAGGAACAAGAACGATTCCGCGTTTTCCTTCTTTTAAAACTTTATCTAAAAGGCGCAGATAAACTTCCGTCTTTCCTGAGCCCGTCACACCAAAAACCAAATGCGTGGCAAAGCCTGTTTGTTTTGAGATGTTTTCAAAACACTCACGCTGCTCGTCGGTTAAATCCAAAGCTGAATCACTTTCAAGCTGTGGAATAACCGGAGGTCTTTTCGACTGTCGTTGTTTATCCGTTTTGCGCAGGGGAGGAAATGCTGACTGTACGACCTGTCCCACGGGATGAATATAGTACTGCGCAAGCCATTCCAGCCATTTTACAAATTGCTCTGGAAGTGGACCGTATTCTTCATCGATAGAATCAATACTTTTAATTTCAAAATCAGGAACTTTGTCGGTGGGCCCTAGAACTAAACCCTTCACTTTGCGTCGGCCCAGCGGCACGTTGACAAGCTGACCGCGCTGAAGAGGCTCTGCAAAGCTATAAGTCAAAGCTTCTGGAAGAGGAGCATCAACAGCCACTCTCCATAGCTGAGTAGAACTCATCGAAACCTCGTGTAGAACTCCGTGATAACGTCTTTTGCAGGTAAAGAATTAATTCCATCCCATTTCAGATTGGCATCCAATGACGAAGGTTGGAACAAATTCACCGCCGTTTGCGGGCGAGCCGAAGCACTGATCAAACGAATCGTCACGGTGTTGTTGCCCCAGCGAATCGTGCGAGCACGAGGATAAGAAAGACCTCGCGCGAATTGATTGTAATTATTCGCACTCATCTCAACTTGTGAAGGCAGGCGAAGCTTGCGAACGACAAATTGATCTTGCTCAATCCAGATACCAGGATAGTTTTGTTCTTGGTCCACAGGAGTCGGAATTCCCAAGGCGTAATTCACAACGCCTCCCGTGCGAGAATAGCGAACCCATGATTCCGGTTCGTTTTTAAAATCAGCGCCTGTTTTTCCAACAGGTTTCTTTTGAAATGCTGAAGCCGGAATCATTTTAAAGTGCGCTAAAGTGTTGGCGAAAATTTCTGGATTTCTAAAGTTCAAAAACTTTTCCAAGAAATCATCCGGAACCTTCGAGCTTGCGCGATTATTATTCGTCATGCTCCATTTTTGTCCGCCGTTATAGATGTACTGAAGTTTAAAACTGTTTTGCAGATCTTTAGCACCCGTGACAGTGAGGCGCATCGTGCGATCGCTGTCGATCAACCAAGTTTCTTTTACGGCGACAGTTTCTTCGCCATTAGAAAATTGCACTTCTTGTTCGATTGCATAGATTCCTGAACCTGCGTTCTCTGCCGTTTTTTGCAAGATTGTGCGCGTAGGAATAATGTAGGCCATCGCCAGGCTTGGTCCGCAAAGAGAAAGTACTAAAGAAACAAAAAACTTCTTCATAAATTTTCCTATTTCAGATTCTGCGCCAAGTGCAAGATGTAGTTTTTAAGATCCGCACCCAACTCTGGATTTTGCAATGCCAGTTCGATGTTGGCTTGAAGATAACCGATTTTATCACCGGCATCATAGCGTTTTGCAGTGAAAGTCATCGCATTCAGCCCTTTGGACTGACAAAGAACTTTCATACTGTCCGTTAGTTGAATTTCTCCATTCAATGTCGGTTTCGCTGAATGAAGGATATCCATGATGCTATTGTCGAAAGCATAGCGACCTGGCAAAGCCCAACGGCTTTTTGTCTCCGTTGGCTTTGGTTTTTCAATCAAAGATGTGACTTTGAAAAACCCTTTTGGGTTTTCTTCAACTTCTGCAATTCCGTATTTGGAAACATCTTTTTCAGAAACTTTCATCACAGAGATTGTCGAAGTGCCGGTTTCTTCAAAAGAACTGACAAGTTGAGAAGTCACATTCGGTTCACCATGAAAACCCATTGTGATTTCATCGCCTAGAAGAACGGCAAAAGGTTCTTTCCCAATAATGGGAAGACCACACAGAACGGCGTGACCCAAGCCCATCGCCTGTTTTTGGCGAATGCTGATGATGTTGGCTTTTTCACGAATTTTTGTAACACGCTCAAGAAGTTTTTCTTTGCCGTCTTTCGCAAGTTTGTCTTCAAGCTCATAAGAAGTATCAAAAAAATCTTCAATCGCATGTTTTCCACGACCGGCAATAAGAACGATATCTTCAATGCCCGCTTGGACAGCCTCTTCCACCACGTATAAAATGATCGGAGCGTCCACGATAGTGAGCATCTCCTTAGGAACTGTTTTAGTGGCAGGTAAAAAACGAGTACCTAGACCTGCGGCTGGGATGATGGCTTTTTTAATCTTCGACATACTTAATAAATCTCAGACGTTTCACTCTAAGACAACACTTAACGACAGGGGCTATGGATTCTCATGGAAATGCTAAGGGTGTCTCAGTGTGAGAAGGTCTGTGGTTTTTTGTGAATCTGCCGAAAAGGAGATGGTAGTCTAGTGTTTAGGGGAGATTCCATGAAAGTACGTTTTAACAAGACGACATGGCGAGCCGCCAGCGGCATTGTTGCCTCCTTTATTCTTGTCGTGTCGTTTCAAAACTGCGGTAAGGCAGGATTCGATTCTGACTTGGATAGCACTCTAGACGCAGGTATGTCAGATGCCGCCTTAACTGCCAAGTATGGCACAACTACGGCCTCAAAAGTGACGAGCATTCCGTTTGCGTACGATGCGGGCTTTGACACGATCACTTATAATTCTTGTGCTGAAACTCATCTCCGTAACAATAAAGCATTTACATCTCTTCAAGCGGGCGCCTTTACAACGGGCGGAATTAAAATCAAAGATGAGTTCTTCGCTTACGCCGATCAAAATTTTAAACCTATTTATCCAGCAACTTCTTTGTCATTGAATCAATATAAAGAACTTTTGCAAGATTCACCTGCAAATGCAGGCTCGGTTCCAACAGTGGGTATTCGCGTGAAAAACAGTCTCACAGACGTTTACACGACGAACAGTCAAGTGACGTTGTGGTCCGATATTATTCCGATGGTAGGAACTCTGACAGATGCATTGGTGATGGATTCTTTCTTGACGGCAAATCAAAACGACGAAGTTCAAAAGGGACTCACAGCCAACTATTTCCCGTTCTCTCCAGAGCAACGTGTGATGGATTCGGGAATCAGCTTTAACTCCAGTGAAGCTTTGGCGGAAGAGTTCCGTGGTATCTTTATGAGTTCCGGAATCTTGGCTTTGACGTACATGCCAGCGAATGCTGAAGAAGTTTATAAAGTGCGTTCTCCAAGCAGCTCTTATCCTGTGAAAACTGCTTATGGGAAAGGTTATAGTTTGACCTTCACTCCATACCCAGCTCAGGGCGGAGCGGCCACAAATCCAAATCACGTTCTTGCACAATTAATTGAGACCGATCTTGCTTCACCAGGTGTCGGAGCGAAAAGCTGGAACTGCAATAGAAAGTACGCTGTGATTCGCTCTCAAGATGCAGCGTCACTTTGCCCAGCTCTTACTTACGCGCAGATGAAAGATCCTACTGTTCGTAGTGAACTCAGTATTATGCGTCGCCATTTGCGCTCGGACCAGTGGGATGTCAATCCGCTTCGTGGTTGTGTTGTTCCTAAGAATGGTATTTCTTGCTATAAAGAAGAAAATCTTCAAGCCAAAGGCTTTGCCGAAGTTGAATACGACTTAACAAAAGAATGCTTCCGTCCAAACGGCAGTTACGGTGGCGCTACACCAACAAGTAAATGTATGCATTTTGTAACTGTATGTACTCGTGATTAGTTACTAGCCACGCGCTCCTCTAAGAGGCGCTCCATCTGTGGCGGATAAGATTTGATGTATTTAATAGGGTCGACCATTCGGCCCTTTTTCTTTACGGCGAAATGCAAATGCGCTCGCGTGCAGTAACCCGTGCAACCGACTTCCGCGATTTTTTCCCCGACATTGACCTTCAGACCCTGACGGATTTTTTTATCGATGCGGTAAAGGTGATTGTAAGCCGTCTCCATGCCGTTGGAATGTAAAAGCACGATATAGTTTCCGGCGGCGTGATTATGCCCATAGCGCACCACAGTTCCTTTTCGAGGAGCAAAAACGGGTTCACCCACTGGCAACTCAAAATCAATTCCTAAATGCGGTTGCAAGCGGCCCGTGATCGGGTGAAGACGATTGGGTTTAAAACGACTTGCCACCTTGATATATTCAACCGGTGCAAAAAAAGGACGATCTTCAATCAAATCCTGAGCACTAAAAAAGACGCCGCCGTCTTTGTAACGCACAAACTTTTTCTGAACAGGTGAACCATTGATCTCTAGCGAAGTCTGCAGAACCTCACCGTATTTTACAAACTGACCGGCTTCATATTTCTTTTCCACCGTAAACCAAAAGCGTGCGCCGCGAGTCACATCACGTGATGAAGCCATATCAAAAACGTAGGCATCCATAAACCGAGTCGCAACCCAATTGCTGTTGATTTTCGCAAGCACACTGCCCAGAAGAGAACCATACACGCGACCGTCAACGCGAGCATAAGTTGTTTTATAATTTGGTTTGTAAGCGCCTGCTTGAACGTTCGTTCCTTTTTTGAGAATGCGAAAGGCTGCTGAAGTTTGCGAATCAAACATGCGAAGCTCAACTTCATTTCCGGCTTTTCTAACAAGATATCGAGTATCGAGAGTGAGAAATAAATTGCGAAGGCCTTTATCGGAAGCGAGAACTTGTTCGCGTTGTTTTTCCGAGAATCCTTGTTGGCGTAAAATAGAAAGAAGATTGTCGCCAAGACGCACAGGTTTAGCAGTAAAAGTGTTGGCTCCGGCCTGGACCGATTGGTAGGATGTGAATGCTAAAAGAAACGCACTCACGATACTTGCGAGGTGAAAAGTCATGCCCCATCCTTTGAGCTTAATTAAAAAACTTCCTGTTTTTTTATTTGTTTATCTTATCGTGAACACAGCGTCGGCCCAAGTTTATAATTCCTCAATCTCCGCAGCGACGGGCGGAACTGGACGTGCGGCGGTGGAAGCAGGCGATGCTTCTTTTTTGAATCCAGGAACTTTGGTGCACTTAAGAGGTCACTATCTTTTCTCGTCATTTGCCAAAGACGAATTCGCCATCACGTTGAGTGACAACTCTCCGGAAAGTTTTTTGCCAGCTGCTTTGGGATACGTGCAAAAAAATTCTGACGTTCCACAGGGAGAACTAAAGTTCAGCGACATCAATATGTCTTTAGCAGAGTTCGTTGTTGATAAATGGGCTTTAGGAGTTACGGGTCACTACTTCGAATTCAAAATTCCGAACTCTTCTTATCGTCAGGTGAACGGCGACTTGGGGTTGATTTATACTCCGAAAGCAAACATTGGATGGGCCTTGGTGGTCTACAATATTTTTGGGGAAAACAAAGACATCCCGGAAGCATTTCGCCCCAAAACTTCAGTGGGCGGGGGATTTAATTATATCTACCAGGCCATGGTGCGCTTCCGCCTCGATGCCACTTCCGAGTCGGTTTATATGGCCGGGATCGAGACCTACGTGAATCAATTTATTATTACGCGCTTTGGATATTCCAACGATACGGATGATAAAAGGGAACTTATTACCGCGGGAGTGGGTTTTAAAGGCCCTAGATTCGCTTTAAACTATGCTTATCAGGGAAATCCGCAAATCTCGGGAGATTACCGCCATTCGGTTGACTTGGAGATTCCGTTTTGATAATTAACTCGTTCCGTTAAAAACTCAGGAGAGACCATGGCTTCTAAAACAAAAAAACTTGAATACATCCGCGAAAAGAAAAAATCGACAAGCGGTAAAAAGCGTAAAGCAGCTGTGCGCACTAAAGGCACTACTAAGTCTGCGAAAGTGCTTTTTAAAGACTAATTGCTTATTGATTTTAAGTACTTAGATAAGCCTTTGGGTCGCTCCCAAGGGCTTTTTTTGTTTCCCGGATTCTTCTGGATTCTTAAAGTCCTCCCGGAGAGATCCGATAAGTCCTTGGTATATGAAGGCTTTTCTGATCGTTCTTAGTTTTATCTCCATCGCTCACGCCAAAGAGTCGTGTTCCAGTATCGATTATCGATCCGAGCTGGGGCCTAACCGCGATCAGGGTGAGCTTAGCTGGTGTTTTGCTTACACTTCGGCCGATTTAATTTCTCAAAGGGTCAAACAAAGAGTTTCTGCTACTGATATCGCATCGACGTTTATTCTGGCGGACCCTTATCAGCTCGAACATTCTTCTCGACCGGAAGTGAAAAATTATTTGCAGGAAAATCCAGATTTCTACAACCGCGTGCAAACACACCGCAAAGAATCTGCGGGAAAATATGATCCGCAAAATATTTTAAATTCAGCGGGTCTTACTGATACTGGTGGCCAAGAAGATACAACAATCTTGCTTGCGAATGCCAAAGGCATGTGTGCAGAAAAAAACTTTCCGTCTACTGAAGACAATCAAATGAAGTTTTTAAAAAATATCGCGCGCGTGCACTACAAGAAAAATAAAAGCTATCAAGACGTCAATCGATGCCCTCTGTTTCGACCGCAAACAGACTTTACTTCGGCAATCGTCGATCCGCTTTCGGTAGCGATGGCCGATGTTTATGAGACAGAGCTTGATAAGCGCTGTCAGCGCAAGCCTTGGCCCGTGCCTTTAATCCCGGTGATGGTGAAATTCGGTGATGATTTAGCTCAATACGAAGAGCGCATCAAAAAAGGTGAAATCACAAAAGACCAGGGCGCCGCAAAACTTTTCGCGACCATTGATTCGGCGTTAGAAAACGGTCGCGTGTCAGCGATTGGTTACAACGCTTATACAATCATGCCTCCCGATGAAGGCGGAGATAATAAACACGCGGATCACTCCAGCGTGATTGCAGCTCGTCGTATGATCAAAGGTCAATGTCATTATTTGATTCGCAATACCTGGGGAAGTGATTGCTCGACGTACTATCCGAAATTTCGCAATCGCTGCGAACAAGGCAATATCTGGATAACAAAAGAGGAACTCAAAGAGTCCCTCTATAGTGTCACTTACATGAAATAAGTTTTCGAACTAGCGACGGCTTACACTTCGACGTAACAATCCGCCGTCTTCTTGAATACCACCTTTTAAGTCCCAACGGAATGGAAGCTCAACCCATCCTTCTTGTCCAGGATAGAAGCGCCATTTTTTTAGAGCGGCCAAAGTTTTTGAATCCAAGTTTCTAAATCCAGTCGATGAAATCATTCTGAACTGACTTGGGTAACCTTCTTTGCTGATGTAAGCAACGAAAGCCACCTTACCTTGGTCACCACGACGACGCTCTTCGCGATCATACTGTGGACGTGGATTTCCAGGCATTTGACGAAGTTGATCCAAGCTGCGAACTCCTTGCGGCATTCCTGCGACCTGAGTCCCTGGGCCTTGAGAACCCGTGTTGCCTGCGCCAGAACCTTCTTTAGTGCCAAGACCATTTCCGTTTCCACCAAGTCCTGCGCGTTTTGCAGCGGCTTCGCGAGCTGCGGCTTCACGAGCTGCAGCAGCGGCGGCGGCTTTTTCAGAAGCCAAAGCCGAGGCAATGGCGTTGGCATTTTTCTTACGTAAAGAATCCTGTGCTGCCGCTAAACGAGAAGCCTCTTCTTTATTTGCCTCGTCAAGGGCGTTCAGATTTTCATCTTGTTCTGCTGCGAGAGCGGCGGCCATGGCATCCATGGATTTCTTTTCTTTTTCAAGAGCCGCTCTTCTTGAGTTATCGATGTTTTCAAAATCTTCGTTGAAGTCCTCGTTCATTTGAGAGGCGACTTTGGCATTGGCAACTTCGCCTTCATCGAGTTCCGGAGCATCGATATCATCGATAGTCATTGGAACAGCTTTCATCGTTGCTTTAGGGGCAATACTTCTTCCCGCCGTTTTGGCAACGCCTGCCTTGGGAGTGGCATGGGCAGCGACTTTTGCAGAAGCTTTCGCTTTTGGAGTCGCGGCTTTCGCCTTTGCTACTGCTTTGGAAGTGGCCTTTGGTTTTGCAACAATAACGTCGTTAGGGCTGCCCGCGTCCTCCAGTTTTTCAACAACAGGAGTTATTTCTTTTGCCGGAGTTCCACCTTGAGTTGGCGGTACAGGTGCACCACGCGCCATTCTTACTGGCGGTTTAACATCTTCAATTTCAATCGTGATGGTTTCAGTTTTTGCTTGTTCAACAAGAGGCACGGTCATCATAGCGACCAACAAAATCGCTGCGGCATGAACAACGGCAGAGACCGTCATAAAGCGAGATGTTTTGCTTTGCTCTGGTTCGCGATGAGCCATCATCCAAATATCAAAATCAATGGCCGCGGAACCTTCTTCTTTTTTCGCAGGAACGAAGTCTGCCTTGGGTATCTGAAAGTCAAAAAGACTCAGCTGATCCTTATTATTTGACTTGTCGTCGTCCATATTAAAACCCATAGGTACTCCTGTGATATCAGGAGATGCATTATCAATTCCCGGGCCACTCTAGGTGGCCCTCAGTTGCAGATGGGTTTAGGAGGGTCTGAAATAACTACAGACCTGTTCGCGCGATTGTCAGTCCTCATCACTGGAGATCCAGACATGATGATGTTCAATACTTAAGTCGAGCCATTTTCCGATAAAATAAAAGAATGTTTATGAAGTGCATCAACAAAAATTAAACAAAAGAAAAACTGTAAACTCCAATTTATTTGATATGGCTCATAATCTGCATATGTTTTCATCATTTTAAAAAAGCCATTAAAAAATAGCGATTGCGTTTCTTCATACTTTTCTTATCGTTCTATAAACAGAATATTTTTATAAATTTCTTATGGGCATCTTGTCATTTCGAGAAACAGGAAGCACTCGTGGAGTTTGTGATGAAATACATTCCTTATTCTTTCCTATTGTTGGTTACAACTTTATCTTGCTTTGCATCTTCTAAAAAAGATGCATTGATCTCATCAAATCTCGCTGATAACGAATATCGATTTCCCGTCACCTATTTGTACAACTCGTCAGAACTTGAAGGATTTATTCAAAATACTGGTACGGCTACATTTAGTATCGCGTGGTCCGCAATCTCGACATCTTCTTCAATTAGTATAATAAGTAATAACTGCGCAGGAAGGAGTTTAAATCCAGGCCAAAAATGTACCTTTATCGCAAGATTTAAACCAACAGCTGCTCAAACTTATCAGGCTGTATATAAAGCCACGTTAACTGGGGTAGACGAAGACGGAGTTCCGCATTCTAGCACCACAGATATTTCCTTCGAGGGCACGGGTTTGGCATATAACGAACCAATTGGCGAGTGCACACGTGAGTCAAATGGTTCAATTATAAACGTAGATAATCTAACTGTTGGAGAGTTAATTCCAATAGTGGGTACAAATTTTAATCTCTATTACTCTTCCGGGTACGCCTTAGATTTTATTACCTCATACCCAAAAATTCATCGAGGTCCATCTTTTAATCCCGAAGCTTGGACTGTCGATATAGTTCACTACTATGACCGCGTGAACCAGAGACTGTTCACTGGAAACGGAAACTCTGTCGAGAAGAGTTATGCAAACTATGGAGATGGAAATGACTCTGTGGTTAGCAATGGCGAGGTCTACGTTTTCGATGGTTCTGGTAGGCACTTAAAAACACGAAGCGAACTAACTGGATATGAAAAGTACAAATTTTCGTATGATTCTTCTTCGAAGCTATCAAAAATTACAGATGCATTTGGAAATGAAACAAAATTTCTTCGAGACTCTTCCGGACGACTGACAACTATTCAATCACCATATGGGCAAGAGACTCAGGTTACTACTGGAGCTAATGGCTTGATAGCGACCGTCACAAATCCTAATAATGAGAAATATAAAATCACTTACTATTCAAATACAGAACTGATGAAACGATTTTATAGACCAAATGGTCAGTTCTCTGAAATGACGTATACGGAATCGGGACGACTGGCCTCTGATAGGGATAGTGCAGGTCCTTCTTGGGATTTTTCCTTAAATTTGGAATGGTCGGGTAACCAGATTACCAAAAAATCAAAGATGGGTAGAACTTGGACATATAATTTCAATGTAAATGAGGTCGATAACAGCTACTCAAGTATTGAAACCCAGCCGTCGGGTGAATCAGATTTACAGAAATCATATTCAAATGGTGGCACTTTTTTTCAAAGTTATACTGGAAGCCAAAACAGAGAGGTCTCAGATGACATCAGATTTGGGAGTATAAAAAAAGTTTTGGCAAGAGAAACTGACTTTATTGGTCGCAAAAGTAATCTAACGACCTTCACTTATGAAGTAACGCCCTCGTCGCTCTCGAATCCATTTTCTTTTTCCACATTGAAAACAATATCAACTAAAGTTGTAGATAACTTTAGAATGACTCAAGAGAATGTTTATAATTCCTCCTCCAAAATTCTTTCTTTTAAAAACTTTAACGGTGTTATTACTTCAACAACTTTAGATTCGTATGAGAGGCCAATAAAATCTCAATATGCTAACGACATTCCCTGGACATATTCTTACGATTTGCGTGGTCGCTTATCTGAGTTGAAGCAAGGCGCGAAAAAAGCTACGAATTTTACTTACAGCTCAAATGGTTTCCTCGAGAAAATCAAAAATGCTAGAAATGAAGAGACGGCATTTCAGTATGACTTAGTAGGTAGAGTAAAAAAACAGGTTTTTTCAGATGGGAGAGAGACAAGTTATGACTACGACGTAAATGGAAATCTCGTTAGCATAACTCCTCCAGGAAGATCGCGGCATGAGTTTACTATTAATATAATGGACTTAGTTGCGCAATATAATGCTCCGCAAATAGGAGGGAATTCTTCTAGTATACGCTATACATACAATTTGGATAAGCAGGTGACCAGCATTCAGCGGCCCGACGGAAAAGCTCTTATTTATAACTATGATTCAATTTCAGGCTTGCTTTCAAATTTCCAGTCCGGCTTTGCGAAAGAAGAATACACTTATTTTCCTAATTCAGAACGAATAAAATCAGTACGTGCAATTAGCGGAATAAAAACCGAATATTCTTATGCTGGAGAAATAGTTCGTTCCGAAAGACAAGCCGATACTTCAGGATTTTCAAGTATATTGTTTGAGCGCGATAATGAATTGCGTCTTTTGTGGCGCGTGGTAAATGCAGATACATTGTTGACATCGTCCAAGGTCAATTACGCATATAACAATATCGGAAAAATAAAGAGTATAGGCCCCATGAGCATTGCCTATTATTCCGATTCGGCAAGGTTGAAATCGACACAATTGCGAGGCATTGCTGATGTTAGAACGTATGATCAGTATGGAGACTTAGAATCGTACACTTCTACGTTCAACTCACAGGCAGGCCCTTCTCAGGATTTATACTCATATATACTAAGGAGAGATTTAACTGGAAGAATTATTGGGAAAATTGAGACAATTTTAGGTCGAACAACAGAATTCGAATACCTTTACGACAGTTCGGGCCGACTCATTGAAGTTAAGAAAAATAATTCTACATACAGTAAATATGTTTATGATGCCAATGGAAATCGAATATCAGGAGTTATCGGAGGGATTTCTTTTTTTTCGACGTTTGATGATCAAGATAGAATTCTTAGTTTTAGATCCACTTCATTTTCTTATAATTCCAACGGAGATTTAATTTCAAAACAAATAGGTGTGTTATCCAAAGACATTTATAATTATGACCAATTCGGAGAATTAAATGAAATACATTTAGGGATTGGAGAAAAAGTTCAGTATAAAATTGATTCGGCGGGGCGTAGAATTTTTGGTTTTTTAAACGATGAGAAAATATATCGAAATATTTTTCAGTCACAAAACCAAATCGCAATGCAAATAAATGAAAAGACTAAGCAAGTGAAAGAGTTTTTTTATTCTTCTCACTCGAGTTCTCCTGACTTTATGCGGGTTCACGATAAATATTATAGAATTCTTAAAGATCATCTTGGATCGCCTCGTCTTGTGGTAAATGCCGAAAGTGGCGTTCCCGTACAACAAATTGAATACAATGAATGGGGTAAAATCTTGTCAAATACCAACGTTGGATTCCAACCATATGGATTCGCAGGTGGAATTTATGACGAAAAAACTAACTTATTAAAATTTGGCGCACGTGATTATGATCCTGAAATTGGGCGGTGGACGAGTAAAGATCCAATTTTATTCAACGGTGGTGGAGTAAATTTGTACGGATATTTAAACACAGTTGGAAAAGTTCCAGGAGTTGAAACAAATCTTTATGGTTATTCCTTTTCAGATCCGGTAAATTTCATTGATCCAAATGGCAAATTTGCAATTCCAGTAATTGTTGGTGTCGCGTTGGGAGTTCTATATTCCACTGATCTGGACACGCCAGGCGCGGCGCTAGATGAATTGATAGGTGTTCCTGCCGCCGTGGGAAGTGCAGCAGCTGCGGGACCTGTATGTAAGCTCGCAAATTCCAATAGATACTTAAGAATCGGTTTAGGCAGAAATGGTGGCAATAAAGTATTCAGGGCATCCGGCCAAGTGATTGAGTGGCTTGAACGAAAAGGAGTGCCTGGTATTAAGAATGGACATATAGACTTCCTTGACTTGGGACCTCTATGAAAAATGAAATTCAAAAAAAATACGTGAAACGATTAGAAGATTTGTCTACTGAACTTGAAATCGAAATCCGATATTTATCGAATGATAATAATAAACCATATATCACTGGTAAAATTTCTGACTATAGGTTTTGGATCTATGATACCGGTGATTCCGATTTTTCATCGGAGTGGTACGATAGAAGGTTTGAAATTTATGACTTTAAAAATGAAGAGGATATAGTCGATGCTTTTATAAACTCCTTGAGAGATGCAATCGATCGAAAAGAGTATTATCGGAAGCATCCGGATAAATCTCCTCGTCCGATTTTAAATAGGCTTTTTCGTCGGACTTATAATTTTTGGAAAAGTTTGAAGTTTAAAAAATAAATAATCGTATCCAAGGAGGAGAAATGATTAGGTTAATTACCATGGGGATACTCTTGTGGGGAAGCTTTGCAATGGCACGAAGCCCGAATTTGCAAACTTCTAATCCAATACAATTTTCAAAGTTTTTAAAAAAACTTAATCAGTCAGTATCATATTCAATTGCTAGTGTTCGCTTTTCGCCTGCGCAACCCGAACAGGGAGAAAAGGTGACGGTGTTTGTCGAGCTGTCTACTGATTTTGAAGGAAATAAAACTGTTAGATCGATCGTTAGCCTAAAGATAGACGGAAGAGAAGTTAGAATTAATAATCGTTCTGAGACATTATGGATTTCCGCTCCAGTGATATTCCACTCGAATGGCGAACATACGATCGAAGTTTCGGCATTCATTGAAGACTTCAATGCTAGTCAGCAGGCAAGAGACCTATTGATTGTACTAAATCGGGAGATTGATAAACTTACAAACGATATTGCTCGTGAAACAGATATTGATAAAAAAAATCAACTCCAAGCAACGCTTGATCAAAAGAACACTCAAAAAATAGATTTGGAAACTACATTAAATTCTTTAAAAAGACCTGTCGCAAATAAGACAGAGAAGCTTACCGTTGTTCCAAGTTCGGGATCAGTTTATCCGCGTATAAATGAGTGTGAACCAAGATTCGGTTCTATTGCAGGAGGATATGAAATAAAAGTAAACGGAGGAAACCTAGAGGATGTCGATTCATTAACGATAGCTGGAATTACATTGGACGAATCCCAACTGACCCGTTCTTACAATCAAATCAGTTTTATTGCTCCAAGTATTCCGGATGGTATGCAGGATATCGTTGTTACGAAAACAATAAATGGAGAGACTGCTAGTACGATTTTAAAAAATGCGTTTTATGCATTAGACGGAAACTTTTCGGGGCCGTCGGGTGACATCCATCCTGTAGCTTTTGCGGGCTTTCCTCAAAATGTGCAGTCAGGAGTTTCTGCGCAGCTTGATGGCTCTAAATCATACGATGAACGTGGCAAGAATCTTACCTATAGTTGGTCAGTCGTTTCAAAACCTGAGGGAGCCACAGCTTTGGACGGAGTTTTTAATGATTCTAGTGTTGTGAATCCAACGTTCTTGGCACAAACTTCGGGAAGTTATGTGATTTCTTTGGTTGTCTCTAATGGTACATTAGAGAGTGTTCCTTCTTTAACCGTGATTACGGTTGGAGCCATCGACGCTTTAACAATTACGCCCTTGAATATTGCAGGTTCGGCTCTTTCAGGAGAGTTTTATATCGGAATGTTCAGAGCTTGTAACAACTTGCCGACCGAAGCCTCATATCAAATTTTAGGTTCGGGTTTTTCTCTAGTTAATGGAAGCCGTCAAGGGAGTATTAATGCACGCTCTTGTATGGGTTTTCAATTCTCCGTAGCTTATTCTGGAAATTCAGAATTGAGAGTCGACATTCCCATCATTTTGAAAGGAACTGTTACTTCAAGAAAAATTGTACACGTTAGTATTGTTCCAGCGGTTCCTTCAAGCCTTTCATTCTTTGGTAAAATCAACTCTCTGCAATGGTCAGGAGATCAAAATTTAGATGTTTTAGCAGGTATTAGCCCTATCGGGCTATATGGCACATATGATACTCCAAGCGCTACAATTATTAGAATTCGTAATACTTCCAACACGAGTTATACTATTACTTCGCCTCCCCAAATTACTCATATGGGAGGAACTTCCGGAATTTTTTCGATGAGCATTCCACCATCTGGATTGCATATTTGTTCTGGCTGCGAAGTTGAAGTTCCAATAAATGTGAGTCCGGGAAATTTCAATGGCGCTGAGACTGCGCAGGCGATTTTTGAGTGGGATGCGATACCGGGGGAGTCATCAAAAGTATTTATTCTTAAAACGGCAAAACTACCAGCTCCAAACAGCTATTCTAAAGAATTAAATTTTGGAGATATTGTGGTAGGAAGTTACGGCCCTGTGCTTTATCCAGACTTT
Organism: Bdellovibrio sp. BCCA; assembly: GCF_037996825.1. Taxonomy (NCBI): domain Bacteria; kingdom Pseudomonadati; phylum Bdellovibrionota; class Bdellovibrionia; order Bdellovibrionales; family Pseudobdellovibrionaceae; genus Bdellovibrio; species Bdellovibrio sp. BCCA. The sequence continues at coordinate 3,664,578 of NZ_JBBNAC010000001.1, read as the reverse complement.
CTCAACGATTTTTTTGGAACAGTATTGCCTTATGGATTGTATGAGGTCTCAAGTATCGTTGAGGGAACTACAAATAATTTTAGTTGGAGCGTAAGAGAGTCTACACCATGTGCGATTGGCTCTATTGACTATTTGCAGACAAATATGGATGTTACATCGTACGTAAGATCATCGTCTACGGCGGGAACTTTGCTGGATGAAGTTCAAATTAATGTTTCCGGTTATACAACGCCATTCAAGTATGTCCTAAAAGCTAACGTTGTTCCCAGTGTATTGAATCTGAAAAATAAGAAATCATTTTTTGGGAGTGCAAAATGAAATCAATCTTCTTAATTATCTTCCTATTTGTTTCGCAAGCCTTTGCGGTTAATCCACAGTTTATTGAATTGCGCACAAATAAATCTCAATATCAAGTCGGAGAAAAGGTCGTCTTGATGGCATCCATAAAAACCAGCCCTACTGATCCTGACTCTGAAATATATATGACTGGAACATGGGGAGGCGCTGCGATCAAATTAACGAAGTTCGCTGACTTTGAGGCAGCTGCGGTTACTCCAGCAATTACATCAGCTGGACAAACGGTTTTTCATGTTGACGCTTATATTCAGAAAAAGCAGGTTGCAAAAGATATTTTGTCTAGCATTGCTGGTTTAGATCAAGAAAACAATAAGCTTAGCAGCTTACTTGTCGAGGAAACAAATCCCGCAAAAAAAATTAATTTGCAACAGGCAATAGACAACAATAATCAACTGAAGCAATCTTTGCTATCTCAGCTTTCTTCACATAGAACGTTAGTTGAAACTAAAGAGATAAATGTTTCCGCCACAGCAGCCCTGGCAAGAAAAAAGATAGTATCTTCTCTTTTGTTGACGGCGGATCATCTAAACAACACCTATTCATTGGGCCAAAGTGCAAGCGTGAATGCAAATATTGTTGCCTCTGCCCTTGGCTATGACATTAAGGAAATGGAGTTGCTTCTGACTTCTAAGGTGGACGGCAATCTTTTGACATCTACACCAAATTCTTCATCGTCCTTTTTAATTTCTGTTCCATCGACGAAACTGACTCTTGGTACTCATGAGGTTAAAGCAAGCTTAACAATTCGAAACAAAAGAGATGGAAAGTCTCTAAGTGATGCTGTTTCTGCTGGATTTGTTCGAAAATCGGAAATGGTTGATGCGAAGAATAAGGCGACTGATCCTAACCTTATAGCATATTATCAGAGTGAGATTGATGACCTCAGCATGATTGTCACAGCGTTTTCGGACGTATTAGACAGCTTAAAAATATTTATCGGTGAAACGGCTCTTTCGATAAGTGTTGAGCAGCCGAGTATAGTGTTAAGTAAAGACAACTTGGAAATTTATGAGGGCAGTAAAAGCTCTTACAATGTATCTTTGGTGTCTCAACCGACTTCAAATGTAACAGTAGTGGCAACTTCTCCAACAACGGACATTACATTATCAAGTTCTGGCGGTGCCCCCTGGGCTAGTACGGCTACATTGACCTTTACAACTAGTAACTGGAATGTGCCTCAAAAAATTAGCGTTAATACGGTTGATGATCATTTAGAGGACGGTAATGCTGTTCATTTAATTTCACACAATGTTTCCGGTGGCGGTATTGCTACCGGCCAATATATGCCCGTCAGAGTCACATTGCTTGATAATGGCGTCACTCCCGTTGTTTGGGAAAGCATATCGGTGGGCGAGAAAGCGGCTTGTGGCATTAGAGGTGGAGCTCTTTACTGCTGGGGAAGTAATACTTTTGGCAGATTAGGTCTTGGTGATCTAGATAACAGAAATGTACCGACTGCAGTTCGAGGAATGTCTGCAGGTGTGCAATCGGTTAGTGTCGGAGTAGGATTTGCCTGTGCGGTTAAAGCGGGCGAGCTCTATTGTTGGGGAAATAACAACAATGGCCAAATAGGCCAGGGATTTACTGGAGGCGTTTATCCAATTCCTACAAAAGTTGCGTTAAACAATGTTTTGGCTGTCAATGTAGGTTTCAATGCGGCATGTGCGATAACCAACAACACCCTAGTAAATCCCCCAACAAAACTACTTTTTTGTTGGGGTAGCAATAATGAAGGCCAGTTAGGTGTTGGTGACAAAGTTAACAGAAGTTCACCTACATTAGTCACATTTACAAATCCAAAACAAGTATCGGTAGGACATACACACAGTTGTGCCATAAATGATAACGGTACACCGTACTGCTGGGGAAAAAATACGTTTTATACCTTAGGAAATGGAAATACGACTGCGAGTTTGACACCGATTCAGGGAACCCAGCTGGGTACCAATGTTACGAAAATTGTGGCCAGTATGAATTCGACTTGTATATTAAATAATGGGGCTGCGAAATGTGTAGGTTTAAATAGTAGTGGACAGTTGGGAGACCCAAATCAAGTCGGTTCCGCTTCTTCTCCAGTAACTCCCATCGGGATGGGCGCAGGCGTGACAGATATCGATGCTTATACGAACTCCGTAAGTGCAGTTAAGAATGGCTCTGCCTATTACTGGGGATATGTTGCACTGCCAAGCGATGGAGTTACATTCAATGTAACTACTCCTACATTGATGAGCGGAATAGTGGGAGCTACAAGTATAGATGCTGATCATTATGGCCACTGTACTGTTGCGGAGGGTAAGGGTTATTGTTGGGGAAGCGGAACTCTGGGAACTATTGGAGATGGTACATGGCAAGACTCATACACTCCGATTGAAGTAATGAGGCCGGCATCATTTCTTGGAAACGAATTTAAGTACTAAAAGTAAAGACTTCAGAAGGCCTGGTATATACCAGGCCTTTTTTTACTCTGGAAGAAGGCCGTCGGGGATTTGGCCGTTGGCGATCGCAGAGGCGATTTTTAAATGGTCAGGATGTCCCACAATGTTGACGACTTCAGACATGGGAAGTGGATCGGGTTGAGTGATCTTTGCTTTTTTAAGATCCATGATGCGACGGTAACTCGCTTCTAAATCTGTTTTTTGCAAAGAACCTTGTGCTGTCGCTTCAAGAACGGCTTCGAAAGCCTGAGGTGGAACCTCAGGGTCATTGCAATACAAAAGCAAATCAACGCCGGCTTTCAATGCGCGCACTGGAACCTCTTCAATTCCATAATGTTTTGTCATCGCTTTCATTCCTAGGTCATCAGTGATGATCAAACCACGGTAGCGGCACTCATCACGGATAATTTTTTGTATGAAAGTTTCAGACAAAGTTACAGGCCACTCGGGATCGATCTTCGGGAATTTAATATGCGAAGTCATGACCATGTCGACACGAGCCTTGAATGTTTTTTTGAATGGAATCAACTCACAAGATTCAAGACGAGCCATATCGACGTTTTCAACTGGAAGATCTTCGTGGCTATCAATGATGGTGTTGCCATGACCAGGGAAGTGTTTTGCACATGTGATGATGTCTGATTTGATATAACCGCGCACCAACGCAGAAGCATGTTTCGCGACCATCTCTGGATCGGAACTGATCGAACGATCTCCGATCACCGTGTTTGCGGGATTTGTAAACACGTCCACGCAGGGAGCAAAATCCAAATTAATGCCAACAGCTTTTAATTCTTGTCCCATTCGATTCGCAAAATGGAAAGAAACCGTCGGTGCATCGAGATCTCCGAGCTTGCGAAGCGGAGGCCACACAGTGAAAGGAGGTTTCAAGCGATGAACACGTCCACCTTCCATATCAATCCCGATAAAAAGAGGAGCTTTGTCAGCTTGTTTGTGACGAAGAGATTGAATTTCCGCGCACAGATCGTGAACTTGTTTTGGGTCAGCGACATTTCGTCCAAAAAGGCAAACACCGCCAATATTGTTATCTACGATGAATTTCTTTTCGTCAGCAGTCAGAGCGTGTCCAGAAACGCCAATGAAGAAATGCTGACCAATGATGTGATTCATGCTCATGCTTAATGTCCTTTACTATCCGCTTTCTCAGGTTGAGCTTTAAGAATAATTCCTTGTCCTTGGGGCACTCCCATCTGCTTGGATGGTGCGGGTGCTTTTGATTCAGCCTCTTTTAGTTTGGCTGATCTGACAACGACGTTGGCTTGTCCCTCAGGAACAGAACCAAAAAGTGTTTTCAAAAGAGTGGGGCTATAAGGAAGTCCCGCTGTCGCCTCAGAAGGTGTGCCTACAAGTTCTGTCGTGATACCTTGGCCCATGGCATTTGTGCCAAGAACTTCACCGCGTTCATTGACGTAGCTTAGAAATTTAATGTCTTTGAAGGTGTTAAGAATTTTAAAAGCTTTAAACCCGTTGAAAGTTTCTTCTTTTCCGACCAGAGCTTGGCCTTTATAGATGGCAGCATCTTCTTCGGCGATGGCTTGATATTCGTAGTTTGTTTCCGATTTTAGGCCTTCTTTACTTTTCAACATCAAATACACAAGGAAAGTAGAAAGGAATGTGCCTTTAGGAACTTTCTTTTCGATTCGTTGAATTTTGCCGTTATGTTTGACGACGGCACTGAGATTTCCAGCTTTGAATTTCGCATCAATCGTTTTGCTCTCTTTGCCCGCGAGTGTCGTGTACTCATATGAAATGGGACCTAGTTCGGCGTCAGCGTAAGCCTTCAAGCTCTCAGTGACTTCAGTGGGGCCCTTTCCGGTTTTCAGGAAATAAGTAGAGATGAATTGTTTTTTCTTAGCGTCAAATTCATAACGGCTGATGACGTAACCAATGTGTTGCTCTCCAGAGAGAATTTTCGAATATCCCTCAAACAAAATATCCGCCTGAGCGTTTGAAGCTCTCAATACGGAAAAACTGATAAGCAAGGCGAGCATGAATCGGACCATCGTCGAGTTCCCTTCGTAGAACTATGTCCAAAAGTCTGTCATCTCACTATAGAACAAGTCAAAGTTTTAGAGGTCGAGTTGTTGCCTCAAGAGCAATCCTACGAGAGAATGTTTAAACACAGATGTTAAACAAACGAAGCACATTTACGCAGAATCTTAACAACCGCAAAGGGCAAGTCGCTCTTTTCATCGCTTTGATTTTCCAAATTTTGTTTTTATTTTTTGCGATGGTTATCAATGTCGGTTTGCTCGTGCATCACAAAATCAATCTGCAAAACTCGGTGGATCTTGCCGCTTACTACGGAGCGATGAAACAAGCTGAAGGCATGAACGTCATTGCTCATACCAATTATCAAATCCGTCAAAGCTGGAAGTTGTTAACGTGGCGTTACCGCATGTTGGGGAGTGCCGGGGATTTCGAGGAACATCCATTTGATAAAGTGACAAGAGGCCTCAAGGGAAGTGATGAGGACGGCATCAATATGTCGGCGGAAGATTTTTATAATGCCCCTGCATTCTGCATCACGTATATCCCTTTCAAGCCAATGCCGCCCGAAGAGAATACTTGTAAATCACTGAAGAACCTCAGCGGAATTAAAATTTTCACTCCGCCTCCTGTTTTCATCGACTTACCTAACGTGAGTAGATCTGTTCGAACATTGTCTGAACAAATGCGAAGTAAAGCCTTTGAGCGTTGCAGAGACTTTGGCTCGTTCAATTATAAAATTTTAGGTAGCTTTGTAGTTGGCTATAATATTGACCAAGCCAGCCGTATGGAGTTCATCAACTATCTCGCAAGAGCAATGAGCCCCGATGACCCTAAAGCTGACTTTTATGATATTGATGGTCAAAGTGTCCGTGAAGGAATCAAAAAGACGCTCTTCAACAATCTGACTTCCGCGAATCTTGATTCCATGAAGAAGAATGAAACTTTCGAAATTTATAATTCTCTTGGAAATCCAAACTGCAATAAATCTGGTGTTCAGTCCGGTGCTCCACCGAAGTGGTTGGTTCCGATAAAAATTGCTCCGGGTTTTGTCTATGTAGATACTGTCTGCGAAGGCGCTTCTAATACGATTCGTCCGAAAAAGATGATGCTGCAAAAAGACAATAAGCCGACGCACTATAAAAATACTATTTTCGCCTCAGAGATCGATGAGATTGCCGAGTTTATTCGTGTTGCTGCACCACCATTAGAAAGTCCTTATAATTTCTCAGTTGGTGTCGAAAAAAATCCTTATTGTATGGCTTATGTCGGAGTGTCCGCTACAACGCAGCCGAATATTCCATTTTCTCCATTTGGAGCTGTGACGCTAAAAGCGCGAGCATTTTATAAACCCTTCGGGGGACGAATTGGTCCATGGGTTGGTAGAACTTGGCGATCAAAACAAGTTCCGAGCAAAGGTTCGGATCAGTTGGCAAGATCAAGTCAGCTGGATCCTAATATCCCACCGAGAGTTATTGATGTCGGAAATATCGGAGATCCGGCCGATCCATCTCGCGCAGCAAACTACAGTCGTTTTATTGGCGATCAGTGGGGGTTGAAAAGTAGACGTGCTTTATTCCAATATGGACAAGCAGTTTATAAGCTCGATCCTTTGTGGCAAGGCTCAAACAATTACAATCCTCCTATTCCAGATCCTAACGGCGTTTATTACGGCGACTCAGCTCCTAACTTTGAACACTGGAGACACTTGCCATTTAACTTTTATCGCAAGGATGACACACAAGATATTATGGCGTGGGATTCCGGAAAGAATACTCCATCGGGAATGCGCGATTTAGAAATGAGCGCCGTTTTGCCTGACGCGTTTGATTTTGCTTATTACTCAATCCAACCAAACTTTTATCAAACTTACTATAAGCGCATCAAAGACGGGTTCCTGAAAGGACCCGGCGCAGGTTATTACACTCAAGGTCCTCCAGCTTTAGGTTCGAGAGAATTTTTGGGAGATCTTGGCACTCACAAGGGCGGCGGTAAAGTCGGCGGCGTGAACTATGATGAATTTAGCGTGAAAGATCAATACACTGTCGTGAAGAACAGTGGTCATCTTCGCAACTTTGTCGATATTGAATCGAAACTGACTTATATCTCTAAACAATGGGAGCACGCTTTAACGGGATGGGCTCCGCAAAGTTTGATGGATTATAGTTTGGATACGAACAAATTCGGGAAATGCAAAACTTATCCAAAAGGCGCGAATTCAGGAAATCCTAATACGGATGTTGAAGTCCCGACATCGGGAAATTGTGTTATGGGCGGCTCTGTTGGCTATTCTGTAAAACTAATTTCTTCGGATTACCTAAGATCAGAAATTCGCAACATCGGTGGTGATGGTGTGAACGGAACTCTTCTCAATCCGCCTCCTCCTGACAACGAATTCTAATTTATTCCTTCTAGAGCGTCTCATTTCGAGACGCAAAAATATTATTCAAGACCCGTCGACTTTTGTCCGAAAAGTGAGACATAGGGGAATCTTTATGATTAGGGTCATTTCTAAACAACTCACGCTTGCGTTGACAGTCATTTCTTTTTCCTTATCTCCAATTCATGTCTTTGCCCAAGATAAAGATGGTAAAGGTGGGGAAGTAGTCAATGCGCCGAAAGACGCAAACATCGCGAGTGATCCAGGCGGTGGCGCGCCAGCAGGCCTTGACACTTCTAAGGGTGGTCCTACCGGCAACGATAGCTCTGGAAAGAAGCTTGATGATGCTCCTATGGACAATGCGATTAACTCATTGAAACAAGCTAAAGGAATGTCGGCAACTATGGTAACGCCGACATTTGAAGTAATTACCAAAGAGTACGCTGAATACAAACCGACGAAAGAAAGCTGTGTTTCGAGACACGCTGGGGCAGCTAATGCATGTTTGGAACATTTAAGTCCTAACATTTTAACGGGTATCACGACTCTTAATACAATCTTGTCTACATTAGGTGGGGCAGCAGTAAAAGATCAATGTAGTGGTTTTGCAAATGCAATGGATATTGCTAAGGCGGCAATGACTGCTTATACAGCGGCTTGTGGAACTATGAAAGCAGGTTGTGGTCTTTCTTGTGTTGGTGCAAGGAAGGGCCTTGAAAAAATGCAAAAGGCAAAGTCAGGACTAGCGACTTGTCCGGACCCTAACGATACTGCGTGCCCTGGAGCGGCTAAGGCATACAATGCTGCTTTAGGATCTCTAGATTCAGCAGCGGCCAAAGAATTGGTTCCCGGACAAGAAGAAAGCATGGCTGGTAAAGCGAAACTGTGCACGGAAAAATATGCCCAGCTTCTAACTTCAGGTCTCGCGGGTATTGCTTCACTTTTGAACTCGATCAATCAAGGTAAAAAGTGTGAAGAGGAATCCAATGGTAGCACGACTCCTCAAGTGGCAGACGTGTGTTCGGATCCTGCCAAAGCACAGACGGAAGAATGTCTTTGTAAAAATCCTCAGTCACCACAATGTATCTGTTTTAAAAATCCAAGAACTGCGGGTTGCTCGACAGGACTTGCAGGTGTTGGCGAAAACTCAGCGGGTAGTCAGGTGGCAACAGGTGCTACGGATAAATCCAATGTCGTTGCTTCAGCGGGCACACCTAATCTAGGTGGTGGCGATGGCGGCATGCAGTTGGGCGAAAGAAATCCTAGCAGTGCTGATGGTGGTGGTATTGGTGCTCCAACAGGCGGCGGTGCGGGCCTTGGTGGCAGTGGCGGCGGTTCCGGTGGCGGAGCTGGCGGTCGCGGTGAAGAATCTGCAGGTAAAAAAGGTCTTGATACAAATATCCTAGGTGGAACTGGCGGCGGTGGCGGCGGCGGTTCTTGGGGCGCTTATGGTGGCGGTAGCAGCAGTGAAAAATACCGCGCATATCTTCCTGGCGGAGCAAAAGACCCGAACAAAGCTGCGGGTCAACAAGCGTGGACGAAAGAAGTCACTGGACAAGGTGGCAAGTCGAACTGGGAAAAAGTGAAAGAGCGCTACCGTGATAACAAAAACACTTTGTTGAATAATTAAGGGGCGAAGTTATGACGAAGTCGATTATCAAATACACTGTCGCTTTGCTAATGGCCTTACAGCCTTCAGTGTTATTCGCTGCAGGCACGACAACGACAACGGGGAATTCATCTAAAGGTGTTGAAACAAGTGGTTCTTCACAAAATGGTGCTTCCGTAAAACAAGGTGCCGATCAAACTGCGAGCGCAAATAAAGGAGCCGCCGGCCAACAAGCGATGGCAGGTGCGATGATGTTTGCAATGTCTGCGGCAGCTGCAGCAGCTCAGCAATACGGGACGGCAGCAATGCTTGCGGGTTTAGGAATTCTTTCGATGCTGCAAAGTGGTCAGCACGGAAAAACAGCCGGAGCTGCAGGTTTAACAGGTTATCAATCGAATGGTTACGGTGACAGTCCTTACGACTACGGATCAGGCATCAACGATCCGAACAATCCTATTAATAAAGACCCGAGTGTAAAAGCCATGGGTTCGAATATCAAAAAACTTCAAGACGCCGGAATTCTTGATGCGAAGTTAGGGAAGATCACAACTCCCGACGGAAAATCCTATAAACCATCAGACTTCGCTTCTGAAGGAGCTATGGCAGCGGCAGGATTTTCAAGTGGCGCTATTGCAGGTGCGGTAGCTACTTATGAAGAGATTCAAAAAAGAGCTGCAGCAAAAGCAGAAAAAATGAAATTGGGCGCGCTTACGGCAGCTAGTGGTTACGAAGAAGGCGGCGGTGGCGGCGGCGCTGGAGCTGGCGTCGGTTCTTCTGATGAATCAGGAGCAGGAGTGGCAGCGGGTGGCCCTGCGGTTGCTCCAATTGGTATTGATCGTGATCCTTCAAGTCTTGCGGGTATGCAGAAGAACTACAATGGTGAGCCTATCGGTGTCGCTGCTGACAGTATCTTCTTAATGATGACTCGTCGATATAAAGTGAAAGAAAGCCAAGAGTCTTTCTACACTGATGCAGAGCTAGCTCTACAAAAATAAGGAAAAGGTACCAGGTACCTTTTTCCTCTCTTCTACAAAAACATTTTATCTGAGGCTTCGGTGTTTGCGGGAATCGCAACACCGGCGCCGACAATCACGTTCTTTAAACGTGCATTTGCGCCGATAACACTTCCCTTTCCACATACAAGCAAACCTTCTACTTGTGCAGAATTATCAATCTGTGAACTTTTAGAAATCACAAGGTGCGCAGAAGCCTGCTTTCTTGCTTCAACGGATTCAGGAGCAAAGTCTTTGAGCGTTGCTTGCAAGGCTTCTTTCTGAAAAGAGGCTTGAGGGTTTACAAGATACTGAGAGCATTTCTCAGAAGCCTCAAGAAAGTCCCTTGGATTTCCTGTTTCAAACCAACTGCATTCAAAAGGAAAAGCCTGAACGAGATCTCCGTTTTTAATTCCAGCTACTAAAGCGTCATATAAAATATTTGACTCACCACTGAGCGGAATATAATCAAAAACTTTTTCAGAAAGAATTTGCACACCCACAAAGTGCCAACCCTTTTGTGCACCGGGAATCGAGGATTTTCCAAAACCAAGAACTTTATTCTGCGGATCAGCCCAAACTCCGCCAAACTGTGTTCCCACGCGAGGATCATCCATAACTAAGATTGTCGCCAAGGCCCCCGTTCGCTTGTGGTGTTCAAAAGCCTTTTTTAAAACTTGAGGATCTTTAGGAAGAATCACTTCATCCGCATTCATCATGACGAAATCGCCGCCACCGATAAAATGTTTGCGAGCATTTCCCAGTCCACCACCACTTCCTAAAATTTGTCCCACTTCATCAGAGAAATGCAGACTTTGTGCTTTGTGAGGAAGTGTGTGGAAAAGTTCGTGGATTTTTTTGGGAAGGTGATAAGTGTTAACGACAAGTTTATTAATCGTGTTACCACGTAAGACACTTAACGAATGAGCTGCAAGGGGCACTGTTAAAAAAGGAATGGCCGGCTTAGGAAGAATCTCAGTGTAAGGGCGAAGACGTGTGCCTTCGCCTGCCGCCAGAAGCATTACATTCATAAAGATTCGTACTTTCTTTCAAGAGCACCTGAATCAATCAAGACATCCGCAAAAGTTTTATACTCTGGGAATTCGTTGATTGCCTTCATCACTCGACGAAGAGTTCCTGAAAGATATTTTAAATAACGACGGTCTTCACGGAGATGATAAAAGCTGGCAAAACTTCCGCAAGCTTTAAAACAGCGTTGGATAGACTGCAGTTCATAAACACGGTCAAAGTGTTCGCGAGAGAAATCTTTAGGCAAATACTGCTTAGATTTTTCCAAATAGTAATTGATCAGGTTTTTTGCCATTGCATCGTTCATGTCGACATAAGAGTCGCGCATAAGACTGACAAGATCGTACTGAATCGGTCCCAAACGCGCATCCTGGAAATCAATCACGCTCATCTGATCCAGTTTGATCATCAAATTGCGAGAGTGATAATCACGGTGAGCAATGCGTTTCGGTTCTTTGTCCAAGCGAGAGCAAATATCCAAAAAGATATTGGCCATTTCTTTGTTTAAAGCATCGCTAAATTGAAACTTCAAAATTCCGGAAAGCAAATTGTCTTTTCCGTAGTTCATTTCCCACATGAATTTTTCAGTATCAAATTTAATCTTAAAAGCAGTGCAGTCAGATTGATCCAAAGTCGCCGGATGATGAATTTTAACGATTTCATCAACGGCCATTTGATAGAACTCAGTGGCCGCTTCTTGATTTTGGCTTTCCCAGAATTTTCTTTCTAAAGTGAGGTCGCCAAGATCCTCAAGTAAAACCAAGCCCTCTTCTGGAGACATCGCAATCACTTGCGGCACATGAACACCGTTCTTAGCAAAGTGATTCAGAACGCTTAGAAACGGATAATTTTCAGGTTGGAATGGTTCCCAGCGCATCAAAACCCAAGATTGATGATCCAAAACGACGCGATAGTAGCGACGGTTGGAAGCGTCTCCGGCCAAAGAAAAAACTTTGTAAGCGTTGGAGTTTAATGAGCGAGTAAGAAATGGATTTAAAAATTCATCATGAGTGACCATAAGAAAAATTCTCACAGACACTCATGTTATTTTCAAGGATTAAACATTTAAGCGTCGATGGGTGAGTCTTTCATAAAGAACAACTCCAATACTTCTTTAAGACCTTGCGTCGTTAAAGGAGCACGATCGACCTCAAAACAATTCACAGAAAGTTCGTCGACTAAATTTGAATTCAAAGTCGACTTACCTAGTTCATCAAGATTCTTCAAAGAGCTTGTAATCAAAAGAGGTTCGTCTGTAGAGCGTTCTTCTGCAATGTAATCCATTAGAAGCTCTTGCTCCGCAGGATTTAGATTTTCAACATTCTCTACGAAGATGGTCATTGCGCCCATTTTTGCGATGTCTTGGGCTGAGTGCAATTGGCCTTTAATATCGTTAAACGGGACGAAAGCCCAACGACCGGTCAACTCGTGAAGTTGCAAAGCCACTTTTTTGTTGGTGTTTTCAGAGCGTCCTTCAAGATGAATTAGATGAGAAATCAATTCGGTCTCTGGACTTTCGTTGAGGACCTCAAGATTGTCGTTCAAAATATCATCAATAGATGGAAGAGGCTCTTCACCGAACAAACGAACATTATCTAAGTTCAATTGAGCACGGTTGAGTTCGACCAGGTTGGCTTCTTTTTGATCCAAATACCATTTGTACATCGCTGGCTCTAAAACCATGCGCACAAGTTGAGTCACCCCTTGGCGTTTTTCTGCATTGAGATCATCAGCAGAAGGCACAACAGCAGTTCCCAAAATAGATCCGTTCACGCGGATCGGAATGTGAAGATCACGCCCCCGCGTGAAAGCATCTTCTGAAGTTCCAAGCTCTGCCAGATCCATCAATTGACGAATCTGTAAACCCTTCCCATAGCGGCTGGCGAGAATTTGCTTCAGTCGATTTACGAATGAGCTATCCAATGTTGAGTTCTGCATAAACCACGTATCCCCTTAACACACAGACTCTTAATACAAGAGTAGTGCCAAGATTTGTCGCCCTAGGGATTGTCATGTGATTTAGGGAGGTTAAGCGTGTTGCGTGTTTAAAAAATGATCTCTTCTGGACCCCGTAAAAAACCGCTAAATTTCGATCACATCGGTAATTTCTTTAGGGTGGGGAGCCCAAAAGGGCACCCACTATTTAATAGGTAAAGTGATTTGCGTGTGAATATCTTTTTCAGGCCGCCCATCAGGCATCGTTTTATAAAGTTCATACATAGGGATGCTCTTTGCGACTTTCTTTTTCTTACCGCGCTGATAACTCACGATCATGGACCATGGATTTCCGATGTTGCGATAAGGACCATAGTAATCAACGACAAGTGCTTTGTGATTTGGAACTTGTGTGACTTCAAAGTCTTTAGGAATCTTTGGATGCTGATTCGATTTATAAAGATATCCCGCCGTAAAAGTCGAAGTGCCGTGAGGAATGTCGTGCTTGTGACTTAAAGTCACGATGCCATCAGGAGGAGTAAGCTCGCCACTTTGAAGGCGCTTATTCAAGTCCTCGAAATCAGCACGAATCGTCGTTCCTAAATCCGAAATCTTACTGGTCGTTTTTCTGCCGATAACTTGAAAGCCAGGGAGTTCTTTTTCTCCTTGATAGATAGAGCGAGAAACCACAGAACCGGTTTCAGCATATTCTTTCAACATTTTTAGGCCGCGCTCAAAATCATTGCCGATGTAGGCTGCCATCATGTTTTTAAAAGCGAACATGAACCACGGAAGATTTGAATTCATCGTCCAAGTGACTTTGCATTGTTGAGGCGAAACTTCTTTTACGTCAAAGATCGCTTCAGCAAAACTTTTCCACGGCGTGAAGAATTCCAAATTCATTTTCATCAACTGATTTTTCTGAAGATCAACAATCGTCATGCGACCTGAGCCGATGACCTCGCCTTCCCAAGATTGTGTTTGTCCTACTTGCCCTGAAATTCCCGAAGATTGAGTTTTGGCGGTAGGTTCACTTTGCATCCACGGGGACCAAGTATTCCATTGCTTAAGATCGGCAATGATATTGAAGACGGTCTGTTGTGGCTTTTCAATATTGATACTGCGTTGAATTTGAACCTTCATAGAACGAACTCCTTGAAGATTCTTATTGTAGGAGAGAAGAATTTTTTTGACCATCACTAAAATCGTGGTCACCGAGGACAATAAAAAAGCACGAATCTTTCGACTCGTGCTTTCTGGTTTTGTTTTTATATTTGGCTGTTATCTAGCAAGCTTACGCTTATCAAGACCGTATTTTTCAACTTTCATGATAAGACCCGCGCGGCTGATACCAAGCTCTTTGGCAAGTTTGGATTTGTTCCAACCTGTGCGGCGCAGACCTTCGCGGATCATTTCGCGCTCAAGATCTTCCAACGCGTCTTTCAACTTACCTTGCAAACGAGAACCTTGAACTTTGTTCTTTTCGCCTGCTTCCAAAACTTTTGGAGAAAGAAGTTCTGCCATCAATTTTGTTTCGTCGCCGGAAAGAACACAAAGTCTTTCGATTTCATTTTGCAATTCACGAACGTTACCTGGCCATGGATAGTCGTACAACTTTTCCAAAGCACGTTTTGTGATTTGGCGTTTTGGTCCACCTTGTTGATCGTGGATTTTATTTAAGAAGAAATCCACTAGGAATGGAATATCTTCTTTACGCTCACGAAGAGGCGGAACACGGATATTGATAACGTTCAAACGGTAGTACAAGTCTTCACGGAACGTACCTTGCTCAACCATCTCTTTGAGGTTGCGGTTTGTCGCCGCTACGATACGCACGTCTACTTTTCTAGACTCTGTCGCACCGACTGGCATGAACGTACCTTCTTGCAATACGCGAAGAAGTTTGACTTGCATTTGTGGAGACGTATCCCCGATCTCATCGAGGAAGAAAGTTCCTTTGTCAGCCATCTCGAAAAGACCTTTTTTGTCTTTCAAGGCGCCTGTGAACGATCCTTTCACGTGACCAAAAAGTTCTGATTCCAAAAGGTTGTCATTGAATGCAGAACAGTTTTGGATAACGAAAGGTTTGTCTTTACGGTTGGAGTTGTAGTGGATTGATTTTGCAATCAACTCTTTACCTGTACCGTTTTCCCCTTGGACAAGAACTGTTGAATCCGCACCTTTGATTTTATCAAGAAGAGCGTACAACGATTGCATTGGTTTAGATTTACCAATCATGTTGTCGTACTTGAAACGATTGCCAAGTTCTTTGTTCAATTCTTTGATGCGGTCTTCACGAGAAGAGATTTCCAAGTGAAGAGTCACGATCTCTTGAGCCACAAGTTCGCAAAGCTCATTGAAGTGCGCGCGTTCTTGATCGTCCAAGAATTTCAATTTGCCCAAACATTTTTCAATCACTTCGCCGGACATACCGAAAGCGGCTAAGCGCTCACGGATTTCGCTCATGCGAGCTGTGAAGTTCGCTTCACGGAAGAAGCCCATAGCAACAACAGTTCCTACGCAGTCATTTTCGATCATGATAGGGAAGACACCAACGTCAAAACCCACCATGTCCCATTTGCGAAGGCTGAAACGATTTTGTGAAGTGCGAAGATCATCAAGTGATTTAGTTACAAGCTCGGCAATGCTTGCTTGTCCCGCTTCTTTTTTAACAAGAGCGTTGATAGCTGGGTTGTTGAATGTGATTTTATCAGAATCATATCCTTTCAACATTCCACGCTCGTCCGTGAAGACAACGTCAATGTTCCACCACGCGCTGAGAATTTGTTTGAGCTTGTTGATCACATGTATATGTTCAAACTCATCCCAATTAATCATAAATCAGTTCCTTTCAGTGAACGTAAAAAGTGTCGATTCTTTTATCGTCAAGAAAGTAGACGAACTTTAGAAGACTGTCTAAAAAGCGTGCAAACCTAGACTTAAGACGTGTACGCATGTCTCAGACTAATACAAATTGTTCGTGTATTCTAATGTGATGTCGAAGAGTTCCGACGCCATTTCGTCGAAACTGTTTGCAGTTCTTAGGTATGTTGAAGGCTGTGGAAACGGAAGTACTCACCTTGCTGATTGAGCAAGTTTTCGTGGTTGCCGATCTCAGCAATTTCTCCGTTTTTAAGGACAACGATTTTGTCGGCCTTTTGGATTGTCGAAAGTCTATGCGCTACAACGAGGGCTGTACGACCTTCCATCAAATGATCGATCCCTTTTTGAACTTCGATTTCGCTCGCTGTATCGAGAGCACTTGTCGCTTCATCCAGGATCAGCAGGGGAGCATCTTTAAACATCGCGCGCGCAATGCTCACACGTTGTTTTTCACCACCGGAAAGTAGGCTTCCGCGGTCGCCAACGCGGCTTTGATAGTTCGCTGGCATTTTCATAATAAAGTCATGGGCATTGGCCAATTTTGCCATATCCACAACTTTGGCGCGATCCCGTGTGTAGTCGCCAGCCCAAATGTTCTTTTCAATCGTATCACTGAAAAGGAACACGTCTTGAGTGACAAGAGCAATATTGCGACGAAGATCTTTAAGATCCATGTCTAAGATGTTCACGTCATCAAATAAAATTTCACCAGAAGTCGCGTCGAAGAATCTTTCTAACAAATTCACGATCGTTGACTTACCACTGCCGCTGGCGCCCACAAGGGCGACGACTTCACCACGGTTGATTTCAAGATTCACGTTCTTAAGGATTGTGTCCTTGCCGTAGCTGAATGTGACGTTTCTATAAGTGATCTTTTTCCAATTTTTTGGGAAAGGAACAGGGTTCGCAGTTTCACGAACTTCCGACGGATTTTCGATGATATCAAAAATACGACGAATTGAGATTACGACTTCTTGGATGCGAACATAAGCTTCTTGGATTTTCTTAATCGGCGCATTCACCATCAAAAGTGAAGCCACGAATCCAATAAAGTTACCCGCAGTTCCGCGTCCGGCTGCAATCTCATAGCTGTTATAAAGAAGAATCAAAGGAACAATCGCTGTGGCGATGAACTCTGTTGCAGGACCCGCAGCTTCCTGGCGTTTGTAAATTGTTTTGCGAATGTCGAGATACTTGTTTGTTTCATCAACCAGGCGTTTATTCATATCCTTTTCAAGATTGAAGGATTGAATAATACGAACGCCATCCAGACTTTCTTTAATCGTTGAAGTCATGTACTCCAAGACTTCACGCTCTTGAGGAATATACTTACGCATACTGCGAGCAATCGACTTAAGAACAACTCCGATCAATGGCGCAATCACAAGAACCGCCAGAGTCAATTTCCAGTCAATGATGATCAAGTTGGCAATAAGACCCACTAACAAAAGCGGATAAAGGAAAATATCAGCGACAACACGAAGGCCGTCTTGAATGATTTTAATATCGTTCAAGATACGACTGATCAATCCACCGGAACCTGCCGCGTAGTTGTTGTGGAAAGAAAGATTTAAACGCATGAACTTGTATTGAAGCTTTTCACGAATCGTTGATACGACACTTTCAGCAACGAAGTTCATGTTGTAGATGTGATAGTAACGCGCCAAAGCCTGAATAAAACCAAGACCAATAACGATAGGAACTTGTTTCATCAACTCTTGTTGATTGTTTGCTGAAAGAGCATCAAAAAGAACTTTGGATAGGAATGCCAAACGAGCTGTAGCTAGTGCATTTACAATTCCAGTGACAGCGACAACGCTGATTCGGCTTTTGTGAGGTTTTAATTCTGCAACTAGCTTTTTAATCTCTGGTAGCATTCTACTTCCGTCTAACGGGGACTAGGCGGTCCCGTCGATATAGCGTTTTAAGTACTGACCCGTCAGACTCTTTTTGACCTTCATAACGTCACTCGGAGAGCCCACGGCCACGATGTTTCCGCCTTTTTTACCCGCTTCTGGCCCGAGGTCAATAATATAATCGGAACTGCGAATCACATCGAGATTATGCTCTACCACGACGACACTGCCGCCAGTTTCAATGAGCTTGTTTAGAACCTTCATTAAAAGGTCCACTTCGCGGAAATGAAGCCCCGTTGTCGGTTCATCCAGGATGTACAAAGTCGATTTCTGTTGAACCTGAGAAAGCTCCTTAGCGATTTTAAGGCGCTGAGACTCACCACCGCTTAAAGAGTTGGCTGGCTGACCTAATTGCAGATAATCCAGGCCTACTTCTTTAAGAACGCTTAAAGGCTTACGGATGTTCGGATGAGCCACGAAAAAGTTCATAGCTTCATTCACAGTCATCGAAAGAATTTCATGAATATTTTTATTTTTATACTGAATCTCAAGAATCTCAGGACGGTATTTTTTTCCATCGCAGACATCACATGGAATCACAACGTTATCCATGAACATCATATCGATTTCTTCATAACCCGTTCCTTTGCAAGCAGGGCAACGACCTCCATCGACATTCAAGCTGAATGTTCCAGGAGTATAACCACGAGCCTGCGCTTCCTGAGTTGTCGCCATGATCGAGCGGATGGCATCGAAGGCTTTTAAGTAAGTAATCGGCGAACTGCGCGCTGATTTTCCAATCGGAGACTGGTCAATCAGAAGCACATTTTTAATATGCTCAACACCTTCAAGGGCGGCATAATCTTGTGCCGGAAGATATTCCAAATCCAGAGCGCGCGCCAAAGCCGGGTACAGGGTTTTTGAAATCAAAGTCGATTTTCCTGAACCGCTGACTCCAGTCACTGTCACCAAACGATTAAGTGGAATTGTCACATCCAGATTTTTTAAGTTGTGACCTTTCGCACCTTTAAGCTCCAGTTTCACCTTATAAGTTTCAACGTCCACAGGACGAATCGTGCGTAAAGGAGCATTGTGCTTAGAAGGTTTTAAGTAAGGAACTGTGTTTGATTTTTCGTAGTTATAAAAATTTTCAGTCGTTCCAGAGTAAACGACTTCTCCACCGAGATATCCAGATCCTGGACCCATCTCAATGATATGCTCACTGGATTTAATCACGTCATGATCGTGTTCTACGATCACAAGGGTATTTCCAAGTTCTTTAAGATCTTTAAGAATTGAAATCAGTCGATCATTATCGCGAGGATGCAAACCCACGGTCGGCTCATCAAGAACATACAAGGCTTGTGATAAGCCCATGCCTAATTGATTTGCCAAAATCAAACGCTGGTATTCACCGCCAGAGAGAGTTCTGGTTTCACGGTTCAGTGACAAGTAATGAACCCCAACACGCATTAAAAATTCTAAGCGCGAACGGATTTGTTTTAAAACTTCACCAGCCACTTCCTGCTGATGAGGCGTCACTTCTAACTTTTGGAAAAAGCCATGAAGTTCTTCAATCGTCACGGAGGAAAGATCGTTGATGTTGGAACTTGCAATCAAAACGTGATTGGCTTCATTGCGCAAACGAGCACCCTTACAAGTTGGACACAAGAAAGGACTGCGGAAACGCGAGATGAATACACGCACGTGCATTTTGTATTTGATTTGATCCAAATATTCAAAAAGCCCTCGCACGCCGAAAAATTCTTTATTGCCGTTCCAAATCGTATCGCGATGTTCTTTCGGAAGATCTTTCCATGGAGTATGAACGTCGATCTTCGCTTTCTTGCAATACGCCAGAAGTTGTTTTTTCTCATGCGAAGCACTGGGCATCCAGAAAGGACTTAAAGCACCTTGAGCCAAACTGAGATTCGGATTCGGGATTACTTTTTCTTCGTCAATATCCAAAATATTTCCGAAGCCTTTACAAGTAGGACAAGCGCCAATCGGTGAATTAAAACTAAAAAGACGAGAACTCAATGGCGGTGGAGTGTAACCGCAAACAGGACACGAAGCCTCTTCACTGACTTGCAGGCGTTGACCTTCTGTTGTGAGGATCGTCGCTCTGCGAGTGACCAGAGTTGTATTGTATTTGATACTCGCTTCATACGCTTGAGTTAGAGAATCGGCAATACGACCACGTTCATCTTCGTTAAAGCTCATACGGTCAATAACTAGATAAAACGTTTCTTTCGGAAGACCTTTTTTAATTGCTGCTGCATCACCAATCTCAAGTACGGTACCCATTTCTTCTTGGGTCACACCACCAGGATTTGTTGGAACGACTTCAACAGTTTCTTTTTTTGAAGTTTTTTTGCCAGCAGCTTTTTTGGTCGCCTTTGCCGGAGCTTTTACCTCCGCCACTTTTGGAACATAGATACGCAAATATCCATCTTGCAAAAGGAGCGAATGCAGTTTCTTACCTTGAGCGACACGGCCTTCTTCGGTGATCTCCACAAGAATGTAACCGCGCTTGCCAGAAAAACTTTTAATCACTTTGTCTGTGGCTTCAGTGACACTTTCTTTTTCCGTGGGGCAGTGATGAATCGGGCAGTAAGATTTACCGATTTTTTCATAGAGCAAACGAAGATAGTCAATGATCTCAGTTGTCGTTCCCACCGTAGAGCGAGAACTCTTCACCGTATTTTTTTGCTCAATTGAAATCGCCGGAGGAATATTATTGATGCCTTCAATGTCAGGCTTTGGGGCTTTGTTCAGAAACTGACGAGCATAGTTGGACATGCTTTCAATAAAGCGGCGCTGGCCTTCGGCAAAAAGAGTCTCGAAGGCAAGCGATGACTTACCTGAACCACTGGGGCCGCAAATCACCGTCATAGATCCGACGGGAATTTTGACCTCAATGTTTTTTAAATTGTTTTGTTTCACCCCCCAGAGGTGAATATCTTTCATTCTGATAAATCCTGTTTGTAAAAGTCTGTGGCTTCTTCGGCCTTATTTGAAGAAGCTGTAGGTTCTGTTCCTTCAACAAAGGCCTGACGAATGATTTTCTTCGTCGCAGCTGAAGCGAGTTTGCCAGTGTCGGCGTCGATATTAGCAAACACGATTCCTTCCGGCACTGGGAAAGTCATCTGAGGCAGTCCGTCGTGAGCCGCTTTCATGTAATCGACCCAAATAGGTAACGCCGCACGTCCACCGACCTCGCCCTTACCAATACTTTTTTCTTTGTCAAAACCCACCCAAACGCCTGTGGCAATTTGCGGGCTGTAACCGATAAACCACGCGTCAAAGTAGTTGTTCGTCGTTCCTGTTTTACCAGCAACTTCGCGACCGACAGCGCGAGCACGTCCTCCGGTTCCACCTGGATCTTCGACAACACCTTTCAGCAATGTCGTCATCACATATGCCGTTGTTGGACGGATCAATTGATCTGCATCTTGGAAGAAAATTTTATCGTCCAATTTTGCATGTTTCGGATCCTTCTTCTGAAGCTCTTCGAGTTTCGCAGGGTCATTCACCATTTCTAAATACGCTTTACGACGAGTTTCAAAATCATCTGAGATAGTTTTGATTTCTTTATCAAAGCGTGTATCCAAAGAAACGTTTTGAATTAAAACTTTTCCATTCGCATCTTCAACCTTGTGAATAAGAAGCGGAGAAATGCGCTTTCCAAGTCGCCCGAACTCCGCAAATACTTTTGTCATTTCATACAAAGTCACGCTGCTGGATCCAAGGGCCAATGTAAAATCAGGATTCAGCGGGGAATAAATTCCTAAACGTCTTGCATACTCTGTTGCCCAAGGTACACCCACGTCTTCGATAATTTTGACTGTTGGAATATTCAAAGACTTCACAAGAGCATTGCGGAAAAGAATGTCTCCACCGAAACTCTTCGAGTGATTTGAAGGCTTCCAAACTTTCGGATCGCCTTGTCCTTCGGAATCATCCGCATTGCCGCCTTCTTCATAAACAATCGGCGCATCCATAATCGGTGTCGCAGGATTGTAGCCCTTGTCTAAAGCCGATGCATAAACAATGGCCTTAAACGCTGAACCGGTTTGACGGGGAGCTTGGATGGCGCGATTGAATTCGGATTTTCCAAAACTTGCGCCACCCACCATAGCCACGATGTCTTGCGAGCTTTGATCAAATGAAATCAAAGCACCTTCGACTTGCGGCTCTTGATCCAATTCCAATGCTAGGAATTTGGAGAAATCAGGCAAGGCTTGCGTCGGAGTTTTTTTCTTTGCGGCATTCGCCAAACGATTCGAAGAAAACTTGTCAGCCACGACTTTAACTAAAATCACGTCACCTTTTTTTAACGCTTCCGAAGGTTTTTTGATCGCGGCTAGATCGAAGCGGGCTTCTGTGTCAGGCTTACGTGCCCAAGTCATTGTTTCGATATCAATCAAACCTTGTGTTTCAGGCAAAGAGATATAAACCAATCCCGAAGCATCATCCACATTCGTCACAACACCTTGAACAGTGTCATTGATCTTGATGTACGGAGGAAGAAGAGGATGCTCTTTTGAGTCTTTCGCATTTTTTGTTGGAACAATGTCAGCGAATTTTCCGTCCGGAAGAATGGTTCTTTCAGGAGTGAAGTCAGAAATCAGTTTCTTCTGATTTTCTTTTAAGAACTCTGCAATATCGTCAGCCTCTGAAAGATTTTTTAAAGGGCCACGATAACCTTGGCGCTTATCCAAAGCTTTAAGACCTGCAAGCACGGACTCTTGCGCTGCCAATTGTTTATCCAGATCCAAGCTTGTGTAGATGCGAAGACCTTTATCCAAAACCATGTCTTCACCCAGTTGCGCTACGAGAAGCTGGCGAACTGTTTCTAAGAAGAACGGAGCATACTCTTCGTAGTTCTCACGCACGTAAACTTTCACAGGTTCTTTGATCGCAACTTCTGCTTCGGCTTTAGAGATATAGCCCACATCAGCCATACGACGAAGCACGTACATCTGTCTTTCTTTGGCTCTTAAAGGATTGCGAACAGGGCTATAACCGCTTGGTGCTTGCGGCAAACCTGCAAGAATTGCCATTTCAGGCAAAGTTAATTTACTGACCGATTTACGATAATAAACTTGTGCTGCTTGTTCGATACCGTGCGCACCTTGACCAAAATAAATCTGGTTCAAGTAAAGATACAAAATATCTTCTTTGCTTAAGTTTTTTTCCATCTCTAGAGCAAGCAAGATATCGCGCAATTTACGTGTCAAAGTTTTTTCTGAAGAAAGAAGTAAAGTCTTTGCAACCTGCTGAGTGATCGTTGATCCCCCTTGCACTGAACGTCCTGCGCGCAAGTTTGCAAGAGCCGCACGGAAGATCGCTTGAGGATTGATGCCTTTGTGTTGGAAGAACTGATCGTCTTCGGCCGCCAAGAAAGCATTCACTAGGTTTTTAGGAATTTTGTCGTAAGCAACCAGTGTTCTTCTTTCACGCAAAAACTCACCGATGCGTTTGCCATTGCGATCAAAAACTTGGCTCACAAGAAGTGGTTCGTAATCTTTAACGGTGATGAGTTGTGGAAGACCTGATTGGACAGACTTAACGATCAAATAAAGACTGAGAATTCCAATAAGACCAAGAGCGACGATAAACAGTAAGATCTTCTTTAACACAGGCGGGGGCTCCTTTAATAAGCCCCCATTCTAACAGTGTGATTGGGTAGGGTCTACTATCTATACTAGGCCTTAGGCTGGGTTCCTCTTACTTCGTTCCGTAAGTTTTTTGAGCTTCTTTCACGGCTTTTGAAACCGTGTCGTTGCAACTTGCAGGAAGACCATACTTCGCGCGTTCAATGACACTGATTTGTGCATCGATCTCACCGGAAGCATCACCCGGAGTATACTCTGAACTCTTTGACTTAGGAGCAGGACCTAAGGTCATAAGAGCTTGATTGGCGCGATTAAGTGCTGCTTGCAAACTTGCTTGTTTCGCAGCCAAAGTTTTTAAGTTCTCTTGAAGTTTTGTATAAGCCGCTTGCATTTGTTGTTGTGAACGCGTGCCCAAATCGATAACGCTTTGAAGAGCGTCCGTTTTCTTTTTAACAGTGGCCTGTTTCATTTCATCAAGCTGGTTATTTGCCAATGTTAGGCTGTTTTGAATCTCGTCCAAAGAAGATTGTGCATCGCGAATTTGCTTATCCAAGTCTTCTTGCTTCTGGCGAGTTTGTTCGTTCAAAGCAATGCGCTGTTGATTGAAGTCGTTCATGCAAGTGTTATAGAAATCAATCATCTCCTGCTTTTTCTTTTTAGCTTGAGCAATATGATTGGAGCTTGAAACGGCTGAGCTAGAATACATTTTTTCATAATCAGCTTTCATTTTAGCCAAATCAGAGACGCACTTACGTTTCCCCGCACTTTCAGACATCAAATTTAAAGAACGAGCTTTGTCGCGTTGAAGTTGAGTCAACTGACCGCGCAAGTTTAAGATCTCAGATCCTTTTTTACGCATAGATTCTTTAGCTTGGTTTTGACTGTTGTTGAACTCAGCGATGCGCTCGCGCTCTTCTTGATCAAGCTCAGACTCTTTCTTTTTGTAGTCTTCCTGAGCCTTCGTTAAAGTCTCCTGGATTTTTTGCATCTCTTTATTGTAGTCATCCTGAAGATTGGCTTTGTCGTCGTTCAACTCCGCCAATTCCTTTTCTGTATCTTTGATTTCTTTCTGGATTTTGTCTTTTTCAGCGAAATAATCGCGACCGTTCATTTGTGGGCAGGCTGAGCCGATCCCAGCCGCAGCTCCTGCAGGAACACCAAGAACTGTGGCAAAAGCGCCGACAGTATCAAATGAATCCGTTCCAGATTCGTCAGCACAACTGCGAGCTTTAGAAACGCAATTAGAGCTTCCTGACATTCCCGCTTTTCTACAAGCTTCACCGATTTTGCGAGTCGCTTCGTCGATTTTGTCTGTGGCTTGTTTGCAAAGCTGAGCTTCTTTGTCTTTGGCTGCAGCCTCGCGATCTTCTTTAAGTGCGTCAGCAACAGCTTTAGCCGCATCAGGATTGCTTGCTGCTGTTACTGCAAGGGTCGCTTTGTCCGCCGCGAAAGCACTATAGTGAGGAAGCAGCGCCGCGCTTACTAGGATGTTGATAAAGATTTTGACAACTGTTTTGTTGGTTTTGCCTGAAATCTTATTCATTTGAGTTCCTCCCCGATGAAAATAGATGATGCAATAGCAGTACCAATTATCGGCAGGTGCGCCCAAAAGGTTTACGTATCAAAGTGAGACGAAGAGTTTCTATCTATTATATAAAAGAAAAGAGCCCAAGATGTTCTCTTGGGCTCTTTAAAATATCTGTCAATTTTTAATTAAACAGCTTGAGCACTTCCACATTGAGAGCACTTGCGGGCTTTCAAAGGAATCGTCGAAAGACACTCTGGGCATTCTTTTGTATTTGGTGGTGGTGGAACGTCCTCTTTTTTGAACTTATTCGCCATGCGCACGATCATGAAGATAGCGAAAGCCACGATCAGAAAATCAATCACAGCATTGATGAAAAGACCGTAGTTCACAGTCGCTGCACCTGCTTTTTTTGCTGCGTCTAATGTAGCGTAACTTTCACCATTCAATGCAACGAACAGGTTTGAGAAATCAACTTTGCCAAGACCCAAGCTGATGATCGGAGTCAATACGTCAGCAACGAAAGAAGAAACGATCTTTCCGAAAGCCGCTCCGATGATGATACCGACTGCCAGATCGAGGACATTGCCTCGCATGATAAACGCTTTAAATTCCTTAAACATGTGAAACGTCCTTTCTTATTAGAACTTTGCAACAAGGTTCATAGTAGTTGTAGTTGTCGTGTATTTGCCACTTGCTGGCGGAACATTTTGGTATTGTAACAAGTAAGCAAGCTTCAAAGAGAAAACAGAGTTCAACATGATATTCAGAGAAGCTTCTGTATTCGCAAGGTAGGCATCTGTTTCAGTAAAGTTTGGCAAATACTCAGCCCAGTATTTGAACGACAAAGTTTTATCCAAGGCTTTGTTAAACTCTGTGTACAAACGACCCATGTTGTCGTGAGTGGATCCGCCCGCTGTAGGAAGAGTTTTTTGGTAACGATAACCGGCTTCCACAGTCCAGTTCATTTCATCGCTCTTGATCAAGTAATATTTAAGACCCGCGTCTGTTGAATCCCTTTGGATGTAGCCGTTAAAGATATCACTTTCCGCTTTTTGCCCGACAAAAACACCAAGGTAGTCTGTCAATTCTCTTTCGTAGCGAGCACCGATTTCCCAATTACGAGCGCTTTCAGTTCCAGCAGATGTCGTTTTCAAATAACGACCAAATGCGCTGTAAACATTTTTTTCGTGAGTATAAACGGTCTTTGCTTTCGCATTATAACTTTCGGAATCATTGTTGCCGCTCACGATAATAGCACCGGCTTCAGCTTCTCCCGTGAAAGGCTCTGCAGAGTAAGCAGACAGAGAACTTAAAATTACACACGCACCAACAACATACTGGAACAATCTCATTGTTAAATCTCCTTTGATTTACACCCATTGACTTTAGTTTCAATTGCGTAAGAGCCTCAAGAGAAATTTAGTGAGATCGAACAAATTTTCTGATAAGTTTTAGCACTGAGGTTTTGTAAAAGTGCAAAAAGGTTTTAATTCAGACATCACGGTTCGCGGCCAAAAATATCACGTACAAACGGAAGACTGGGGATTGCAGAATCCATTTCTGGTCAGCCGCATCTTTTGTAACGGCGCTGTGATGAAAACGATCAAAACTCCCTATGATACGGTTCTGCGTTTGGGCTCGTCTCAGACGGAAGAAGCGATCAAGCTTGCTCTGCGTCGTCAGCATTCCACGATCATTGATACCCTCATGGCAGGGGGAATGCCCTAAAACTCGACTTCGGGCGAGTACTCATCTCTCTTGGTCTTTCATAAGATAGAAGGATGATTGAATTCTCGCATGTCTATAAGACTTATCCCGGCCCGGTTCATGCTCTAAAAAATGTGGATCTGCGGATCGACAAAGGTGAGTTCGTTTTTCTAACGGGTCCCAGTGGCGCAGGTAAAACAACTCTATTTAAAATGATCTCAGCATACGATATTGCCACGTCAGGTGATGTTCAGGTTGCGGGATACAATCTTCTTTCAATCAAAGATTCTCAGGTTCCTCTTTTCAGACGAAAAATCGGCGTTGTCTTTCAAGATTTTAAACTTCTTAAAGACAGAACGATTTTTGAAAACGTTGCTTTGCCTTTGCAAATTCGCGGTGACAGTGCTCCTGCAATTCAGCGTCGTGTGTATGAAGTCTTAGAACAGGTGGGCTTGGCTCACAAACATGATCAATATCCCGATTATATTTCTGGCGGTGAGCAACAAAGAACGGCGATCGCTCGTGCGATCGTTCATCAACCAGGGGTTCTGATAGCCGATGAGCCGACGGGGAATTTAGATCCGCGTTTAAGCGAAGAAATCATGGATCTTTTAGAGCGCGTCTGTGCACAAGGAACGACGGTATTTGTTGCAACTCACGATCATGAGATGGTGAAAAGAAGAAAGAAAAGAACCCTGGAACTTCGCGATGGCATGATCGTGGGAGACTCTAAATGAGAGCTCCACAAAAAAACTGGGCTTTGAAAGTTTCAACTCTTGTCGTCGTCACGGCTTGTTTTGTTGTGATGGGTTCGACGCTGCTTCTATCGCAAAATTTTAAAAATCTTCTGACACTTTGGGGTGAAGACGTTCAGATGACTGTCTATCTTTCCCAAGACCTTTCGGATAAAGGTCGTCAAGAGATCGAAGAAAAAATCAAAGCCACGGGTAAAGTGGGTGAAATCAAACTCGTCACTCAAGAAAAAGCTTTAGGAGATTTTCGGTCTCAATTAGCCAGTTATGCTCCGGATATTGCACAAGATGAAGAGCTTCTAAAACTAATCCCTTCTAGTTTTCAAGTGCGCCTGGCTGATAACGTAAGTGCGGCGGAACAAACTCAAGTTTTAAGCAGTTTGTCTTCGCAAATCAAAGGACTTCAAGGCGTCGATGAAGTGAGTTACGGTCAAGACTGGGTTGAAAAATATGCGGCTCTTGTCACAGCCATTCAAACAACCATGCAGCTTTTGGGTTTCGTAATTGTGATTGCTGCGCTCTTCGTGATTTCCAACGCCATTCGTGCCTCCATCCAGAATCGTAAAGAAGAAATCGTTGTGCTGGAAATGATCGGTGCGACTTCCTCTATGATTCGCAAACCTTTTATGATGGAAGGGGCGGCCCTGGGATTGGGTTCTTCCACTCTGGCTGTGGTTCTTTGTTTTACTTTGTTTGTCGGAATTAAAAATCTTCTGGTGACGAAGCTAAGTTTCCTGCAAATCGGAGAACATCTTTTGTTTATTAGCCCTCTTATGATCGCCGTATTTATTATTGGTGGGACATGCCTTGGAGCTTTGGCCTCGTATCTGTGCGTGCGTCGTTTGAATGACGGCTATGCCGGAAGTCAGGGGTAATTCTTTGAAGTGGATGCAAAGTCTTTTAGCTGTGGGATTGTCTTTGTCTTTGGGAGCACACGCTGCCACGGATGTTGATAATTTGGCGAAAGACTTTGAAGCGCAAAAAAAACGCATTGAAGATGCCGAGATCAAACAGCGCCAGGTTCTTTCGGCTCTTTACCAGCTCAATAAAAAAATCAAAAAAATCGTGACGGAAAAAGGGGAGCTTTCGCAACAAAGAGCCTTTTTAGAAGTCAACGTGCGAACTTTAACCCAAAAAGTGGACGATCTGGATCAACGTTCAAAGTCACAAAGAGCTCTGCTGGCGGAAAGACTTCGTGCGATCTACAAACTGGGTGGCGCTTCCATGGCGCGTTTTCTTTTTTCTTCGACGAGTTCTGCCTCGTTAGAAAGAAATCTTAAAATCATGGGTATCGTCGCTTCCCGAGATCTTGAGCTTATCAAAAACTACGGCCGCGACCTTCAGGACCTGCAAAACAAAAGAAAAACTTTGGCGGGCCGTTTGGAAAGTCTGAAGGGCGTTGAACTAAAAATCGTTGCGCAAGAAAAACAATTACGCCGTGAGCAGGACCTTAAAGGCAAAATTCTCGACGGGATTCGTAAGAATAAGCTTTTTGCGATGAACAAGATCAACGGTCTTCGCGAAAAGTCCCTGCAGTACAATATCGAGGATGCTGGACTCTTTGATCTTCTCTTCAAACCTTCCTTTGCGGATCAAAAAGGGGAGCTTCCTCATCCTCTGCAAGGTGTGATCACGCAAAAATTTGGACTTATGAAAGGGGAGGAACACCCTTATACTCTTTCTCACAAGGGAATTTTTATTTCCGCGGCGAAGGGGAGTCCGATCAAATCGATCTTTGAGGGTCGAGTTTCTTATGTTGGTGAACTTCCGGGTTTTGGAACCACGTTGATTGTTGATCATGGCGATCACTACTACAGTGTCTATTCCCACGCTCAAGAAGTGAAGGTAAGTACCGGGGACGAGATCACGCAATCGCAAATCATCGCGGTTGTGGGTGAAGCTCCTCAGGAAAGTAGCCCTGGATTATATTTCGAAATTAGACATTTTTCAGAACCCTACGACCCGCAGCAGTGGATGAAAGGACTCTAACACTATGCAATCACTCAAACGCTACTGGAAAACCTACATCTTGGGAGCCATCTTGCTGGTGACTCTTTTCATCAT
Organism: Bdellovibrio sp. BCCA; assembly: GCF_037996825.1. NCBI lineage: Bacteria > Pseudomonadati > Bdellovibrionota > Bdellovibrionia > Bdellovibrionales > Pseudobdellovibrionaceae > Bdellovibrio > Bdellovibrio sp. BCCA. The sequence goes on along the minus strand of NZ_JBBNAC010000001.1, from coordinate 3,635,420 downwards.
GGCGGAATCCGGTTTTCAAGTTCGCGCTTTCGCCCAAGAACGTTATGCGGATCTTCAAAACTTCAGCAAAGTTTTAAATCTCATTCAGCAATACTATGTGGAAGAAGTGAATACGAAGAAACTCGTTTACGGCGCCATCAAAGGGATGCTGCGTGAACTTGATCCTCACACGAACTTTATGCCACCGGATATTTTTAAAGACTTCGAAACTGAAACCAGTGGCGAGTTCGGCGGATTGGGTATTGAGATCTCTATCCAAAACGGAGTTCTCACAATTATTTCTCCAATTGAAGATGCTCCTGCTTGGGAGGCCGGAATTAAAGCCGGTGACAAAGTCATCGCGGTTGACGGGACAAGCACAAAAGGCATGAGCCTTGTGGAAGCGTCTCAGTTAATGCGCGGAAAAAAAGGCAGCAAAATCGTTTTGCGTGTCGTGCGTGATGGTGAAGAAAAACCTCGCGACATCACAGTCGTTCGCGGCAGTGTAAAAATCAAATCCGTGAAATACACAGATTTGGGTGAAGGCTTTGCTTATATCAAAGTTACAAGCTTCATCGAAAACACAGCCAAAGATTTGCAAAAAACAATTGAGAAACATCAAAAAGAAAAAGGCAAAATCGCTGGTTTGTTAATCGATCTTCGCAGAAACCCAGGCGGTCTTTTGGATCAAGCCGTTAAAGTGAGTGACATGTTCTTAAAAGAAGGAACCATCGTCAGCACAATTGGTCGCAATAAGAATGATAAAGAAGTGGCAGTGGCGACGAAAAAAGGTCAGTACACGAACTTCCCAATCGTGATTCTTGTGAATGAATACACAGCGAGTGCGAGTGAGATTGTTTCCGGTGCTCTTCAGGATAACAAACGCGCTTTGATCGTGGGTCAACGCACGTTCGGTAAAGGCTCCGTCCAATCCGTGATTAAACTTGGTGATGGCAGCGGTTTGAAACTGACGGTGGCTCGTTACTACACTCCAAGTGGAGTGTCGATCCAAGCTGAAGGTATCCATCCTGATATTGAAATTGAAGATGTGGATCCAGAAGCATTTGCAAAAGCCGTTGTGAAATCTCCAACAACTCGTGAAGGCGATATCGCAGGTCACTTAAAAGGTGATCGTGAGAAGGCCGCAGAGAAGCTTGACACACGACAAGGAGCCGAAGAGGGTGCCCTTGCATGGTGGAAAGATGTGGGCTCGAAAAAAGAAGAAAAACTGTCTCCAAGAGAGCGTTTATTCAAGTCAGATTACCAAGCATATCAAGCATTTAGCTACTTGAAGGCCTGGGACACATTGAAGGTCTTGACGCGCTAGTTATTGATTCTCCCTATTAGAGGCCCTACTCTAGCCGCACAAAACGAAGGCGAGGCAGAGGGGGCCTTTTCTGATGTTGAAAACAGTTGTTTTGCTTCTGGCATTTTGTTCGTTTGCCCAAGCCAATGTCGGCTTTTCTCACGGCAACGAATTCACAGCTTCTGCGATTCAAGGCACAGTTCGAGTTTTCTGCAACGGCTTTAACGGCTCAGGTTCTGCCGTTTACTCCTGCCGTGATGTTGTTTTAGATCCTCAAGCTTACGATTACTTCGTAGGTCCTCAAGATGCACGTGCTGATAGAATTGAGCTGACAGCTTCCCACGAAGATGGTTCTTCACGTTCTAAAATTGTTGAATATGATGGCGTACGCGGAAAAAGTCGTGATGCTTTTAATTTGTGGATCTCCACACTTTTCCAAAAGCCTTTGTTGGAATATGGCACGAATAACATTCGCTACAGAATTTATTCCGGCAACAGGTTGATCGAAGCCATGGGTGAAGGAAATTTCACAGCACTAGTTAAACGCGGACCTGCCCGCACATGTCCTGCCGCTCAATACAATTCGACAGATGTGACTGACTGCAATTCGCAATACTCCATCTGCCAAAGATACTTCGAAGAATTTCACAACTGCCAATAAGTCATTCTAGTGGCTTGTTGGTTTTCGTGTAATAGGTTCTTCCTTTGCAAACTGCAAAGAGATTGAACTAAGCTTTTGCGTTTGTGAATTCATGTTGATGGAAAGAGGACCTTCCTTCGCCGTATAGGCTGAAATTTCTTGTCCCCAGGCGCCTTCTTTTGCAATAGGCTTTTCCTGGAATTTAATGTTTGGAAACTGAGAGAGGGCTTGTTGTAACGTCAACTGTTCAGAAGGATTCGCTGCAAACCAATGTACGCTAAGAACTTTGTCTGTTTTTCCGTCATAGATCACTAGAAGTTGCGGAGTTTTTTTATCCTGGGATAAATAAACTAATCCTTCATGATCTGTCTTCGGAATACTTCCAACTGAGTTCGGTTGGCCAAGAATCTTTTCGATGCCTCGTCTATTGGACTTTTCCCAATCGACCTTTTTAAACTCTGACAATTTATTGGACGTAGCCATTGTTGCACATCCGGAAAGAGCAAAAATACAAAGAGTTAAGATTAATACTTTAAACATAATGACTAAAATCATGCATTTCAGTCACAGAATATGTCAAATTTAAACAAGGGCAAGATTACTCTCTCAAATCAGTTACATCACAAGAATTGAAAAAGTTTTTTTCGCTGGAACCATGTCCATAAGGACGTGGCAGCGGACGGAGCTTCCGTCTTTTTGAGGAACCTCAAGATAAGTGGCTGAAGATTTTCCGTCACCAAGATCCAATGCGGCCGTCGGGTCTTTGATTCCTTTTTGTGTGACGTACAAAACTTTTTTTCCAGATTGGAGTTGCGGCCAGATTGTAGATTCGCCGACGTTGATGAAAACGCCGGATTCACCTTGAACCACTTGGCTTGTCATATTGCCAGACACATCCACGCAGTAAGTGCGCGTGCGCAGAGTTTCTCCGGCAAGAGCATTCATTCCGAAAAGTGTGATTGCGATCATAACAAGCTTTTTCATAAAACCTCCGACAGTCCCAAGTGGTTTTTTTCTAACCAGTGTCCTTTGAGCAAGGAACGGGCCACGGTATTTAAGGAACTTGGGGAGAAACGTATAAACTACTGAAAGGACTTAGCTTCAAATGGCTTATAAACGAAAATGGGCCTTCATGAATGTGAAGACCCATTGCCCAATTCGTAGACAGAGAAGACTGCAAACGGCGTTAGCGTACGCCTGGAGACGCTGTGCTGGAGCTTGCACGAGAGCCACTAGATGCACCGTCAAAATCATTAATAGATTCTGCGCAAGCTTGAACAGCGGCGTTGATAGCTTTGATACCATCCATCGAGTTTGAAAACTCTTGCGCCGTCTTATCAAGTTCTTCAGAGGTTGTTGCGGAACTTAAAGATGTAAAACTCCAAGTCTTGTTACCCGTAGAATTTTTAATATGATCCTTCAAACGGCTAAGATCTTGTTCGATCACATCATTGTGGCGCTTTTCAACTTGCAAGGATTGATTCCCGAAAGCTTTCGCCATATTCGCGTAGCTTCCTAAAAAGTTCATACAGCTTTCCGCTGTTTTAGAACTCATTTTATTTTTGCCGCCTTCCGCATTGTAAGCCTTCATCAAACGATCACAAGAACGCTTTGTCGCCGTTACGCATTTCAAATTGTTCTTCGCAGGACTTAATCCAGAACCCGCAGAAGCATCACCATAACAAGTCGTCGTCGCTCTTAATTTGTTTTTATAGAAGCTTGAAGTGCGAGCGAAAACCGAAGAGCCTGAATTGCCGCGATTTGTTTGGAGCGTTTCATTCAGCGTGAGCACGTCGCTGCCTTCGATATTTTCAGATCCCCAATTCATATCGTACTGGCCATTAGAGTTTTTAGATTTCGCCCAACGCTCTTTATTGTTGAAGCTAGTGCCTGAATCATTGTTGGCAATCTTAGTTCCATCAAAAGTGAAACTGCCTTTATAGTACTTTTGCAAAAGACCGGGATTCGCTTCAAATGCAAAAGAAGATGAAGCGACAAGAACGAGCGCAGAAATAACCAGAAATTTCATTTTGACTCCGACTGTTGAGGACCTCTTTTAAGAGTAACTTAAGTCCTTGTTTTCACAGTAGTCGAAGAGAACGCATTTAGACCAAATGCCAGGAGTATGTGAGGAGGTTTAAATAAAAAAAGAGCGACCTTGTGGGCCGCTCTTTTTAAAGTCTTCAATTATAAGAAGTCTTAGTTCGCTTCGTCTTTGAAAGTACCTGCTGGAACTTCTTTAACTTTCACAGTCTTGTTCAAGAAAGCGATCACTTTCTCTTCTGTGATCATGTAAGTAAGACGGCTAGCCTGTTCAGGGCGACCGTAGAACTCACGAATGCGTGATTCTTCGATGTGTGTTTGTTGAGCGTACTCAGCAAACTTCGCATCAAGATCTTCTTTTTTAGCGAAAAGATCATGTTTCTTTGCGATAGCATCAACAAGGAAAGAAGACTGAATCATTTCAGCTGCTGTTTTTTCAAAATCAGCATCCCATTTCTCAACGTAAGAAGAGAAATCGTTTTCGCCCATGCCTTGTTCAGCCATACGCTTTTTGAAATCTTCGATCAAAGAAGCTTTTTGTTCTTTCATCAAAGAAGGCGGAACTTCAACTGGGTTTTCTTTTACAAGAGTTTTCAAAAGACGGTTTTTGAAAGCGTCATCAACACGTTTTTGCTCAGTTTGTTTCAAATCTTCTTCGATAGATTTTTTCAAAGCGTCTAGATCGCTAGGGCCGCCCAAAGATTTAATAAATTCTTCAGTCAACTCAGGCAAAACTTTGGCTTTGATTTCGTTCAAAGTCACTTTGAACTCAACTGGTTTACCAGCAAGATCTGCAGAGTGGTATGGATCTGGGAATTTCAAAGAAAGCGTTTTTGTTTCGCCGACTTTCATTCCTACGATGCCTTCTTCGAAACCTTCGATGAATTGTTTCGCGCCAAGCTCAAGGTGGTGATTTTTACCAGAACCGTTTTCAAGTGGAGCTCCACCCATGAAACCTTCGAAATCAACAACCGCGATGTCGCCCATTTTAGCAGCGCGAGCTTCAGTCACAGTTTCGAAAGTGGCGCGAGAAGCGCGGATGTTCTCAAGAACTTGATCCACTTTTTTAGAATCAAATTCCACTTTCTCTTTTTCAACTTCAAGACCTTCGTATTTTTTCAACGTGATTTCAGGACGGATGTCAAAGTTTGCAGAGAAAGAAAAATCTTTGTTTTCTGCTGGATCAGCGAATTCAAATTCTGGATAGCTGATGGGCTCAAGTTTGTGCTCTTCAAGAGCTTTTACGTAATGCTGTTGGATCAAGTCTTGAACCACGTCTTGTTTTACGCGGTCGCCGTAAAGACTTTTGATTGTTGCCAAAGGAGCTTTACCTTTGCGGAAGCCTTTGATTGTGACGTCTTTCTGAATGCCATTGAAGATTTTTTGGAAAGCAGTGGAAACTGCAGCTGCAGGAACTTCGACTTTCAATTTTCTGGACAGATTAGAGACTTTTTCTACATTCGATTTCATGTCTTTTTCTCCTAATATAAAACCGATGGATAGTAGAGGATGCGCTGCTTTAAGGCAACGCTATCGCAGCGCGTAATGCCTATATTTCAGAGGTCAGCGACACTCTAAGAACTTATGAAGCAAGAGATTCACTTTGTGACCGGAAAAGGGGGAGTGGGAAAGTCGGTGATCGCCGCAGCCCTGGCCCTAAAGAAGAGCCGCGAGGGCAAAAAAGTCCTGCTCGTCGAGCTAGGTGATCAGAGCTTTTTTAAGGATTTTTTTGAGCTTCCCTCGGTGGGTTTTCAGCCCACATCCATTCGAGAAAATCTGTCTTTGGCACTCTGGACCGGAGACGCCTGTCTCCAAGAATACGCGCGCTATCTCATCAAAGTTGAAAGTCTGGCAAAATTATTTTTTGAAAATGCGGTGATGAGAGCCTTCATCAACGTGGCACCGGCCTTGCCAGAACTGGCCATCTTAGGAAAAGTAACAAGTGGTCCGCGCAAACACGGTCCTCCTTTGCCATTTGACTGTTTGGTTGTCGATGCGTTTGCTACAGGACATTTCATCGCGCTTCTTGAAGCTCCTAAAGGAATGGCGCAGGCCGTACAGTTTGGTCCGATGGGAGAGCAATCACGTAGTATCGATGCCTGCATTCGAAACGAAGATCTGTGCAAATATCACATCGTGACCTTACCTGAAGAACTTCCAGTGAAGGAAGCAACGGAGCTTGTGCAAAGATTAAAGGCCGAGTTTTCAATTTCCTCAGAACTCATTCTTAACAAAATGGTTCAAACAAATATTCCGGAAGCTTCTCTTAAAGAAGTGCAAAGCGAAGACTCAGACCTTGGCAAATTTGCCGCCTACATCGAACATCAACTGGCTCATCAAACGGAAATGCGCGAAAAAGCTCAGAAGACAACAGAGAACATTCTTTCAGTTCCTCTATTCTTTGAAACAAAACCGTGGAGCCTTGTAGAAAAAATTGCGGAGGTTCTAAAGTGAGCATCCGCAGTTTTGAAAACATAAAAATTCTTGTCTGTGTAGGAAGCGGTGGAGTCGGGAAAACCACGGTGGCGGCATCTTTGGCGGTGCTTGCCGCTAAAGAAGGAAAAAAAGTTTTAGTTCTCACGATTGATCCGGCCAAGCGTCTTGCGCAAACCCTGGGGATCGAAGGAACGAAAGACATCACGAAAGTTCCAGGCCAAAATTTCAAAGGCGAGCTTTATGCTTCCGTCATTGATCACAAAAAAACATTTGATGACTTTGTCGCAAGAGCCGCCAAGAAAAGCGAAGCGGTTCAGAAAATTTATAAAAACCGCCTTTATCAGCAACTTTCAACAAACTTAAGCGGCTCTCAAGAGTTTACGGCGTTAGAAAAACTCTACTCTTGCTATGAGTCTCAAGAGTTTGATTTGATTATTCTGGATACGCCACCAACAAAACATGCCATCGACTTTTTACAGGCACCACAAAAACTTTCGGCTCTTTTCAATGAAGGTGTTGCGAAGTGGTTCCGTGATCCTGACGGAAAAAAATCAGGTTTCTTCGGGCAGCTTTTGCAAACGGGAACAAGACAGGTTCTCAAAATCTTAGAAACTCTCACGGGCTCTGGTTTCATTCATGAACTCGGCGATTTCTTCGTCAACATTGAACAGTGGCAAGAACAGCTTTTAAAAAGAACCGTGGACGTACATAGAATGATGGTGGCTCCCACAACGCATTTCTGTCTTGTGACGTCCTTTGATCAGGCGAAACTCAAAGAAGCTGAGTACTTTTTAAAAGAAATTAAAAAAGGTGGCTACCACCTGACCACGGTTGTTTTGAATAGAGTTTTCCCTTACTGGCTAGACCTCCGTTCGGAAGGGAAGTCAGAAAAAGCTCATCAAGACCTTGTGAGCTTGTACTCGCAAATGAGGTCCTACTACAATCAAAGGGACGTTTTGTATCAGGGCTTTGAAGCGAATATGAAAAAAGACGCCCGCGTCTTTAGAATTCCTGACCTTGTGAAAGACATTTCTGATTTGTCGGGTTTAGAAGAACTCAGTGATTTGATTGTGGAAGGGGAAAAGAAAGCATGAAATGGATCTTAATTGCTTCTGTGATTTTGCTTTCCGGTTGTGCCAGCCTTTTTGAAAATCGCATGAGTGAAGAAGAAGTCGCACAGATTCGTGCGCAGAAGGCTTCCGAGGAAGCTGAAGTCGTGAATGCTGAAAAAGTGCTCGAGAAAGCACGCTTTGAAGAAGCAAGAATTCTTTTCCGTGATTTTCAAGGTCGTCATTCTCAATCTGTTTTTTTTCAACAAGCTCGCCTTGGAGAAGCTCAATCTCTTGAAGGATTGGGACGTTATCAAGAAGCGGCCGATCTTTATCGCGACATCTATTTAAAAACTTTAAAGCATCAGCCGGAAATCGCAGCGCTTGCTTTGTATCGCATGTCGTTTGCTTATGAAGCATTAGGTGATGATTTAAAAACGGTGGCAGCGCTTTTAGACGCCAGACGAATGGGCGAGCACTTGCCTCTGGAAGTGGCGTATGCAGAAGTGCCTGCGCGTTTGGCAGCGGCGTATGCTCGTCAGAACAGAGAAAACGAAGCACTCACGTACTTGAATGAAGCTGAAAAAGGCATTTCGATTGTTCAACAAGAAAAAGGCGCCAATCTTAGATCTGACTGGCTTGCAAAAACATACGTGCAAATGGGAACTGTGTCCACGAATCAGCTTTCCAGTGATAATTTCTCGGAATTTGTTCAGGGCCAAAAGCTTGTTCAGGTGTATTTAATTAAAGCGTTGCGGTTGAATGACTCTGCTTGGTCACCGCGGGCTTTGAGTAAGCTTCAAGAAACTTATCGCGATCTTTATACTCAAGTGGAGTCTGCAAAAAATCGCGAGACGCAGAACAGCCTGGGCGGAGATCTTTTTGATCTGCTGGATCAAGCCGAACTTTATCGTCCTATGACAGGGCAGAAAATGAATTCCTATGAAAACTCATTCTTTGCGTATCTGTCTGAAGTTAGAAAGAAAACAGAAAAAATAGTTTACGGAAGCGGCGGGACAATGAGTCTCACGGAAGAATCTGCGAAACTTAACAGCCTGAAGCGTGGCTTGCCACAGACAAAGAAACGCTCTATACCTCTTCCTCCCAAAGTTGTTCCTGAAGAAGATCCGAACTTGTAAGAGGAACAAAGGAGATACCTATGGCGAAACTAATACTGCACAAACAAACTCTCGCCAATATGAATGAGATTTGCGCGTGGTTTTCATCAAAGACGGCAAATCTTTCTTATCCGATTTACTCAAGCTACGACATTCGTGATTCGGGTTATAAAATTTCAAATGTCGATGCCAATATTTTTCCAGCAGGTTTTAACAATATCTGCCCAACGGATAAAGAAACATCGATTGGCCTGATGAACAAGTACATCACTAAGCACTACGGCCCTGATGTAAAAAACATTTTGCTTGTCACAGAAGAACATACTAACAACGCGTTCTATTGGGAAAACGTTCACACGATTCGCAATTTGATTGAAGCAAGTGATCGCGTCGTTAAAGTGGCCATTCCCCGTGAATTGCCAGAGCCTTTAAAACTCACAAGCTCCGCAGGCAACGAAGTCATCGTACACTCTGCTTTAAAAGACGGTGAACTTTTAAAAACATTTAAGCCTGACATTATCATCAGCAATAACGACTTCTCTGAAGCTTACGAGGATTGGGCACAAACCGTGACGGAATTCCCAATGAATCCTCCGCGTGAGTTGGGTTGGTATCAGAGAAAGAAAAGCACGTATTTCAAATACTACAATCAACTCGTGAATGAATTTGCAGAGATCACAAAAATTGATCCTTTCTTGCTTCGAGTTGAAACGGAACTTTTTGAAAATTTCGACATCGCCGATGAAAACAGTCGTAATGCTTTGGCTGAAAAAGTCGATGCAATGTTAAATCGTCTGCGCGAGGAATATAAAAAACGCGGTATCAACCAAGAGCCTTTCGTGTTCGTAAAAAATAACGCGGGGACTTATGGTTTGGCGGTGATTCGTGTAGGCTCTGGAGCCGAAGTCAAAGAATGGTCTTACAAATCACGTAAAAAAATGAAAGCCGCTAAAGGCGGACGTGACGTGGAAGAAGTGATCATTCAAGAAGGCATTCCGTCCATTGTTCAAGCCGATGGCGCAAGTGCTGAGCCGGTGATTTACATGATCGGTTGTGAGCTTGCGGGGGGCTTCTTGAGAACTCACGCAGAAAAAAGCTCAACAGACAGTCTGAACAGTCCAGGCGCTGTTTACAAACGCCTTTGTGTGTCGGATCTTGCGATCAATACTCCAGGATGCCCGCAAGAAAACGTATATGGTTGGACTGCGAAATTAGGACTGCTAGCCATCGCGCACGAAGCGCAAGAGTTGGGAGCGACTTTCAAAGGATACCAACCTGTCGGTTGCGGAAAGTAGCCTTAAGGGCCTTTGTTAAAAGCAAAGGCCTAGTTCCGAAGTCATAACTCCGTTTTCATCTAGGGAAACAACACTGTCGGACGAAAAGTTTCTTGGAGTAAATATCACGCTTTGATTCAACGGACTTCTGCAAGCCGCGCCACCTAAAGCGATCTTGCGCAAGTTCATCTCTTTATCAAAAGTAAATTGAGTTTCCACTGTCACGGGCTTAAACGGGTCCCAAGCAAGAACGTAGTTTGTTCCGGCATAGTTGAGTTGAAACTGCTCTGCGGTCGACAAAGCGCCTTTCACCGTGACAGGCTTTTCGTTGGCATCAAACTCCCAAGAAGTTCCGCTAATTATGAACTGGCCTTTTGCACTTTCATAAGGAATGAAAGGAAGCGCGCATTCATTCTTTTGAACGAAATCAGAATTCACGCGTAAAGAAATCAAAAGACCTTCGGAATTTAATGTCACAGTTCCAAGCTCAGGCGTTGTCGCAGTGTCGTCGCAATAAAATTTGAAATACGAGCGTTCAAAAGGATGACGGCCCGACAAAGAAGCTCTCACTACATTGCCATTTTCAAAAACAAGAATGCTGTTGTTCCATGCACCTTTTGTGTCTGTGTACCCCAAAGCTAGATTCAGACCTTTATATTCGTAATTCGTAAAATGAAGTTCTTGAAGCAAAGCCAAGTATTCTTGCGCAGACAAAGTTTTTAAACCATCTGCATGAATAAACGAATTAAACGCGCGGATTCTTTCCGATGTTACCTCAAACGCGAGGCTGTTCATGAATTCACGGTAGATTACTTCATGAACAATCAAAGCTGCTTGGTTGTCAGCATCAAGTTTATTCCACAAAGTGCTATTCACGATGTAACGAGACTTATTCAAGATCGACGGGTTTCGTTGGAAGACCGCTTGCTCTAGCTTGCAATCCGTCGGCAATGTCACAAGGCCTGCATCCGGAGTTTTCACAAACTCATTTGCGGCAGCCACAAACGTCGCAGAACCCATAAAGTCCTGAGCCCATAAACGGTACATCTTTGCGCGAGCAGGATCTAAAGAATTTAAGCGCGACAATAAATCCACGGCTTTTTCCACAGCCGAAGATTTGTTTGAATAAGACGCCACCAAACCATGACGTTCAGAAACTTCATAGAGATCCAAAGTTTGAGCTTTCACGCCTCCCGCACAGAGGATTGCAAAACCCGCGTTGCCACGGTCATACCAGTTGTTAGCTAGTGCCACAGAAGAAAGAACAAATGCTGATAGAAAAACTAATGATTTCATTTTTGCACCTTCGTCACCGGAAAGAGCTGCACGTTCAAATTATAAACGTCGGTCTTCGGTCCTTGAGTCATAAGAGTCGCCATCTTACGACGGAAAGTTTTAATCAAACGTTTCGCCTCAGGAATCTTTTTTCTATTCATCGGGAAAGTGATCGAGGTCACGTCACGCAATTCCAAAGGAATGCGGTCCATATTGTCGAGCACTTGCACCAAGGATTGTTTGTGAGAGCGACGTAAAGACTCCGAAGGAATATTGTGTGTCGTCTCAAGTTGTTTTTGCGTGACGATGAATTTGCCGTTCTCAATGTTAAGTAAGCCAAGGCGGCAAAGTCTTTCAATAGCAGCGGAAGCGACTTCCACGGGAATATTCAAACGGTCTGCAATCCACGCTGGAGAAGGTTGGAAAGTTTTTACCGGAACCAACGCAAGAATCGCGAAATGATACCAGTCACAGATCACGGCGAACTCGTCCTCTTTAAGTTGAACTTCGGGTAAAAGAGTTTTGAGTTTTCTTTTATCGAATTCGATCAAACTTTTTAAATGTTCAAAATCATTATCAGCTAATCCCAAACCTTTGATGACTTGACGACCAATACTGACCGTCATGATGCGACGACCGTTGATGTAGTCACTTAATCGGCTGGAAGGAATACCCAAGACTTTTGCGAACTGAGCATTCGTAAGCGCAGGATTGTAAGAGCGACGACGCTGATATTCATTTAATAAAAATTCTGAGGTTTTGTTCATAACGAGGATTTTTATGGCGAACCCGCGAAGAGAGTCAAAGGCTTAATAACCTTGGGGAATTAGAGGTCGGCTCCTATTGAAAATTACCGGTAATTGTGACTGAAATTTAAGAGCTTGCAGAAAAAATTACACAAGAAATCTGGCTTAAAAGGCCCGACTAAAGCCAATTTCACTAAGACTTATGCCTAGAACCAACGAGAAAATGCGAGACCCTCTATGCTCGCATGTTAATCTACATGAAAGAGGGACCTACAGTTTATGAGAAAATTCTACGGAGTGTTTTGTCTTTTTGCTTTGTGTTTTGTCTTTGGTTATTCCGTCATCAACTACACAACAGATGAATATCAAGTGAATCGCGATCCTGCTGCGATTAAAAACACGTTCGACTTCTCACACCTGCGTGGTGAAAAACTTCATGAAGCTGTCAAACAACGCCTGCTTTCGGGTCTTGAGCTGCGCAAAACTTCGGGCGGCGCTGGGATCGGCTTAGGTCACTTTGTTTTCGTAAATCAAAACGGCGAAAAGAAATTAGCTTGCCAAGAGTTTGGAAAAGTCGCTTTGTCTTTTGAAGCTGAAGGTGTTTCTGTCGCGGGTGACAAGCCTGTGATGGAAATCGAGGGTCGCTGTCAATTTTCTGCAGACATGGCGAAAATCAATCCGCTGTTTTTACCAGTTGCAAAGATCGTGGGCGAGCGCCCTGGCGACGGTGAATTTCAATTTAACGAAGGCTCGGCTGTTACCGTTCGTTTTACGAATCTTCCTGAAGAGTGGCCGCGCACTTGGTTGCTAAAATCCGTGAAGCTTGTGAATGAAAAAGATTCGGAAGCTTTGGTGATTGAAAGCGATGAAGTGGCACGATACCTCGGCCACCCCATGGTTCTTAATTTTTAGAAATTAAATCTCAACGAACTTTCTTTGTTCGTAACTGAACTCAAGGAGTTTTCCTCCTTCGAGCTGGAAAAACCAACCGTAAATTTTCAATTCATGAGCTTTCATTCGTTCTTCAATGAACGGGAAGCTCATAAGATTTTCCATAGAAATCAAAACGGCTTTTTTCGCACATGAATTCAGTTGTTCTTTGAGTGGCGCATTGGGGATTTCACGTAAAACTTCAGTACGAGCTTCCGCCGCAATTTTCACCCAAGAACCGATGAAACTTTGTGAGCTGTTGTCATGGGTACCAGTCAAAAGCGCGTGGATGCCGCCACATTGTTCATGACCAAGAACAATGATGTTTTCTACTTTTAGATTTTTAACGGCAAATTCAATCGCGGAACTGACCCCGTGGAATCCGCCGCCTTCTTCATAAGGAGGCACGAGATTGGCCACGTTGCGGATCACAAAAATATCACCAGGATTTGCTTGAGTTAAAAGTGCAGGATCAACACGAGAGTCACTGCAGCCGATAATCAGCGTTTTCGGTGCCTGCCCATCGGTTCTGAGGTGATCGAAAAGATCCGTGTCTTTTACAAAGTATTTATTTCTGAAACTATGAAATCCGTCGACTAGCTTTTTAACTTCATCAGACATAAAAAAACCCTCAAGAATTTTATAATTCAAGAGGGTTTCTTTGTTTATCAATTATTGCAAAAAATGATTAGGCGTGTTGTTTCGCGAGTTCCACGAATGTACGCACCATCACACCAGAAGCACCTTTTTTCGTGCAGTATGGAAGACGATTTCCAACAGCCCAGCCAGTGCCTGCGATATCAAAGTGGGCCCAAGGAATGCCTTCGCCCACGAATTGCTCAAGGAATGCTGCTGCTGTTGCAGAGCCCGCACCTTTACCCGCAGAGATGTTCGAAAGATCAGCGTAAGTGCCTTTCATATCTTTTACGTGGAAGTCGACAAGTGGCATGTTCCATACCCACTCACCAGATTCAACAGCGGCTTTTTCAACTTTGTTTTTCAAAGCGGAATTGCGAGTGAAGTAACCTGTGTGTGTATTGCCAAGAGCAACAACCATCGCACCTGTCAAAGTCGCAGCATCAACAATCACTTGTGGTTCAAGCTCTGTTGCGTATGAAAGTGCATCTGCCAAGATCAAACGACCTTCAGCATCTGTGTTGTTCACTTCGAACGTTTTGCCGTTACGAGCTGTGTGAACATCGCCTGGCTTCGTCGCTGCAGGACCTACAAGATTTTCAGTAGAAGCAACAAGACCCACAGCATTGATTTTTAATTTCAATTTCGCGATCGCAAGCAATGTGCCGATCACGTTCGCGCCACCGCACATATCGAATTTCATTTCTTCCATACCTGCAGAAGGCTTAATAGAGATACCACCGCAGTCGAAAGTCAGACCTTTACCTACGAACACCACTGGCTTTTTAGAAGCCGCAGCTCCTTTGTATTCCATGATGATGAAACGTGGTTCTTGGGCAGAACCATTTGATACGCCCAAAAGACCGCCCATGCGTTCTTTCTTAATGCGTGCTTTATCCCAAACAGTCACTTTAAGGCCTGTGCCTTTTGCAGCATCAACTGCAGAGTCTGCAAGAATTGTTGGCGTCATCAAGTTGCCTGGCATATCACCCAAACGACGAGAGAAGTTTGTGCAAGTCGCAAGGATCACACCTTCGTTGAAAGCGGCTTTAACAGCTTTGTCAGCAGCCAATTTAGTCACGATGTGAACGTCGATTTCTTTTTCTTCTTTTTTACCGGACATCAATTCGTTGAATACGTATGAAGTCAGGATCAAACCTTCAACAGTGGCTTTTGTGAAATCAGCGGCGTCTTTTTTAGAAGAAGTGATGCCATCAAAGTGCAAGGCCGCTTCTTTCACTCCCAAAGCTTTAACCGCTTCGAAAGCTGTTGCTACAGATTGACGAACGCTTTCATGATCAATCTGATTTTCTTTGCCCAGACCAACAACGATCACATGACGGAAGCCTTTGTAATTCATTTCACGGAAAGTAACAGCTTCTTGGTGTTTTCCAGTGATCGATTTTTCTTCCAAACAAGCAGCTAGTTTTTTGTTGAGCTCAGAATGAGTCACTTTTGCGAGCTTATCTTTTTGAGAAGATGACTTAGAAAACACGACCAAAGCCGGGCAAGTCAGTGTTTCGATGTCTTTGTTGAGCAAGTTGAAAGCCATATGAACCCCTTAATATGATTCGGTTTTGTGAAACGTTAATAGATGTAGCACAGCAGTTTTACGGGTCAAAGGCTTTTTGATAAAGTCTTGTCTAAGTATTCCGATAGGTAGCACAGAATGACACCTCAATCACAACCACAGGAGACAGCAGTGGCACTCATTCCATACGTCATAGAGCAGACCTCAAAGGGTGAAAGATCATACGACATCTACTCCCGCCTTTTAAAAGACCGTATCGTGATCCTTGGATCAGCGGTGACGGACGAGGTTGCAAACGCGATTATCGCGCAGTTCCTTTTCCTTGAAGTGGATAATCCAGAAAAAGATATCCATCTCTATATCAACTCTCCAGGTGGTAGTGTTTCTGCGGGTCTTGCGATCTACGATATTATGCAATTCGTAAAATGCGATGTGGCTACATACTGCATGGGTATGGCGGCAAGTATGGGTTCACTTTTGCTCACAGCGGGAACAAAAGGAAAGCGTTACAGCCTTCCGAACACGCGCATCATGATCCACCAACCTCTTCTTTCTGGAGGCGGTTTGTCAGGTCAAGTCACTGATATCGAAATTCATGCGAAAGAGTTGCTCAAGACAAAAGAAAAACTCACTCGCATTTATGAAACGCACACAGGCAGACCTTATGATTTCTTGAGAGATCAGATGGAAAGGGATAACTTTATGGACCCTTACCAAGCTAAAGAATTCGGATTGCTTGATCACGTTGTTGAATCTCGTAAAGCGAAAAAAGGATAACAACCAATGACGACTAAAGATACTAACGGCGCATTGAGATGCAGCTTCTGCGGCAAAGGCCAAAAAGAAGTCAAGAAGCTGATTGCGGGTCCTGGCGTTTACATTTGTGATGAGTGTATCGACCTTTGCAATGACATCATTGACGAGGAAAAAGAGCGCGAGACAGCGGTCAAAGGAACGTTCAAAGTTCCGAAACCGTCTGACATCAAAACTTATCTTGATGATTACGTGATCGGCCAAGTGCAGGCGAAGAAAACTTTGGCTGTTGCGGTTCACAATCACTACAAGCGCGTGAACGCGATTTCCAATGGTAAAAAAGCCAACGACGTTGAGATGCAAAAATCCAATATCTTGCTTATCGGACCAACGGGTTCCGGTAAAACGTTGTTAGCACAAACAATTGCTAAGATTTTGAACGTGCCATTTGCAATGGCCGATGCGACGACTTTGACGGAAGCCGGTTATGTCGGTGAAGACGTTGAAAACGTAGTATTAAATCTTTTGCAAGCTTCAGACTACGACGTAGAAAAAGCACAGCGTGGCGTGATCTACGTGGATGAGATCGACAAGATTTCTCGTAAGTCGGAAAACCCATCAATCACTCGCGACGTGAGTGGTGAGGGTGTTCAGCAAGCACTTCTAAAAATTCTTGAAGGCACGGTGGCGAATCTTCCTCCGAAAGGCGGTCGTAAACATCCGCAACAAGAATTCATCCAAGTTGATACAACAAATATTTTGTTCATCGTGGGTGGTGCGTTCGTAGGTCTTGATAAGATCATCGAAAACAGAACTTCAAATAAAACAATGGGTATCGCAGCGGACATCCGCACGTCAGAGGAAGTGGAGAAGAGCTCCAACCTTCTTGCGAAAGTGGAGCCAGATGACCTTTCTAAATTCGGTTTGATTCCGGAGTTTATCGGTCGTTTGCCGGCGATTGCAGTTCTTGCGCCTCTTGATGAAGAAGCGTTGATGGACATCTTGGTAAGACCAAAAAATGCCATCACAAAACAATACCAAAAGCTTTTCAGCTTTGAAGGTGTTGAGTTGAAGTTTACAGACAAAGCTCTTCGTGCAGTAGCACAAATGGCTTTGAAACGTAAAACAGGTGCCCGCGGTCTTCGCGGTGTTCTTGAAACGGCGATGCTGGATATCATGTACGACATTCCTTCAAAATCAAACGTGAAGGAAGTTGTAATCGATGAAAACGTGATCAACGACGGCGCACAGCCAATGTTGGTTTACAAAACGGACGAAGAAATCCAAGCTGAAGAAGAAGCAAAAAAGAAATCTTCTGCGTAGGATCCTAAAACAAAATTTGAAAAGAAAAGAGGGCTGGCAAAACCAGTCCTCTTTTTATTTCGGAATGTCGTAAGCATTTTTTTCTTCTTTGGTGGAAAAACGATCGCGATTCATTGCGAGATAAATAACGACTCCGATATTCACAATCGTTATCCCCATTTTTATCCACGAGAAGCGATGAAAGAGTTCATAAAACTCATAGGGCAGGTAAACCCCACCAGAAATAATGCCCAGCCAGCGGGCCCAGGTGCGCTCATACCACAGGCCATACGCTTCCGCAAAACGCAGGACCGAGTAAACGACGATACCCACCGCTAAAAGTAAAATGGTTTTATTGTTCACGCCCCAAAGAATTTGCAGCAGCGCTTTAGAATAGTGATGCTCCGGATTTAATCCAATGTTCGCGGTTAAAATATTTCCGATATGTTGAAGATGGAGATGAAGATATTCCAGCAGGCCCAAGCCGCCAAAAAGGACGAAAAGACCTTTAAGTGCTTCAGCAATGGCAATCCAACGTAAGCCCGACACAGCTCCTCCTAAAGTTCATCTTTGCAGGAGAATTTCTCTGCCTTCGTTACGAGTGTGCGAAGATGATGAGATTAGTTTAATAAACAGAGAAACTCTTACACAGTTTACGCTCGAAAATTTGTAAAAGCACAGAGCTTTGGAAATCTTATTTATACTTAAAAAGCTCCTTCATAAACTCTCTTTCAAGCGGGGGGGAGTATGAAGGAGCAAGTCATTGCTGCCATGCTGACTCTGTCTTTGGCTCTTGGTTTTATTTTTTCCATCGAAGTTTTAGCGCAATCAAACCGAACTGCAAAAATCTCTTGCGAAGAGAAAATGCAGAAGTACTGCCAAAATTCAGAGGCTGGCGACGGATTGAAAACGGAATGTGAATGTCGTGACGATGTGAAACTTTTGGTGCGCAATCGCTAGACATCTGCGTCTTTGACATGGTGAAATCACGTCACCATGTTTTCTTTTGTCATTTTAGGTATTCTTATAACATGTGTTCTATGCACCGTTTTGTCGGTGTTGTTGTGGCCTTACAGGCGTTCGACGGTGCACGGCTTTTTATTGGTAACTCAAATCATTCACGCTTTGTGGGCGTTTTTGGTTTTAAGTATTTTTGTCACAGATGATTTTGAAACGCGTGTGCTGTTGACACGGATGCGACAGTTGATTTTGCCAACGGTCGTGTCGATGGGCATTGTGACCATCGTGATGGTGTTTTACCGGCCTTTCTGGGAAAGATATAAAAGATATTTTGTTCTTCTCTTTATCATTCCGGCAATCACGATCCTCGGAAATATGGCAAGTATTCTGGGATTTTCTTTTGCGGAGCATCTGGTTTTCTATAACTTTCAGGAGTTTCCCGGCTACAAAGGTCTTTTGAGCTACAGCTTAGGTCCTTTGATTTCGATAAATTTTATTCACGGCTCTCTGGGCATTCTTCTTCTCAACGTCATTTACATTCACAACGCCATTTGTGCCAAGGGCCTGCGTCGCAAATACGCGATTTATTTCTTACTGGGAAGTGTACTCTCTACGAGTCTGGATCTTTGGGGTATGTACATTTCGCCAAATCCTATCGCGAAACAAGTCTCTGTAGGTGGATTCTGGGTCTTTTGTTTAATCATTTATTTTGCGGTCACGCGATTGGAATTTCTTGATATAAAATCTTTAGCGCAAGAAAGAGTGATTGAAAATCTCCCAAACCCGGTTGTGACACTGTCCCCGCATGGGGAGCTGTGGGACGCCAATAAAGCAGCCAGAGATCTTTTCTCCTTAAAGCCTTCGGATCAAGGCCGGCCTCTAAAAAATAACTCAGAGCTTCGAGAGCTTTCGCGGAACTCCGGAAATCTAACAACACAAGATAAAGTCTATCAGGTCTTTCACTATGAACTCGCCACTCAAGGCGGGGAATCTCACAGCTCAGTTTATGTCCTAAATAACATCAGCGACATTGTGCAATTGAATAAAGATTTGGAAGAAAGCAATCTTGTTCTAAAACATCTCACAGACTTCAACAAAAGAATTCACGCCGTTCTTTCCCATGATATGTCAGGCTCCTTGGGAAGTGTGCACACACTTCTTACGGGCATGCGGCACATGAAGCCGGACTCTGCGGAATACAAAACATACGTGGATCGTCTTATTGATGCGAGTTCCGCTTCCTTGACGTTATTGCAAAATGTTTTGGCTTGGAACAAAGAAGACAAAGAAACCAAACGCATTAGTTTAAAACCCATCGTGGAGTCTTCGATCCGTCAGCTTTCTGCCCAGGTGATCAGTAAGAATATCCATGTTGAAACTTCATTTCCCGAAGGGGACGTGCATGTTTGGGGAACAAAAAATATTCTAGAAGCGATCTTTAGAAATGTTTTATCGAACGCGATTAAGTTTAGTCATGCTGAAGGAAAAGTCCAGCTCACCTGTCATCATCGCGAAAAGTGGATTGAGATCCTTGTTCAGGATTGGGGAGTGGGGATGACGCCGGAAGCGGTAGAGCGTCTTGTCTCTGGCACAAACCAAGAGCGTGAAGCGCAAGAGGGTTTCGGCGTCGGCATGCACTTTACTATGAATTTTATTAAAGAGATCAAAGGACATTTGCATATCGAATCGGAAGTTTCTAAGGGAACTCGTGTTCATCTGCGCTTTCCTGCAGAAGTTCTTGCATAGAGTGTTTGACTCTTTTTCTAACAACCGAGAACCTAGTTTTTATGAGATGTTTTATTGTTGAAGACCATCCGCTTACACGCGATGGCATGCGAATGGCCTTTCAGGAAGTGATTCCGCAATGTGAAATTATTGGGGAAGCTTCCGATGTATCCTCAGCGGTCGAAAAAATTCTAGCCTTATCACCGCAAATCGTGTTTCTAGATCACACTTTAAAAGGCGGTACCGGTATCGATGTGATAGAAAAAGTGCGCGCATCCGCTTTGGGTCTTCGCTATATTCTTGTCACACAAACGCAAGACAGAACCACTTTGCAGCGTTACAGAAACTTGGGCGTAAAAATATTTATTTCAAAACTGAATACCAAAGATGAAATGAAGGCAGCCTTTGAACATTTTCAAAAAGGCACAAGCTATATTTGCCCCTCGTTACAAGAAGTCATGAATGCCCCCAATCCTGCCGAAGTTTTAACTCGCAGAGAGCTTGAAGTCGTTAAACTGATCGCTACAGGTAAAACTAATAAAGAGGTTGCAAGCGTACTGGGTTGTACAGACCACACAGTAAAAACTCACAAGGCGAACATCATGGAAAAGTTGAACTGCTCCACTTCTGTCGAAATCACCGTGTGGGCCCTTAAAAACCTAGCTGAAACTTAAAGACTGGCTGGTGGCAAAGAAAGATCTTTGCGAAGCATATCGCCCAGCAAATGGAAGTCGACGGGCTTGCTTAAAAAGCGTGTGGCCCCGAGGCTGTCGGCTTTAAGGCGAAACTCCGGAGATTCATAAGCGCTGACCATATAAAATGGAATATTGGCATTCATCTCATGAACTTTTTGAAGAAGTTCAAATCCATCCATGTCAGGCATGTTGATATCGGAAAGAATCAAATCAACGGGCGGAATATCTTTGCGCTCTAAATAGCGCAAACAATCAGGAGCGTTCAAAAAAGACACCAGATTCAAATCGCCTGAGTTGGCAAAAAGCTTTTTGAACTTCAGTTTGTATAAAAGATGAGTGTCTGCCTCATCATCAACGATCACAATATGAATCATGGATTTGGTCTCTCATGTACAAGTGGTAAAGCCATGACAAACTCAGTCCATTGGCCGAACTCACTTGTATACTTTAAAGTGCCTCCATGTTTTTGGGCAATATTAAAAGCAACAGTCAGACCCAGACCAGCCCCTTCTCCTGCGGCCTTTGTTGTTAAAAATGGATCAAAGATTTTTTCACCCAAAATAGCTGGTATGCCGACACCATTGTCACGAATAGTGATTTCCGCCATGTCTCCGCGCACGGCCGTGGACAGTGTCAACTCAGGCTCGAAGTTTTTATTGGTGATAACTTTTTTCTCTAAAGCGTGAATGGCATTGTCCACAATATTCGAAAGCGCACGCAAGAGGGACGTTGCATAGACAGGGGCCACGACATTATCACTCAAACGGTAAGTAACCTTTGGCGGAACATAACTTGAACCCAAAGCGCGTGTGGAGATTGTTTCCTGATAAGCGCGTTTAAGAATCTCGTTGATATCCGTGCTTTCCAAAACATCACTATCATAACCTGAAAGGATCTGCATAGAGCGCACAATTTGGTCAATGCGTTGACTGTGTTTTAAGACAACACGGCTGATTTCTTTTACTTCTTCCAGATTTTCTGAGTCCGTTAAAAGCTCACTGAAATTCAAAACAAAGTTCAACGGATTGCGGATCTCATGCGCCACACTGGCAGTGAGACTTCCCAAAGAAGCCAGACGTTCCTGGGCCACCAAGGTCGCTTGCATGCGTTTGATCTGCAACATGGCCTTTTCAAGACTTTCATTTTTCGTCGTCAACTGACGCGTGCGATCCGTGACTTTTTGTTCAAGAGCCTGGTTTAAAGATTCCAATTTTTGGTTGGCTTCTAAAAGCTCCGAACGGAAGGTGTTGATGGAGGCAACGAGAACATCCAATTCGTCTTCTCCACGATGGTGCGGTCGATGCAGTTGCAAATCTTCGTTGGCCCTTCCTCGATTGCTTTTTAAGTACTGAGCAATATGCTGGATGTGAATGACCAGAATCTGATTGAAAATGAAGTACAAGAAGAACACGACGACCATGGTTTTCGCCGCTTGACGGATGAAAATCCAAATCGCTTCCTGGAAATATTTTTGGCGCAAAGAACGAACATCCAACTCCACGTCCAGAGTTCCTAGAATTTCGTTCGTATTTTTGTGGTAAATATCAAAGCGTTTGTGGCTCTCTTCAGTCGGATCGGATTTCCCGGATTCGTAGATCGTTTTGTTATCTGCCACAAGACGAAGGTAGCTAACACCCTGCAAACGGCTAAGACCATCGAGCTGGATTTCTAGCAGTCTAGTGTCATAAGACCACAAGTGTTCGGCCATGGAGTCGAGGTAGGAATTTTTAATAATGGCGAAGTTATTTTGTAGTTTGTCGAAGTCACGCTGGTAGTCCATAAGGAGCTGAAACGCCGTTAAAATAAGCGTGGCAAAAGAACTCACGGCCCATGTCGCAATGAGAAGCTTTAGAGAGAGAGAATTTCTGCGGAACCAGCGTCTGGGATCTCTAGGTGTCACAGTGCACTTATCGAACAATTTGGACAAAAAGGGCACGAAAATCTGACTCCCGGGAATTACAATTAGGAAAGATTCTCAAAATCCGACGCAAATAAGAATAATTTTCGAGTAACATTAGGCTCTTTAATGATGCCCAAAATGTGAGCAATTTGGACTCGTGGCAAGGACCAGAACTCTTTTTTTTCCAAATATATTTACTTCCCAGTAATCGAACACATAGTTAAGCTTATTAGTAGGAACAGCGAAGGTTGGATAAGGATATTTAACCGACGCAGATCCGGCTTGTGTCCTATGCACAAGTAAGCTCGTTAACCCACAGGGAGGGAGAGGATATGAGCGAGGGAAAAGTACAACAACTACCACTTTTGCCCCTAAGAGACCTCATCATTTTTCCACATATGATGATGCCATTGTTTGTAGGTCGCGAAAAGAGTATCAACGCTCTTGAAGAAGCGATGAGCAAACAGACAGATATCGTTTTGGCGGCTCAAAAAGACGCTAAGACAAACAATCCCGAACCTAAAGACATCTTTGCTATCGGAACCGTGGGCACCATCATTCAGCTATTACGCCTGCCTGATGGAACTGTGAAAGTTTTAGTAGAAGGCAAACGTCGTGTAAAGATTAAGAATTTCTTAAACAACGACAACTTCTTTATGGTTTCTTGCGAGGCCTTGGATGAAGACCCAACGAACATCGTTGAGGCCCAAGCTTTGGTTCGCTCCGTCAAGTCGACTTTTGAGACTTACGTAAAACTTAATAAGCGAATTCCACCAGAAATTTTGATGCGTGTATCGACTATCGAAAATCCTGGTGAACTTGCGGATATTATTGTTGCGCAACTCAATTTGAAACTTGAAGACAAACAAGCGGTGTTGGAGATCGTTGATCCTTCAAAACGTTTGGAACATTTGCTCAACTTGATGACAGGTGAGATCGAAATTCTTGAAGTGGAAAAGAAGATTCGTACTCGCGTGAAGAAGCAAATGGAACGCTCTCAAAAAGAGTACTACCTCAACGAACAAATGCAGGCGATCCAGAAAGAACTTGGTGAGAAAGACGATTACCAAGCAGAACTTCAGGATCTTGAGGTGAAGTGTAAAGCTAAGAAAATGTCCCAAGAAGCTAAAGACAAGGTGATGAAAGAGATTAAAAAACTCAAAATGATGTCACCAATGTCAGCGGAAGCGACTGTGGTTCGTAACTACATCGACTGGGTTCTTTCACTTCCTTGGTACGATTACAATGAAGAGAAACACGATCTTAAGAACGCTCAGCGCATCCTCGATGATGATCACTGGGGTCTTGAGAAAGTTAAAGACCGTATCCTTGAATACCTTGCCGTTCTTTCAATTTCGAAAGACATGAAGGGTCCTATCCTTTGTTTGGCAGGTCCTCCAGGGGTTGGTAAGACATCTCTTGCAAGATCAATCGCTGAATCTTTGAATCGTCCTTTTGCGCGCATCTCTTTGGGTGGCGTGCGTGACGAAGCTGAGATCCGCGGTCACAGAAAAACATACGTCGGTGCGATGCCAGGTAAAATCCTGCAAGCGCTTCGTAAAGTAGATAAAGGAAATCCACTTGTTCTTCTCGATGAGATCGACAAGATGGCCAACGATTTCCGTGGTGACCCAGCAGCAGCGATGCTTGAGGTGCTTGATCCTGAACAAAACAACAACTTCCAAGATCACTACTTGGAGTTGGAATACGACCTTTCAAAAGTGATGTTTATCGCAACGGCGAACTCATTGCATACAATCCCACGTCCATTGTTGGATCGTATGGAGATCATCAATCTTGAAGGTTACATTGAGCAGGAAAAATTCCACATTGCGAAGAACTACTTGGTTCCGAAGCAATTGGAAAACCATGGATTGAAAGATTATAAAGTCACGATCAAAGACGAAACGATCCGCGACATCATTCGTTACTACACGAAAGAAGCCGGCGTTCGTAACTTGGAAAGACAAATGGCCAATGTGTGCCGTAAGGTCGCTAAAGAGATCGTGATGGGCGAAGCTGTTGAGAACTTTAAAGCAGAAGCGAAGGGCGATAAAAAGTCCGCTTCTAAAAAAGGCGCGAAAACAGCAGCGAAGACAACAGCAAAACCAGCAGGCTATGTGGTCACTCCGCAAAAACTTGTTGAGTTGTTGGGTCCTCACAAATTCAAGTTCGGCGTGATTGAGACGGAAAACGAAATCGGTCTGACGAACGGTATGGCTTGGACGGAAGTGGGCGGTGACCTTCTTGCTGTCGAAGTGAGTGTGGTGCCTGGTAAAGGTAAATTCACAGTCACGGGCCAACTTGGTGATGTGATGAAAGAGTCTTGTGCAGCAGCGATGAGCTACGTTCGTTCAAGAGGTCCTTTGTTTGGTTTGGACAAAGAATACTTCTCAAACATCGACGTGCACATCCACTTGCCCGAGGGTGCGGTTCCTAAGGACGGTCCTTCTGCAGGTATTGCTCTGACGACTTCGATTGTTTCTGCGATCATGAAGATTCCTGTGAAGCGCACAGTAGCGATGACAGGTGAGATTTCTCTTCGTGGCCGTGTGATGGCAATCGGTGGCTTGAAAGAGAAGATCCTAGCCGCTCACCGCGGTGGCATTAAGATGATCATCTGTCCTAAAGAGAACGAAAAAGATCTCAAGGACATCCCTAAGGAAGTGATGAAAGATCTTAAAGTGATCTTGGTGGATCATGTAGACCAAGTATTGATCAACGCTTTGGATATCAAATCGCCAAAAGAACTTTTCAAAGTTCAAAAAGAGCGCGAATTCGGTATCAAAGCCCAATACACAGGCCAAGCCATCCATCACCACTAAAAGGTGCCTGCTTCTTTTTTCTGGCAATAGTGCATTAAACTTAAAAGGCCCTCGATAAGAGGGCCTTTTCTTTTTGTATTTTGATTCATCAATACTTATTGCGCGTGATCGAACTAGGTCGGCGTGGGAGATCGGAACTCTCTGCAATGTTATCAACGGGTTTATCCGTCGAACACAGTGGAGCTACGTTATAAATTTCTGGTGGATCGTAAGTCTTGTCATTGTAAGCATCAATACCCATTCCGATGATTCCACCGAAAACAATATTTCCAAGAATACCCGCGGTTGCATCGTATTCAGTTTTAATCACACCTTCGCGTGTTTGTTGATTGCATGTCACGGTGATAGGAATGTCTTCTTTGGAGCGACTCACTAACACTGTGGTTCTTCCATTCAGTGCTGTGTACTGCCCATCAGGCAAACTGATTTTTGTCTCGCCTCTTTCAAGTCCTCCGACAAACTTGACGGGAATCTTGTCTGATTTGACGATCGTTGCGCATGCGCTTAAGCCGAAAACCGATACTAACAACATCAACTTGTTCACGAATTGCACTCGGGGCCTCCTCTACTTTAGACCTGTGATATTTTTTCGGCGGGCAACAGAATAAACTTTAAATTATTTGTTTATCTTTTGGGCGGGTGAGGAAATTGTTGGAAAATATCAGCTACTTAAATGAGATCAATTTTTTGTTAAAAGATCCTTATCGCGGTTGATAGACACAGCGAAATCCAATGTTGTTCATTTTGAGATTCCACGATGCCGGGGCTTGAAGATCATCGGCCGTAATGTCGCCAATGTTTGCGGCGAAAATTCCAGTGACTCCTTTAGAGTGGATGCAAACAGCTCCGCCACGAATGACTTTGCCCGAACTTCCGCCGAATAAGTTTCCAAGATAGACATCGTTTTTAGGAACGCTGCTCATTCCAGTGAAATCAAAAAGTTGCGGAGAGCCGGGTTTTATATCCCAATTGTTGTTGTGATAATTGCGACCATAAGGACTTGAAAGGTCCGGCGTGTATGAGTTTCCGTAAATAGTGTCAGAGACCCATTCCCAAGCGTTGCCACCGAAATCCCAAATAACATTGCCGCTTGCAAGATAGAACGTGCGTCGCTCGATCCCTTTTTTTGCGCCGGTGCTATCGTAAGGGTCGTTAACGTCTTTGATCTCAACGGGTTCACTCCATGCACTGTAGAAACCAGTGTAGAGAGTTCCGTCTCCGTGACCTTTTCCTGTCCAATTGAGTTTGTTGTTGTAAATTTCTAAAGCGGCTGCATTCCATTCGTAGTTCGTTGGAAGTCGATAGCCGTTTCCAAGATTAGCACAAGCTTCTGTCGCTGCGGTTTTTCCAGCGAGCCACGGTTTTCCTGATGGCGCCGAAGAAGCAAGGCCGTTCACTTTTTTCATTTCAAATTTTGCGATACAAAACGCCTCTGTTTTCAGAGAGAGATTTGCCTCCACCTTTTCGAAATTCACAGGACAATTCAAAGCCACCGGAGGCTGCGGCACAGGCGTTGGCGTTGGCGTTGGCGTTGGCGTTGGCGGCGCAGGTTCTGGTGATGGTCGTGGTACTGGAGACGGCTCGGGTTGCGGAGTTGGAGTAGGGGCAGGAACTGGACCCGGCGCCGGAGATGGAGCCGGTGTCGGGATTGGCGCAGGAGTTGGAATCGGAGTCGGCTGCTCTGCCGTTTGATTATCTGGCTTTTGTGTTTTTTCTTCTTCCTTAGGAGAACACGACAGCAAAGTAACTGCTGTAAAACACATGATGAAAAAACGCAGATGACCCATCCGTTGTCCTTGTGAGTGTTATACGGTTTATTTTGACAGTCTTTTAACGTCTTTCAGAGTCCTAATAAGCCGGACTTATTAAACTTGGACCAAAGGCTCCGCGCGTTAAGTGACGCCCAGTGAGCGCACTTTATTAAATTACTGAAATCAATTCTCACTATGCACAGTTTTTGTGCAAATGTTCGCGTCTTACATTGACGAAATCCTGACAATCTGTAAAAACCTGTACCCCAGCGAGTAATTTAGATTTTGTTTTGGAGTTTTAAGAACTTATGAGCCAACTAGATCGTGCCTTTGAGCTCGGCAAGTTATATTCCGATCGGGGAGAATTCACCTCCGCGATCACGCATCTCAACGATGCGTCTCAGGGATACTTTGCTGAGAAAAATTTCTCTCAATACTTGAAGTGCTTGAACATTCTTTTGCGTATCTATGCAGAGCGCGAACAGTTTGAAGAAATCAATCTCACAAAAGAAAAACTCCAAGATCTAGTTCTTAAAGAAGGCTTTGAACTCAACTCCAAAACTTATTACACGCTCGCTATCTGTGCTTTCTACAAAGGACAACAAGACGTCTCTTTGGATTACGTTCAAAAGGCTCTTGCTATCGCTCTTGCCTCTGACAACAAAGAAGATATTTGCAACGCGATCTTCGGTCTTGCGATGGTTTACTCAAGCCCATCGATGGCTCGCTACGCAGATGCATTGAAAGAGATCTACAATCTTGAAGTTTTCTTCCAGGTTTACAATCTTCCAGAACTTAGAATTTCTTCGCTGATCCTAAACGGAAATATCTTGGCGCAAATGAAAAAGTACGAAGAAGCGGTGACGGTTCTTTGGAAAGCTTACGATGCGCTTAAAGAAACTCGCAACGTGGTGATGGCTTCTTATTTGATGATCCAACTTGGAGACGTTTACTTCGAGATGGGTGATAAAGATTTAGCGCGCGTGTATTTGTCACTCGCACAAAAATCTATCGACACAGAAAATCATGTAAGACTTAGTAAGATTGCTGACTTCTACGCATCGAAAATCGGTGCAGAACCTCAGACAAGTTATGATTTGATTTTTGACGAAGGTAATCATGCGGTCACAGAGAGAAAATTGGGTCGCATTGATTTCAAAAATCAGTTCATTCTTCTCGACCTTTTGCGTTTGTTCGTTCAGAATCAGGGCCAAATTTACTCGAAAGAGTATTTGGTTGAGAACGTATGGAAGCAACCTTACGATCCCGCGATCCACGACAATAAGATTTACGTGACGATCAAACGTCTTCGTAAACTCATTGAACCGGATTACGAGAAACCAAAATATATTTTTAGAGCTAAAAACGGATACTACATGAATAAAGCGGCTCGAGTTCATTTCGAGCACTAGGGGGGATTCATGTTACGCAACATCTTGATGGCAACATTGATTTTTACAAGCCTGACTCTGTCAGTGGGCGCTCGTGCGGCTGATGACGAGCACATCATTCCGGCGAGCGATAATCGTCCGGTTCCTTGGCCGTGGACATTGGCTCAGCCATTCCCATGGACAGATATTCAAGGCTTGTGGAAAGTGGAACAAGGGGACTTCACTTCTTACTTCGCTTTGAAAGTGGTTCGTCAAAAAGCAACAGGCATCCGCCAATTGCAAGTAAAGCAATTCGACGGAGACACTTGTAAGATGTTAGCAACAGGCGTGGGCTTAGAGCGCAACCAAAAGGTTTTGGCGCAAATGACCAGCCGAGCGGGTACTACATACCGTGTTCAATTGACGGCATTTAACGAGAAAGATTCACCAATTACACCACTGAAGGGCAACGTCCCAACTCAAGGTGTGATGGTTCTTTCAATGGGCGCTCTTGATAATAAGGCTGCGGATGAGATGGTTCACATGCAAATCGTGAAGATTTCAGCGCACTTAACTCAAAGAGTGTGCATGGAAGATATAAAAAAGTAATATTTTTGAAAAAAGAGATTGCAAGATCGGAAGGACCACGCTAAAAAATGGACCTTCCGAACGAATAGGGAATTAGCTCAGTTGGTAGAGCGCCACCCTTACAAGGTGGATGTCGTCGGTTCGAATCCGGCATTCCCTACCAAATAAAAACACCGCCTTCTGGCGGTTTTTTTATTTGTACCGTCTGGGATCGGATCTACCCAATGGATCTACCCAATTAGGATCTACCCAAGGATCTACCCAATTAGGATCTACCCAATTAACTGGGGCAGTCAAAAACTCTCGCTAAGAACAATACTCTAAAACTCTTAATCTAAAATTCTCAAAATTTCTAAATCCATAAGCTCGTCTTATATGGGCCTTTTCTTAATAGACTGCTTTTTCTTAGGAGGGGGCAGAGGTCTTTGGCTTCTTTACTTGTTTCTGTGGCGCTCATCAGTCCGCCTAGGCCGTGGTGGTGTTGTGGTTTTGGGGATTCGTCTCCGCAGCTTCCTATGAGTTGGTGGGCTATTTCGTGTGAGAGTGTTCGATCATAGGCCTCGTTGGTTTTGCTGACTAGAGAGCTGTGAAGCGTTTGATTGTAAAAGTCTAAATTTTTTTGTTCTTCATTTGTAATCGGTGGTCTGATCGTAAGCGGAGTTAAACCATTCTTGCTATAAGTGCTCCAGCCTGCGGCCCATTCTGATGTGTCGGGTGCAGCCATGTGAATGGCTGGGCGGCCCATCGGAAAGCTTGCTACTGCGAGTTCGGCCGACGTGCCTTTGCTTTCTTCAATGCCGGGTTTGCATGTAAAGAGTTTTCCTCTTTCTCTTTTGCATTGAGGTATGAATTTATATCTGAAAGCGCTTTGTTTGTATTTTGCTTTCACCAGTTTGATATTTCCAAAACCGATGCCGCATACACCAAGAATTTTGCTGGCACTTTTATAGGCGTTCATCGCTTCTTCTTCACTCCAGCCGCTGTCTTCAAGAATCATCGCGCTGATATCTAAAACCAATTCGGGCTTTTTGCCGCCTACGGATTCACTAAAGTTTTTAATTTCTTTGACTGAGATGTTGGAAAAACCATTGTGTTGAAGTGCGTCCATCATTGCGACGTTCGTGATACTTTTTATTTCTGAAGCAGAATAGGTCAGCGACGATGTCGATGCGGATGATTTGCAATCGACTTGCGCGAAAGAGAAGCTGCTTAAAAGAACGAACCAAAATGCAGACAGCATAAAAATATATCGGCGCATCAAGATAAAATCTCAAGACTCTTCACGTCTTAAAATGAGATTGCTTCGACTGAAAAACAGCCATAGCCTTTTTGAAACTGAAGGGAGTTTTATGCCTCATATTCAACTTAATAACGACATGCCTGGTATTATTGGATTGATGGGTTTTAGACCTGAAACTGCAAAGCCTCTGAATGAGCTTGCAGAAACTTTGTTGGTTGGTCCTTCTTCTTTGAGCCGTGGAGAGCGTGAGATGATTGCCTCTTACGTTTCGAATCTTAACAACTGCCAATTCTGCACGCGTTCTCATTCTGCTATTGCGGGTGTTCTACTTGAGGACAATTTTGATCTTGTTGAGCAAGTGAAGACGAATTTTGAAACAGCACCGATTTCAAACAAACTTAAATCTTTGCTGAAGATTGCGGGCCAAGTGCAAAAACAAGCTTTGGGAGTTTCTGAAGAGATGATTAAAAATGCAAAAGCTCAAGGTGCGACGGATATTGAGATCCATGACACTGTTTTGATCGCTGCGGCTTTCTGCATGTACAATCGCTACGTTGACGGTCTTCGCGCGACAACTCCAGACGCGACACCGGTTTATCATGATATCGGTCGCAGAATTGCACAAACTGGCTATCAGTTTAAATAAAGGTTGGAAGTCAGAAAAAGGAGTGAGAAATCACTCCTTTTCTTTTTTTAAAGATATGCGATCGCGAGAATAGCCTGAATGATTGCATGGCCAACACCGAATGCCAGTCCTACTTTCGTGAGCCAGTTGATGAATTTCCATTTCGGTTCATCGGCCGCGTAATAAATTCGGCAGTCTTCGTTTCCACGGACATCTAAGAATAAAGCGGCAAAGCTGATTTCAAAACACAACATTAACACCGTGACTGCACAATAAATGAACGCCATCCAGTTTGTCATGTTTTCCGGCCAAAGTTTTGCAGTTGCCACCATTCCAGCGAATAACAAAATCACATGAAAAACGTCATGAGTGATTCCGTAACGAGGTGTCCAGTTAAAGAACTTATAAATCATCACAAGTTCTAAAGGCCCACGAATCCACCAAATAAGAGCATGCAAACCGATCAAAATTTTCAAAGAGATATGCAAATCTGGAAGAGACAAATACACTAAGGGCACTAAGAACCAAGAAAAGATCGCATGATAAAGCCACACAGCTTTGGGCCAACTGATGGGACCGCCAACGAAAGCCCCTTTGTTTTGTTTGTAGTAAAACCATATCGAACATAAAAATTGAACGACCAACAATACTGGAAACAAAAAAGCCATTTGTGCCCCTTACACTAATGCCATTTCAAAGCCGTAGTCCTTTTTACTTGTAGGAGCTTCGTCTTCACTTCCCATCACTTCATGGATGGCCATGGCCACGTCATTTGTGATGAAAGAATCCGCCGCTGCTTTTAAGGACACCTCTTTAAAGTCGCAGAAACTTAAGAAATGATAACCTTTTTTCTCGCGAACTTTCCACGCTTCTTTTAAAACTTCTTTAAAGATTTTTACTTTTTCGTCTTGGGAAAGTTTTTGATCAAAAAGAAGATGAGTGACGTAAAGAACCTTTAATTCTCCCGCAAATTGAAACTTTCCAAAACTTAGAACACGCAAGAAAGAAAAAACGGCGCGAAGATGAAAGGGAACCCTTGTGAGAAGGATGCGCTTACATTCGCGCGGCGACCATAAAGCACAAGCAGCCACGACGCGGCCTTCATAGCGGACAATCAAAAAGTCTTTTTTTGAAAGCTGTGGCCATTTATTCAGACGTTCGGGAATCTCTTGGGAATACAAATATCCCGCCGTCGTGGAGTCTTCATTCTTCTTATAAAAGTCGATCAAGGTTTCAAGTGAAGGATCATCGGTCACTTCGTGTTCCGTCGGCGAAGTCGGTAAGCCGGGCTTTTTCATCATCAAGGCCACCATCGAATAAGGACAGACGCGATGATACGCAAATCCTGATTTTTTATTGCGCGCAAGACTTCGCTGAGAAAGTTCATTGTCGTCAATTAAGCACGTATAAAAAAGTTCGACGTCTTTCAGTTGATCAATTTCACTTTTGCGGGCAAAAAATTCCCCATAGATTTTTCGCCAAAGAACGGCGCCTTTGCGATCAAATCCCATGCGTAGATCACCTAGGTAACAAACCTCAGAGACCTTTCCATCTACGTAGCCTTTTCGAAAAAGCATAGTGGCAACGCCCTGAATGTCGCCAGCCACACCTCGATAGATAAGAACCAAGAGGCGTGGAGAGTGAATTTTTAAAAACGCGAAAAAATCTGGAGTCCGATCATAAACAATATTTAACCCGCGCCCTTGAATCTGCGTTTGGCTAAAAAAGTTTAAAATTTCCTGGTTGTCTTTCTCTGTCGCAACGGTGACGCCAGAATGAGACTTTAAAAATTCACTTATATCCAAAACTGCTTCTCACTTTTCTTGGCGAAGGTGAAAGTTTCAGGTTTGTCTTCAATTCCGTAGCGGCGGATTTTTTCAATAGCTAAGTGCAATTCATCCGCTTCGCTGGAACGGAAAGGCACATCTGGGAAAAGTTTTAAATTATCGCCCTGATTTTTCATGATCTCGACGTCTTGTTCGATCACCTGGCGAGTATAAAACTGCATTAGTGGTTTTAACAAAAACGCATAATTCAAAGTTTTAAAAGCGATGTACGTATACACCCGGGACTTCATTGTCGAAACTGGAGTGCACTGAGAGTTAATGATAAACGCGGAAGAACTTCCAAATGTATAATCCACACGCGTGATATTCGGAAAAATAAAACGGTCCGTGTGGGTCATTTTTTCATTTAGCGGATTAATCAAGAATCTTGTAAATCCAATGGAGTCCTGAGGCTGGTGATAAGTCACATTTACTTGACCGTTTTCCACATCCACGGTCATTGGAACGTGAGTCATCTGACGATCGCGAAACCATCCTGAGTGCACGAACACGGTGTGCGGAACATCCATGAAATTTTCCACAAGATTCGTCACTTCGTTATCAAAGTCCGTGATCATGTAGTAGTGACACCATTTGCTTTCCCCATAATTGGGAAAACGCCAAGGAGGAGTTTCCGTTTTAGGAGGGCCTTCTCCCATCCACACCCAAATCGCTCCATCTTGTTCAATGGTTGGATAAGATCGTTGTTGATGGCGGCCTTTGCATTCACCTTTTCCTTCAGAAGGGATTTCATTCACGACACCTTGCGAGTCGTAGCGCCAGCCGTGATAAGGACAGCGTAAGTGTCCTTCATCGCAATATCCAAGCGAAAGCTGGGCCCCGCGATGCACACAGCGATCTAAAAGAGCCGTAGGTTTTCCTTGAGGATCTCTAAAAAGAGCAAGAGGCGTGTCGTAAATCACTCGCTTCAGCGCAGCCTTGGAAGTCAATTCGTTAGAAAGACAAGCAATGTACCAGTTATTGATTAAAGCTTTGTCTCGTTCGCGAAGACTTAACATCATAAAAAATTCTCCTGGAGTTCTTTTTCCGAAATGAGGCGCAAAGACTCCGTTTTAATATTCCCTAATACCATACCGCGATTTAAATGAAGCTGTAAGTACTTCTCGTGAGCCTTTTCGTGCACCAGCACCTGAGCCGGCCCTAGTTGTTGCAATTCGCGGGCGAGTTTGTAGTGAAATGATTCTGATAATAATTCTTCCAATTCTTTTGAGAGTTCAGCGAGAGTTTTATTGCCTTGGCGACTCAGAACCGCACAGTAGTGCTGATTTGTCTCTGCTTTCACGGCAAACAAATAAGATTCCTGATGGGGAGCAAACTTGCTAAGTGCGGATAAAACTTCTTGAGCGCGAAGGCTTGAGGTTTTTTCGCCGACCATGTCAACACCATCAGCACGCCCTAAAAAATTTAAACATGGTGTTTTTCTATTAAAGCCTGAAACTTCTAAAACATCCTGCATTTTATAACGAATCAATCCGCCAGTGGTCGTAAGAATCGGACTGACTTTTTGTCCAATCCGTAACTCCCATGACGGAAGAATTTCTTTTGATTCGATATCTTCAAATTCAAAGAAGTGACTTTGAGAAGCCAAAGTGTAATGACCTTGAAATGGAATCGTTACAACACCTTCCGTCGCCCAAAGGCCTTTTCCGATAACTTTGAGTTTCGGAAAACGATTCTCGATATCTTTCGCAAAAGCAGAGCTTGTCGACGTCGTCCAACAGCTTAAAGCTTTTAATTGAGGCCAAAGTTCTTGCGCATTCGTGGAAGACAAAAGCTCGCGACCTCTTTCAGGATTGTGCGGACACTCTAACATCGTAAGTTCATTTGCGTAAGCTTGCCATTCCCCTTCCATCAGGGAGTGCGCTAAAGATTTTTGATGTGTTTCTAAAATCTTTAATAGAGTCAGCCAATAGGTCGGACTCCACACTGAGGCAAAACTTAGATCGTCGCGATCTAGCAAGTATGCAACCGTCGCAAATAAAGAGCTTTCACTGCTTCCGGCAAGATCCACAGGTGCCATTACCGCCATTGTTTGTTTTAACAATAACTTTTTCCACGCAGGGAAAAGTTCGGTGTCATTGAGTCTCACACCTTCATCACGCAGATCCTGAGGAAGCCATGAAAGAGACCAATAGTGAGGCCCTCTTAAAACTTCAGGATAGGAAGAATAAAAATCATAAAGCCAAGGCCCCAGCGCTGCATCGAAATCTTTTAAGAGCCCTTGTGTGTACGGAATCCACTTTAAGTTATCCGTAGATCCGCTCGTAGGTTGAAAACGAACGACTTCTGGCAAGGTTTTATTGTTCGTTTTTCTCTCTGAAGAAAAAAGTTCGCGATAATCGTGATAAGAAGTGATAGGAAATTTTTCGTGAAATTCTTTGTAACCTGCAACGTCAGCCCGGGAACCCAAATAGGGTTTTAGATACGACAAAGTGTCTTGCAGTTTTTGTTTCTGCAAGGCCTCTAATTCAGAAAGACCTTTTACAAATCGTTTGTAAGAGGCCTTTTGATAAACCTGAATGGCTGCGTGAGCCGTTTGAGACAGAAAACTCATGGAGTCGTCACAGGGCTCATTTGAATAAGGTGATATTTATCAATATCTAAAGTGCGCGTTTCTTTTCTTAAGCCGCACCAAGTGATTTCAATTTCAACGGGTTCTGCGAAATCGCCCAAGCCAAAAAGAAGTCGTTCATCACTTTGTGCAGAAAATCCTGTGGCAAGCTGAACTTCTTTAATTTGCACGGTGTCTTGGCCTTTGATTTTATAGTGCATTTTAACTTGTGTACCAACCGCACGCGTATTGCATGTCTTGCCGTCACCGCGAAGCTGCAGACCCACCCAGTGAGGAGTGCTCGCACCTTCTTTTAAAACATTTCGAACCAGAGTAGGTGACGCATACATGTGAGTGATCACAACATCCCTGCGTCCGTCATTATCAAAGTCCGCCGAAGCAACACCGCGGCTGTTTGTTTCTTCGGTCAAACCAACGAGGTCCGCGACGTCGACAAATTTATTTCCAAGAGACGTTCCCTGATTGATGTAAACGCGGTTTTTTTCTTTTCCATAAATACAACGTCCGCGAATATCGCCCCACTTGTTAGCCAGGCGATGATAACTAGGAGCACTGCGCGCAACTTTTTCGTTCACGTACCAATAATCAGGACAGCTCTCGAATTTTTTGTCAGGCGTATCATCCACCATGCCGTTGGCTTGGATGATATCCACCCAACCGTCGTTATCGAAGTCTTCAAGACTTGCGCCCCAACCAAAACGATCTTCATTCAAGGCGCCCCATTGTGTCGCCATATCCTGAATAACCATGTTCCCGTTTTTGTCTTTAGAGAAAAGCCACAACAAAGAACCTTCTGCTTGCAGAGCATGGTGCACGTTTGAAACATACACGTCGAGGAATCCATCATTGTTCACGTCAGCAATACTTGCGTTCATGCCTTTGTAAGTATCCTTGCCGATACTTCCAAACATCGTGCCTTTGTGGTTATAAAGTTTTTTTCCTTCTTGATTGAAGTACAAATCATCCGGGCCGAAATCATTTGCGATGTAAATGTCGGTCCATCCATCTTGATTGAGATCCGCTGTCCCAATAGCCAAAGACCAACGAGTTTCCGGCATTCCAATTTCTTTGGAATCTAATTTAGTAAAGTGACCGTTCTTATCTTGAACGAAGACAACGTTTTCACCGCCATTGTTCGCCAAGTGCCAGCTTGCGTGCATAAAGTCGAACATTCTTTCATCGCCATCATATTCGGTTTGTGGAAGGTGAAACAGATTCAGTGGCGTTGGCTTGTTGTAATTGGGAAGATGATCCGGCCATACGTTCCCAATATAAAGATCCAAAAGTCCATCACGGTTGAAATCAAAGAAGTTTGCTGTGATGGAGTTATTATAATCCTCAAGACCTACTTCCGCCGTCACATCAACGAATTCGGCCTTGCCGGTTTCGGTCAGCATATTTTTCAGCAGGCGGGATGATCCAAAAGCCACGGAAATAAAAAGATCTAAGTCATTGTCGTTATCATAGTCGACAAAAAGCGCATTTGTCGGAATACCATTGTCTTCCACGTGAGTGAATCTTGTCGTGATTTCAGGCAAAGCAACGCGAGTGAAACGGAAACCGCCCTCATTGTGATAAAGAGCCGCTCTTTCAGAATCTTTTTTCAACATATTCGTCAAAAAAATATCCATCTTACCGTCATTATCAAAATCACCAATGGCGACGCTGTCTCCCACGCTGAAAACCCATTTTACAATGTGTTGAATGCGCGGGTCGACACGTTCAAAAATATTTCCGAACTCTGAATGCAAACCGCTTTGTGACTCGGGAATATGATCAAACTTCCAGTTTAAAACTTTTGAAAGATGCGCAGGACTTGAGGCGACACTGTAAGTTCCAAAAACCAAAGCGGCTGCGACCAATGAACCAGTGAACTTGCGTGGGTATTTATATTCAATGAGGCGTTTTTTAAACCCGGCAAAACCACCGCCATCGCGAAGAGCTTTATAGTGAAACCACAAAAAGCGAATGCTCGCGACTGTAAAGCCCGCAAAAAAGAAAGTGTAGTAACTTTGGAAGATATGAAAAATCAAATCCAACAAAGCAATGGAAGCTCCCACAATGATCTGATCTTTTTTTGTTTTTGGCGAAGTCATAGGATCTGTGATCATAAAGAACGTAAAAAGGATAAATGAAGGCGACGTCAAAGTTCCCAGAAAAAGAGTTTCAAAGGGAAGATGATGACGCATGATCAACGCGCGCAGTGCCGTTTGCGCTGTGAAAGTTGCAAGGAAAGAAATCACAAGCCAGTGGCGATTGATTTTTGGAAGCAGAAAGAAAACTCCCAAGAACGTCATAAAGACCCAAAGATTTTCAATGCCTGTCCACTGGTACGCTGGAGCCGCCGTGATGAATTTGCTTGAAAAGAGCAAACAGAACACAACACCCGTCAAAGCAGGATTAAAAAAGTGTCGGCCATTAAGACTTAAGAAATATTTTGAACCGATCGCGAAAAAAACCGGGACAGTTAAAATCCAATAGCTGTGCGAATAGTTTAGCAAAAGACTTAGCGAAAAACTTGTGATGAGCGCGCTTAACGGAAAAACCCATTTGCGTTGCACCCAGTAACACAAAAGAAGTTCCAGCAGACAGGCCATGATGGAAGTCACCACCATTTGCATGGGGGAACGATTAAAACCAAGAACGGTAAAGCCCAAAATATTATAGGAGCCCAAGATTATCGCAATAATCCAGCGCGGATCTGCTTTTGCGTAAATTTTTTCAAGCGCCGCTGGCAGAGTGAATATATTGAATGCTAGAGCTTTTTCTGAACTCATAAAATAGTTCCTCATGTCAAAATAAGATAAATTAGCTTCCCACGGTGAAGTGTCGCTTTACAAGGGAATTACAGGGTGATTATATCCAAGATAGGTATTTTATGGATTTGAGTTATACGTTGCTTCCTGTATCACAAATTGATTCCACTCTTCGTCGACGCATGTTCGATCTTTTCGGTAAGTATTATTTCGACGTGGAGTTTGAGCGTTTTAATTCTGATCTTTCAGAAAAAACCAGCGTCATTATGCTTTGGGATCGAAGCAAATCTTCTGAACCATTTTTATTTGGTTTTAGCACGATCTTGATTCGTGAACTTCCTGAGGGCGGTCGCGTAATTTATTCTGGGGATACTGTCGTTGATAGCGACTATTGGGGCTCACGCACTTTGCAATCTGCATTCACTCGCGTGCTTTTTCTAACTCGCTTACGTCATCCTTTTGCTCCACTTTATTGGATGCTTATCAGCAAGGGGTTTAAGACCTACATGTTGATGCGTCGAAATTTTCCACGCTCCTATCCATCGTTGGAAGGAGCCATTCCTGCGGATCTCGCGTCAGTGAAGCATACGTTCTACAACGGAAAATTCAGCGGCTATTATAAATCAGAAACTTCATTGATTGATTTTGGAAAGTCTTTAGGCCGAGTCAAGGATCAGATGGCAGTGCCAACGACACGTGATCTTTCAAGCGCTGACGTTCGTTATTTCCTTGAGAAAAATCCTCGTTACCACGAAGGCGTGGAGCTAGCCTGCATCGCGGATATTCGTTGGACTGACATTGTACACATTATCTGCAAATACACTGTCCCATTTTATGCCAAAGTCCGCAGTCGTATCGCGGCTTCCAATACTTAATAAGGGCTTCTTATGCTTGGATACAAAATTGCAACAATGTTTTGCATTCTTGTGTCCTTTTGCAACAATTAAAACCGTGCGATTCTAGGTTCATCGATAACACGTTTCCTTGGAGGAACATATGTCTATGACTACCTGGCAAATTGATTCGGCTCACTCGAGCGCAAACTTTTCTGTTAAACACATGATGATCGCAAAGGTTCACGGTGGCTTTGAAAAGCTTTCTGGCACACTTCAGTACGATCCTTCCGATATCACAAAATCTTCCGTTGAGGCGACAATTGATGCCGCTAGCATCAACACTCGTGAAGCTCAACGTGACGGTCACTTAAAAAGTGCCGACTTCTTTGATATCGAAAAATATCCAACCATCGGTTTCAAATCTAAAAAGATCGAAAGAGATGGTGATGATCTTAAAGTGACAGGTGACTTAACAATTCACGGAGTGACGAAAGAAGTCGTTCTTGATGTCGAAGGTCCTTCGGCAGAAATGAAAGACCCTTATGGAAATACAAAGATTGGTATTTCAGCAACGACTAAAATCAAACGCAAAGATTTTGGTTTAACGTGGAATGCGGCTCTGGAAGCAGGCGGCGTACTTGTCGGTGACGACGTTTCGATTTCTTTAGATGTGCAATTCGCAAAAAAAGTTTAAGTTCATAACGGCTCAAGAATGAATTAAGTTTCTTGAGCCGTTTTCTTTTCAAGCATGGTGCCGTCAAAAATAACGGCTTCAAAAGATTTGTCCAAAGTGGGAGATGGCTCCGTTGCTAAGCGTGGACCTGTCAAAAATTCCCATAGCTTTGAAGTAAAACTAGGCATGGGATCATTCAAATCTAATTTTTTAGGCAAATGGATCCACGGAAGATTCGGATAACGGTGATGCACCAAATGCAGGTGATAATTCAAAAATACTTTCTGCATGATCGGATTTACTTTTAGGTTCCAGGCACCTTCGCGAATGTCACGTTTCGCACCGACGTGGTCAGCATACTGCAAAGAACCCCAGTTGATACTAAATGCCCAATAACACGCAAGCCACGTGCCCCATGAAAGGCCTAAAAAATAAATAATCGCTGCTTGGAAAAGAATCGTAAAGATGATTTCTGCTCGAACGATTCCTGTTTTTACCAGAGCCTTATCGAGGCCACCCAACATGTGATCCGCACTTAAAGCCTGCATCATTTTTGAGTCTTTAAACTCCGAACTCAAAACAAGTTTGGGATTCACAAGAAAAAAGAGGCATGAGATAAAAGGCGAAGACCAATAAATTCCAAAGACAGTTCCATAAATCACGAATCTTTTCATCGCGATATTGTCGCCCGGATAATAAAGATCAAACATCTCTGCATCGGTGCGGTTGCGACGATGATGTCCCAGATGATAAAGCTGTTGCATCGTAAACGACGTCGGAAAAAGAGCAGCAACGACACGGCCTAGGTTGTTATTGATTCTACGATTTTTATGAAGAATGCCGTGAGTGGCTTCATGCAAAAGTGAAAATGCCGTGTTGTTCGCAAAAGAAAACGCGATAGCACCAAGAATAAACAACAACCAAGACGTTTGCTGCTGAGTCCAATAAAGAATTCCCAAGCAAGTAGCGACAGTGACAATCGTAATGACGATATTCAGTGTACCGGGAATAGGAAAATCTTTACGGTTGATTTGCACGATTTCTTTCATGAATAATATTTAAGCATGACACATCCAAAAGAAAAACCATTTCCTCTGTTTTCTCTACCTGATCAAAAAAGACTGTGGGTCTTCCTTACATGGGGCACTGCAGCCCTCTTGGGATTTCCTTTAGTTTATGGGTTCACAAACTATTTGGCCGCGCAAAGCACTCAACACTACTCATGGTATTTCGGTTGGGAGACTCAAGCGCCGTTTATCCCTGAGTTTGTATGGCTTTATTTGAGTTTGAATATCGTGATTTTTTTGCCGCTGTTTATGTGCGATGCGGATCGCCTTAAAAAATACTGTCAGACAAATCTGATCACGCTTTTCGCGGCGGCAGTAGTGTTTATTGTTTTCCCAACTCAATTAGGATTTGAAAGAGTCATTCCGGCGGAATCGCCGTTTCGCGAGATCTTTCAGAACATTCATACGCTGGATAAACCGCACAATCTTGTGCCGTCATTGCATGTGACTTTTTCAGCCTTGGCTCTTTTCGCGGCGGCAGAAATGCATCGAAATAAAAAATGGCTGACGGTCGTGTTTTCTATTTGGATGCTAGGAATTGCTGCTTCCGTCGTGTTCACCCGCCAGCACCACATTGCTGATATTGTGGGAGGCTTCGTGCTCGCGGCTCTCGGAATCCGATTCTTTTACCTCCGTGAAATAGTTGAGAATCCACAGGTCGCCGATCAACATCAACAAAGCTCCGAACTCCATGAGCCCACTTAAAATACGTGCGGTGCGGAAGTAAGAAAGCAACAAAATCAAACTGATTAAAGCAATCGTTGAGACAATCATAAGGCCCACAGGCAATAACTCTGTGTGGCCTTTTTTCCATCGGCCCTTGCGATCAAAAAGTAAAAACTGAACGGCATTGTCGCCGGAAAGTCCGATCATCAAATCCAAAGCAAGACATGTGACGACATTGATCTTAATTTGGAAAACGCTAACGAAAATCATCAGCATAAGCGGCGCCCACACTGAAGATAAAATCAACGGCCAAAACACGCGACCACTTACAGCAATGGAGAGCAAAGCCAAAAGCAAAGAGACCGTGGCTAAAGATAAAATAAAACTCGAATACAATGTCTTGAGCATCGAAAGAGCATAGTCTTTAAAGGCCACAATCTCTCCCGAAAGATAGCAGCGTCCGGCACAAACTTTATCTGCATATTGAGTGAGCGCATCTAGAGACTGCATGTCGTATTCTTTGATAAAAAGTATCGCGCGGCTTTTGCCGTTTTGTTGGAAATCTTTAAGACTCGTTGTTTCTTTGATTTCACTTTCAATCATGCGCTTTAAGGCAGGATCTGCTTCTGCGGGCATGAGTTCTTCTGTCATCTTGCGTGGATCTTTATAAGAAACTACTAGAGCGTGCTTTGCGACCTCAGCGATAAGCTTTGAATCTTCTTCTGTCAGATTCTCGTGATTAAAAATAAGACTGACGTCACCTTCGAAACCTCTTTGACCTTTCACATAATCGCGGAATTGCAAAAGCGGATGTGAGGACGGGAACATATCAAAAGGCGTGTAGTTGATATTGACCTTGTCATAAGTAAAAAAGATCAAAACCAGAGGCAGCGTGAGGGCAATCACCAGTTTTCGCGAGGGACTAAAACTTCCGATGGAGCGAAACCAATTCGGTAAAAAGATATTTCCCTTCCACGCGAGTTCATCAAGACGAGGAAAAACTTTGCAAACGGAAGGTAGAAGCAAATACACCAAGGCCCATTCCACCATCGCGCCGACACCTGTCCAAAATCCAAGGTTCTGAACGCTCATGTTTGTCGAGGTTACAAGTGAGCCCAAGCCAATAGCCGTCGTCAGACTTGTAAAAAAACTTGGAAGACTCATGCGTCTTAAAGCAGTCCTTAAACGAACTTTTTGTGCTCGGGAAAAAAAGAAGGAGAAAAAGAAATCTTCGACGATAGCAATCGTCATAATGACGAAAATACTGGAAGAAAGAGGGTCGGCGATATTACCCTTAAGCGTCATCCCCGTTTGCAAAACAGACGTCGTAAAGACAATCAAGCAAACAAGAATAGCTCCACTCAGCCATGTCCCTAAGAACAGACGACAGCAGATGGCAATAACAAGGGCCGTGAGGATATTGAGTTTGCTGGCCCATAGAATTCCTTCTTTCGTGCTTTCTTGAAAGAACAGACTTCCACCAAAAAGACTTGTGGGCTCCAATTGTTTTAAATGGGCGATCCATTTTTCAACTTCTTGAAAATCTGTTTTTCCCCACTTTGTTGGCGTTTCCAACTCTTCAAACGTAAATTTAAAAAGAAGATCTTTGCCAGGCTGAATGCTGAATGAATCGGTGAGGGGATGATGCTGTAAATTCTGAATAGCGGCTTCTGAAAACTGGCAGTTCTCTTCGAGTTCGCGCGGATAAATCAGGGTTTCGTTTTCGCTATTATATAGAGGGCGACGCAGTTCGAAGATCGAAGAAATTTTTTGCAGACGGTTTTCTTCATTGGCCCAATTGAAGTGACGACGTTGCTGCTCACAAAAGTTTTTATAATTCCACGGGGACGAAACAATCCACGACAGTTTGTCCTCGGAGCCAAACGTCTCTTTCATCTCAAGATACAGTTTTGTACTTGCAAGGCTTTGGTCTAGCCAATCCTCCGCGCGAATTCCAATTTGCAGTTTCGTCGCGGAAACCAAGCAGGTGGCAAAAAGCACCAGGGCGAGGATGAAGATTTTTCGTGGATGACGCAGAAGAGCTCTCTGGCTTTGTAAAAGCCCATAATGAAAAAGACGGAGAGATTTTCTGCAGATAAATTTCATTCCCATATAATCCACGAAGGTTTTGATTTTCTCAATCGACAAATACTTTCCGACTCGCTTATCCTAATTTGGTAAACAACTTGGAGGATATAAATGAGAACGTTATCTGTTGCAGTTTTTGCGGCGGCTTTGTCGGCAGGGATCGCCGTTCAAGCAGCTGCTCCGAAGGGCCAAGATCTATCTTACTATAAAAAACTCAATACAGCGGCCCCAACGGCACCTGTAGTTGCGGCACCGGATGTGACGGTTCCGACTTTGAAACAAATCATTGAAAAGTCTGAAAGTCGTCGTTCTCCAGCACAAGCAGGAAATATCAGTGAAGCGCAGATGAGTCCTGAACTGCGCGAGATTCGCGATCGTTTTTTCAAAGTAAAAACGTCGGATGAATTGGCTCAAATGCTTTCTGATTTGGATGCTAATTACGACAAACTTCCAAGTGACGCGAAATTCTTTGCAGCGCAAATTCTTCCAGCACAAGCACTTCGCGGTTTTGTTTTCCGTGCAAAAAGTGTTTTTGAAAAACGTTCTCCAGGTGTTCACTCTGCTGTTTTGACAGTGGCGAAAAATACAGCGACAAACTTCCGCATTTATCTTCCTCAAGATAATATGGCTGTTGTTGAGGAGTACTTTATGTCTCCTTACTATGAAAACGGTAAACTTGTTTCTACATTCAACGATGAAGCGGATATTCAAGGATGGCTTGCAGGTCCTTTCCGTGAGCAGATCTTGAAGGCGGATGACCGTCTTGGAAAATTGAATCTTTCTGAGCCTGTTGTTTGGGATCAACGTTTCAGCTTCGGTCCGGATTCTTTCAAAGACGGCGTGAATCGTTTCCGTTTGATCGGTGAACTTGAAAAATCAATGGTTCGTTCTGCGATGATGACTTCTGTTGCAAGCTTGTGCTTCCTCAGAGCGTACAACATCCGCGGCTCTATCGATCTTTCTCGCGACTTGGGTCGCCTTTACGGTGTCGATGGTTTCTTAAGCCAAGTAGATGGTGTTTCTGCTAGAAAAATCACGAACACAATTAATAAGTATCCACAAATCGGAACACTTCTTCCTGATGGTGAAGCGTGGATGAAGTCTTCGTTGAATGCTTCTCGTTGGGCGGTGGCTCACGCGTGGTCTGCATGGCAAGCAAGTTCTGAATCGCGTAAAAATGAAAATCTTTATGCGATTGACTCTGGTTACTGGAGAGTGAACAGACACGATGTCGAGCAAAACCTTGAGCTTCTTTACCGTGTCGTGGCTTCAGACTCTTCTGAAAAAATGAGAAGTTCTGTGACAGGTGAAGTGATTGAAATCCGTTACGCTGATTTCTTTAACAAACCACCAAAAGACTTAAAAGCCTTCTTGCCAACAGCTTTCGATACCCGCAGCAAAGTGACTCGCGAAGCTGTCATCGATGCCAAAGGCAGCAAGAAAGCTCTTACTTACAGAAACTACGCTGAAGGAAGCCCAGAAAAGTGGAATGTGGCTGCATACTCGCCGTATTTCCCAAGTGTTAAAAAAGACGACGACGTATTTAAATCGGTCAGAGTTCTTTCGCACTCTGGCGGTAACTGGTTAAACATCACTAAATAATGACGTTTCGATTTGTTCTTATTCTAACGGTCCTGAATTTGTTTAATTACGTGGACCGTTTTTTGATGTCCGCCTCACTGAGCAAGGTGAAGGCGGATTTTGTTTTAAGTGACTTCCAA
This sequence comes from Bdellovibrio sp. BCCA, assembly GCF_037996825.1. Taxonomy (NCBI): domain Bacteria; kingdom Pseudomonadati; phylum Bdellovibrionota; class Bdellovibrionia; order Bdellovibrionales; family Pseudobdellovibrionaceae; genus Bdellovibrio; species Bdellovibrio sp. BCCA. The sequence goes on along the minus strand of NZ_JBBNAC010000001.1, from coordinate 3,590,497 downwards.
GGTGGAATTCTTTTTTCTTCCTTTGTTATTCCCTACGTTATTTTTTCTTTGATCCTTGCTTATCGTGCTGACCGCACAAACCGCATTCATATTCTAAAAATGGGAACACTGCTTTGGAGTTCTGCGGCGGTTCTAACGGCTCTTTGTCAGAACTATTATCAACTTTTGGCATGTCGTTCTTTACTGGGTGTTGGCGAAGCGGCTTTTGCAGCAGTAGCTCCTGCGGTTGTTCATCATCTCTGTCCCGTTAACTCCCGTGGACGTTTGATGGCCTTATTTACTTCAGCACTTCCTTTGGGAATGGCGCTAGGTTTTGTTGGCGGTGGATTTTTAACGGACAGTTACGGATGGCGTTCGGCTTATCTCGTAATGGGAGTTCCGGCAGTTTTATTAAGTCTGATTTTCTTTTTTACGACCGCTTCTGAAGATCGTATCCCTGTCCAAAAAATCAGTATCAAAGATGAATTCATGTCACTACTGTCAAATTCTCAGTACATGCTTTTAGCTTTGGGATATGCAGCTTACACATTTGTAGCGGGTGGCGTGACTCACTGGATGCCGACTTATATTGAAAAGCAGCACAGTGTGAGTCTTGCGATGGCCAATATGATTTTTGGTGGAGCTGCGATTGGTTTTGGTCTTTTAGGAACATGGGTGGGTGGAATTATTGCCGACCGCTGGAAAAGGGACAAAGGCGGATCTTATCTTGAAGTGAGCGCGATCTCCTTGGCGATTGCATTTGTGCCTTTCGTGATGGCGTTTTACTCGCGCTCTATTCCAGAGTTAGTTCTATGGATTTCTTTAACACAGTTTTTCTTTTTTATTTCAAACAGTCCCGCAACGATTGCAACACTCCATTCTGTGACAGCTTCACAGGCAAGTTTTGCAATGGCGTTTCAAATTTTCTTAAGTCATATTTTAGGGGACGCTTTAAGTGCGCCTATGATTGGAAAAATTTCTGATGTTAGCGGTGATCTGCGTTTAGGCGTTCTTACGTCAGCTCCGGTGATTCTTCTTGGAGCGTTCTTGTGGTACTTGCCTTTAAGAAAGACTCAACGTCATCAAAAAGTGGCGGGAGTGCAGGGACTTCCGGTCGGGGAGTGAAGCGCGACTTCCTGACGATTCTGCATTGAGTGCTGAAATCACCAATGGATAGTCGTCAGGGTTTACTCCTGTGATCATGGATGTTCCCAACTTCGCCATGGCCCATTTAATCGGACACTCTTTTCTTTTTGCGACATAGACTAAAAGCAAAGGATTTTTTTTAAATTGAATGCCCACGAACAAAACTAATTTGTTCAGCCATGTTGGCATGAAGGATTTGCGTTTATTAAAACGACGGATTTCTTCTTGGATATCAGAATAACAAATCGTAAATGCCACTGTTTTTCCGTCGTATTCTAACATTTTTACGTGACGAGGCTTTAAAAGCGGTTTCATTTTTTCTGAGATGTCTTTGAAGATCTTAAAATCAATTTCGTCGTTAGTATTTGTAAGATTGTAAGCTTCCATCGTGATGTCATAGACGTCTTGGATTTCTCGATCCCAGTTATTTAAATCCAGCGGACGACTCACGATTTTTGGATCTTTCCAAAACTTCTCAAATTTCTGTTCGATTGTTTTGTAGAAACTGTAACCATAATAAGGTTCAAAGCTGTAGGAGTCCCAATACTCTCCGATTTGAAAGCCCCATTTTTTCCAAAGCTCAGGATAGGAATCGCGATGAAGAGTTTCTCCTAAAAACCTGGGAGCATCCGTTTGCTCGCGGAAACGGTATCCTGCAAAAAGACTTCCTTGAATAGGACCGATCACGGTTTTTAACTGTGGATATCTCTGTTTATAAGCTGTGATGTCTTGAAGAAGACTTTGGTGTAAAGCCTCTTCTTCGCCGTCGCATTCAAAGTATCCCAAATAAAGTGAATCAGCGACAGGACTCATCGACAGCAAATAGCGTCCTGAATTTCCAAGAAGTACCGCTGTCCAATCCATTTTATTTGCGAAGTAAGAATTTTTTCCGAGAAATAATTCCAAGTCGCTCAAATCTTCAGAAATAAAATCAGGATGAGAAGCGTAAAGACGATTTCTCAGTGCAACAAAATCTTTAAAAAAGGAATCGTCCCACGATGTGACTGATTTTTTTTGAGCTTTCATAATAATCCTCTGTTAGGATTCTATAAGCGATGGAATTAAGTCAACAGAACAAAGATCAGATTCTTGATATCAAACCAACCTTTGCAAAAGCTCTTCTTGTGCCGGCACTTTTGTGCGTAGGTCTTGGTGTTTTTGTTTTGCAAAGACCGGTGGTGTGGCAGGATCTTTTTGTTCTGGTCGTTTTTTATCAAATAGCTTTGTTTGGAATCTCTGTCGCCAATCATCGCTATTTTTCCCACAAGGCATTTAAAGCAACTCCATTTTTTGAATTCATTTTATTTTTAACTTCAGCTATCGCTTTTCAAACGCCTGCTTTGACGTGGGCCGCAGTTCACAGAAAACACCATCAATACAGCGATAGGGAAGAAGATCCTCACTCACCATGGTTTAAAAACGGGCGTGAACTAAGTTTTTGGCAAGGCTTCTGGCATTCACACGTATACTGGATTTTTGATCTTAAGATCTTGGCACTTATCAAAAAATACACGCCGGATCTTTATCAAAACTCCCGACTCGTAAAATGGCAGCGCTATCATGTTCTTGTGGGAATTGTCGGCGTCATTATTCCCGGATTTATCGAAGCGGCGATGCTAGGATCATGGGACGGATTTATTCGCGGTGTTTTCTGGGGAGGCTTCTTCCGAGTGATGCTTCTTCATAATGCGATTTTCTTGGTGAATTCCTGGGGCTGCCATTATGGTTGGGGTCGTCGCGCCCACGAAACCACGGATAAGAGCACAAACAATGCTTGGCTTTTCCCTTTCATCTTAGGGGAAGCGTGGCACAACAATCATCACGCTCATCAAGCCAGCGCAACCACAAGTCATCACTGGTACGAACTAGATCCGCACTATTGGATGCTCAAAGCTTTTGAAAAAATCGGCTGGGTGTCGGACTTACGGACTCACGCTTAAAAGGGAATTGTCTTGAAGAATTATTCTCTAAAGCATTGCTTACGAATTCTTACGATGCATCTTATAGCTCTTGCCGGAGTTCTCATCTACGGTTGGTCGTGGACGGCGGTAGGGTTTGCGCTATTCACTTTTTATTTCCGTCACTTTGCCGTCGGTGGATTCTATCATCGCTATTTTTCTCATCGCAGTTTTAAAACATCACGTCCATTTCAATTCGTGATGGCGTTTTGGGGAACAACATCAGGGCACAAGGGACCTCTTTCATGGGCGACCAGTCACCGCATTCATCACAAGTACGCGGAAAAACCAGGAGATCCTCATTCACCTAAAGTGTTGGGATTTGGCAGAGCCTATATCGGATGGCTTTTGCAAGAGGACGCCTTACCGACTGATATGACTTTGATGAAGGACTTTTCCTCTTATCCCGAAATTATTTGGATCAACAAATATCATTTTCTGGGGCCACTCACATTTCTAGGCTTCACGGCAGCGGTGGGATATTTTATTGAAAATAATTTTCCGTCTTTGCAAACAACCCAAATGCAAATCATCGTCTGGGGATTTTTAGTTTCAACTTTAGCCAATGCTCATATCGCAATGGTGATTAATACTTTCTGCCATCTTTTCGGAACGAGAAGATATGAAACCAGAGACGAAAGTTACAACATCTGGTGGCTCATGCCGTTTTCTATCGGGGAAAACTGGCACAACAATCATCACGCTTATCCGAAGCTAGCAGCTTCAGGTCTTAAATGGTGGGAGCTAGATCCTATCTACTGGGGCATTCAGCTTTTAGCAAAGCTCGGATTGGTGTGGGACGTGTACGACAGATCATATGCGAAAGAGAGAACTTTGGATGAAACATCTCTCTGATATCCGCAGTTTGATTTTTCTGAGTGTCACTTGGGCTTTTCAGCTATTTGTAATGCTGTCTCCGAAAAGCACTTTCAGCATTGGCGAGTTAGCAGGTTTATTCTTGCTCAACATCGTTTTGGTTCTTCAAGCTTCTTTGATTAATCACAATCATCGTCATTGCGGAATTTTTACTTACGCATTTTTAAATAGATTCGTAGATCGTTTGATCTCACTTATTTTGTTTTCACCATCGACACGTCTTCACGCTGTTCACATGTTCAACCATCACACTCACTACCGATCGGGTGAAAAAGATTGGGCAAGCTATAAGTTGGCGACAAAACATTCTTCAGGTTTATTGCGCAGTCTTGAGTATTTAAAAAAGAGTTCTCAAGAAATGACAAAAAATCGTCCGACATTAAATCTGCCGGAAGATCTCCGGAAAAATCAGAAGGTAGAAAGAATTCTCATTCTTCTCTATGTCATAGCATTGCTTTACGTAAATCCTCTTATGACACTGTTTTGGCTCGTACCTTCTTGCCTGATCGGATTGTTTCTTTTGCTGCTGGCAAATCTCGTGAACCACGATCACTGCGATCTGCAATCCGAGTTCAATCACTCTCGCAATTTTCTTTCACGCTTTGAGAACTGGTTTTTTTGCAATAACGGTTACCATACGGCTCACCATCTAAAACCCGCTATGCACTGGTCGAAGTATCCTGAGTTTCATGAAAGGGAACTCATTGAAAAAGTGGCTCCCGAATTAAATAAAGGCTCTCTTTTTATCTACTCTTTGAAGAACTACCTCCTCTCTGGAAAGTAGGATTAGATCTCTATGGCGTGAACTTTTTTCCAAAGAGGGGAAAGCCGCTGTTATATGAGTTTTGAGTCGCATTCCGCGTAGAAATTTCTAGATTAAACAATTGTTACACAGTGCCCAAAAATTGTACGTGCAGTGAAAAATTTCTGCTAAACATCCGGCATCATTTTTAGGAGTATTCATGAGACAGCTTTTAACTGTGTTTTCTTTGCTTTTGCTTGCAACTGTTTTCTCTGTTCAATCTTTCGCGGATTCTCGCGCTGAAGCTGAAAAACGCTTGATGGTCGAAGATTCTTACGAGGCTGCTTATGGCCGCCTTTTCGACGAAGTGGCTTACTTCCAAGGTGAGACTTACCTTAACCAATACACAAACGTGATCGTGATCAACAAAGCCGCAAACAAACAAACTTTGCGCCTTTATACAAACCGTCAGTTGATGCTTACGACGAAAATTTCTAGCGGTGCTGAAGACATCGAATACGTTGGCGCGGTTCGTGGCGTTTTCAATAAAATCTTTAAAGGCGCGACACAATCTCACTGGAGACACACAACTCGTGGTTTCTATACAATCAAACGTGTTGAAGGTGCGAACTACCGTTCTGGCGAAAACAAATTCCACATGCCTTATGCGATGTTCTTTAACGATCTTCGCGGTCTAGCAGTGCACCAAGTTCCACCGGATCTTTCTAGCGGTGAAGCGGCAGGTGAGGCAGCTTTGGGTTCTAGAGCTTCTTCTGGTTGCGTGCGCGTTCATAAAAACTACATCCAGCAAATCCACTCTGCAGTTCTTGCTGCGGATAAAGGCCAAGTTCCTGTTCTTAGCACTAAAACAGGTCAACCTCAGCTTGATGAATACGGCCGTGTTCGTTATGAGCGTGGTTACAAAACAATCGTCATCGTTGAAGAATACTAAGATTTAGGCCCGACGGGCTTCGTCTTGACCTCCCTCTGAAAGGGACATAAAAAGGCTGGGTTAATTACCCGGCCTTTTTGTTTTTTTGAGCCATAGGAGTCCCCATGAATCTTCTAGAATTAGTAAACGTCCCTGATGAAAAACGCGATCATCAATGGGAAATCGACTTCTTTATGGCGATCACTCAGAGCAATCTTAAACTTCTTCACGAAGCTCCACAAAAAGGTCCCGATGGTTGGCCGTATCTTTTGGCAGAGACTTCTGCTGAAGCCACGGAACCGGCAAATAAAATCATGCAGTGGTTGGCAATGAAAGGCGTGGGCCTGGTTGTAAATCCAATGAAGTCTTATCCGGATTATGTTTTCACTTACGGTATGCTTTGGCACTTCAAAGAAACGGGCTTGTTTTATAAAACGGCTGAAGAGTCTCCAGTAGGAACTGTGGAGATGGAAAAGGGCCAACAGCTTCACGCGGGTCCTCCGGCACCTCACTACTTGCCACAGTACGTGCGCAATATCTTAAAACAGTTTTTCTTTGATCAAGGTGTGCACCGTCCGCGCATTCTTGTGATGAGTGCGGATCGCAAACACTATGATCTTGCGTTCTCTTTAGAGTCTTTGGGAAATCCACCGACAAAAGAACATCAAGGTATTGCGGAAGCTATTAGCTGGTTCTTGCCTCCGCATTATTCTGTTGTGTTGGTATCTGAAATTGGTCTTCCACAGTTTGTGGATTTGGCTTAATTAAAGATCGTTTTGCGAAATCTGAGTTGCGACTTTATCGTCGCAACGATTTTGCCCGTCTGTAGGTTTCAAAATACATTCAACTTCGACATGAGTGAGATCGTCTCCACCCAATGCTTTTGAAGCGGCTGCCGAGATATTTTTAAGATCTGATTTAAGTTTTGTTGTCGGATTCGGGCGCAGAGAATCGCAAAGCTTCGCTGTTTCAGAAGAGGACATTCTTACTGCCTTACCCTGAGACACGAGAGGTGTGATGAACAAAGCGATAAAGAATCCGATACTTTTTGTCTTAACCATGACCTTAAGACAATCAATATCGGTGCCACCAAAAGATCGTACGGCTGCAAATAAAAAAGAGTTGAGGTTCCGTGAAACCCCAACTGACTAATGTATTTTTGACAGTGAGAACTCTTTAAACAGCTCTCTTTTGTGAGATCCGTTATCGATCAAAAAGTCCCAATACTTTCGCTTTGAAAAGTTGAATCTTCGATTGAACTTCAGGAGAACTTTCCATCAGTTTGAATGAACGGATCAACAAAGTTGGCTCTGCTTTGCAAAGGCGAAGAGCTTCCTCTTTGCTGTAAGGACCGCGATAAGCTTTGATCGCGCACTCCGCATTGGCAAGAGTTCCGCCTCGCGTGCAAAGTTGCAAAGATTCTTCTTTTGAAAAGGGTCCGCGGTAAGCCGTCGTGGCGCAGTCAACAGGTCCTGTTGCTGAAGTCGCTCTCACGCAAAGAGAAATAGATTCTTCCTTTGAGAAAGGTCCACGATAAGCGGCCGTCGCACATTCAGCGGGAGCTTTCGAGGTAGCGCCACTACAAATGCGCATTGATTCTTCTTTGGAAAAAGGACCGCGGTAAGCTGTATCCACACAATCCACGGCGTCTCCGGGATTTCTTGGCTCGGTAGCCGTACATATGTACTCCTTGCCATCACGAATAGTAGTAAAAGAATCAGCGTGAGCTGTGTTCGCCATCGCTACAACAAGAATCATCAATGTGAAAAGTGGTTTCATTTTTCCCCCGTTTTATATTCCGAAGTGGAGGAGTGCAGAGCTTATGCCAAGCAAAATGCACCGTCTTCTATTGGTAACCATATGATGACGTTGCAACTAAGAAAAACTTCTGCGAATATAAACATTATGACATTTGATCCAAAGATTTATAAAACCATCGTCTTTGTCCGTCACGGTCAGTATGAAAAAGATCCTGAACGCTTAACTTCTTTAGGAAAAGCACAAGCGCATTTGGCCTCGCAAGTGGTGCGTGATCTTAAGCCTCATCGAATTTACTCAAGCACAATGCCACGGGCGATCGAAACGGCTTCTTACATTGAAAAGCAATGTCAGATGAAATCAGTTAAACGCGATATGTTTCGCGAAGGTATTTTGCCCGGGTTAGAGGCCGTCACTAAAATCGATAAAGCCGCGCGCGAAACGATGAAGAAAAACCAAATACACGCTGACAAAGCTTTTGATTTTCTTTTTAAAGCTCCCAGAAGTGGAACGAGCACTCATGTCGTCGTCGCTCATGGCAATGTGATCAGATATTGGGTGTGCAAAGCTTTGGGAATAGATCATAAGAAGTGGGTGAAGATGGATATGCACCAAGGATCTCTCACCACAGTTCGTGTTGATAAAGAGGGGAATGCCATCCTCTTAGGATTTGCCGATATCGGCCATGTGCCTTTAGAGCAAAGAACATATATTTAAATAAAAAAGCCTAAGGCGAACCCTAGGCTTTTTCTTACAGACTTAAGTTTTCAAACTTAGTCCAACTCTCCTGGTTTTGGTAGAAGATCCATCAAGCATTCTCTCCAGTATTCAGGAGCTTCATCGCTGTAATCGACAGCCACATAGAAACCCTTTTTGCCTAGAAGCTGTGTGCGAGTGATTACACCGGAAACTTCCAGATTCATTTCTTCAAGATGCATAAAGACTCGATCGCCTATTAACACATCCAGGGTCAAAGTTTTACGAAGCGCCGTAGGAATTAGATCATCACGTTTGATCAAAAGTAAAAGTCCTGTTGACGAAGCTTCTACGATCTCACAGTTCTTTGCGATCTTTGCAAAGTCATCGAGTGAAGTGAGATATGAAATATGAATGGGAGAGACTTCTTTCCTTGGAGCCACTCTGCGGTTGTATTTTGTACTTCCCATTAGTCACCTGCCTTAATCAGTATCATTAACTCTGGTTAATAAACTCTTCGGCAGGACCCGACCAAAGTTAAGAGGGAAAAACAAAAAAGCTGTAAGTGTGTTCCCCGAAATGCATCACAACACCTCTGTTTTCAGAGGGAGAACCATGAATTTCCGGGTGTAAAAGACGGTATGTCTCAGTCTGAGAATCAATATTTTTCCAGGCCCCTACAGAAATTTTTGAAACCACCGAGGGCTGATTATACGAGCGAAGTGCTTTGAAGATCGCTTCTTTTGCACTCCACAAAGAAGCGGGACTTGGTGCTGCTAAAACTTCTTCATTTGAAGATACACGAGCGACGATTTTTTCTTCAACATGGGCACGAACTTCCACATCCACACCAAGAGGCGAGCGAGAAACGACAACAACACCCATACCCTCACAGTGAGAAACGGAAGTTTTTAAATCCGTATTAGAAAAAACCTCTGCCAACTCGGTACGTATCAATTCACGGTGAGAGGGATTCTGACTTCCCCATTCAGGTTTTGCAAAAACTTGTAAATCAGATACTAAGGACTTTTGCAGGAACTCGATTGTGCTTTGAGAAAGAGCCATGAATCGAGTTCCTTTAAGAAAATTAAACGGTAAATTCAGCAGGCCAAGTCACAGCCTTGCCGCTTGTGATATCCATCATGCGATCCAAAGACACTTTGGCTTTTAAGCGAAGGTCTTCGTTTAAGCCCACTTGAGGTTTGAAAGACTCAAGAGCGTATTTGATCTTTTCCATGGAGTTCATCTTCATGTAAGGACAGTTGTTGCAAGAGCAACCCGAATCCAAAACAGGCGCTTGAATCAACGTCACATCAGGACGTTTCTTCTGCATTTGATGGAAGATCCCTGTTTCTGTTGCCACGATAAATTTCTTCGCAGGATTTTTTTCAACTTCTTCAAGCAAACGAGAAGTTGAACCAATCACAGAAGCATATTGCAAAACAGACTCATCGCACTCTGGATGCGCAATCACCACTGCGTCGGGATGTTGGGCAATCAGTTCATGCAATTTCTTAGCGTTGAAAAGTACATGGACTTCACAAGCTCCCGGCCACAACACAAATTCACGATTTAGCTTTTTAGAAAGCCAACGACCCAAGTGTTGGTCCGGCCCGAAAAGAATCTTACGATCTTTAGGAATGGATTCCACGATCTGTTGCGCATTGGATGAAGTGATAATCACATCAGAGATCGATTTTACTTCCGCACTCGAATTAATGTAAGTCACAGCAATTCCGTCGGGATGCTGACGGCGCCAAGCCAAGTATTTTTCGTAGGGTGCACCCTTAACAAGCGAGCAGCTTGCTTCCATGTCAGGAACCAAAACCGTTTTTGAAGGATTAAGAATCTTCACGCTTTCAGCCATGAAGACCACACCTGCAAGAAGGATCACATCTTGTTTTACTTGCTGGCCCATTTTCGCAAGATAAAAACTATCACCGACATAATCGGCCACATCTTGAATATCACCATCTTCATAATAGTGAGCCAAGATCACAGCATTCTTTTCTTTTTTCAGGCGCTGAATATCAGCAACAATATCATATGACATATCAACCTCGGGCTTATTGTAACCCAAACGAATACGAGTGGCCTCATATAACATGGCTACAGGCAAATGCAAGCCAGCCCAAGGCATGGCTTAAAATGAATTTTCCGAGGGAAATTAAAGAGTGGTTCCACCCTTTAATACGTTAATAATCGATTTAGAAACGGTCTTTAAAGATTCAAAAACGCCTTTGCCTTCAGAAGCGCAGCCTTCAATTTCAGGTGCGTTGTAAGGGTTTAATGCGCTTCTTAGCTCAGCCAAAGAAGCCACATTCGGCAAATCACGTTTGTTGTATTGCATAATAAGAGGGATCTCGCGGATGTCGTAGCCTTGTTGTTCCAAGTTTCTCTCTAAATTGCGAAGGGATTCTAAGTTTTCATCCATACGCTCAATTTGAGAGTCCGCAACAAAGATAACTCCATCAAGACCCTTTAAGATCAACTTACGAGAAGCATCGTAAACGACTTGGCCCGGAACTGTGTAAAGGTGGAAACGTGTTTTAAATCCACGGATGTCACCTACGTTCAGAGGCAAGAAGTCGAAGAACAGAGTGCGCTCAATGTCCGTGTTCAATGCCACCAGCTTGGATTTTTGATCCTCCGCCGTTTTTTGATAAACCCACTGGATGTTCGTTGTTTTACCGCCCAAGGAAGGACCGTAATACACGACTTTGCAGTGAATCTCTTTGGCATTGTAGTTAATAAAGGACATTACAGCTCCACTCTATTTTGCAGGGCACGACCCATAGTTCTATCATCTATGAAATCGATGTCGCTGCCAATAGGAACTCCATGGGCAATGCGAGAAAGTTTCAAACCTTTCCCTTGGAGTTGCTTAGCAAGGTACAAAATTGTCGTATCACCTTCTAAATCGGCATCCAAAGCAAGGATGACCTCTTTAATCACAGGTCCGTCGCCTTCAATTCCGGCGTCGATACGTTCAATCAGTTCTTTGATTTTTAATTCTTGAGGACCAATGCCTTCCAGCGGAGAGATCGCTCCATGCAAAACATGGTAACGACCGCGGAAAGCACCGGAAGATTCGATGCGCATGATATCCGAGGGCTCTTCCACGATACACAAAGAATCATCAGAACGGTGAGAGTCTTCGCAATAACGGCAAAGATCCGTGTCTGTATAGTTAAAACAACGAGGACACTCATGGACCTCGGCCTTCACACGCAGAAGAGCTTCACTCAAACGTTCTGGATACTCATTCTGCGACTTCAGAATAAAATACGCCAAGCGCTGAGCTGTCTTAGGCCCGATTCCGGGAAGACGACTCAGCTCGTGCGTTAATTTTTCTAATGCAGAAATATGTAACAAAATTTACTCCAGCCTACGCGCCATCCGGCGCTACGGCACTGTGGCCTCGCGGCCTAAAACATTCCAGGGATATTTAATCCGCCAGTGATTTTTTCCATCTCTTTTGCGGATGTTTCTTTAGCAACTTTAACAGCTTCGTTTGTTGCAGACATAACCATGTCTTGAAGCATTTCTACGTCGCCCGCTTTCAAAACTTCAGGATCGATAGTCAAAGCAGTGATCATGTGATCGCCGTTCACTTTTACTTTTACAGCGCCACCGCCAGAAGTTGCTTCGTATTCTTTTTTCGCAAGCTCTTCTTGGGCTTTTTTCATTTTCATTTGCATCTGATTAGCTTGCTTCATCAGTTGCGCCATTCCGCCTTGCATGCCTTTCATAACTATCTCCCTGCGCTGTCGCGCTTAGTTTCCACTATGGATTTGATATGCCCTTTGAAAACATCTTGGGCCGCTTTCACCATAGGGTTTTCGGCGATCTTATTGCGGATTTCTTCCTCGGCCATTTGCACTTTTTTCTGCTGCATGGCTTGGGCCGATTCTCCAACCTGATCGCGGCTCATTAATACCTCAAAAGAATACCCAGCACCCCAGTACGAATCAATAAATCCTTGCAGTTTTTTTCGCACTTGAGCATCAGCCATTTGCTCTTTTAAGAAGGCCAATTTAGCCGGAACGCCAAGGCTGACAAGCTTTCCCTCTTCTTTTACAAAAAGTAAATTTTCGACCTTCGCCGCGAAAAGAGCGTCATCTTGGCGAAGAAGTTCCACGAAATGAACCCACTTTTCCGTCGGAGTTGCGCCTGTAGCCACTTTCGGAGTCACTGGTGCACTCGGAGCTGGTGCCGCTGCTGGTGCAGACGCCGTTTTCGCCGTCGCAGGAGCAGGACTCGCAGATTTTGAGTTTACTGAATTCAAAGAGGGCTTCGCTTTTTCCAAAGCGGCCTTCATGGCCTCAAGTCCTTTCGGACCATCCATCACTTTTTGCGATTCGTGCAGTCGATCATGTCCCGGAACGGCGGGAGCTACCGGCGGTGTGTAGGGCCGGGCCCCACCTGCGCTGTGAGAGGTGGAAGCTCCATTTTGCAATAGAGTTTTAAGGTCCACCAACTTCGGCGCAGAAGCCATTCGGAGAAGTGTGACCTCTAAAACAATACGCGGATCTTGAGCACGAGGAATATCAGCACCGCCCTTAAGAGCCATGTCGAAGAGCAAATGAATGTCTTCTTCAGAAAGACGTTGAGACATGTCAGTCAAAGCCTGAAGTTCAGAATCCGGCATTTCTAAAATCTGCACGGCCTGCGCTTCAGAAACTTTTACCAAGAGCAAGTTACGGATCATCTCAAGCAAATCTTGAGAGAACAAATGTGGCTCAAAACCAGCGGACGCAATTTTCTCAATCACTTTCATGATGGCTTGAGAGTTGCGATCAATGAGGCCATTCAAAGTTTCAAAAAGAAGAGCCCGATCCGTGAGCCCCAGAATTTCTACAACATTGCTGCGACTCAAAGGTCCGTTTGCAAATGTGATCACTTGATCCAGCAAACTTTGTGAGTCGCGCATAGAACCATCACCCTGACGAGCGATCACCCAAAGAGCTTCCTCTTCAGCTTGCACGCCCTCACGATCACAGATGAGTTTTAATCTCTCTGTGATTTGACGAGTGGGAATTCTTCTAAAATCAAAACGCTGACAGCGAGACAAGATCGTTTGAGGAATCTTGTGAACTTCTGTCGTCGCCATAATGAAAATCACATGGGGAGGTGGCTCTTCCAAAGTTTTCAACAAAGCATTGAAGGCACTTGTAGAAAGCATGTGAACTTCGTCGATGATATAGATTTTGTATTTTCCACTGGAAGGCATGAAAGCCACAGTGTCGCGAAGTTCACGAATGGCATCGACACCGTTGTTCGAAGCACCATCGATCTCGATCACATCAACGCTGGAACCTGCTGCAATTTCCTGGCACGAAGAACACTCGTTGCAAGGAATGAAATCCTTCGCATTCGGGCAACGCAAAGCTTTCGCTAAGATACGCGCCGACGAAGTTTTTCCAGTTCCGCGAGGACCTGTGAAAAGCAAAGCATGTGGAAGACGTTGATTATTAAGGGCATTGGAAAGAGTTTGGGTAATATGATTTTGCCCGACAACGTCAGTGAAAGATTGTGGACGCCATTTGCGTGCAATCACCTGATAAGACAAAATACACCCCTCGAACTTATTCACGCCATTCTAGCGCAAAAAAAGCGGCCGAGCACCCCATATCACATAGACTCTCGAGTACCGTTGCTTCCTTCCGGACCTAGCGGAGTTCGTCAAGGGTGCTATTGTATGGGACCCGGCCAGGCGCAGGTGTATCTCATGGGGTCTGGGATTTCATTCGATAACTCATCGTGCCATAGAGGTAATTTCAAGTATTTACCTCTGCTGATCGGCACGGGCCTCCAGCCCTCGCTGCTTCGCCTTCGGCGAGGGCCATCCAGGCCCCGCAGAGGCCGCTCATCCGAGGTAAATACTTGAAATCACCTCTATGGAAGAAGCTCTCGGATTCCCAAACCTAAAAAGGTGCCTGCTTCTTTTTTCTGGCGATGGTGCGTTAGGGAAGGTGCCAGGGGATTTTTTACGTCTACGGTGCATTAGTTAGAAACAGTAAATGGGGCTTGGGCTTTTCTTGTTGGGGAGAGGTGCTACCATAGAGCGGTCATAAGGAGTTTTTCTATGAGAAAAGTTTTGGTTTTGCTTTTGGTGCTTCCTTTTTTTGCTCAGGCGCAATCTGTTGGTGTTAAGGATATTCCTGCTGGGGAAGATACGACTATTGAAATTAAAAAAGGGTCGAAAATTTCGGATCGTGAGTTTGAAGTTGTTACTGAGGAAGAAGACATCGAAGGGGAGGCGGCTCCGCTTTTGAAAGAGGCTCGTGCTAACTGGAAAAAGGCCTGTGCTGATTGGAAGAAAGATGTGAAAGAACTTAATAAAGAAAATCAGGTTCTTTCTTTGAATTGCGGGAAAATGGAATGCTCGACTGTTTCTATGGAGTCGACTTGCCAGTCTAAGGCCAAATATAAGTTAAAAGTCCGCGTAAAATAGCGAAAAATTTTCCGAGTGTATTTTGATTTGAGCTCAACTTGACTAGGATGCCGGGCATGTTGAGCTTTATTTTTGCCTTATTTTTATCGCCGTCAGCCCACGCCACTCCCAACTGTCCTGAGGTTTCAGGTGTTGTGAAAGAAGTTATTTTCCTGAAAGAAGATGACTGTAAACTCGCAGCAGATCTGGCTAACACGTTTAACACCATGGCCAAAACTTTCGGAGTTGCTCCCGAAATCACTCTTGTCGTCGGTGGTCCGATGGACAATGCAAGTTTTGATAACGGGCACATCATCGAAGTCCCTTATCGCATGGCTTTCTTCGGTCGTTATGGTCAAGAATATCCAGTCTCACTATTAAGTCTTATCACGAGTGCCGCGCACGAATACGGACACGCCATCTTTCATGAGTATTTAAAACAATCTTTGCGGCAAGAATTTGGTTCTTTGTTAAAAGAGATGGAAGACATTTCGATTCGCAAAGAGAGAATTTTAAAAGGCGCTGCAGACGAAACATTCTCTGATGACATGAAGAAGCTGCTGACTTCTCCAGAATATCAACGCTTCACTTCTCTTTCTCCTTATTCAGAGTTCTATGCTGACGTGCTTGCGGTGTTTAATGCCAACGATAAGAGTGCGATGCTTTCGGCTCTTTACTATAGCGAGATGGACACCTTTCAATACAACTACATTCGCATGAGAGATTTCGAAGGCGATCCCGATCCTCGTTGGGAAAATTTGATGTATGAAGAACATTCGAAGCTCGCTTACACACGCGCTTATGTTGGAAAAGAACTTTGGCCAGAAAACGCTGAACAAGCAGGACACATTGCCGATGCTATCGTGCGTGCTATTTTGCGAGTTGCCAAAACCAATTTGGACCAAGACGCAACTCCTGATGTGCAAAATGCCAATGCACAACTCATCGCTGAGCTTAATAAGGTCCATTAAGCTTTAATCTAATCAAATTTTTTTTTTTATTTTCCAAATGCCTGATTGAATTCAGGTGTTTGGGAAATTCACCTTCGCGCTTCTGTCATTAATCAGGTCACGCATCTTCGGCACTTGCCCTTACAATAAAGTCAAAACGACACTTCGGGGGCTTATCAAAGGAGAACGATGTGGAAGCCTATCCTCTAACTCCGTCTTTGTTGGAAGCTGTGAAAAATCACGACGTAGAATTGGTAAAATCCGTTCTAAAAAAGAAAACGAACCTAGAGGTGACGGATTCACAAAAGCGCACGCCCTTGCTCATTGCCACGCAAAACAATGATGTAGAGATTGCCTGGCTTCTCATTGAAGCCGGTGCTGACGTGAATGCGCAAGATCAGAAACAAGACAGTCCTCTTTTGTATGCGGCGGCCGAGGGGCGTTTGCAAATTCTGCGTTTAATATTGAAATCAAAACCTAATTTTAAAATCTACAATCGCTACGGAGGCACGGCTCTTCTTCCGGCGGCCGAGCGTGGACACGTTGATATCGTCAAAGAACTTTTGAAAACGAAGATCGATATCAATCACAAAAACAATCTGGGTTGGACGGCATTACTAGAGGCGATCGTTTTAGGTGACGGTGGTCCCCGTCAGCAAGAAATCGTTCGGCTTCTGATAAGTTCCAAAGCTGACGTGAACATTCCCGACAATGATGGAATCTCACCGCTTGCTCACGCAAAACGTCGCAAGTTTACAGAGATGGTGAAGATTCTTGAAGCCGCCGGCGCGAAATAAAAAAGCCCCGGGTTTTACGCCGAGGCTTTTTGCAAATCAGAAGTTAAATTCTAAATTACATCGCAAGAGCTTTTTTCAAGTTCTCGTCCAGTTTTGCAAGGAATGGCTCTGTGTTCATGTATTTATCAGCAGGAACTTTGTCGCCATAGATGCAAACTGCAAGATCTTTTGTCATGAATCCAGCTTCCACTGTTTCAACGCAAACTTTTTCCAAAGTTTGAGCGAACTTTACAAGATCTTTATTTCCATCCAAGTTTCCACGATGCTCAAGGCCACGAGTCCAAGCAAAGATAGAAGCGATTGGATTTGTTGAAGTCGGTTTACCTTGTTGGTGCTGACGGTAGTGACGAGTCACTGTTCCGTGAGCCGCTTCAGATTCCATTATTTTTCCATCTGGAGTTACAAGAACTGAAGTCATCAAACCAAGAGAACCGAAACCTTGAGCAACCGTATCAGATTGAACGTCACCGTCGTAGTTCTTACAAGCCCATACGAAGTTACCGTTCCACTTAAGTGCTGATGCAACCATGTCGTCGATCAAACGATGTTCGTAAGTGATGCCAGCAGCATCGAACTTCGCTTTGAATTCTTTTTGGTAGATGTCTTCAAAGATGTCTTTGAAACGACCATCGTACTTTTTCAAGATTGTGTTCTTAGTAGAAAGGTACAAAGGCCATTTTTTAGAAAGAGCTTGGTTGAAGCAAGAACGTGCGAAACCAGAGATAGACTCATCCGTGTTGTACATTGCCATCGCAACGCCATCACCTTTGAAGTTGTAAACTTCATGTTGAATCTTTTCGCCGTTTTCACCTTCGAAAGTGATCGTCAATTTGCCTTTACCTTTAGTCACGAAATCAGTTGCACGGTATTGGTCACCGAATGCGTGACGGCCGATACAAATTGGCGCTGTCCAGTTAGGAACAAGGCGAGGAACGTTTTTGCAGATGATGGGTTCACGGAAAACAGTACCGTCCAAGATATTACGGATAGTTCCGTTTGGTGATTTCCACATTTGTTTCAAGTTGAATTCTTTAACGCGAGCTTCGTCAGGAGTGATCGTCGCGCACTTGATACCAACATTGTACTTTTTGATGGCTTCAGCAGCATCAACAGTCACTTGGTCGTTTGTAGCATCACGATGTTCCATGCCCAAGTCGTAGTACTTAATGTCGATTTCTAGGTAAGGAAGAATCAATTTTTCTTTGATGAATTTCCAGATGATTCTTGTCATTTCATCGCCGTCGAGTTCAACGACGGGATTTGCAACTTTGATTTTGTTCATAAGTCGGTCCTTTTGTCTTTGGATTGCTAAAGCCTTGAAAATATAGAATGAACTTTGAACTCTTTCAAAGAAAAACGGGATTTCTTAAGGCATCATTTCGGCGAAAAGGCCTAATGACGAGGTAGGTCACGACCAAAGAAATAAAAAGGCCCCCGATTTAGGGGGCCATTAAGGTCTATAAAGATTTGAGGAATTCTACGAGATCACCTTTTTCTGATTCAGCGAGATTAAGGCTGAAGTGAGAATCATAGTGATCAACAACCTCTTTGAAATTCGCAAAACGTCCGTCGTGATAGAACCCACCTTTTGCGTGCGCCCAAGCTCCCTTCAAAGGAGTCGTTCTGTAGCGCTCATCCGGAGATCTCTTGGCTTGGAAATCATCAATGCCAATGGCAGAGGCCTTATGCATATTCCAACCGGGCTCAGTATAAAGGGGAGGAACGTGGCAAGTTGCACACTTCGCTTTTTCGTTAAAGATTTTTTCTCCACGAGCCGCCATGATTTTATCATAAGAAGTCGCTGGAGCCTTCGGAGCTGGCAAAGACAATTGATAGTAATGCAAAGCTGCGAGTTTGCTTGTGATCATATCAACAGGAGCTTTCGTGTGACCCATGCGCGCACGAGCTGCGACTGGAAATTTCACAGGATCATCTAAGCGAGGATCATAAAAAGTTCCTTGTCCGTGCATTTCAAGATTAGCTACAAACGCGTTCCAATAAGTGACAGAACCCCAGCCTGTGTAAGTATGAAGATTTACACCCGCAAGTCCGAAAGCTGCTGGAATAAGAGTCGCCGCTGTCTTTCCATCAGGACGGAAGCCTTTTCCATCTAAGAAAAGTTCAGCGTCAAACTTTCCGGGTCCCCATGCCATAATCACTTTGCGAGTTGTGGCATCACTGACTCCTAAAAGTTTATTCACGACACTTAGGTCAGGAGAAAGATTGATGATCGCTCCGACATTCAGATCACGATTGGGCCAACCATCAAGTCGATGTCCAATGCTTGGAGCAAAAGAATTATCAACAGTGGAGTGGCAGAGTGAACACTGAATACCAATGGAAGTCATTTGTCCGGATTTATTAAAGATGCCCTTTACACCAACAATCGCATCTTCTTTTAAAAGAGCTAAGCTGACGTTTGGATCATTCAAATCCACTTTTCCTTCTTTGATAGCTTTAAGAACATCAGGAGAAAGAGCATCCACATCGACTTTAAGGCCCACAGCCAACGCCGTTTTCGGGCTGACACCGGGACCGACACCGCCATTCTTTTCTCCCTTAATGGCTTGATGAAGTTTAAGAGTGTCGCCCCAAAATTTTTCACTGCCAAAAGTGTCGAAGCGAAAAATCTTACGGCCCTCGGTCAGCATTCGTGAGGAGTTGCTACTAATGACGTTATCAAATATTTCCGTGAGACCCGTTCTGCCAATCGCGAATGCCGTTAAGGCGGTGGTCATCACAAAAATAGTGGAAGCGAAGTAAATCTTCTTTTTGCTCATGTTATTCTCCTGCCTTTAATTTGATTGCATGAGCCCAGATCGTGGACTTTGAAGGTAAGTGCTTCAAATTAAATAAGTGATACGAAAAAGTGGAGATGAGTAACTAAATATTGATGATCAAAACTTATGATATAAAAGATGTTCAGTGTTTTTCATCTCATCCTGAGACATTCTTATTGATCACAAAATTTGTTAATTCTCAAAATAGAATAATAAATTTTCAATCTTAATTATTTGAAATTACAGTATTTATTTATAAAATATAAATTATATTGATCACAAAAGTGAACAAAAAGTTTAAAAATGCCGAACAGTAACATATCCTGATTTCAGAACAGTTCGATGACCCAACAGCCTGACAGACACCAAGACAGGACGTCGGATAAAACAGGGAGGGATATCATGAGAAATGTGAAATCAGTAATTGCGGGTCTTGTGGCGCTTAACATTGTAGGTTGCTCACAATCACCAACAGAAAGTGTAAGCACATCGTTATCAATGACAGGATCATCACAAGCAGCGACGGTGGCAAAATATAAAATACAACATCCTTGGCTGAGTTTATTTATGCCTAGTGCGGTGGCATTAACTCCACCAGCAATGACGGATTCTTCAGGTCGCAATGTAACTTTGAATAAAGCGTGGGTTGTGATTAAAGAAATTGAATTCAAACCAAACGAAACTTCGGATGCGGCGGAAGTTGATGGTGATGAAATTAAATTCCGTGGACCTTATGTTGTGGACTTACTTTCATTAACTCCACCATCATTCGGAACGGCGGAACTGCCGACGGGAGTATATCGCCGAATTAAAATGAAGCTTGAAAAAGATGCGACGTTGCCAGCGGAAGCACCTGTGGGGCTTAGCGGTAACAGTATCTACTTCGAAGCGACGGTCGCAGGGAATCAAATCACTTATTCCGCGGATGACGGTACTGAATTTAAAATCAGTGGGGCTGGTGGAATCAATCTTAATGATAATGCCAATCTTTTAGTAACAATTCGTTTGGCTGATTTATTTAAGATGATTGATCTATCAGGAGTAAATTCAAATATCACGATCACTTCGTCATCACGTCAGCCAGGCGCTAATTTATGCCCTTTGATCGATAGTTCCGCTGCAGATTTATATACATGTATTCGCAAGGGACTTGAGAAGGCCGGAAAATTCGGAAAAGATGATGACGGAGACCATGAAATTGAAGCCGGTGAAGACGAAGTTGAAGACTAACGGTATGACAAGAGGTAGTTATGAAACCTAATATTCAAGAATATCATGACTACCTCGAGTTTCTAAAAGACTGGATAGAGTTTCTTAAGGAAAGAGAAAAAGGATTCAGTTTAAGGAAGATAGCGAAAGAGGCAGGGATTGCCTCTGGCTATCTTCCCATGTGTTTCAGTCGCAAGCGCGTTCTTTCGTTAAGGACGTATGAAAAAATAAAACCGTTATTAAAATTATCTGCAAAAGAAGAAAAGTATCTGGATCTTTTAAGAGTGATTGCGGAATCAGAAGAACCCAAGATGCGCGTACAGGCGCTTACAGATTTGCAGAAACTCAAAGATTATAAAGAGTCGAATCGTTCAGAGCTGGAAGTGCATCAATACTTGAGTCGATGGTATTACGTCGTAATCCGAGAAATGGTGAATATGCCAGAGTTCAATGGAAAAGCTGAGTGGATTCAGGAAAGATTGCGTGGTCGTGTTTCGCAAAAAGAAATTGAAGAGGCATTGCAGTTTTTAGTGAACTTTGGATTCATCGAAAAAAACGATCAAGGAAAATACTCCGTGGTCGACAAACAGCTGAATTGTGAAGAGGGCGTATTTAAACTTTCCCTCGGAGAATTTCATCGCCAGATGTTGGATTGGGCCAAACTTTCAATCGAGGAGACGCCGCGAGCAGAGCGACTTCTTTTGGGGCATACCGCGACTCTGACGGCGAAGCAGTTTGAACAAATTCAGTCTCTCCTAAGAGAAACAATTGGAGAGGTTGAGATTGTGGACAATAAATCACACTCTGAGGATATGGAAGTATATCATATTGAGTTAACAGCATTTCCGCTCACAAAAAAGAAATCTTTCTTGAGCGAAGATGTGGGAGAATAGTTTGTATGAAAAGAATCTTGCTTGTTTTATTACCGTTGATGGTGGGGCTGGGTGGATGTCAAAAGACCAGCGAAGGTGGTACGACCACAGGCAATCCATTGATCAACTTTAAGATCACGGGTTCTTCGTCTGCTGCGACGGTGGCGTTTCATCGTCCGAATTTTGTATCGCCGTGGCTGTATGAAATATTAAAACCTGCCATGGCATTGCCGCCACCTTCATTGGTGGATTCAAATGGAGTCACAATCAATCTGTCGGAAGCATGGATGGTCGTGAGATCGGTGGAATTTAAACCTTCGGAAACTCCAGATGCTGGTGAAGTTGATGGAGATAGTGTCAGCTATGAAGGTCCTTATGTCGTGAATCTGTTAACGGCGACACCAGAATCTTTGGGTCAGGTCCGTGTTCCAACATCAACTCTTCGCAGAATTAAAATGAAGCTTCACAATGCGGATTCGTTACCTAACACAGCTCCTCCGGCATTGTTGAATAAAAGTATTTACTGGAAAGGTTCCATAAGCGGTCATGATTTTACGATTTCAAGTCGTGAAGGTTACGAATTTGAGTTGGCGGGCCCGAACGGAGTGACTTTGTCAGATAACTCCAATGTCTTGATGAGTATTCAGATTGCAAATCTGTTTAAGAAAATGAATTTCTCTGGAATTACCTCGACAACTGACATTGATGAGAACAACCGATTCCCGACCGCAAATCCATGCCCTTCCATTGACTCGTCGGCCACAGATTTATATACGTGTTTTACTAAGGGCCTAAAATCAGAATCTAACCTTGGTCGCGATGACAATGGGGACGATGAACTTAGTGGAGATGACTCTGTTAAATAAACTCGTCCGTTGATCTTTATGCTAAATCTCGTTAGATTTGGTTTATGAAAAAGTTTATTTTTGTCATATCAGCATTTTTGGTTTCATGCGTGACCTCCACTGAACAAGGAGCGATCGGCGTAGAGCGCCGCCAGCTCCTCCTTGTTCCAAGTGAACAAATTGTTTCTATGTCCGCGCAAGCGTACGTGCAAACAAAAGAGGAAGCACAGAAAAAAGGTCTGTTAGATAAAAATCCGCAACAAGTTCAAAGAGTCCAAGCTATAGCCCGTAAAATTATTCCGCAAACAGCGACCTTCCGCAGTGATGCTCCATCATGGGCTTGGGAAGTTCATGTGATTACATCAAAAGAGTTGAACGCTTACTGCATGCCCGGTGGAAAAATCATGTTCTATTCTGGCATCATTGATCAGTTAAAACTCACAGACGCAGAGATCGCGGCGATCATGGGGCATGAAATTGCCCATGCTTTGCGTGAGCATGGTCGCGAAAGAATGTCGGAGGAGCTGATCAAGGGCGGCATCGCACAGGCGGTGTTGCTTTCTGGAAAAGTTGATCCAAAGTATGTCGGCCTTGCCGATCAAATCACAACATTGACTGTTTCCTTGCCACACAGTCGTGGACAAGAGTCTGAAGCCGATGATATTGGTCTTGAGTTGATGGCTCGCGCTGGTTACAATCCACAAGAAGCGGTTACATTGTGGAAGAAGATGGCCTCTGCAGGTGGCGGAAAGCCACCCGAGTTTTTAAGTACGCATCCAGCGGATGAAACACGTATCAAAAATATTTCTTCTTTGATCCCAAAAGTTATGCCTTTGTATCAACAATCGAAATAGTTTTCATAGCGGCTTGCCGTGCAGGCCGCTTACTTTAGAACCGCTCGTTCTAAAAATTCCAAATGCTGATCAATGGCATTCTTAATTTCATTTTTAGATTTAACGCTTTGAAACTGTCCATCTAAAAGCAGAATCGAAAACCCGTGAATGCCCGACCAAATAGAGCGGGCTACCGAAAGCGGATCTTCTTTTTTAAAGACCTGCGCTTTCATTCCGTCTTGCAGAATGTTGAGTAAAGATCCAAAAGCTTTTGTGCCGATTTCATCAAGTTCCTTTCGTTGTACCTTTGAGCAACGAAGCTCTTGATGGAACATGCTCCGATAGTGTCCGGGATTCTGCAGAGCAAATTCAATATAAGCGCGACCGGACGCTTGGAGTTTTTGTCGGGGAGTGCGTGCGTAGGGAAGTTCTCTTTCAAATGACTGAATCAACGCTAAGAAGCCGTCTTCTGCAATATAAGAAAGCAAATCTTGTTTGGATTTAAAATGTCGGTAAACAGCCGTGTGGCTCACTTTGAGGCTTTTAGCGATTTCACGTAACGTAAAATCGACTTCGCCCTTTTTCTGAATGATTTCAACTGTCTTTTTAATGGCGGCACTTTTCAGATCGCCATGATGATACGACTTAACCATGAAAAAAAGCCTAACAGACTTTTTCTATGTTTACAATGGTCACATTAATGTTAACATTGGTTACATGAGAAAGTTAAATGCCTTCTACCGTATGTTGATCTTGTTTTCCGTATTGGCTCTCCTGGCCAAAGGCTTTGGGCTCTTAACAACATGGAATGAAGTTCCTTTATGGATCATGATCCAGGTGTTTCTTTTTACAGGCGTCAGTCATTTCACACCGCTTCGCCATGAGTTTGTTAAAATGATCCCGCCGATGGTTCCAGGTAAAATGTTTTGGGTGTATTTTACCGGCGTCGTTGAGATTCTAGGTGCGATTGATCTAATGGATCCGAGAACACGACATTATGCCGCGTGGGCTTTAATCGGTCTTTTGGTTGTCATGTTCCCAGCAAATTATTACGCGGCAAAAAATAATATTTCGTTCCGCGGAACAAAACCGCAACCGGCGTTGCAAAGGGGATTGGTGCAGATTCTTTTCATAACAGCTCTTTATGTCGGAGGTATCCTGTGAAGAAAAAGATTTTAGTTATCAATGGACATCCGAACGCGGAAAGTCTTTGCGCTTCACTTGCTGCTAACTATGCAAAAGGAGCTGAACAAGCGGGACATGAAATAAAGCTCGTGCACTTATCGCAGCTTTCCTTTGATCCGATTTTGCACAAAGGCTATCTAAAAATTCAAGATTTGGAGCCAGATCTAGTTCAGGCACAGAAAGATATTTTGTGGGCGGAACATTTGGTTTTTGTGTATCCAATTTGGTGGAGTTCTACTCCCGCATTGCTAAAAGGATTTTTAGATCGCGTCTTTCTGCCGGGCTTTGCTTTCAAATATCATAAAACAGATCCCTTTTGGGATAAGTTGTTAACGGGTCGCACGGGAAGAATTATTCTTACCACTGATGCACCTTGGTTGTGGAATCTTGTGATGAATTGGGACCCCGCCATTCGCACAATGAAAAAGGGTGTGCTTGAGTTCTGCGGAATTAAACCTGTCAGCGTCACACAATTTGATTCGATAAAAAATAGAAAGCCTGAAGATATTAAAAAATATCTCCAAAAGGTTTTTGAGTTAGGTCAAAAGGCTCTTTAAAACAGGGGACCCGAGGGGTCCCCCCAAAAGAATTACCTCCAGGAATAAGGATTCTTTATTTGGGATTCAAGCCGATGAGTCGACACATCCACGGTCTCAAAGACACGTTGTGGACATGTGTAGCGCACAAGTTGCGGTCCTCTAAAAATAGCAGACGCTATTGCAAGCATTCCTCCTAAGAATTTGTACACTAGGTACGCGAGGAAGCTTGTTACAAGACCGGCCCTTTTTACGCTTTCGACAGACATATCAGCTGAGGTTTCAACGAGTTTTAATAAATATCGCTCGTTTTGGAATTCCCATTCTTTTTTCTTACGCAATAATGCGTTCATAGCTTCCTCCTCAGGATTGATAATGCTCGCAAAAGCGCTATTCAAAAGGCCGCTGAATAGAACTCATGCGAGAACTGTTTTAAGTTTTTTTGGGTTAAGACCAAGAATGAAAAAACAAGCGTAGAGCAAGTCTTTAAAAACTTGGGACTAATAGTTAACTAATGTAGTGAATTGAAACTTTGTACGTAGCTAGAATTGACCGATGGAGGCCACGCCTTGTCCGTTCACTAGGGATAGTTCGGATTGATTTAGATTTTGAATATGCATCATAGTCATGATGGCCTCCTTTCATTAGAGTTATTTCTAATATCAGAGAAGTTGCATAAAAAGTAAACTAATATTTTTGAAATTCTTTGTGAGAGCCAGTTCCACGTTGGAACTGCGGGCGCACAAAACGCTCCATAACGATTTAAATTTGTTTCTAAGATTTTTTTGTCAGCGCTTCGAGCAGACTTTTAAAGTATGGCGGCATTTCAGAGCGCGGATACCACGCCAGTGCCACAGCAGAATCCAGATGCATCTCAGAGCTTAAGCAAAAAAGAGATCCGTTCTTCACAAAGGGTCGCGCGAATTCTTCTGTCAGAGCGGAAAATCCAACACCCTCTGCAACGAGTGAAGCCAGCGCATCGATATTGTTAGCATAGTGACGGTGCTTAGAAATTTTTGTGATTTTATATTTCTTCAATAGATCCAAGGTGACGTTGTCGTTCGGATCAAAATCAACAACGGATTCTTTCGCAAAGATATCTTCAAGCTTTCTTTTCTTCCACGCCGTAGAAGCGAAAAGATAGTAGCGCTCTGGCGACAGGGTTTTGGAATCAAGCTCTTTGCCCACTTGGTTTACGGGAAGGGCGCCAATTTGAGCAAAGCCTGATTTTAATTTTCCTATCACACTTTCAGAGTCTGAAAGATCAAAGCGCACCCGAAGTTGCGAATACTTTTTCATCACGACACTCGCTTTCGGAATAATCCTTGAGCGCATGAGTGCTGAAGAACCACTGATGCAGATTTCCTGCACGGTGATTTTCTTTCCTCCAAGAGTCGAAAGAGTTTCCCCTTCTAAATCGCGCGCCGCTTGAACGTAGCGAAGCAGCGATTCTCCTTCACTTGTTAAACGCATTCCTTTTCTGGAGCGGGTAAATAGTGTCACGCCCAGTTGCTTTTCCAAGCTCCGGATTCTTTGTGTCACCCCAGTCTGGGTGAGATCCACCATTTTAGCCGCTTCCAGGACCGTGCCCTTTTGGACGACGGCCCAGAAAGCTTCAAGGGAAGGGCTGAGTAAACTCATTAAAAATGATAATAAATGAAAATATATGAATTATACAAATACTAAATTTAAGATTATGAAAGATTTTTTCTGCGCGAATTTTCTCAGTGAATGAAAATGTGGATATGTGGATAAAGTGCGTGCGCGCAGTGTGAAGTCGGTAATTACCAGGAGAAGGTTGAATCTTCAGAAGTGCTTTTGACAAAGCTTGGAGAAGTCCATCAACTGCTTCGTAGGAGAGACTTATGAGAAATTGGATTCTAGGAATTTTGGGCGTTTTATTTGTCACCGTAAATGCACAAGCAAAAGAATCTATGTGCACCACAACGGGAGTGCTTGATCGTATTACGTGCCCTTCGAAATCTGTTGATGTAGCGGGGCCTCACCTTACTCGCGCTGTGAAATACTCTGTGCCAGAGGGAACAACCCCGCGCGGTGGTTGGCCGACTGTCATTATCTACCAAGGAAGTTTCTTTGAAGTGGAATTTTCTCGTCAGCGTCTGATGCCATTTGGTGGTTACAATGAAATCCGCTTGATTCAATCTCTGCTGGATCATGGATTTGCTGTGATTGCTCCACCAGCCATCAGCGGAGTTGCGTGGATGACCAACATCATCGGCGTGACTTATGAAACTTCCGAAGATTTTTATTTCGTCGAAGAACTTCTAAAACAAATGAAGGCGGGAACTTTCGGGAAACTCAACATGAAACGCCTTTACGCTACAGGTATTTCTAGTGGCGGTTATCATTCAAGTCGCATGGCTGTGACTTTTCCAGGAACCTTTAAAGCGTTGGCTGTGGAATCTGCCTCCTACGCCAACTGCAAAGGCCCTTTGTGTTTTGTGCCAGAGCAAATTCCTGAAAACCATCCGCCGACTTTATTTTTGCACGGTGAACTTGATACGGTCGTTCCTGTCGGCACGATGCTGGAATATTATAAAAGACTGAAAGTCGCAGGAATTGAAACAGAAGCTTTTGTCGACGTAACGGCAAGACATCAATGGATTAACGAAGCGCCAGAATTAATTACGAATTGGTTCTTGGCTCACCCTTGAATCTGCCACGCGATTTTTTCAAGAGCTTCCACCTCTTCCGCCCAATACCTGAAAGTATTAAACTCAGGGAAAAGACGGGGGAAGCTTGGGTCTTCCCAGCGTTTTGCAATCCATCCCGCGTAAGAAATAATTCTTAAGCCGCGCAAAAGCGGAATCCACGACCACTGATGGTCGGGAAATTCACGAAGCTCTTCATAGCCTTCAATGATTTGAGATTTTTCTTCATCCAGCATGTCAGCGTCACCAGAAAGCAACATCCAGAAATCCTGAATGACGGGGCCATTCACAAAATCATCAAAATCGACCAAGAAAAATTCTTTGCCGTTGTTTAAAAGATTTCCTTTATGACAGTCGCCATGAATACGAATAAATTCAGACGGATCAAAAAGATCATCAATCGCAAATAAAATATCTTCTGCGGCAATCGTGTAGCGCTCGCGCAGTTCCGGCGTCACCCAGTCTTGCAAGAAATCAAGCGTGTTCCATCCGCCGTAATAACTTGTATCTAAAACCGGACGGTGCGGAGCTAATTTCTTTGCTCCGACATTATGAACTTGGGCCATCAAGCGACCGACTTTGTGAAGTTCGCCAGTTAAAAACTCTTGCGGCATTCGTCCTAAAACTTTTGGGAAAAACGCAACGAACATTCCATCGGTTTCAGAAATCGTACTGTCGTGTCCTTGAAAAAGGGGAGCTACAGCGGGAATGCCTTCGTTTTTCAAAGATAGAAGAAACTCATGTTCTTCTAAAATCGCTTCTTTGCTCCAGCGGTGCGGGCGATAGAATTTTGCAATCACGTTTTTATTTAAAGATGTCGAGTCAATGGGCTGTTCTAGCTTGATATCAAAAACGCGATTTTCGTAGGAATTCAGTTGTGTGAACTCGCCCGTTGGATAAAAGCCCGCATTTTCCGCTGCTTGCAGAACTTTTTCTGGGTCTAAACTATAAAAAGAAGAGCTTTTATCCATTTTACCTACTGCCGTGCGATGCAAAAAGGTACGGCGTACCTCCAAACTTGCCAGTTTTTGGTGGTTAAGTCATTCTCTGACTTGATGAGCGGCAAAGAAACCTTTCTCTTCGCAAAATGGCCTGTAGAAGTGCATCGACGACCTTTTCGTCGTTCGGTTTCTATTTATCTTTATCCGAATAAGCCGATCAAAGTGATGGCGGCCAGAAGTACGTCACAAAAAATGATCGTGGACTTTTTGATGGTCAAAAAAGACTGGATCGAAAAGACCTTTAATAAGTTTTCTGAAATCGCAGAAAAATTTCCTGAAAAGAAAATCAAAGCTTACGAAAACTTTCCGTTCTTGGGGAAAGATAGAAAACTCAAAGTCGTGATCACGCTTCACAAAAAACCTTTTGTCTCTGTGACAGATGACCATTTGCTTTTGCATATTCCACGCAATGAATGGAGCGCAAACTCTCTTATTGAAGAACATCCAACAGCTCTGAAAGAAATCCGCCATTTCTATAAAAGAGAAGCCGTGAATTTTCTTAATGAGCGACTCACGTTTTGGTCTGAGCAAATGAATCTTAGACCTTCGCAAGTAAAATACCGCGAACAAAGAACGCGGTGGGGAAGTTGTTCTTCAAAAGGAATTATCAACTTAAACTGGCGTCTGATCGTTTTTCCTCAAGAAATTATCGACTACGTGATCGTGCATGAGCTTGCGCATCTTCAACACATGGATCACTCAAACCGATTTTGGTCGCTCGTTGAAAGATATATTGAGAACTATAAAGCCATTATGAAGTCTTTAAAAGAATCCCAATATCTCGTCGAATTTTTATCAGAAAACTAGTAAAGACCGTTTTGCGTTTTCGTGCGCATAAGACTCAATGCCAGCAAAGTTCCTACGTAACCCACACAAGCACCGAAGATAATATCGCTTAAGAAGTGATCGTGGACTACGATGCGAGTCACGCAAATCAGCATCGCAAAAGGAATCCAGAACCAACGAAATCTTGGAAACGCGACACTCATCATTGTTGCTGCCGTAAAGATCACTTGCGAGTGACCCGACGAAAACGAATGCCAGTGCCAGTGAGTCGTAAAAGGATTAAAAACAAACGGATCAAAGTTCGGTGTTTTATGAGGTCTTTGGCGTCCAGCTGTGAATTTAATGATGTGAGTGATTACGCCTGACACAATCAGCGCCACGAAAAAGTTCAAGCCCCAACGACGGTAGAAATCGACTCTGTTAGAATGTTTTTTAAGCGCAGAAATACGCGGAGCCACCCACTTCGCAAAAGCCCAAGTCGCTAAAGCCAAAATAAAATAATATTCTGAAAGACCGATGTCCGTGAGAATGCGCGCAGGTCCACGGAAGGTTGCTTTAATAGAAGGCTCTGCAAAAAAAGCAGAGAACTTTTGATCAAAGAAATATCCAGCAACAACCGCTAACGAGAGCGACGTAAGAATCACCTTAATAATATGTCTTGTCAGTTTCTGTGGGTCGCTGATGAGCTCGCCGAATTGTTGTACAGGCATGTAATTCCTTCCAAAGCAGAGTCTAAAACGTAACCGTATTGCAATACAAGCCCTGATGAGGGGTGACGAATATTGGCCCGAGGCTTGCTTAATGGTCCAGCGACAGAATACTTGGAGGTTTCTAATGTTACCAATGCTTCAAAAGCACACATTGATTACGGCCGCTTTGTTAGCGACTTTGACGTTAAGTGCGTGCGGTAAGAAAAAAGATGTTATTTCAGCTCCGCCTGAAAATTCTAAAAAAACAGGTGAGGCGAATACAAATGGTCAAATCGGTGGTGGTCTTCCTGATCCGAATAAACCAGATGATTATAATCCACCACTCCCTGAACCAATTCCTGAGCCTAGAAAACCAACGCCAGGTGGTTCAACTCAACAACCAAATCCACTGCCTCCTCCTCCGACGGCTCCAGCTCAGCCGCCGAAGCCAACAACTCCTCCAGTGGTAGACACTCGTCCAGCTCCGGCTCCGGGTTCTAATCAATTGCCTCCTGACTATCGCACGAATGATCCAGGCAATGCGACTCGTGATAATTTATCTAAGCGCATGACGGGTGGCGTGACGTCAGACGGTCTTGTTTATACTTCTTCTTCAACCGACGATCTTTTAAATTATTTAAGAGCACGTAACGAAAAAGTCGGTTATGAAACTCGTCGTGCAAATTTAGAAGCTGCTTCTTCTGTATTGTCTGCGAAAATGACAATCGATGGAATGTCAGGTGATGCGATTGTTACTTTGAAAGTTCAAGAAGGTAACGACGTTAAAGTTTATAACGTTGCTGGTGCAAGTTCTAATGGCGGTTATGCATCTCCATTAAGATCTGTGCGTGCAGGTAACGGTGAGAAGTCGACAGGTTCTCGCGCTCTTGAAGGTACTTTGAAGTGCGTGGATCTTGACGGTGGTTGTGAAACTACTTTCGTAAGACTTAAAATCGGAACATCTCCATCAAGCGCGATCATCAACGTGGTGTTCAGAAATTCAGCGGCTGATTTATACTTCCAACTTCCAGGCGAATACTCTAGCAATCCAGAGTATCTTGGTTTGAGAGACATCATCCGTGCAACGATCCAAGGTTTGAATGTTCCTGAAAGAATCAAAACTGTTCGTATGAGTTCATTTGAAGTTGTGAATGGTCGTTCAGGTGTTGCGCTTTCTATGAAGACAGCAAACAACGAACTTCTTGCATTCGCAGGTCCATTGCTGGCTCCTGAAGCAGGTACGGGTGTGAACATCAATCTTTCTCGTATCGCAAAAGATCAAGAAGACACTTTGGATTTGATCTCTTTGGATAATACGAAATTGAACCTTGCGAACACGATCGGTGAAGCTCGCATGGTTGCTAACAACGGTTTGGGTCAAGTGCGTTTGGCTTTGAAAATGAGAAAACGCGGCTCTTATGCTCAAGACCAGTTCCTAGTAACGTTCATGAGAAAAGTAAAACCTCTCATCGACCTTACTGACGATAATTTGAAATAGTTCCCAATTTGTTCCATAGCGTTCCTATGTTTTGGGCTTCCTGCCCAAAACCCCTTCGGGGCTGTCGCGAAAAAATGCCAGCCTGGCATTTTTTTGTTTAGGGCCACAGACCTCCAAGCTGTGGCCCTTTTTTATTTGTTTTAAAGCACATATGTGGTGTCGAATTGTCCCGAAAATGGTTGGTATACGAGTTGCTTAAGGGAGAGGTGGGGAACTACCAAAACCTTTGGGGGACAGAATGACTCTAAAAAACTCTTTATTAATCGCTTTTGCAGCTATCACTCTTACTTCAATTTCTGCGGGTGCTTACATTGTTCCAGGCGGACCTCGTCCTGCGGAGCCAGCTCCTTTTCCAGATGAGGGCGGTTTTCCTCCAGGCAATCCATTCCCAGGACAAGATGACTTCGGTAACGGAGGCATTGGCAACGGTGGAATCGGTAACGGCGGTTTTCAAAATGGTCGCCAAGAGCAAAAAGTTATTTATTTGAATCGCCGACTTTCCAATGAAACTTTGGCTCTTCGCCAATTGGCTGGAATCGGTGAAAACTATCGCGGTTACACAATTCAATCTGTGATCGTCGATGTTCGTCGCAGCGGCCCTCAAGCGCAAGTTTCTTTGCTTGCTGATGGTCGCGAAGAAGATACTTCTTACTCTCCACAAGGTGCGGTTCAACTTGTTCCTCGTTACAGAGCTGTGATCGGTGAAGATGTTCGTTCACTTCAATTGTCTGTGCGTGGAAATGCAGAGATCGCTTCGATCACAATCAATTTGTTAGATAACGATCGCGTTGAGCGCCCAGGTCGTCCTGGCCGTGGCGTTGATGTTCCATTGTTTGTGTCTCGTCGCATGTACGGAAATGATCGTTTGGATCTAACTCAGTACATCGATATGTACCGTTACCGTGGTTACAGAATCCAAGAGATCGTGATTGAGGCGACTCCGGTTTACAACACAGCTTTGATTGATCTTGTGATCAACGGTTTCAACCAAGGTCAAACTTTGCAAGTGGATCGCTACAACTCTCGTCAAACTGTGCGCCCACAAAATGCCGTGCTTGGCCAAGGGGCTGATAGCATCGTCCTTTACACTCGCGGTGATCTTGACGTGCGCCAAGTGACTTTGCGTCTATCTCGTTAATAAATAGAAGCTTTTTAAAACTCGACGACTAGAAAGGGACTCCATATCGGAGTCCCTTTTTTATGCTTTGCGATAACGTAAGGCCCTTTGTGCACAAATCAGCTTGTTTTGAAGATTTAAATCGGGTGAACTATTTGGGTGCAAAAGGAGATCTGATTTCTATGCAAAACAGTCATCTTGAGTTTAGCAAAGGCAAAGAAATTTCAATGGGTTCCGCGAATCCTCCAGTTCTTTCTGATTACATGAACTACCGTCAGTTCTTGGCGGATTTTTATCAGTTCAAACGTAAGTCTTCGAAGGGATCGTTGAGAGCTTATAACTATGCTGTGTTTTCAGCAGCGGCGAATATTAAATCTCCCAATTATCTAAAAATGATTATCGAGGGAAAAAGAAATCTCTCGGAAGATATGATTGGCAAGTTCGGTAAAGCTTTGGGCTTTATGAAAGATCAGACGGACGAGTTCCGTTTGCTTGTGCAATTCACGCAAGCCACTGATCCTGCTGAGCGTAACATGTATCTTAAAAAACTAAGCGAGCATCGTGTTGCTGGAAAACTTAAATCCGGCGAGATCGATCGCAAAACGTGGGAGAAAGTTCCTAACTGGGTTGCGTGGATCATTTACGCGATGGTGGATCAAGAGGGAGTTTCTTTCGACACAGCGGCGTTGAAGACGCTTCTTCGTGGTAAAGCTTCTGAAGATGAAATCGAAACGGCGTTGAATACTCTTATTACTTCTGGCGAACTTCGTCGTGATGAAGTGACTGGGGAGTTGAAGAAGAACAGAAGTTTGATTGAGTCTCCGGAAGAAATTCCTGTGGCTCTTGTTCGTAAGCTTCAATCTCAATTGATGTACTTGGGTCTTGAGTCTTTGTATCAAGATCAACCGACTGACAGAGAGTTCGGCACATTGACGATGTCATTGACGAAATCTGAGTTTGAAGAAATTAAGTTCAAACTTCGTCAGATGAGAAAAGCTTTTCACAAAGACAATTCAATCGCGCGCATGAAGGAAAAAGGGGAGAGAGTTTATCAACTTAATATCCAACTTTTCCCTGTGACGAATGCAGTTGAAGGTGTTGAAAAAGCTCCGGTGATTAAGCCTGCTCTTGATTTGAAAGCAGAGACAGCGATTGTTGAAACTCCAGTGGCAGCACCGGCTCCAGCTCCGCAAGCTCAACCAGTTCCTGCTTCTGCACAAGCTGTGGCGACGGAAACTGCGAATGCATCTGCGAACAAAGATCGTTCGAATGTAAGTTCACTGGCAGCGACAGCAGCTTCTGCTGCAGATCTTTTCCGTTAATTCTTGTGAGCGGTTCTGTTTTTGCGGAACCGCTTTTAATTTTCAATTTTGATGAAAAAAGCAGCTTAATCGCTGCTTTTTTTGTATCTAAAAATGTGAGTCCGCTCGCCATAAAAGCGGACGCATTCGCCGTTGATTTCGTTAAACTTAGATAATTTGCCTAAAAAGAGGGCTCGTTTTAAACGCGAAACACATTCATAAAAATTTAAGATTCTTAAATTTTAGTGTCATTATTGCCCCATTTTTTGTGCACAACTGTGGATAACTCTGTGGAATAGGCCTATAAATGGTGGATATCTCGACCTTTTGGCGTAAATTGTCTCGTGCTAACGTTAAGATCTCGTTAGGATGACACCACCTCTGCAAGACAAAAGTCCTGCGTCATTAAAAATTTAATCGTTGAATGTGAGGGTCAAAATCGGAAGGATAAACGATTTTCATTTTGCCGCAAATCTTGTGGTAAGATGATTTGATGTTTTCACACATGGGGGCGTACTGGCTTCGACGTGGGTGCTGAAACATAAGGAGCATACCGGGGCGGATGAGGACCTCGTTAAAAACGTCCATTTTGTAATTGGCAACGATTACGCACTTGCAGCTTAATTAAGCAGCACGATCAACCTTGTGGTGGTTCCGCACTTGGATTGATCGTCATTTAGGGACCTCGGTGAGTTGGGTTTTCTCCAGCAGACTCGCTTAAATTTACTGGGGGAGTGTTCAGTCTGATTTTGTTAGTGGAAGCTGGCTGAACAAACTAAAACACTGACTAAGTATGTAGCGCCTTATCGCGGATCACTTGCGGACGCGGGTTCAATTCCCGCCGCCTCCACCAATTTATACAGATATCTGATATCTGATATCTGACATCTGATATCGGGTTCTACGGTTCTATCAGAGGATGTGACCGAAGTGCGGATCTTCGGTTTACTCTGGTTAGTCTGTTTTTATTTTTACGTTGTTATTTCTTTTGCATCGCCTCTGAGTTCTGGAGGTTGCATGGCTGAATTTCGCACCCTAACTTTGGCAAAGATATATTATTCTTTAGGAAGTCGTCATAGTTTGCCTTCTCATCTAAGAGATCAGTTTCTTCGTTCATCTTCTTCCATATCTCTCAATCTGGTTGAAGGTAATGCAAAAACATCTTTGCGCGATCGTTTGCGTATTTTTGAAATCGCTTACGGGTCGTTCCGTGAGTCACAAACAATTCTTGAGATTGCGGCAATCGACAATAAAGAGCTTTTGGTTACTGGTGATGAGCTGGGCGCAAACCTCTACAAGTTAATACAAGCTTTAAAAAAGAAGATTGAACAACAAAGACATGTCGACAATGCCGGTGCAATGAAGTGTTAAATTTTGTGGTTGGTGCGTTGGTCATTCTTATCCAAATTGCTTATGTAATCTTTGTTATCAAAAAATCCTTTAATAAAGATGCAAGGGCACAAAGAGCACTTGATAGATATTTGCGCCGCTACCTTTCTGCTGAGGAAATTGGAAAATTTTACGAGCGGTATATCGGATACTTGTATGAATCAAAAGGTCACGACGTTAACTATCACGGCGCGCTTAGTGGTTACAACGATATGGGCCGCGACCTTATAGTAAGACGCAGAGACGAAACACTAGTTATTCAGGCGAAGTGTTGGTCGAAAATCAAACTAATTCAGGAAAAACACATTTTTCAAATTTTTGGTACGATGACTCACTTCAAGCTTGCGTCTGGCAAGACAGGCGGTCCAACGAGAGCGGTTTTTATACCACGGCGAGATATACCGACGTCGCAAGAGATGTCGCCAGAGTGTTGAGGGTTGAACTTAGAACTGAAGAACTCAATCGGTCCTATCCAATGATAAAGTGTAGTATCACTGCGAAAGGAGAAAAATTTTATTATCTGCCGTTTGATCAGGATTATGACAAAATCAAAATTAATCTTCATAAAGGTGAATATTTCGTTAAGACGGTACAAGACGCGGTTGATAAAGGATTTAGACGGGCATAGATTTTAAATCTTCGCTAACCGCCCTCCGTCGACTCGAAGGGTTGCGCCAGTTACGAAACTCGAATCATCTGAAGCGAGAAACGCGATGGCTGAAGCGATGTCTTCTGGTTTTCCGATGTCGCTTTGGTTGATGACTTCTAATCCTGATTTCACATTCGGATTTTCCCAAAGCATGGGTGTGTCGACGGCTCCTGGCAGAATAGCGTTTACGCGGATTTTCTTTTCTTTGCCTTCGATGGAACCTGAACGAGTTAATGAAAGAACAGCGGATTTCGCTGCGGCGTAAGATGATACAAGCGGTGTTGTCTCTACGGCGTGAATGCTTGAGACGTTTACGATGGAGCCGCCGTTTTTCATATGCAAGAAACCTTGTTGCATGAAAAAGAGAGTTCCTAAAAGGTCCACGCCAAGAACTTTCATCCAATCGTCCACGGATTGTTGTTCTAGGGGTTTAAAAACCATCAGTCCTGCATTGTTGATAATAATGTCGATGCTTCCGAATTTATCCATAACGATTTTAGCTGACTGTTCTACATTTTGTGAGCGACTAACATCGCAAACACTTAGCAGCGGTTTTAATCCGAAGTCTTCGATTTCTTCCGAAGCTTTTTTCAAACGGTCCTCTTTAATATCAACAAGAACCGTTTGCGCACCTTCTTTTGCTAAGTGAAGAGCGGTGGCAAGTCCGATACCGCTGCCGGCTCCGGTCACGATGGCGACTTTGTTTTGAAATCGGCTCATCTTTTTTTTCCTCACTGATTGATGGAGGGAGCTGAAGTGCCAGATCCCTTGCGTCTTTGCGCTTCTTCTTTTTGTGTTTCTGCTTCACCTTTAGAGTATCCATGAGGAGAAACAACCGGAACTCGCAGGCAAATACTTTGTGTTGGTAAAACTTGCCGCCAGCTTTTAATTAATTTTTTATAAGCTTCACCAACGGGACGGATTTTTCGATCAAGATCAAAGAGCCCTACGGGATGGACTCTGTTTCTTTCTTCGCGAAGAGCAATATCCCAATCAATTTGATCGGTCAGCGAGTACCAAGTAAATCCGACGACGGGAATTCCTTTGTTTCTGACTCTTAGAACATTTGCCCATTGTTTCCAAAGCCAGTTCACACCTTCGTCGCCTTGCGCACCTTGGGCGATATTCGTTTCTGTATGCATGACCGGAATTAAATAGCGTTGGTAATATTGGCTTGTGATTTCATCGTAACCGAAAACCTCTCCGGCGGCGCGAGTTGCTCCATCAGAGGAAACTCTGTGTTCGTTCGTGACGTAATAATCGTTCCCCATGATGCAGTTGTGCTTAAGGCCCCAACCAAAAAAGAAATGATATTCCTCGCGAGTCATTCCATTATCCATCAGATATTCATACATCTGCGAGTCCACGCGTCGCCCGTAATTGAGATCTAAAGACAGAAACCGCTTCGCATTGAGGATTTCGGCAGGTTTGATGGCCTGCGGATCTTCGGCGTGAAAATATTCCGAGGATTCACTCTGAATAAAGATGGCGTCAGGACGGACCTCAAGGATGGCGTTCATGGCAAGGACGTTGGCCTTTGCAATATTCTTAAGTGCATTGACAAAACTGCGATCACTTTTTTCCTGCTCGTTCCACCAGCCGTAAGCGGCAGAAAACAAAGCACAAATAAACATTTCATTAATGGGAGTATAAAGCTGCACCCATGGAAAGCGGCGAGCAAAGTCGCGGCAGTATTTTGTAAAAAGATTCGGGAATTCAGGGTTTTGAAAGTTTCCAACCCAATCAGGAACGCCGAAGTGACAAAGGTCAACGATGGGAAATAGGTTTCGTCTTTGCAGATCGTGAAATGTGAGGTCCGCAAAATCCCAATTGTATTTTCCGTCGCCAAGCCAAGTTAGATGAATGGGCGGGCCATATCTCAGGTAATCAATCTCAAGTTCTTGTAGAAGATCAAAATCTTTGGACCAGTATTTGTAATGGAAACACTTTTCCATCTGGTCAATGCGGGTGCGTCCGCCATTGATGGTGGGATAACTGTTTTCAATACCTGTTGCGAACATAAATGAACCGACAGACATGCCGTTATTTTCGAATGGCCTAGGGGGCGCTTCAATGAAAAGAGTCCGCTCTGATAAGTTACATTGTCTACGACTTGTTATGCGGCCCTTGTGAAGTTCTCGCTTGTAGTCTGCCAAATTGATAGATACACATGTTATATATTAACAAATGAACTGGTTGAGAGGCACTATTGAGTCCGAGCGAAAAGAATAGAACGTTAGCATATTTCAGTGTCTGGAGACTGCAAAACAAAATCACACTGTTTTCTTTGGTGGCGATTTTGGTTTTATCGGCGCTCTTTGCGGCGGCGAGCATCTTGCTTCCATCTATTGGGACAACTGAATTTATTGCTTTTATCGTTTTGATTCCGGCTCTGGCATGTTTAGGAATTGCGACTTGTCATTCTTCAAACCTTGAATCTGCAAAAGCGCAAAACGAATATAAAAAACTGGTATCGCGCATGCTGGAAGCGGAAAGTTTTCAGATTTCGTTGGATCGCTTTTTTTCGATCTCTAGCGATTTGATGGCCGTAGCTGGCAAAGATGGTTTTTTAAAGAAGGTCAGTAAGTCACTTGTTGATACTTTGGGATACAGCGAAGAAACATTGCTGACGACGCCGTTTTTTGAATTTATTCATCCCGATGATCGTGAAATGACACGTAAAAATATTGAAGCGCTGAACATGGGATTGCGCTCTGTGGGTTTTGAAAATCGTTACCGCACTGCTGATGGCAGTTATAGAACACTGAGCTGGAGTGCGGCTGCGGACGCGGACCTAGGTGTGCGATTTGCTTCGGCTCGCGACGTGACCGACGAACGCAATTTTAAAAGTCATGTACAGCAAATACTAGGTTCGGCCCCATTTTTGTTGGTGGTGAAAGACAGCGAGGGAGTAATTACAAACTGCAATGCTGCTTTCGCTCGTGTCATTGGCTTTTCGCGCGAATCAATAATCGGAAAAAATGTAAAACATTTTCCGAACTCCGAGTTCATTTCTTCTTTCTTGGAAAAAGAGCCAGTTGTTCTTAGATCGCAGCGTCCATTTACGTTTGATGAAGTTTTAGTAAATCGGGGAGTCCAGGAAAAATATCTTTCGACTATTTTTCCGATTCTCGATCACGAAGGAAAAGCTGTGTCCACAGGAAAAATCTCCTTGAATATTGATTCAGTCGCCGAAAAGTATTTCACTTAAGGTAAGAATCAAAGTGATCTGTCTAGTGTCAAACTAAGTCCAGCAAAATAGTCCCCAATGGATTCAGTTGTTTCTTTTTCGGGTTTATCTAGAATAGATAAGGCTGAAAATTAAACGTAAAAACCTAGGAGGAAATTATGCCGGGTACAGTTCAACTTCACAGAGTATTGGCGGCTCCGCCAGAGAGAGTGTTCAGAGCATTTACCAATCCGGATGCTATGGCGAAATGGCTTCCTCCGCATGGGTTTGTTGGAAAAGTTC
This sequence comes from Bdellovibrio sp. BCCA, assembly GCF_037996825.1. Lineage (NCBI taxonomy): Bacteria > Pseudomonadati > Bdellovibrionota > Bdellovibrionia > Bdellovibrionales > Pseudobdellovibrionaceae > Bdellovibrio > Bdellovibrio sp. BCCA. The sequence goes on along the minus strand of NZ_JBBNAC010000001.1, from coordinate 3,551,394 downwards.
ACGAGATGGATTTTCGTGTCGGTGGCGGCTACAAAATGTCATTCACGAATTTAACGACGCAGAACAGTCAGTCATTTGGCGGGAAATACACTGAAATTAAAACTAATGAATTATTAAAGTACACCGACAAATTCGATGATCCCAATCTTCCTGGCGAAATGCACGTGACGATTTCATTTCGTAAGAGTGTCGGCGGAACGGAATTAAAAATCACACAAGACGGCATTCCCGACGTCATTCCAGTAGACATGTGTTATCTCGGTTGGCAGCAGTCGTTAATGCTTCTTACCCAACTTGTTGAGCCAGAAATTAAAGAAGGATAGACAATGACAGCAAAGTCCTCAGAGATACCAGATAGTACGGCCGTTCGAGTTGCTCTTTGGAGAGCCATGCATGTTCAGATCGATGCGGCTCCTCATGTGCTTGATGATGAGATCGGCCTTAAACTGGTTTCTCCGCCAGAAGGTTGGCGTGAACGTCCTGATATGCATCCACAAGGAACAGCTCCGTTTCGTGCTTCGATTGTGGCGCGTGCTCGTTTCATTGAAGACTTAGTTGCTGAGCAAGTAAATCACGGCGTCACTCAATATGTTATTCTTGGAGCGGGGCTTGATACATTTGCTCAGCGTCGTCCTGAGGTTGCTTCAAAGATTAAAGTTTTTGAAATTGATAAACCGGATACACAGGCTTGGAAACGCCAGCGTTTGATTGAAACTGGTTATCCAATTCCAGAATGGCTTCGCTTTGTCCCCGTGGACTTTGAATTAGGTGATTCGTGGTGGGATCGTCTAATTGCCGCTGGTTTTGATCCCAAAAAACCTGCGATTGTGACTTCTATTGGTGTGAGCATGTATCTGACGATGGATGCGATCAAAGATACTTTACGTCAAATGATGAAGCTCGCTCCCGGTTCGAAATTTATCATGACGTTCATGTTGCCTTTAGATCTTGTCGCATCTGAAGATCGTTTTGGTTATGAAAGATCCATGAAGGGCGCTCAGATGTCGGGAACTCCGTTTATTAGCTTTTTCTCTCCTGAAGAGATGCTTAAACTTGCGCGCAGTATAGGGTTTCAAAAAGTGGAGCATCTTTCAACGGCAGATATGGTGCCTCGCTATTTTGCCAACAGGTCGGATGGTTTAAAGCCTTCTACGGGAGAAGAGCTTTTGATCGCGACTATATAGGGATCAACAATGGATAAAGCAAATTTTGATGGAACTTTGGTTTTAGAAAAGCTCGCTGAAATTGATAAGCTCGACGAATTTAATGATGCGATAGACGCCGATGATTTTGTTAAGGTGAAATCGTTAATGAGAGAAGCACACATTGATTTCGAGACGATTGCGAATGTGATGAAAAAGATGGCTGACGCTGATGGAAAGCATTGAGGGATAAGGTCCGATTTCTGCCAGTAAAGAGACTTGAATTTGGTTACCTTCGTACCTACGGAGGTCATTATGCAATTCAAAGAAAAAATAGTTTTTATTACTGGAGCCAATCGGGGTATTGGGAAAGTCCTTGTTGAGGCCTGTCTCGCTAAAGGTGTAAGAAAAGTCTATGCAGCCTCACGAAAGATTGAAAATATTCCCGCATTCAACGATCCCAGAGTTGCTCCTGTACTCCTTGACATTTCTAACGATGAGCAAATTAAACTCGCTCTCGATAAATGCGCTGACACGCAAAAATCGCCCAAAGATTTGGAAGAGCTTTCTAAGAAAATGTATTTTGGAATTTAATAGGACGACGTAAATAAAGCACGGGCTGGAGAAATCCAGCCCGTGTGGAGTCTATATTTACTAACCCTTCGGCATTTTGCTCATGTCCATGAAAAGCAAATTCCAACGGTGACCGTCTGGATCAACAAATCCACAACCATACATCCATCCGTCTTTATAGCCAGGCTTAGCGTAAAGAGTTGCGCCAGCTTTGACTGCTTTTTCAGCCCATGCGTCGACTTCTTGTGGAGAGCCCGCACCTAGAGAAAATAAAACTTCATTGGATTGCTTGCCATCTGTGACCTGTTGGCCGCCGATAAATTCACGAAACATGTTTTCAGGGAAAACATTCACGACAACCTTTTTGTTGCCCAAATCCATACTCACCATTTGTGCATTTGAGTGAACGGTGTCCATGTGAAAGCCAATATCGGTAAAAAACTTTCTTGTTCTCTCAAGGTCTTTAGAGGGAAGATTCACCCAGAATTCGTTTTGCATAAATGTCTCCTTCGATTTTTATATTTGAATACTTTTTCCGTCGTAAAACTGCGTTTTAATTTCGTCTAATGCAAGATCTTCAACACATCTTAAATTGATCGCCTTAATAGGTTCACCCGTAGGCATTTTGCCGGACGCAAAAGCTGTGACTCCGCAGACTTTACAGAAAGTGTGGTGAATGGATTTCTTGCCGAATTGGTAGTCGGTTAAAGAGTCACCGCCAGAGATAAGTCGAAAAGCGCTGTCTGGTACAAATGCTAGAATGGTGCCTTTGCGATTGCAGATCGAACAGTTGCAAGTTATTCCTTCTTTGAGGTCTGCGTCGACCTCAAATTTCACGGCGCCACAATGACAGCTTCCTTGATGTTTCATAGTTAAGTCTCCTTATATGAAATACGCTAACATACTAAATAGTATGTTGTAAAGATCGGAATTTTTTGCTAGATTCTTTATATGGTTGATAGAAAAAAAAGCCCCAAAAAGACACGAAACCTCGAAGAATCCCGAAAAGAGATCTTAGAGGCCGCTTTCTGGGAGATTTTTACCCGCAGTTTTCAAGGTGTCAGCGTTGACGATATCGTTGGTAAAACGTCCCTGACGAAAGGAGCGTTCTATCATCAGTTTCCAACCAAGCTTGATTTAGGATATGCGCTTGTTGATGAAGTGATTAAGCCGATGACTTACAGTCGTTGGATTGATCCTCTTAAAGAGTATGAAAATCCTATTGAGGGAATTCTTGCGCAACTCAAGAATCTTATTGGCAAAGCAAAACCCAGTGAGCTTCGTTACGGATGTCCTTTGAATAATCTGGTTCAAGAGATGGCACCTGTCGACAAAGGCTTTAAAGAACGTCTGGAAAATGCGTTGAATTATTGGATCGACGGCATGGAAAAAGAATTAAAACGCGCCAAAGAAGGCGGATATCTTAAAAAAGATGTGAACACCCGTCAGGCCGCGCACTTTGTGGTTATGGCACATGAGGGTTTCTATGGAATGCTGAAAGCTCTCGATGATCCTAAGGCTTTTGATGCTCTCTATGATTCACTCAAGCGTTATTTCGCGACAATACGGTCGTAGGGCTATATCACTGGACAGTCGGATTTTAGCCTCCTAAGATAAACCAAGGAGTAAATCCAGTGCAGACTCAATTAAATAATTTCGTAAAAGAGAACTCATTTGCGATCGAAAGTGAAGCAGAGCTTATTCAAGCCTTTCGTCCTCGAGATCAAAAGAAATTAGTTCTTCCTGAAAAGCTTAAATTCCCTCTGAATGTGCGCTCGTACTTCACGTGGAAAGAGCCTTCGGGTGTTTATACTTATCTTATTTTTAAAATGCCAAACTGGGATTTGCCAAGAGGTGTAGCGTTTAAGCGTTCTGCTTCTACGGGAGAGCCTGTCGGTGGACTGTGCAGTTGGTGCCACGCTTACGGAACGTCGGATGAAATTGGAATGCTTTCTGTTTCGATGAGTTCAAACGTGAGCAGCTCTTATCTCATTTGTCATGACTTAAGCTGCATTGAAAAAATCGAAGACAATGCCGCCATGTCGGGAAAAGAGCCGGACAAATATATCGCAGAGCTTTACTATCGTATGGAAAAGCTCTTTGAAAACATCAGCGGCTACAAACCGGAATAATTATTTTTTCAGAGTCAGTCGAACAGGGCAGTGATCTGATCCCATCACCTCAGGACAGTGAGCTGCTGCTTTCAAGCGATCAGAAGCTTCTTTATTCACGAGGAAATAATCAAGACGCCAACCCACGTTCTTTTCCCGAACGCCCGGGCGATAGCTCCACCATGTGTAATGGCCAGGACCTTGTTCAAATTTGCGGAAGGCATCGACCCACTCAAGTTTGTCTTGGAACTTTGTCATCCACGCACGCTCTTCAGGAAGAAAGCCTGCGTTTTTCATATTTGATTTTGGATTTTTTAAATCGATTTCTTTGTGAGCGATGTTAAAGTCACCGCAAATAACAACCTCACGGCCTTTTTTTCTAAGAGCTTCCAAACGTTTTTCAGCAGCCGCGCAGAATTCCAACTTAAAAGGCAAGCGGGCATGGTCGCGCTGACTGTTGGGCCAATAACTGTTAATAACTGTGATCGGACCGAAATCCGCTTCCAGCCATCGACCTTCGCTATCAAATTTAGGAATGCCCATTCCGATACGAACCTCGTCGGGTTCTTTTTTTGAATAAAGAGCTAAGCCAGAATACCCGGCTTTTTCAGCAAAAGCCCATTGTGAATGGTAACGGCTGGGATGATAAAGAGTTTCATCCTCTTGAATAGCTTCTTCGGAAATTTTAATTTCCTGCAAGCACACGACGTCCGCTTTTTCTTCTTCGAACCATTCACGAAAATTCTTACGTTGAACCGAGCGCAAACCATTAACATTCCATGAGATCAATTTCATGTCCCTACAATAGACCTCGCAGCTTCAGAAGGTCAAGACCGGCTTGTTTCCTTTGAAGGACTGTACTAAGTATTTAGTCTATGAGTTTAAAGATTTCGCGTATTTTGCATGCGGGTTACGTTTTTGAGTGCGGTGGAACTCAAATCGCCTTTGATCCGGTTTTTGAAAATCCGTTTAGCCGGAACTGCCACGCTTTTCCTAATGTGAAGTTCCATCATGATGAGATCAGAAATCTTAATTTTGATGCGGTTTTTATTTCTCACTACCATGATGACCATTGTTCCCTAGAAAGTCTTAATTACCTGGATCGCAAGACGCCGATCTATATGTTCTGTGTTTTTGAAGAAATGTTTTCTTTGATTCGTGAGTTAGGTTTTCAAAACGTGCATTCACTGAAATTAAACGAAACTCTCAAAATCGGACCTATCGAAATCACTCCGCGAAGAGCTTTGGATGAAGATGTGGACTCGATCTTTCATATTAAGGCTGAGGGAATCAATATTTTAAACGTCGTTGATTCATGGATCGATTACGAAACTTTGGACCTTCTGGTTAAAGGCAATTCTTGGGACTTAGTTTTGTGGCCGTTTCAAACTATGCGCGAGCTCGAAGTGCTTTCTCCGTCGCGTTTCCCAGAGGTGTCTTTAACACTTCCGCCGGAATGGTTAGAGCAAATCAAAAAGCTTAATCCTAAATATATCGTTCCAAGCTCTTGTCAGTTCACGATGGAGCCTTGGTCTTGGTATAACGGCGCTTTTTTCCCAATCACTTATAAAGATTTTCAAAAGGAAATTAAAACGATTTTGCCGAAGACGGAGGTAATTCGTCTTAATCCTTCAATGTCAGTAACTTTCGAAGAAAATTTATTGAAGAACTCTTCTTCTTTATCTTGGATAGAGCCCGTTGGTGAACAAAATGGAGACTACGAATACAATCAAGATCTGAAGCCACCATCGACAGCCGAAGTAGCGCAACATTTTGAGCCACTTACAAAAGATCAGAAGGATTTTGTCATAGAATATTGTAAGAACGGCCTAATCAAAAAATTCCAATCTATGGAGTCGTCGGCAGATCCTTATTTCGAAAAATCTAGAAATTGGTGTCTTTCTTTGTACGATAGCGACGGAGCTGCGACGTCATTTTATTACCATCTTCAGGGGAATAAAATCACACTTTTATCTGCATCGACAGAATTTATCTCTTGGAAAACAGAAGTGCCTCTAGCGAAATTATACGCGGCCCTTGAGTTGGGCGAGTCTTTGACTTCTATGTATATGAGAATCAATAACTGTGTTTTTGATTCAGAAACAGAAAATGAAATTAAAGACGCCGATATTGTTGAAGATCCTCTTATTAGAAGTCTTTTTAACGGCGTCTTTGGTTCGTATCAAAAAGCCCAGCTTAAAAAAATCAAAAACCAATCACGATAAACTATGTGAGATGCGGCGAAGATCGCGGTCTCTCGGCAAAACCTCAAGATTGTTGTCAACTTGCTGGACACCTAACAGATCCTCAACAACTTCTTCAGCCAAGGCACGAACTCGTCTTGTTTCGACCGTTCCATCGAGATAAACGATACCGTGATCGACATCGACAATGATCTCGCTGGCATCGATATCCGGATGTCTAGAAAGGACTTCGCACACGTCTTCGTAAATGCGTTCATCCGTGCGACGATAATTTTTCGGACCTCTTCCGTAAAATGACTTTTGATTACGCTCCTCGCGGGGTTCGCGACTCCATTCGCGCGCAAGGTCGCGGTTGTTTTCACCTGGCACGTAACGCACATTTGGATTCATAGCTCGATCCCATTCATAGGACTCTGCTGTTGAATAGCTGTAACCCGATGAAGGCGTATGAATGGCGTCGGATCTTAATCCATAGTCGATAGATTCTGAAGTGATGTGGCGATAGCGAGGATTGGTGTGTCTCACGATAGACTCCTTTGCTAATGATGCGCGCGCATTTCTCGAGTGTGAGCAGCTTTTTTTGCAGCTCTTTTGAGTTCCTGAGGTCCCTTGGTTTTTACGGCTTTCATCGCAGCTTTGTGGCGTTTTTCAGGACCCCGTTTTTTAGCGGCTTGTTTTGAAAACTTCGACATGGATTCAGGCGAAACTGTCGATGTTGGTTCGCGTTTTAACGCCTTTAACGAAGCACGTGCTCGTTTTGCGGAAGTCTCGGAACTCGCTTTGCGTTTTGTCTTTCTTGTAGTCTTCGCTTTTTTATTTGGATTCGGGGGAAGTTTGACTCCGGCTTTACGGGCTTCTGAAAGACCGATAGCGATAGCTTGTTTCGGAGAGCGCACGCCATGTTCGCCTTTGCGCACTTTATCGATTTCGGCTTTGACGAATTCTCCGGCTTGAGTGGAGGGAGATTTTCCTTCGCGGGCTTTTTTGCGTGCCCGCTCAACGACTGCTTTTTCTGGCATAACAACCTCTATTAATGGTGAGACCGTTCGTTTTGATGTTGAGTTTCTGAAATTTGAACCAAATCAAAAAGAGCACCCAGAAGAACTTCAATTAAGTTTCTTGCAGTCACAACACCAATGACTTGGTTGCCTTGTCCCATCAAAGGCAGACGGGTGACACCGGAGTTTTTCATAAGACCCGCAAGTTTAAAAATATCGTCGTCGATATTTCCAGTGACAACCGAAGGCGACATAATATCACCGACACGGATCGACGACACGTCGTCATTCGAAGCAAGGCAAAGAGCAATGTCGCGATCCGTGACGATTCCTTGAATCGAGGATGGTCCTTTGTTTCCCATAACCAAAACATCTCCGACTTGTTGATCTTTCATAAGCTTTGCCGCTTCAGTAAGATTGGCGTCGGGACCGATAGAGACAATGCGGCTTTTTTCCCAGCGCAGTTTCAAGTTGGCTTTGCGAGTTCCGGTTTCTTGATGAGTCATTTTTGCTTCCATAAAATTCCTTGTGGTTAGAGTAATTTTCTCTTCACAAAAAGTGTCGGCCAATTTCGCTGGCTAAGAGAGAAAAAAGCACTCTTCGTGATAAAGTACAGCAAAGAGATTTCCATTTTGCTGAATGTTCAGAAAAAATAATGTGTCCAATATTGGACCTGTTTATTTGCACATATAGGCAAGGCTTTTTCCAAGTGCTACGATGAAAAAGAATTCTAAGGAGGCTTTATGCAAATCGATCCTTGTCTTTGGTTTGATAACCAAGCAGAAGAAGCGGCGAAACTCTACACGTCTCTTTTCAAAAACTCGAAGTTAGGAAGTGTAGCTTATTACGGGAAAGCGGGAGCTGAAGTCTCTGGGCAAAAAGAAGGTTCCGTGATGACTGTTGAATTTGAAATCGAAGGGCAAAATTACGTAGCTCTCAACGGTGGACCTATTTTTAAATTTACTCCCGGCGTTTCACTGTTCGTATCATGTGAAACGGAAGAGGAAATAAACCATCTTTGGAAGGAGCTGAGTAAGGACGGCAAAATTTTGTTTGAGCTTAAGGAATATCCTTGGGCAAAAAAATACGCTTGGTGTACGGATCGTTTCGGTCTTCCTTGGCAGTTGATTCTTTCCGAAAGCAAACAAAAGATCGCTCCTGCTATTCTATTTACAGGAAAAATGTTTGGAAAAGGCGAGGAAGCCATTGAATTTTATACTTCAGTTTTCAAGAACTCCATGGTGCAAACAATGCATAAGGATCCTCAAACTAAGACAGTGATGCACGCAAGGTTTTCTCTCGGTGGACAAGAGTTTGTTTTGATGGAAGGTCAAAAAGAGCAAACAAACGAGATTACGCATGCTCTTTCGTTGATGGTGAATTGTAAAACTCAAGAAGAGGTCGACGAGTATTGGCAGAAACTTTCCGCAGGCGGATCGACGGAGCCTTGTGGATGGCTCAAGGATAAATATGGCGTTTCATGGCAAGTTGTGCCTGAAGTTCTCGCAGAGATGATGAGCGACCGCGATCCTGTTAAAACGGAGAATGTGATGAAGGCTATGCTCACCATGAAAAAGCTTGATATCGCCAAGCTGAAAGACGCATATAGATGACTTTGTCTTACCAGGCTCTTGTTGTTACAAGGGCCTGATAATTCTAAAGATTAAGTTCCGCAGGTCTTTCATTTCGAAGAACATCATCGAACTTATCCAGAGATTCATTCCATCCTTGCACACACTGATCAAAAAAGTTGGCAGGAAAATCCTTATGAACGATAGTAAGTTTCGTTTGGTTGCCTTTATCTTCAAAGGTCACCGTCAATTCCAGTTCATCCTTCATGCTAGGCATTCCGTATTCAGCAGGAGAAACAATGTGCCCTTTTTCATCAGCGAATGAATCTGTTGCAACAATTTTTTCCAGATAGCGCACATCTTTGTAGGTGCCCGTACTCCAGAATAATTTTCCTTCAGCATCTTTCATGGCGTAAAGGTAAGTGCCGCCGATGCGCAGATCATTCTTAATAGAAGGAGCTGTGAAAGCTTTCGGTCCCCACCAGAGTTTGATGCGTTCAGGATCAGTCCACGTTCGCCAGACTTGTTCCCTCGGAGCATCGAACACACGAGTCAAAGTGATTGTTTTATTAAGCATGTTTTGCCTCCATGAGTGCCTTTATTCTACAACACAAAAGAGACGCTCAAGTTTGCAAAGTCACAAAATGTGAAAAAATAAAGTCGGGCTTTCTTTACGTCGAGTCGGTTGCCAAGGCTCACCATTTTACTGAGGTCTTTAACAAGAATTTCGAATGCTCTAGCTTCGCAAAAGACCTCTGTTAAGTTTGAGTCAAAGAATCCAAGCGCAAGGATTCAGGAGGATGATATGCGTTTTAATTTGATTGTCTTATTAGCAACGTTATTGGCGGGAGCATCTGTTTCTACCAGCGCCATCGCTCGTGACGACAGAGAAGATCCTTATGTAATATCTGATTATCAACCACAACACGAAGATCCTCGTGCACCAGGTTGGTCTGATTGGTCAAGCATTGGCGGTGTAGGCACTTCAGACCCGGCGTCATGTTCACGCTCAGGATTTCGCACGATTGTTTTTGTGCGTGGAACTGACAACGCTCTGTGGTTCCGGCACTGGGATGGCATGAAGTGGTCGGCATGGACTTCGTTAGGCGGAGTTCTTACTTCTTCTCCTGCATGCACATGTCAGGGAAATCGCATCGACGTTTTCGTGCGGGGAACAGACAATGCTTTATGGCAACGCACTTTCCGCGGAGCTTGGCTTCCATGGCAATCCTTAGGCGGAGTTCTGACTTCTGGTCCCGCAGCCTCTTCATGGGGTGGCAATCGACTTGATGTTTTTGTGCGCGGTACAGACAACGCTCTTTGGCACAAATGGTTTAGCGGTAACTCATGGTCTGCGTGGGAGTCTCTTGGAGGCGTACTGACTTCTGATCCTGGTGCTGCGTCTTGGGGTACTGGCCGAATAGATGTTTTTGTTCGTGGTACCGACAATGCCCTCTGGCATAAATGGTTTAGCGGTGGAGGATGGTCCGGCTGGGAGTCATTAGGTGGTGTGCTGACATCATCACCCGATGTCGCTTCGTGGGGAAACGGACGGCTTGACGTTTTTGTTCGCGGCACAGACAACGCCCTCTGGCACAAATGGTTCAGCGGTAGCTGGTCAGGTTGGGAATCGTTAGGCGGCGGACTTTCTTCAGGGCCTGGAGCAAATTCTTCGGCGAAAGATCATGTCATGGTTTTTGTAAAAGGAACTGATAACGCTATTTGGTTCCGTTCATATAGATAAAAATAAATTATCCCTTGTGGCTGGGATTTTTTCTGGTCACAAGGAAATTATCTATAGCATACTGTCCTCGGAATAAACGAAGGACGTGCTATGATTAAGGAACTCTCTGAAGAACAAGTTCACTCGATGACTCTTGAAGAAAAAGACGAGTGGTGGCTGAAGAATGTTTATAAGGGCGATATGCCTCAGCTCACACTCCGTTCTGCTTTGACGGGAATGATTCTTGGTGGCGTTTTAAGTCTGACGAATCTTTATATTGGAATCAAAACCGGATGGACATTGGGAGTAGGGATCTCTTCGGTGATTTTGTCTTTCGCGTTTTTTAAATTAATGGCGAAAATGAAACTCGGCTCGCACATGACGATTCTTGAAAACAATGCCATGCAAAGTATTGCAACAAGTGCCGGATATATGACAGCACCGATGATGGCCTCAATTCCTGCTTACATGATGGTGACAGGACAAGTGATTCCAATGTGGCAAACATTTTGGTGGATCGTTGTGTTGGCCTTGCTGGGAGTTCTCTTCGCATTCCCTTTAAAAAAACGTTTTATCAACGATGAACAAATGCCGTTTCCGGAAGGTTACGCTGCCGGTGTTGTGCTTGAAAGTCTGCATTCCGATGAAGGTAAAGAAGGTGTCTTTAAAGCGAAGCTAATGATGGCGGGTGCGGGTCTTTCTGCATTAATTGAAATTTTAAGAGCTGACGCCGTTTTGGATTCTTTAAAATTAAAGTTCTTAGCACTTCCACATTATTGGGACGATTTCATTTATAAATTCGCGACTCCTAAGATCATAGGAAGTCCTTTGAAAGATCTCACCATTCAGTTTGATACGTCCATCGTCATGATGGGAACGGGTGGTTTGATGAGCATGAAGACGGCGATGTCGATCTTGCTTGGTGGATTCATTAATTATTTCATTTGTGCGCCAATTCTTATTGATGCCGGAATTATTCCTGAAGCGAAGTTTAAAGCGATCACAATGTGGGCGCTATGGGGAGGTGCCGCAGTGATGACGACATCTTCTTTGTACGGTTTCTTTTCAAAACCACAAATCATTGTACAAAGTTTTGCAAAGATGTTTTCAAAAAAAGAAAAGAAGTCAGATGCTTTGGATAAAATTGAACTTCCAATGTGGATTTTTGCTGTAGGTATTCCTGTTCTTGGTGCTATCACAGTTTACTTGGGTCACGTGTGGTTCGGTATTCACTATTGGCTAGGACTTCTTGCGATTCCTTTGGTGTTCATCTTCACGCTCATTGCTGTCACATCGACGGGATTAACAGCGATCACTCCGGGCGGAGCTCTTGGCAAGCTCACACAAATCACTTATGGTGTGGTTGCTCCTGGAAATGTGACGACGAACTTAATGACGGCAGGAATCACATCCGAAGTTTCTTTGAATGCGAGTAATCTGCTCATGGATATTAAGCCTGCTTACATGTTGGGTGGAAAACCTCGTCATCAAGCGGTCGGTCATGTCTTAGGAATTTTTGCAGGTGGCTTAGTGGCTGTTCCCGTTTTCTATTCGCTCTTCCATGGCGACGTTTCCATGTTCACATCTGAAAGTCTGCCGCTTCCAAGTGCGTCTATTTGGAAAGGTGTTTCGGAAGTTTTAACAAAAGGAATTAGCAATCTTCATCCGACAGCGCAAGTGGCGGCTTTTGTCGGGGCTATTCTTGGAATTGTGATTGAAGTTCTAAATAAAAAAACGAAAGGCCGTTTTCCTCTTTCTGGAGTCGGTCTAGGCTTGGGATTTGTTCTTCGCTTTGCCGATGCATGGTCTATGGCTTTGGGAACTTTGCTATTCTGGCTTGCGCGCAAACGTTTTAAAGACCCTGCAAGCTTTGGTTATCGCGCGTTCGTTGATAACCAGGAAACTCTTGCGGCCGGTGTGATTGCGGGCGGATCAATTATAGGGATTATTTTAATTCTCTTGGAAAATGCAGTTGGTTAAACTAAAAAGGGAGCTCAAGCTCCCTTTTTTTGACTGAGGTCCGCGATGGAACAAACCGATTTTTCAAAGAAAGTTATTAGTTTCATTAAAAAGATTCCCAAAGGGAAAGTGGCGACTTACGGTCAAATCGCAAAACTTGCCGGAAAGCCGCAAGGTTCGCGGGGAGTCGCGTGGATTTTACACTCTTGCTCTGAAAGTCATGACCTTCCTTGGCAGCGCGTTTTAAATTCCAAGGGAAAGATTTCGTTTCCGCCATCGACTTCGTCTTACGTGAAACAAAAGCGTCTTCTTGTTAAAGAAGGCATTGAGTTTGGTGAGCAAGATCAGATCGATCTAAAGAAATTTCAGTGGAGAAAAAAGGTTGAAGCAAAGAAAACCAACACCCGCTCACCAAAGATGTTTTCATGAAAAAAGTTATTTCAAAAGAACAGGCAAAGGGATTATGGATTCAAGCGCAAGGATTGCATGAGCGCGTTCCTTTTGGAAAAGGCGCAAAAGCCACACAAGCTGCCGTTGAGCACTTGGGTTACGTGCAGATTGATACCATCAATGTGATTGAACGCTGTCATCATCATATTCTTTTCACGCGGATTCCCGACTATAAACGCCAGCATCTGCATCAAGCACAATCTCAAGATAAAACGGTGTTTGAGTATTGGACTCATGCTCTTTCCTATGTCCCTACGAAAGACTTTCGTTTTTATATGGACGAGATGAAACGCACACGACTTTCCCCAAGCAAGTGGTTTCAAACCGTAAAAAAAGAGGAAATGCAGAAAGTCCTAAAGCTTATCAAGAATGAAGGTCCTCTTTCTATCCGCGATATTGAAGATGACGTCCTTGTGGAGAAAAGTCATCCGTGGGCCAGCCGTAAACCATCGAAGAAAGCGTTGCAGTTGGGATTCTACACTGGACAACTCGTGATCTGCGAACGTCAAGGGATGTTGAAGAAGTATGAATTGCTGGATCGACATTTTGACTGGGAAAAGAAACCCGAGGCGGCAACCGAAAAAGAGATTTTAGAATATCTTCTTGAGCGCGCATTACGTTCTCAAGCTTTAGCCAGTGTTGATTCTATTTGTTACTTGGATGCTAAGAAAAAACCGGGAATTAAGAAGCTTATCGAGGGGAAAGCACGAAAGAAAGACCTTGTTCCTGTTCACGTTGCGGGTGTTGAAAAAACAGAATTTTGGATTAAGCCTGAAATACTTGAAAAGAAAATAGAGCTTGATAAGGACCTTGTGCATATCCTTTCTCCGTTTGATCCTTTGGTAATTCAAAGAAAACGTCTTCAGGCTTTGTTTGATTATGAACATCGTTTTGAAGCCTATCTGCCGAAAGAAAAGCGCGTTTACGGATATTTTGCTTTGCCCGTGCTAGTCGGCGATCAGGTTGTCGCTGCGATAGATTTAAAAGCGGACCGAGATAAGAACGAGTTGCTGATTCAAAAATGGAATTGGCTTCCGAAGATGAAATCAGCATCGAATAAAAAACTTATCGAAGAAGAGCTTCATCGTTTTGAAAAATTTCAACTTGGGAAATAGAAAACGGCGACCTTTGTGATCAGCAAAAGTCGCCGCTTTGCTCTCGCTCACAACGCACTCATTGAACTGTAATCCAAACGTTCTGGATTCCGTTACTACGAACTAAGCGATTAAATCGATATGCATTATCTGGATGCATGCGAATACAGCCATGCGAAGCGGGACGACCTAAGTTAGGCCAGTTGCCCCGCGGAGTTCCGTGAAGCGCAAATCCTCCCGCAATAAAAACGGCGTACGGCATATTGCCTAAGCCATTGTAATCTCCCTCTGGATATTTCGTAGATGTGTATCTGTCGTAAATACGTCCGTTAGGGTGTCTATCAAAATTAGGAGTCGTATATCCCGCTTTTCCTGTTGAAACAGGCCATGAGTCCGCAAGTCTTCCATGAACGTACAAATATAATCTTTGTGATGACTTCACAACCTGAGCCCACACAGCACATTCACTGCGGTAACAGCTTGCAAACCCGATAATATCATTAATAAACGATTCATCAGGTAAATGCGAAGGTTGACCTGTTTCCTCTTCATAAATTTCGTCGTAGTGGCGGAGCACTTCTTCGATATTGGGATCGAAGGGGTTGAGGTCCTCAATCATGTTTGGAATCTTGTCATTTTGCATGACTTTCATTGGTTCCGCGTGGACAGGTTGGGCTGTTAAAAAAAACAGAGTGATAGCGAGAGATGTTATTTGATGTATCAATTTCATGTCACACCTCCATTGTTAAATCTCCTTTCTGTTTCCATTCTACTGCTTGCGGTCAAAATTTTAGATTTTTCTGCGCAATTCACGACGGCTGACACAAGAATTTTATTTTTTAATGAAGAAGCTGAAACGGTCGGACACGGAGGTCGGGCGGATTTTGACAAAACAAAAGACGGGGCAAGGAGCCCCGTCTTCGAGAAATAGCACTTTACAGAAAAATTATTTTTTTAACGGCAATTTTCCTAAGTAGTCTTTTTTGCCGATATCCACACCGTTGTGTCTCAAGATCGAGTACGCTGTTGTGATGTGGAAATAGAAATTAGGAATAGCGTGGTGAAGAACGTATTCTTCTCCTGTGAGATATTGCCCTTCCCAACGTGGTTGCGTGATGTGCTTCGCCTCAGCACCTTTGTAATCAGCGGCAGAGAATTTTTCTAGAATCGAAATCGTGCTTTCAATACGGGCTTTGAAATCGCCGAAAGTTTTTTCGTTGTCTGCGTGAGACGGAACTTCTTTTCCAGTCAAACGATGTGCACACAGTTTCGCTGTATCACATGCGATTTGAATTTGGCGAGTTAAAGGAAACTGATCTGGAGCCAAGCGAGAGTGCAGCAAAACTTCCATATCAATTTTTTTGGAATCCGCAAACTGAGCACCTTTATCAAGAATCTCTAAAAGGTTGCGAAGCATTTTTACAAAAGGGGGATTAGTTGTTTCATAAAGCATAGAAAGCCTCCAGAGATACAACTATGAAAAGGTGCTACCAAATTGTCCAGCGCCAATTATTTTTGACGGACCTCAGTAACCTTAAAATCCCTGTGAGCTTTTTTCTGAAATATTGGAAAGCTTTAATTCTTCGCGCAGTTCTTTTGTAAGATCATC
The DNA here is from genome assembly GCF_037996825.1 of Bdellovibrio sp. BCCA. Taxonomy (NCBI): domain Bacteria; kingdom Pseudomonadati; phylum Bdellovibrionota; class Bdellovibrionia; order Bdellovibrionales; family Pseudobdellovibrionaceae; genus Bdellovibrio; species Bdellovibrio sp. BCCA. The sequence continues at coordinate 3,535,960 of NZ_JBBNAC010000001.1, read as the reverse complement.
GGCAAGGTGCTGGCGTCCATGAAATGCCGCGGGCGTATTTTGAAAAAGAGCAATGCGCCAATGTTCGTGGTCCTTAACGGCTACGACTGTTTGAATGGCGTTGACCGCAGGCAGAATATCATTCTTGCCTCGGGGAACCATTCCTGCGACGGCCCGTAGCATTGCGACGGTGGGGCTTAAGAAGCGAACTTCGCGGACTTTGCTGATGTAAGTTGCTGTCGGGTGACTCAAAAAAATAGGGGCTAAGTGCTCGCCAATTTCATTTTGTCCGTTGGCGAGGCTTCCATCGAAGCCCACCATATTTCCATCATTCGTAAAAAGCTCCGCCATGCCTCGGGCACTTTGTTGGTTCCACGCCTGTAAAAGGTTGTGATAAAGAACACGAACCATATTTTCATCAGGATTAGCAGGAATAGAACTCATAACGATACCTCCGGAAGTCTTAATCCGACTACAGGAAGTATCGCAGTGGCAACTTATTAATTATTTGTTCTGTCTAAAATGTATTTTAATAAATTTTCGCGAGTGATGCCGCGTTCTGTGATTTGTGAGTCGGTGTTGACCGCAGCTGTTGTCTTCAGCCAGTTCTTAATCGTTGAGACCGAAGATTTTGAGGTTGGCGTAAAACCTTTTACTAGATCCAAACAAAGTCCGCGGGCTGCGCCTTCGTGAGGAGAGTAATCGCGTGAAACAAAAATGCCATTGCGGTACCACTGATTCTCACGGTGAATATTTGGATAGACGCGGTTTTTAAGCTCCGCCCAAATATCGCAGTACTCTTGATTGCTCATCTGCGAAGTCATTCGATATGAATTAACGTTCATGGATTCAAGAATCCAATCGGTGAGTTCCGGAGCCAGATTTTTTCGAAGCTCATTTGTTAAAGCTTTAAACTTTAAAACACTGATACGCAATTTTGGATCAAACAGCGCTTGCGAAGTTAAATCAGCAAAGCGGGAGGCATTTTGTTTCTGCCAACGTTGAGCCGCTTCATAATCTACGCAAGAGCCAAAGAAGCTCACCGGAATATTGCCTAAGACCGTCTGATAAAAACTTTGGCGACAAGCATTTTGAATGGCTTCTTTATCGGCGTTAGTGAAAGCACCGCCGTCTTGATTGACCTGTTTTTGATATTGCACGTTTAACGGCGTTTTGTGGCAGCTGGCTTCCGAAGTGAATTCAAGTCCGTCAAAAACGTACAGCCTGATTAGGTTGTACTTATCCATAGACTTACTTTTTAAAAGATCCGGATTCAAGCGGTAGGACGTCACACTTTCTGCAAAATCCTCGAAGGGATTTGTTTCGCCGTACTTCGATACAAAGGGATGACCTTGCATCGCCTTCTGTTTTTCTTTGGCAAATTCTCCGGGTTTAGTTTCTTTCCAGTTTCCAAGAGCTAACCAGGAAGCGGAACGATCATAGTCCGAAAATTGATTGTCCGATTGATTGTGCGCAATCTCGTGGAAAAGTGTGTACTGGCGCATAAGAGAATTTTGTTCGGACCAGCTGTCAAAGAGTTCAATCGAGGCATTGGCTATGACCGTGCCTGCGTTGTCTTTGTAAGAAGCCCGCGTAAATCCGCGTTTAAATCGGATGAGTTGTTTGTTAAAGCCAAAAGGCATTTGATCCGGATTCACAAGTTCAAAAGCACGGATTACGTCAATGATTTCAAGACCATTGAAAGCGTCAGCATTGATAAAAGAATAGGGTGAAGTGTTGACATCAAACTTATCCATTAGGAAAAGCATTTGCGGTCCGACGTCTCTTCCAAAAATCTTTTGAGCGGTACACAAAGCTTTCGTGCAAGAAGGATTGACGTTGAATTTTTCCTGAAAACTTTTTGGAGTTCCTTCAACCTCTGTCGATTCACGTGCTGGTGAAAGAAGTTTTGAAAGAGCTAATACCAAGCGGGGCTTTTCATCCACCAAACGGATTCCTGAAATCTCAGAAATTCCTCCCTCAAAACCCGGTCCATTCGGCATTTCACGATAATATTTTTCTATCTCTGCCGTTGTCGCTGGAAGTTTTATGCGGCATTTGGCTTGTTGAACGTGTTGAGCCTTCGCCGCCCACCAATCGAGTTCATCTGCGGCAGGAGTTCGGCCTTTGGTTTCAAACGGAACGGGATGATCTTCACTTGCTTGCGGCTGGACTTTCGTCGAGAGATGCGTGCACGAAGTGAGAATAAAAATCAAAGCGGCAGGAAAAGAGATCAGGTATTTCATACCCACACTCTTCGGAGATTATTGATAAATCCCAAGACTCAGAATGAGAAACTAGAGACTAAAAGCTCTCGAAAGTTCCCTTTTCTTTATTTTTTCTGACGTTGGGAACGTTGAAAACTTGATTGTGGAAAGAGATGTAAAAACCAGGTTTCATCAGCTTTGCCGTGAGAAGAGCTTCCGTTACATTTTGGGCGGCATCACTGTCTTCAAAACCCATTGGAATCATCGCGCCGGTGAAAACCACAGGAACTTTAGGTGTGCCTATTTCTTTATAGCAGTGCTCTGCCGTGATGCTCATCGTGTCTGTGCCGTGCAAAACGACAATTGGAGAACCTCTTTGCATTTGATCTTTTACAGTGGCGGCAATCAACGCGCGATCAGAATCAGTCATGTAAAGAGAATCTTTGCTGAGCAGTGGGTACACCATGATGTTTGTATACGGAAGACGCATCTTTGACAGAAGAAGATTTTTGATGCTGGTGCCACGATTTTCCAACGAACCGTCGAATTCGTTGTACGTTTTTTCGATAGTTCCACCTGTCGTGATAATAATAACATCTTGAATTGAAGTGCCCATGGTTCGAAATCCTATGTCAACTTCTAGGAACTAGCAAGAATTACCCTGCTGGAAAGTAATTTGCGAGTTTCAGCAAGGTCTTCTAAAAGAGAAACCTATTTATGGAGGTTTTCATGGCACAAAAAGTAGAACCAGTCCCGAACCCGCAAGCTCCTTTGACTCCGTACATCTGTATTCGTGGAGCTGCCAAAGCCATCGAGTTTTATAAAAAAGCTTTCGGTGCAGAGGAACTCTTTCGCATGGAGGATCCTTCTGGAAAAATCGGACACGCTGAAATTCGTGTGGCGGGAGGCAATCTGATGATTGCTGATGAATTTCCAGAAATGGATTTTCGCAGTCCCGAATCTTTGGGCGGAAATCCGATGACGCTGCATCTTTATGTGAAGGATGTGGATGCATTTACGGATAGAGCCGTGAAAGCGGGAATGACTGTGGACCGTCCTGTCGCGGATCAGTTTTATGGAGACCGTGGAGGAAAGCTAAAAGATCCATTTGGATATATTTGGTGGATCTCAACGCATAAAGAAGATGTCTCGCCCGAGGAATTAAAAAAACGTGCACAAAAAGCGTATCAGGAAAGACAGTAAACTTACCAGATATTGAGCACTTCATACTCGCGGAATTGATCGCCGTTTTCGACGACGGCAATTCCGCCGACCTTCAAGTCCTGCAACGCTTCACCTAAAGGGCTGCTGGGAGTGATAACTTGGATGGTACGGCCTTCATAAGAAATACTAAGACCGCCACCTTTTGCCATGATAAAAAAGAAACTGTGTTTGCCGTTGGATTCAACTTCGACCAAAGCTGTTGAGTTGATTTTATCATTAGGTCCGAAGTCTTTGATGTCGACGTGTTTGAAAATCACCAAGAGTTCTTCAATTTCAGCAATGCGCTTGGCTTGAGCGCCTGCAAGGTAAGAAGCTTCCAAACCGCGAGTGTCATATTCGTTTTCGGGTTTGCTTTCTTCATGAGTGGCTGCTTCGTAAGTCGCCTTAGCGGCTTGTTTTAAAACGTCCAAGTCGTTAGTAAGCTGCGTACGAATATTTTCGATGAGTTTCTTTTTATTCAAGCCAGACCTCGTTTGCCTTCTAGTATCGTCTTTTGACGAAAAAGAGGCAACAGTCTAAAACGAAGAACCCGGCGTTTTTAAAAATTCAATTTCTTCCGGAGTCGACGTGCGTCCCAAAACTCTATTGCGGTGAGGGTATCTTCCAAAACGATCGATAATATTCTTGTGAAGAATTTCGTATTTTAAACCGTTCTCAAGACCTTTTTGCGAAAAAAGCTCCACGGCTTTTTTGTGAACTTCTGGATCCTCGCTATGCATGTAAGGCATATAGATAAAAGATCTTTGTTCTAAAGAAATTTTTTGATCGTCACCTACGCGAACAGCTTCTTGCGCTAAATGCAATGCCAAAGGATCGGCGGCAAATGCTTTGGGAGTATCACGAAACATATTGCGAGCGAATTGATCTAAAACAATCACTTCAGAAAGACGCCCTTCTGGAGTTTGTCTCCATCCTGCTGAATTTCCCGCAACGACATAGTCATACGTTTTAGAAAAACGAGTGCGAATCTGCTGGTCAAAAAGATCATCTTTCATAAACCAGAAGCTAGGATCAATTTCTTCAAACCAAAAATCTAAAACGGGCTGCCAATCCATATACGTCTTTCTAAAAATAAGAGAGGGCCTGGTGGGGAACCAAGCCCTCGTGGGAGGAGAATGCGATTAGTGGGAAGGAGTATTGAGTTTTTCGGAAGAATCCCCAGTTTTAGATTGGATTTCAATAGTGCGTGCCTTCATCGCGGCAGCTTTAGGTAATTGAATACTTAAAACACCGTCTTCATGGTTGGCTTCGATTTTTTCAAAGTCCACCGTGTTCGGCACACTAAAGCTTCGTTTAAAAGAAGCAGTTTTATTATCTCGTTTTCTTTCGCCAGAGATGGTGAGAACGTTCTCATTCATCTCGATTTTAATATCTTCCTTTTTGACGCCAGGAAGATCCGCGCTAATTAGGTAATAATTTTCACCTTCTGTAATTTCATAGGCTGGAGAATAAGTACGCTCTGCTGGTGTGGCAGGCGCCTGCGCGAAATTTTCGAAAAATTTCTCCATCTCGTTGAAAAGATCCGTTGATGTTGTTCTTTGAGTTGACCAATAAGGTGTTAAAAGTCTCATAGAAAAACCTCCTTTATGAGTTCTTTCAGTACAAACATGTGTGCGCAAAAATTCTTGTCAAGGTGCCTACGTAAGTTGTTGTATTTTGTCGGTTCTTTTTAGAACCTAGATATGAATGTGATACGCTATTTCTTTTAGGGAGATTCTGTGAGGGTCGCAATTGCGGGTGCCAGTGGCTTTGTTGGCAAGGCCCTTGTCGAAGTTTTAAAAAAGGATCACGAAGTCGTGGCCTTAAGTCGTTCGGTGAATAAACAGCCGGACTCGAAAGTGCAATGGCGCGAGTGTGATCTTTTTAGTCTGCTTGATGCCGAGAAGGCGTTAAGCGATGTCGATGTAGCAGTGTATCTTGTTCACTCCATGCGTCCTTCTGCGCATCTAATTCAGGGAACCTTTGATGATTTAGATTTGATCGTCGCCGATAATTTTGTTAGAGCCGCCGAAAAAGCCGGAGTAAAACAAATTATTTACCTGGGTGGCATGAGACCCGATGATACGGATGAAGTATCGCCACATTTGCGCAGTCGTTGGGAAGTCGAACAAGTATTTAGAAAAAGCTCTGTGCCTACAACCGTTCTTCGCGCCGCGATTATTCTTGGTGCGGAAGGATCTTCATTCCATATCATGACTCGTTTAGTAAGGCGTTTGCCCGTGATGTTGTGTCCAGCTTGGACACGTACTCAGAGTCAGCCCATGGCTCTAAAGGACATTGTTTTTAGTCTCAGTCATTGCGTGGGAAATAAAGAATATTTCAATCAAGTTTTCGATGTTGGGGGACCTGAAGTCGTCAGTTATTCCTCGATGATGCTAAAGATCGCGAAGATTTGCGGTCTTCGTCGCCGAATTTTTCGTTTTCCTTTGGTTACACCAAAGCTTTCGACACTTTGGGTGTGTTTAATTACGAAAGCTCCTAAAGCTTTAGTGCGTCCTTTGGTAGAAGGTTTAAAAGCGTCTCTTATCGTAAATCCAAAAAGAGCGTTGCATATTCCAGGTTATCATTTCATGAATGTGGAGGAAGCTCTTACGGAAGCATTGAAAGATTACGACGAATCTAAAGCTCCTCTGGCATTTCAAGGAACGCCCTCACGTCGGCATGTCGTTCGTTCGGTGCAAAGAATCTCTTTACCTAAAGGGAAAACGGCAGAGAGTGTCGCTAAAAGCTATCAAGAATTTCTGCCGAAGATGCAACCGGGATTCTTGAAAGTTGAAGTGAAAGATAACTGGATTTATTTTTGCTGGCGCTTTCCATTAGTTCGTCTTTTGGTTCTAGAATATGCTCCTCAGCGCAGCTGGTCCCATCGACAACTTTTTTATGTGCGCGGCGGACTTCTAGCGCGCAAGACGGTTCGTGGTCGTTTAGAATTTCGTGAAGTTTTGGGCGGAGAGTATGTGATTGCGGCTATTCATGATTTTGAACCGCGCATACCTTGGTATATTTATAGATGGACGCAAGCTCTCTTTCATCTTTGGGTAATGAATCAATTTGGTGCATACTTAAATAAAAAGGAGAGGACATCGTGACAAATACAACTCACTCGACATTGATCGGCTACATCCTTTGGATTTTTGGTTTTATGGGAGCGCATCGCTTTTATTACGGTAAACCGATCACGGGAACTATCTGGTTCTTTACTTTAGGTCTTTTGGGAGTCGGTTGGTTGGTGGATTTATTTTTAATTCCATCAATGGATCGCCAAGCCGATCGTCGTTATAAAGCAGGACGAGTGGACTATAACATCGCCTGGATTCTACTTACTTTTTTAGGCTACTTTGGCGTTCATCGTTTTTATATGGGAAAATGGGTGACGGGCCTTATTTGGTTTTTCACTGGCGGCCTTTTCTTTTGCGGGTATCTTTTTGACTTCTGGACATTGAATGAACAGATCTCTGAAGTGAATGGAGTGGGATAAAAATGCTTTCAAATATTTTTGTGGGAGTCGTTGCTGTTCTTCATTTTTATTTTCTGTATTTGGAAATGTTTCTTTGGACGAAGCCTTTGGGATTAAAAATCTTTAGAAACACGCCGGAAAAGGCGAAAGAGTCAGCAGTTCTTGCTGCCAATCAAGGACTGTATAACGGTTTTCTAGTTGCGGGACTTATCTGGAGTCTTGTGCATCCAGATCTTTTATTCAGTTACCAGCTAAAACTTTTCTTCTTAGGTTGTGTGATTGTCGCAGGCATTTATGGTGCCGCGACGGTGAGTAAGCGTATTTTTTACGTTCAAGCCGTTCCTGCTATTCTGGCTTTGGTTTTTACGTTGGTGATGAAGCCTTAATTGCTTCCAGAGGCAAAGAAGAAGGTTTGGGTTTTTCAAGGGCCCAAGCCTTTATTTTTTCTAAAGCCCAAGCTAATCCGGCGGAACTCCAGACTATAATGATCGCGTCAAAGGGCACGCGGAACCGATTTTCTGATTTGAAAAACCACACAGTAAAAAACAGTGTCAACATCATCAAAGCAGCGACTTCGGTGAAGGAATCCTTTTTGCGTGAAAGGCTTAAAGCGCCGATAAGAGCAAAAGGAAGAAGTCCATATAAAAAGAATATCTCCCAAGGATAATACCAGGTCTTCATCGGTGTTTCGGCAATCGGCCACAGAGTATTTCCTGCAAAAAGATAGTAGATATAGCGGAAACTAGAAAGAAGAACGGCCGGATTTTCTTCAATGCATTTAAATCCTTCTTTCCAGAAGTAAGCTTGATCGGTGAAAGGGCGAGGCCATTTTTTAAAAGTTCTTTCTCCTAAAACTCCAAAGAGCGGAGACATCCAGCGCGCACCCCGGGAGTCGCGATTGTCTTTAGAAGGACATTTTCCTTCAACAAAGTTAAGGGCTCCTGCGGTAGGTCCCAATTGAGGTTTGTCGTAGTGAATTCCGGTCCAAACAACGTGGGGAATCACGACGATCAAACAACCCACAGCGAGCATACTGACTTTGAGAAAAGCGGCCGAAAGATTTTTGCGATCCCGATAAAGAAGCCATAGAGAAAACGCCGGAATAAAGAAAGCGTGATTGCCTTTAAAATAAAATGCAAAGGCCAGCAAAAACCCGATGATAAAAAATCCTGTCAGCGTTTGGCGTTTCAGAACTTTGAGTATGCACCAAAGAGTGAAGGTTATTAAAAAGGCATACGTCATTTCGGCCATATGCATAGAGGCCAATGCTGCTAAAGGGATATGAGTGCTGGCGACAAGCAAGCTGATCAGTCCTGCTGTTTTTCCAAAGCGTTCACGTACCATAAGAAAAATCAAAAAGACCACGCCCCAAGATAAAAATACCTGCAACCAGTTCAAAAGCGGAAACCCGCCTAAGTGACGAACCCACAAAGATAAAAGCGTATAGCCAATGGGCTGAAAGGTTTGTGTTGTTTGGTAAATGCCACGGTCCAACTCCCAACCGCGATCAAAGTACATTCCCATGTCAGAAAATAAACTCATTTGTGGGGAAGACATGATAAACACGAACCAGAACCGAAGAAAAAAGGCGCCCGCTAAAAAAATCATCACGGCAACACGCTCTGGATTTTGCATCGTGGGTAACTTTCCATAAACAGCTAAGCCCAACGAAATCATAAGAACTGTCAGTCCCAGTGCGAAGGGCCATTCGGTCCAATCAACATCAAGAATAACGCCGTAGTTTCCTCCAGAGGTGCTGCCGGCGATATACCATGTCGTCGGTTGGTTTAATATCGAAGCTGTATTGCGAAGAATAACACCGTCTTTATTATTGCAGACTGCATTTTGATTGGATGGAAAATTCCATTCTCCATGAGAAGTGCTGAGCTGATGAACGCAGTTAAATGTGCGCAAATGAAGACGCTTTGGTGCGACAAGCATAGGCTCTGTATCAAAATTTAACCAATAAAGACCATCTTGATGAGGGCGGTGATAAACCGTCGAGGGCGCTTGATCCGTGGAATCCAAATCAGGATGAATGAAGCGAATATTTTTAGGCTGGGGTGTTACGAAAGAGAACCACGACAGCGTGAGAAGAATTCCGCAAAGACCTGCAACAAAAAACCAATTCGTCGGAGAAAACTTTTTTCTTATTTCCATAGAGTCTGGACTATCTACAGAAATAAGTGTTTTGGCCTCAAGTTACGAAAGCTTTAGTGAACAAGTCGTAATAAAGTTCCGCCGTGAAGGAAGATCAAAACGAGATAAGGAATCGTGATCGGTCCTAGAACGCCCCAATGCTTCGGATTGTGAAACAGATGGAGGCCTGTAATAACAAAAATCAGAGGCGCAAAAACTGTCAGGCTTAGTGGCACTGCGAAACCTAATAAGAGAAAAGCTCCGAAAAATATTTCGACAAGTTTTACTATGGGCATGATGAATTTCGTTTCAACGCAGGCCTCAACAAATCTGTCGATAACCGGTCCCGAAGGCGGAATTTTCACCCAATAAAAAAAACCATTGAGTCCCCAAAAGACCATTTGCAATCCAAAAGCCCAACGGAAGATAATCTCGATGTATTCACTCATGTGTTTAGTCTATATGAAAGGATCAAAAGTATGAAACTCTATTTTTCACCAGGCGCGTGTTCGTTGGCTCCGCATATTATTCTCGAGGAGCTGGGCCTTAGCTACGAAGCAGAGTCCGTCGATCTACGCACAAAGAAAACCTCCAAAGGTGACGACTATTTCAAGATCAATCCCAAAGGTTCCGTTCCTTCAATGGATTTGCCTGACGGCGGACTTCTTACAGAGTGCGCAGTGATTTTACAATTTTTGTGCGACAAAAAGCCTGAAATGAATTTGATTCCAAAAGTAGGATCTCCGGATCGTTATCGTTGTTTGGAGTGGATGAATTACGTAGCAACTGAAATGCATAAAGGTCTTGGCGCTCTGTTTGCGACAGAGAGAATGTTTCCGAATAATCCATCAGGTGCTCAAGACTACCGTGACGGCATTCTCCTTAATATGGAACGTCGTTTTGCATTCTTAAACAGTCACTTCGAAAATAACAGTTTCTTGATGGGACAAACTTACACGGCACCTGACGCGTATTTATTTACTATTCTAGGATGGGCTAATTTCTTGAAGGTGGATCTGTCAAAACACGCTCACCTTTTCGGTTTTATGGAAAGAATGATGGGTCGTCCAGCGGTGCAAAAAGCCATGAGAGCAGAAGGTCTTTTAAAATAGTCTCGTGATTCTTGCCACTGGACTTCGCGAAACCTCCCTGAAAACTCAAGCTCTTTGGTAGTTTGAATCAATGGGGAGGTTTCTGCATGGATTCGGATCTCGCGAAGTTAGACCGGGAAATTATCAATAACGATGTGTACAACCATTTAGCGGAACGCTGGTATGAGGCGCAAGACGATCCCATCGCCCTCTTACGAAACCAGCACAAGTTAGAACTCCCATGGATCTTGGAAGAAATCCGTCGCAATATAGGTTACCGTGCAGAAATCCTCGATATGGGATGCGGTGGAGGATTTCTTTCAAACGATTTGGCTTTAGCAGGTCACAGTGTCACCGGAATTGACCTTTCAACCTCCAGTTTAAAAGTAGCCGAAAAGTACGATCGAACACACACGGTACGCTACATGCAGGGTGATATTTACCAAGTGCCATTTCCAAGAGAGAGTTTCGATGTTGTGGCGGCAATGGATGTTCTCGAACACGTGTCTGAGCCGAGCAAAGTGATTGCCGAAGCTACACGAGTTTTACGCCCCGGTGGACTTTTCTTTTTCAACACCTTTAACAAAAATCCATTATCGTGGCTTATTGTGATCAAAGGGATGGAATGGTTTGTAAAAAACACACCGAAGGACAATCACGTCTATTCGCTATTTATCGATCCAAATAAATTGCGCGACTGGATGGATGACGTGGGCCTGGAGTTGATGACCCTTCGAGGCATTCGGCCCGTCTTCGCACAGAAAGCATTCTTTCAACTTTTGCGAAGTGGAGTTGTTCCTAAAGACTTTCGTTTTAAATTCACAAAGCATCCACTCATCGCCTACACAGGCTACGCAAAAAAAATGCGTGAGCATTAAGGACTTTTTGATTTCAAAAAAGAAACTTGTGGTTCTCTAAACAAGAGAATATAGACTCTCGCTATGAGCGTATCTGTAGTTTCGAGATACATGAGCCTTTTGATGGTGGGTCTCATGGCGGGTAATTCCCTTGCATTCGTGTTAGGAATGGGGACTGCCATGGAAAAGCTTTCAATGGGATCTTACATTGAACTTCGTCAGTCCATGGATACAACATTCTCGGCGTGGGCTCCGCTTTTTTATATTCTTATCACAGCTTCGATTGCTTCTAATTTGTATTATCTGCGCAGAGCATGGAGAACTTTGGAATTCATGCTTGTCGCCTTTGCCTTGGTCTGTGTTCTTGATGAGGCTGTTATGACTTGGGCAACTCATTCTTGGCAGCTCATGACGCCGTTGTCAGATTGGGATGACATTCGCTCGCAATGGCTTCGTTTTATGTATATTCGAAGCGCACTGCTGGTCTCGGGTTTTGGTCTTTTGCTTGCTTCAAGCTTCTTTATGAAACGGTCTCTGTCTTCCCCGCGAGATGTCTTTGCTGTCGTTTAGGAATATTTGTCTTGTCTGACGAATCACCTAATGAATGTTTTTTCACTTGCGAATAGTCTTTTAAGAATTTCGGCAAATCTGTTTTTCCTGTCGCATAGTAATCTTCAAGGATCAGTGTTTTTGCATCTTCCTGAGGCCAGCCCAACTGATCTTTGAGATACGTGTAGGCCGTTTCAAAAAGGCTCAGTTGCGAAATTCCAAAGGACTGAGCATAGCGAGTCGTTAAGAATTCATTGAAGTCAAAAAATTCCCAGAAGAAGGATTTATCTTCACGAGTTTGTGAACGTTCTCGCAAGATATTCACAAACTTTTTAAAGACACCGCTATTGGCATAAAGATCCCAATACTTTGAAAAGCGATTCATCTTTTGCAAAGTTTCAAAATCCATATTCTTGTTGCGCAAAATCTGGAATGGAGGATGAGAAGAGTAAACCATCTCCCACTCTTTATCGTGACGGGCAATCGGAGCACCCTTAAGGCGCTTTAGGATTCCTACTTGAATTTCATGAGGTTGAAGTTCCGCCAAGGTATCAAAACCTTTTCCGAAACTGACAAGGTCTTCACCCGGAAGACCCGCAATTAGATCCGCATGAGTGTGCACGCCCGTTTCTGAAGCGAGAAAGCGGAAGTTGTCTTTCACTTTTTCATAGTCATTACGACGACTCACAAGATGTGCCACTTCGGGATTCCAGGTTTGAATACCGATTTCAAACTGCAAAGCCCCTGGAGGGAATTGTTTGATCAAATCGCGAATTTCCACCGGCAAACGATCCGGCACCATTTCAAAATGCAGGAAAAGACCCAAATGAATGCGATCCAAGAAGAACTGTAAGATCGTTGTGCACGTTGTAGGGCTTAAATTGAATGTACGGTCGATAAATTTAAATTGCCTCGCACCACGGTCTAAAAGTTTTTGCATCTCTTGCAGGAACTCTGTCAGTTCAAAGTTGCGCACGGCTTTGTCTAAAGATGACAAGCAGTATTCGCAGCGATATGGGCAACCCCGAGACACTTCGACGTAGATCACGCGGTTTTGAATGTCTTCATCGGTGTAAAGACCATAAGGTGTTTTGATTTTTTTAATATCAGGCAAAATCCCAGCCACGATTTTTGTGGAAGGAAGGACGCCGTTATCTAAATAATTTTTGCAGAACTCGTAAAACAAGAAATCCGCTTCACCTTTAATTGTGAAATCTGCGATTTGGCAGATGGGGTTGGTTTCTGATTCGTGACTGACCTCAGGACCTCCCAAAACCACAACTGTTTCGGGGCTGATTCTTTTTAATAACGACACAAGTTCCAAAGACTCCTGCGCATTCCAAATGTAAACGCCAAGGCCAATAATCTTTGGTTTTTGACGCAATAAAACCTCTGCGACATCGCGAGGATCGCGTTGAATGGTGAACTCCATAATCTCGGCACGGTCTTGGAGTTCTTCAAGGTTCGCCATGAGATAACGAAGCCCAAATGAGCTGTGCGGATACGAAGAGTTCAGGGTCACGAGTAGAATGTCTTTATTCATAGAAGGGCATCTTAGTGCATGTTGAAAAAATAAGCGAATTGTCTTTGCCAACATGAGGACAAAAAAGATACCATTACTTTGCAGTAACAAAAACCATGATGGTTTTTGTATATTTCAAAGGATTGAATTATGAAAATGGCCGCTCTGGCACTTTTATTCGTTGCATCGAATGCAATGGCCCACGTTCCTTCACTTGAAAGTTTCCAAACCAAACCCATTCTTGCAGATCTGAAGGACCTTCGCGCCTTAAATATTCCTGTTCTCGCAAAAGACGAGAGCGTGGAAGTAGGATACGCGATTGTCACTCCGCTGATGCAGCAAAGAATTCAAGAGCGTGCGCACAGTGTTGGCAAGTGCGGTGGTTTTGAAGACCTCAGCACAGATGTGATGTTGCAGTCCAACGGCTTTGATAAAATGCTCAGCGAGATGGCAAAGATCAAAGAGAAAAATGATCTTTACGAAAGAGCGCCATTTAAAATTCTTTCTTTAGAAAAAAATACGGGCATTGAATCTGCCTTAGCGGAAGTTAGCGAAAACAATCTGCGCAGCTATGTTCAATGGTTGTCTGCATTCCCCAACAGATACAATCGCGATTCACAACCTAACAAACACATTGTGGAAATGAAGCAGCGTTTGGAAGCCATGCTTTCCAATGCAACGATTCCTTACGAAATTTCTGAAATCACACATTCTTCAACGCAGCAAAATTCTTTACGTGTGCGTTTGGTGGGAAGTGCAAGACCTAATGAAATCATCGTTTTGGGCGGTCACCTAGATTCCATCAATCAATCTTGGGGCGGGGGAAAAGCAGCTCCCGGTGCTGATGACAATGCTTCTGGTTCAGCGAACTTGATCGAAGCATTGCGTATCTTGATGAACAAAACTCAACCAGAGCGCACTGTGGAATTCTTCTGGTATGCAGGCGAAGAGTCGGGCCTTTTGGGCTCTGCTGAAATTGCAAAGCAATATAAGGCAGAAAAGAAAGACGTCGTTGCAGTTCTTCAATTGGATATGACATTGTTCCCAGGTTCTGGTGAACTTGTGATTGGCAGCATGACAGATTTCACAAGCGCTTGGCTTCGTGATTATTTAAAAGCGATGAATGACACTTATTTGCATGCACGTATTGTTGACGATAAGTGTGGATACGGTTGCAGTGATCACGCTTCGTGGAACCGCCAAGGCTATGCAGCGTTGATGCCGTTTGAAGCGACTTTCCGTGCAAGCAATCAGAAGATTCATACAGCAAACGATATTATCAGCCCTGATTCCAACTTTAAGCATTCAGCGGTTTACACAAAAATCGCTCTTGTAATGGCAATGGATTTGGCAAACAGCCAAGCGCGCCAACCATACTAAAAATACAAAGGCCTGACGAGCAGGAAGCTCGTCAGGAAGGCCGCACAGGATAGCCAGCCTATGAATCACCGAGAGTAGCTGTAAAAAATATCAAACCATTTTCTCCAAACGCTTCACGCTATTCTTAACGTCTTCGACGACCTCGTCATAATTCGCATCTTTTCTTCCCAGCAAATACACCGTGTGTTTCCAGTAACCACTCTTAGGGCCAATGGTTGTTAAAACTCCGGATTTTACTTCGTCGTAAACATAGGGAACGGGAAGAAAGCCGACACCGGCGCCATCAATAATCGCACGGCCCACCACAGACATCACATCACTTTCAAAAACGACTTTTTTACGCGCTTTGATTTCTTGAAAGAATAAATCTGTTTCATGGCGCAATTTCATTTTGTAAGACGGGATGATGAGTCCCCACGGAACTGCATTTAAAAATTCCAAAGCGGATGTGCCCTTAGAAATGCGAATCTTCAACTCTTTTAGATTTTGTGTTGAGACAAGCAAATTCACCGGCATACTCGCGGAAGCAAACTCTTTCACATCTTCAGAGTAAATCGGTTTATTTGTTAACACCAAGTCGATGGATTGACTGCGCAATTGATTGATCAAATCCTCGGAAGGGGCAGAACTTACGAAAAAAGTTTTTTCAACACCGCGTTTACGTTCTTTAATGAGTGGACTTAAAAGATCGGCAATAAAAGGACGCTCCACTTGATCTGTAACACCGATACGAATTCTTTGGCTTTGTTTTTCGGATGGAGAGCGTAAGCTTTCTGCGAACTCGGCAGCGACGTCGAAAATTTTTTTACAGTAGGCAAAAGCGCGTTCTCCCTCAGGAGTGAGTTGCAAGCGTCGACCTTTTTTCTCGAATAATTTTTGATCTATGGAAGATTCGAAAACTTTTAATTGTGAACTTAATGAAGGTTGGCTGATATGCAGATATTTTGCGGCGTTACTAACGCCACCTAGCTTTGCCGTTACATAAAAGTAATATAAGTGGTTGTAGTTAAACATGAATCTAGACCCCCTGATGACAAGGCTTTTTCAGAGCCTTTTTGGAACTAGCCTTTCGCTGCAGCTCTGTAAGTATCGAAGTCTTTTAGAGTTTCCTCTAGGAAGCTGCGCGAATACATAACTTTATCCTAAGTATACCATCAAAATTATATATTTAAAGAAATTGTTGTTCTCAACGATAATAAGAAAAGAACAAGGAGGTAGATCATGCAAACAGACATCTACTACAGAGACATCACTAAAACTGAGAACCTTGAAGCTTATTTATTAGAAAAAGTGGAAGGGGCCATTGAAGACTTCTTCAAATATGATAGTGGTGCTCACCTCACAGTGCGAGTCGAATCGGATCGTCACCGAACGTCCACTCGCAAACCTAGTTACATCTGTGAGGTCATCTTAAAACCATCGCGTATGCGCACAGTGATTAAAGTGCGTAAAACCGATGAGAATTTTAAGGCGTGTGTAGCTAAAACGGTTTCTGCATTGAAAGTTATTCTTAGCAAAAGATCCTCTAAAAAAGCTCAACATCACAGACGAGACCCGATGTTGAACTTTGAACCACTTCCTGAATCTCAGGGAGTGGCTTAAGAAATAGTTGATAATCAACCGAGGCCGAAGGAGCAGCTTATGAATACTCTTCTTAAAAAAATTCGTGACAGAATAAAATGGGATAAAAGAGTAAGCATGGCTGACCTTGATATCGTCGTCCGTGGAAGTGTAGTCATTGTCAGTGGCTTTGTTGACACTTCCTACAAAAAGAATGCAGCGCTGGAAGCGATCTCTGACACAGAAGGCGTATGGGCCGTGGAAGATCGAATCATAGTTCCAGCAGATTATTATAGAACGGACGAGGAAATTACCAACATCCTTGAGTCACAAATGGCGGAAATGATCAAAATCGGCGGAGAGCATATCGAAGTCGAAGTGATCGACGGCATCGTCAAACTTGATGGTGAAGTTTACCGTCCAAGACTTAAAGCGATGGCGGTCGCATCGGCATGGGAGCTCTCCGGGGTGCGGGATGTCTTAAATTTCATTGAGATTAAAGACCCTCCCCGAAGAGTCCCTGTTACTGTAACCGATGAAACCCTAGTCAAGGAGGTGGCTTGATGAGAGTACACACAGACTAATATGCGGTCCTTTTCCCATCCCTCCATGTACGGGCGCCTGCAAGAGGCGCCCTCATCTTTTTAAGGGCTTACGGGCGACGGCATTCGCCGCGTTCTTGGCAAGACATCAACTGCTTACGAAGTTCCATCATTTCATCAAGAGAATATCCTAACGTCATATCGAAACCTTTTTCTAGGCCGCCGTCTTGAGAGATCGAAATAAATTTCTGAACTTGGTTGAAGTTCTTTTCACTCAAATCGCAATCTTGTCCACCGCATGTGACGTGCAACTTACGACCTGCACCCAAAGTTTCTAAGAAACGTTTGCGCTGTTCTTTAGCTTTTTTCAAAGCTCCCCCCAAACTGTTCCAGCATTTGACTTCCGCAATAACAACGGCGGATTGATTCGCGTTGCGGAAAACGATCACGTCTAACTCGCCGATCACGCGCTTTTCGCTACCGTATTGGATGCCTGTAGTAACTGTGTATTCAGGAGCTTTATAGATTTTTTCTAGATTAAGCTTAGCCACCTGCTCGCACACGGTGCCCGTGATGAAGTATTTTTCACCAGAGTCCTGCAAAGCTTCAAAAAGTGGACGGATGTCCTTGGCGTGAGCTGTAGAAACAGACAATAATAAAGCAAATACGTATTTCAACATGGATTTTCCCTCTTAAGGGAAGAACTAACATTGGATCCCGATGGCGGGCAAACAGGCTGGTCGACTATGAAAAAAATCTTAATTCTCAACGGCAGTCCCTCTGGAAATAAAGGGAACTGCGCTCTGTGGATCAAAGCCATTGAACCCTTCTTTAAAGGACAGGGTTCCGTAGACGTTGTTCACTTAGCGAAAACCTCCTATGGACCGGCGCTTAGAAAAAAGATTGAGAATTCCTCGGGTGTGATTTTTGTCACAGGGACTTATTGGGATTCGTGGGGAAGTCCTCTGCAGAAGCTTTTAGAAGACATGACGGACCTGGAAGCGTCAGTGGCACTCATGGGAAAACCCTGCGCGGTGTTCGTACTGATGCACTCCGTGGGAGGAAAATCCGTGTTGTCCCGTCTTCAAGGAGTTCTCTCGACAATGGGATTCTTAATTCCTCCAATGAGTGGAATGGTTTATTCGCTGGTTTCAGATATCGCTTTAAAATCAAAAAGCACACACGCCAAAGATTTCTGGCAAAAAGAAGACGTCGAACTGATTTTAGAAAACTTCCTGAAAGCCTGTGATTTAAAAATCAATTGGAGCACCTGGCCCGTCGACAAAAAAGATCCTAAGAGACAGTGGCTTAAATAAAAAAAGGGACTGGCTTAAAGCGCAGTCCCCTTTTGGTGAAAAAAGGTACCTGGTACCTTTTTTCTAAGTCATTGATTTCGTCAAATCGCGAACTTTTTTAGCTGCGTAGTTTTCTGAAACGAAGTTCCAGTTTACTTGCGACCAGAAAGTCTCAAGATATTTTTGACGAAGGTTTCTGTAATCAACGTAGTAAGCATGTTCCCAAACGTCAGCCACTAGCAATGGAGCCGGGCCGTTGTTTGTGAATGGAACTGCTGCGTTGGAAGTAGAAACCAGGCTCAATTTGCCAGAGGCATCTGTGCAAAGCCAGATCCAGCCTGAACCGAAAGTTTTAACACCGCCGTCGACGAATTTTGCTTTAAGCTCATCCATAGAACCGAAATCGCGTTTGATCGCAGTTTCAAGATCTGCAGAAGGTTTGCCACCTTGACCAGCCGGAGACATTCCGAACCAGAAGAAAGTGTGATTCCAAGCTTGAGCCGCGTTGTTGAACACGCCGCCAGAAGAAGTCAGAGTGATCTCTTCAAGGGATTTTCCTTTAAGAGAAGCATCTGTTTCAGCAAACTTATTCAAGTTGTCGATGTAAGCTTTGTGGTGTTTGTCGTAGTGGTAAGTCATTTGTTCTTCATTGAACAAAGGAGCAAGACCGGTTTTTGCGTATGGTAGAGTAGGTAGTTTGAACATGTACGCCTCCTATTGTTTAGTCTCAATTGAAACTATAATGAAAATAGGAGGCGGTCTATGAATTAAGCGTTTTCGCCGAGCATTGTTCTGACGAAGGTAGGCAAAGAAAAAGCCGCCGTGTGCAAATCTTCGTTGTAGTACTTAAGACCTTTGGCTGTAGAGAATTGGCGCGCTTTGTCTTTATTGAAGTCTTTTGCTGG
Organism: Bdellovibrio sp. BCCA; assembly: GCF_037996825.1. Lineage (NCBI taxonomy): Bacteria > Pseudomonadati > Bdellovibrionota > Bdellovibrionia > Bdellovibrionales > Pseudobdellovibrionaceae > Bdellovibrio > Bdellovibrio sp. BCCA. The sequence continues at coordinate 3,517,253 of NZ_JBBNAC010000001.1, read as the reverse complement.
ATGGAATTGTCCCTTCACGCCGACTTGCAAGCTCCACATTCCAGATGGGTATGTCGTTGCATGGAAAAGCATAGTGTGGACGCTTCCTTTACCGAAAATTCCTTTAAGGCATTGGTTTAATTCAACGAAAGTGCCTTCATGGAACATTGGAGATTCACCTTGAGTCACGATCAAGCCGCCCTCTTTGAGTGCGTTTTTGCAGTTCGTGTAGAACTCTGTCGTGAAAAGACCTTGCGCAGGACCGACAGGATCTGAACCATCCACGATGATCACATCGTAAGATCCTGGAGCCGCGTCTTTTACGAATTGAATACCGTCACCGATGATGAGATTCAATTTCGGGTTGCCGAACTCAGAAGCGATTTGCGGAAGATGTTGCTTAGAAGCACGAATCACCGCTTCATCAATTTCAACCATCGTCACTTTTTCAATCTGGTCGTACTTGAAAAGCTCTCGGATTGTTCCGCCGTCACCGCCGCCGATCACAAGAACGTTCTTTGCGTTGCCGTGAGTTTGCATCACCGGGTGAGTGATCATTTCGTGATAGTGGAATTCATCGCGCTCTGTGCACATCACCATGTTGTTGATCGCCAAGAATTTTCCGTGAGAGTAAGAATCCAAAACACGAACGCGTTGGAACGGATTTGTTTCGTCGAAAAGAACATCGCCTGTGTAGCGCAAAGACAAAGCTTGGTTTTCATCTTTATCGGTGAACCATACGTTGCGCTCGATTTGCACACCTTTCGTCAAATCGAAAGAAGGTTTTTCGCGCATCACTTTGGGTTGGAAATCTGTTTTTTGAATAACGTGAAGAGATCCACGGTTCATTTCAAGTGCAGAGTAGTTTGCTTGGAAAGCTTTTTTCAGGTGTTCGAAAGAAACCCAGGGATCAACCGAATCGCCGCAAGTGAAAAGATCGACAGCGGCGTAACGGTATTCAGGCCAAGTGTGAATTGCTAAATGGCTTTCTTGAATCACCACAACACCACTTACGCCCCAAGGAGAAAAGTGATGGAAAGTCGAATTAATAACAGTAGCGCCTGCGATTTGTGCGGCTTCAATCATACTTCTTTCGATGATTGAAACGTCATTCAAAACCTCAGCGTTGCAACCACTGAACTCAACTAAAATATGGCGACCTAGAGCTTTCAATTCACTGTCCTCCCAGAAATGGATGTTTTAATGAAAGGGGGGTTCTAGGATCTTTTCACCCCCCTGACAAGAAAAAAATCGTCCTTTCAAAGAGTTACCAAACTCACGAAACCCTATTGAATATTAGGGCGACGTGGGCGTGGAAGCAGGTCAAATTGCCCTAGCTTGTAAGATGTGAGAATTTCAGGAGTTAAAGTGTCGAGCCAATCAGCGTATTGTTTGTAGCTCACGCATTTTACCTCTGGCATTCCGCAGACATTCTTAACAAAATCCTGAAGAGCGTCCCAGTAAGCGCCACCATTGTACTTCTCAAAGTTATGACCCAAACTCACAGGTGCACGGCGACCGTAGTAGTTCATATTGAAGTAGTTCATATAAGAATCGAGCATTTCCTTACGATAGTGTTCGCGGTTTGCTAGATCCTCTTTGGCTTTGGAATGAACATAGTAAAAGTTATAATCCATGCCGATGATCAATTTGCCAGTTCCGGCCATCTCGATCATGGGAAGAGTGATGTTCCAGAAACCGTATTTATTTTTTGTCGGCCATAAAGTTGAAGCACCGGGAACAGAGACATCATAGCGGAAGTTCATAGCCTTCATTGTCTGCCACAGAGCCTCGTTCACGCCCAAACGGGGAGCACGGAAGCCCACGACATCTTTTTCTCCCAAAGCATAACCTTGTGGATATTTTGAACTTGGAGTCAGGCCGTTGTTGAAATAAGCTCCGAAAACCAAGTCGTTGAATTGTTTAAATTCAGAATCCCAGTCATTTGTGTCCCAATTTTCACGAGCACCATCAAACTGACCGTTGCCACGAGAAGCAATTTCGTGTCCTTCAGCGTAGGCATCGTTCATCATGTTAAGGCGAGAAGCAATACCCATCGCACTTTCACCAAAACCGATATTTGAATATCCCACGTCGTGTTTTGGTGGAGCATAGAAGTGTCGATTGGCCTGGCGAAGAAAATAAACGCCACTAATGAAATAGGTGAATTTCACAGGCTTGTTGTTTTTGGTCATGTCCGCTGCGAAATCACGTGTGGCTTGCCACTGTCTCAGATCCAAACCGCCATCGAAACCGATCATAATATATTGTGGCGGTCGGGCTACTTTTTCAGGAGTCGGAACGCTTTGATTTTCAGCCCAAACTGTAGACGCTAAGAGAGAAAAAGACATTAGAGCTCCCAAAGAGAGCTTTTCCAATCTTGAAATCACGTTTCACCTCACTTTGAATGTTTGGAACAATTCTAAGCGCAGGTAGAAGGTGAGTTCACCTTACCGTATAGATAAGTCTCTTATTTATTTTTAATTTCAAAACAGCAGTGTATTTTTTTGTCGTGAAAATCTTGTGGAATGCTTTCGTCCGTCAGATCTTTGACGGTGTATTTGGCAAGTATGTTCTCAGACAATTTGAATTTTCGTTTATTGTTTGAAAAATACAAAACTCCGTCGGGCTTTAGCATACTCATACAGGCATTGACGAGAAAATCCTGATCACGCTCGACCTCAAAACTGTCTTCCATTTTTTTAGAGTTAGAAAAAGTGGGAGGATCTAAAAAGATCATATCAAAAGCAGCGTGATCGCGATGGGCGCGCAACCACTCCAGGACGTTGGCGTTGATAAAGCTGTGATCACCCAAATCAATGTTATTCAGTTCGAAGTTGTCTTGGGCCCACCGTAAATAGGTCTGAGACATATCGACACTTGTCGTGCGAGCCCCCGCTAAGGCAGCAAATACACTGACAGATCCTGTGTAGCAAAAAAGATTTAAGAACTTTTTGTCTTTCGCTGTTTTGAAAACCTTTTGGCGCATCGGACGGTGATCTAAGAATAATCCCGTATCAAGATAATCATAGAGGTTAACTTTTAGAAGAGCTTGTGATTCCCGCACGGAAAAAGTTTGCTCCTTGGAATCCAGTTTTTCGTATTGTTTAAGACCTTCTTGGCGCTCACGCTTTTTAATCACAATACAATCTTCCGAAGTTTTGAAAAGAGCTTTGAGGGCTTCAGTGACATGAGGAAGGTGATTTTTATCTTTATCTTTGATGAAATCACTTTTGTCGTAAACGACGTAGTGATCTTTATAAACATCGACGATGAACGGATATTCGGGAATGTCACGGTCATAAAGACGAAAGGCCTCAATCTGATGACGCTCAGACCAGCTCTTAAGTTTTTTAAAATTCTTTTCCAGGCGATTCTTGATCATGTCCATGGTTGATATTTAGACAAAAAATGGGGGTTATGGTACTTATTCCTTCATGTTGGCGGAAAAAAGAGCGGAGCATATAGCTTTTATATTAAATAAACCGGGAAAAGACGTGGCGTTTGTCGAGCATGACGGTGTTCTTTACTATGCTTATTTTTCTAAAGCACTCAGTGCCCCTTCCTCAGCGACGGTCAAACTTTTACAAGGATTGTTTGATGAGTTCGTCGATCACAGTTTTTTTATTTTGCGCCAAAGAATTTTCACGACAAGCCCGTTAACGGAAATGTGTCGAGGCATGGTGAAAGTTGTCGCCAAACGTGTTTCGGAAAATATTCTTCCTCTTGATCACGGTTTGAGTTTGAATTTGCGCTTTCAAAATGTAGGGGAAGAAGAAACGGCCCTGATTACGGTGCGCCACTTGAATGTCGAAAACCAAGTCCCGCTGCAGGAAGTACGTCAGTGGATTTCTCAAGGTTCTGCGACGAATCCTCAAGAGTATTTACAGCTTGCAAAAAAACTTGCACAAAAAATTCCCCGTGGCGAAGTCTTGCATGACTATGATCGGGATATCGCCGCTTTTTTAGTGAGCCCTAACGGCACCGTTTTAAGTTATGGAGTGAACTCTAACTCCAAGAATAAGACTTTGCATGCCGAGGTGAATCTGCTACAGAGACTTTTTAAAGAGTCTCAAGAGAAAATCCCCGAAGGCGCGACTTTATACTCCACCCACAAACCCTGTAAGATGTGTGCAGGAATGATTTATCACTGGAGCGCTCATCCGGAATCATTAAAGGTCTATTACGCTATCGAGGAAGCCGGAGGGCTTTCGCGGCAAACGGTTTTAGATCGCCATCAGATTAATAAACAGCTTCCGTCGAATTAAAAAATGAATTGATGGCTTTAATGAGAGTGTCTTTGCGGATGGGTTTCGACAGATGCATGTCACATCCTGCTTGCAAACTCTTTTCGACGTCTTCAGAAAATGCGTTGGCTGTGCAGGCAAAAATTCGTGCCGGCGTTCTTTCGGCCTTTTGCTCAATAGCGCGAATAAGGCCTGTGGCTTCATAGCCATCCATTCCCGGCATTTGCACGTCCATAAAAATAATATCGAAGTGTTGGCGCTCCGCTAATTCAACAGCCTCGATTCCACTGTGGGCGTAGCTTATATGATGAATTGTGTTTTGCAGGTAAATTCCAAAAAGATTGCGATTGTCGTCAACGTCATCAACGATCAGGATGCGCAGGCGGCTGTTAGCAATATTGTGTTTGATGTCGCTCAATTGATATCGTCCTTGCAGGGGGTTGTGCATAGTTGTTTTGCGTTCTGTGGTGGATGCCATGGTTGCCGTAAAATAGAAGACACTGCCAATGCCCTCGTCGCTTTCAAGCCAGATTTGGCCGTTCATCAATTGAACAATGTTCTTGGTGATGGAAAGTCCTAACCCCGTGCCACCGTAACGGCGAGTGGTCGCAGAGTCCGCTTGAGTGAAAGGTTGAAAAATATCTTTGAACTTCGAGCGGGGAATTCCAATCCCTGTGTCGGCAACACAGAAAAGAATATTTCCCGGTCGCGACGTACGGTTTTTCGCAACCCTTAAAGACACTTCGCCTTTCTGGGTGAACTTAATGGCATTATTGAGCAAGTTCATCAAAACTTGGCGCAATCGGTCCTGATCACCCACATAGAAAGCGTCAACATCTTCTTCAACATGTATGTTAAGCTGCAATCCTTTTTCTTTTGCTCGAAAGCCAAGCACAGCAACCAGTTCATCTAAAAGTTTCTGTAATTCAAAAGGTAGAAGCTTTAATTCAATTTCTCCGGCCTCAACTTTTGAAAGATCCAATATATCGTTGATGATCGTCATCAGCTGATTGTTGGCTCTTTGAAGAATTTCAACGAAAGAAGCTTGTTGGTCATCAAGGGGAGTCTCCGCCAACGTGTCCGTGATACCAATAATAGAATTTAGAGGCGTGCGGATTTCGTGACTCATATTTGCCAAAAATACGGATTTGGCGTAGGTCGCGGCTTTGGCTTTAGCCGCGACGGAAAGGAGCTCTTTGTTTTTCTTTTCAAGGTTTTCAGAAAGACTTTTTTTCTCTGTCACATCCATGGCCATCTTAACGATCTTTACGATTTCTCCCTGAAGATTGCGCACGGGAGTGTAAGAACCTTGAATCCATACGATAGATTTTTCTTTTGAAAGTCTTTTGAACTCGCCGGTTTGCGTGTGACCTGCAATCAATTGATTCCACATCTCCAGATATTCAAATTCATGCTGATAAAGTTCCGGTAAAAAAATCGAATGATGTTGCCCTACAAGTTCGTGAAGCTCATACCCCAATAGATTCAAAAAATTCTGATTGGCCCACAGAATTTTGCCTTGAATATCGAACTCGATCACGGCGTTGGAGTTTAACAGTGCTTCATAAACCGACTCAGTCATACGACAAGTCTTTCAGATTATTTAATTTTAATAAAATTACAAAAGCTGCTGGAAATTAAAGTTTTGTAATTTCACATCTAACACCGGTGTCGGAGCGACCTTAAATGTTCTTTAACAATCTTCTTCGATAAACTTGAACATCTTTTTCATGATTCCATTTTTTCGTCATATATTTAAAGAGAAGCTAATTTCAGGGAGGAAGTTATGCCTACTCATCCACTACAAGACAGTGACATTACGAAATGTATTAACCTTTGTTTCACTTGTTCTCGAAGTTGCCTTGAAACTCTCCACTATTGTATGGAGGAAAAGGGAACGGCCTTCTCGGGAAAACATCTTTCACTGCTTCAGTTCTGCGTTGATGCCTGTCAGATGACGGCGCGACTTTTGATTGCAGAGTCAGAGTTTTACAATCAATCCTGCGAGCTGACTTTTGAGCTCTGCAATGCCTGCGCAATCGAGTGCGAGCGGTATGAGTACGATGAAGTCTTTCAGCAATGTGCGGATATCTGCCGCAGCTGTGCTGAGTCTTGCAGAGGAATGTCAGGCATGACGGTGCGAGTGCCTAAAGAAGAAATCGAAAGAAAAAGAAATTCTTCGGCACGCACAAGTACAAACGGCGCGGCCCGTATTTAAATTTGAGAAAAATCTAAAGAAAAAAGCCTCTGGGATTTTGAATCTCACAGAGGCTTCATGCGAATTTGATTTTTTAAGTCGGAAATTATTTCGCAGCAGGAGTCGCGAACATAGACGTCGCAAAAAAACTCTTACGGAATGTATTCCAGTTATTAGATTTCACTGCAGCAACTCGCCAGAAGTAGTGTTTTCCAGCTTCCAAGCCCGTCACATCAAAAGAAGTCGTTTTGTGGTGATATTCGTTTGCCACAAGCCATTTGAAGTTTGGATCAGTAGCTACTTGAACGTGATATTCATCGGCGCCTGCAACTGCTTTCCATGTCAAAGCTGTTTTGTCGCCAGTCACTTCAGAGAAATACGCTGGAGCAGACAAATCAGGTTTTGCAGGAACATCATGTTTCTCTGGTTTCTCAGCAGGTTGTGGAAAAAGTGCGTTCATTTTTTCAGGTAAGTTTTCGTGGCCACCGCCACCGTGTCCTTCTTCAGCCAAAGAAGGTGAAGTCAAAGCAAGAGTCAAAGCGAACGCGAATAGAGATACGAGGATCTTCATGATAAATTCCTTTTGTAAACGATACGTAGAAAGTAAAATAAAATGGGATTGAAGAAAACCTTCTTGCGCTATTTGCTGGGGGGTGTTAGAAATCCCCTTCGGTTTTGCGGATGATCGCTCTAATAATGCTCTAACTTCCTGATATTAGAGAGGAAAGTCCGGACTCCATATGGCAGCGCAAGGGGTAACGCCCCTCGACGGTAACGTTAGGAACAGTGAAACAGAGAGAATGTCCAGGGCTATGAGCCAGATACCGGGAACGGGAGGGTCTGGGGAGCTGCTGGAGTGAAAACAGTCAAACTCTGCGCGGAGCAAGATCAAATAGGGAAGCACTAGTAGGACGGCCAGTCCGTAGCTTTCGGGTAAGATCGCTTGAGGGTGTCAGTAATGGCACTCCCAGAGGAATGATCATCCAAGATTATCGGGACAAATTATGGGACCTGGTGATTAGGACAGAATCCGGCTTACAGCAAAACCGTGATCCCGCCTTCCTTGCGTGGTACTCTAAAGCCTATGGAAAAAATGGCTTGGGATATCGAATCAGAGTACACGTCTTATAATTCACCTGAATACAAAGCAGAATTTGAGGGAGTGGTCACACTTGTGAACTCTCTTGAAAAATTGGCAGACACTATGAAGGTTGCTTTGCAAGCTTCGAGTGATGAGGGCCGGGACCCTGCGGATTCGCTGGTGGAAGGGTTGCAAAAGTTTCTTCTTGATAAAGAAACGGCGACGACAAATGCCTATAACATGATGACTTACGTTCATTCGATTTTGTCTGTGGATTCCTCTGATCAAGGAGCCCAGGCGAAAGAATCAGAATTAACGAGTTTGACCTCTCGCCTTTGGCAGGTTTCTATTCCTGTTTCAAATTTTCTCACACGTTGTTCCGATGGCTTTCTTGCGAAAGTGTTGGCGCACCCTGAACTAAAACCTTCTGAATTCTTGTGGAAGAATCAACGCGAACTTCGCATGACGTTGTTATCCGATGGCGAAGAAACTTTATTGGAAGCCGTTTCAAATCCCGGAATGCGTGCGTGGGGAGATCTTTACACAAAACTCAGCGGTTCCATGCGCTGTCATTTGAAATACAAAGATCGCACGGAAACTGTAGGTCTTGCGCAAGCCAGTGCTTTGATTCGCAATGTGGATGAGGAAACTCGCAAAGTAGCTTGGCAGAGCATTCAAAATGCTTGGACTGATCACAAAGAAACAGCTGCCGCGATTTTAAATTCTCTTTCGGGCTGGCGCCATGAAGTGAATAAAAAAAGATCTTACGCAAAGCCCGTGCATTTCTTAGATGGGGCTCTTCATGGCAGCCGCATTGAAAAAGAAACTTTAGAAGCTATGCTCGCGGCTTGTTACGACAATCTTTCTGAAACTCGTAAAGCTCCGCAGATCATGGCAAAGCTTATGGGTAAAAAACAATTAGATCCTTGGGATCTTTTGGCACAAAGCCCGGTGTCTGGTGGAAAGAAAGAGCGCAGTTATGATGAAGCTTTGACTTTGATTCAAGATTCATTCAGCGCGATCGATCCGCAAATGGGTGAATTCGTTAAAATGATGGCGGAGAAGCGTTGGATTGAAGGGCGTGTTCTTCCCAACAAACGCAATGGCGCCTACTGCACGGGATTTCCGAAGCGTCGCGAACCTCGCGTGTTTATGACTTACATGGGTTCTAACAGTGATGTCTCCACTTTGGCGCACGAGTTAGGTCACGCGTTTCACTCTTGGGTGATGAAAGATCTTCCTCGTTCGCAAACTCACTATCCAATGACATTGGCAGAAACGGCGAGCATTTTTGCAGAAACGGTTTTGCATGACGTTCTAATTGAAGAAGCTTCTAGCAAAGAAGAAAAAATTGAATTTGCCTGGGGAGAGATTGAAGGAGCGACAAGTTTCCTCATCAATATTCCGGCGCGTTTTGAATTTGAAAAGAACTTCTATGAACAGCGTGAAAAACGCAGCCTTAGCTCGGATGAATTGATTCGTTTAACGGATGAAGCTTGGACGAAATGGTATGGTCCGACATTGTCTGCGAATGACAAAATGTTCTGGGCGACCAAACTGCACTTTGCGATGGCGGGGAGAAGTTTTTATAACTTCCCTTACACATTCGGATACCTTTTCAGCATGAGTATCTATGCTCGCAGAAAAGAATTGGGTGGCGAGTTTATGAAAAAGTACATCGACATTCTTCGCGATACAGGTCGAATGAAGGCGGAAGATTTAGTGAAGAAGCATTTAGGTGAAGACATCCGCCGTCCTGAGTTCTGGCAGAAATCCATTGACGTGATCAAAACGAAGATCAACGATTTTGAAAAGCTCGCACTTTCTTAATTCCGTTTTATGGAAAACCGTGGCGCTAAGGCCACGGTCTTTAAGGAAACTTAGTGTTTGCGCATAGCCGCTACTTTTTGGAAAGCAGGGCGATCGGCGTAAGCTTTCGCCCAACGCTGAATGTTTGCGTAAGAGGATGTATCGTAACCCAATGCTGTTACGATATTAAGAACAGAAGCCACGTTCAAATCTGCTAAAGAGAATCTGTTGTTTACAAGGTAGTTCTTTCCTTCAAGGCCCTTTTCAAGAACCGTCAGTAAACGAGGCATTGCTTTTTTAGCGTCATCAATCACTTGTTGATTCCTGTGTTCAGCAGGAACGAACACTTGTTGAATAAGCCAATTGACTGCCGGAACTTGGAATTCTGCCAAAGCCCAGAAGCTCCATTGCATCACGTGTCCTTCTTCTTCTGGAGTTTGCGCGGCCAAAGGACTTTTGTGTTTCTTTGCGAGGTAATTTGTGATTGCCATAGATTCCCAGATCACGAATTCGCCATCAACTAGAACAGGAACTTTGCCGTTAGGATTTAACTGCATGAACGCTTCCGATTTATGCTCTTTGTTCTTCATATCCAAAGGCATAACTTCGTAATTGAGCCCCAGCTCTTCCAGCATCCAGTAGCAACGACCCGCACTTGACATCGGAGATCCATAAATTTTCAACATAACTAAAACCTTTCTTTAAGAGCTTGCGCTCGAATAAAACTTTAAAGCGAATTTCCAAAACTTGTTTGATAAATAAATTAAAAGTCCTGAAAGCACCACCACCCAGGCAAAAAGCAAAAAGTTCGGCGGTTCAAGAAGCGCGCGGGCAGGAACGCTGGCAATCACTCCCACAGGCAATGCTGTCAGGATGAACCATTTAAACCATGGCACGTAAATCGAATCAGGTCGCATTCCTAAGCGGTAAATCTGATACCAAATAAATTGAAGATTTTCAGAACGTGCAAAGATCACCGCCGTTGACGCCATTACAAAGCGCATAGCGTAGAGAGCAATGAGTCCACACGGAATAAGAACGAGGAGCCACAAAAGACGAAGCCACTCAAAGTCGGGCAGTTGTACAAGGCTGTAGATAAACCACGCCGTGCCCAACATCAGGTTTCCGATCATCGCCGTTGAAGCTTTTTGCAAACTCAAAATAAATTGAGAGTTCACGGGCTTTGCAAGAAGCAGATCTAAATCCCCTTTGCGCACTTTTTCTGAAAACTGATCCAGATTTTCAGAAAGAATAATCATGTAAAGTCCGTCTACGACAAACATGACTCCCAGGAAGACACGCATTTGCTCTAGATTCCAGTCGCCGATCTTTGGAGTATGTCGGAACAACACTTCAAAGGTGATGATCTGTGCAAGGTACCAAAATATATCGGTCGCAATACGCGTAAGAAAATTCACACGGTATTCAAGATCCGCAATAAAGCTTGTGCGGAAAAGAGCGAGATACAAAGAGAAATACTTTTTTAAAGTTTTCATCTTTACGCTCCTGTTCCTGTGTAAACGTTCACACCTTTGCGCCACATGTAGGCGCCGATCGCATTTACGATGACAATCGCTACCGTGATGGAAATGAACGACTGCCAAATGGAATCAATTTCAAGTCGGCCTGTGAGATAACCTACAGGAACGTAAACCCCTGCACTGAATGGCAAAGCAATCACGAAGGATTTAAACGGTTCCGGCATTAAATCCAGAGGAAAAAGTTCTCCGGTGAAAAGCCACAACGCTAAATTCTTTGCTCCGGTTAGCGCATAGACTTTATTCAGATAAAAAGCTGAGGAAGCGATAATAAAGCTGATCGAATGCACAAGAATCAGGTAATAGAACTCCAGCGCAAATGCCAAAGGGAGTCTCGCATACTTCGTCGGAAGATCGAAGATACTGACAGCAATAACGGGAATCATCATCGACACAATCGTTGTGATAAATTTATATCCCATCAATTGCGAAAAATAATATTCATAAAAACTCATCGGACGCACAAGAAGACTGTTCACGCTGCCTGAATCAATTTCTTGAATCATGCGGAACTCATACATCCAGCTTGTGCAAATACGCGCGAAGAACGCGCCCCAAAGAGCATAGGACAAATAATATTCGCGACCAAAACCGGCGATCTCACTTGTCGCGGCTCCAGCAAAAACGGCCACCCACAACAGAATTTCAATTCCTGTTGTGAGGGTCGGCTGCACAATCGCATCGACAAAATAATTTAATCTGTATTCTAAATTGGAAACTATCGCGAGCTTAGCGAACGCGAGATTCCGTTTCCAAAAAACGGCGAATGACGTCTTCAAAATCAACCTCTTCGTTTTCAGCAAGTTCGCTATTTGATTTCACAACAAATTCAGGAACGGTTCCCTGATAGACGATGTGTCCTTTGCTGATCAAAAGCAACTTGTCAGCAAGCTTGGCAATATCGTCCATGTAGTGACTTGTCAGGATCACCGTAGGACCTTTTTCTTTTACGTAAGCATCCAAAAATTCACGGATGGTTTCTTGAGCTACGATATCCAGACCGATCGTCGGTTCATCTAAAAACAGAACTTTCGGTTCATGTAAAAGAGCACCGATGATTTCCATCTTCATACGCTCACCCAAGCTTAAACGACGAAGCTGTGTGTGCAGGACATGCGAACACTGAAGCATCTCTGCCAAATGCTCGACACGTTTTCGTGCATAGCTAGGTTCAATATCGTAAATACGCGCCAGCAAAGCGTAAGAATCCGCAGGGGAAATATCCCACCACAATTGATTCTTTTGTCCTAAAAGGATACTGATTTGGCGAAGGAATTCGTTTTTTCTTTCAGAAGGTCTATAGCCCAAAACCAAAGCTTCACCACTTGTCGGTGTCACAAGCCCTGAAAGCATTTTCAGCAACGTTGTTTTACCAGCACCATTGGCGCCAACCAAACCCACGATTTGACCGGATTCAATTTGCAAAGTGGTTTTATCAACGGCGGTGCGGGAAACGTGCTTGCGATTGATAAAGCCGCGAAGAGAATTTAAAAAACCTTCGGGCTTTTGATATGTCTGATAGACGCGGGTAAGATCTTTGGTTTCGATTACGATCGCCATATTCAGGCGACTATAGACTAATTCCCAACAAAAGAGAACTCAGCGTAACGTTCTTCATCGCTAAAATAAGTTTGCGCGTCAGAAGAAACGTAACTGCCTTCAACGATGCGACCTTCTTTGCAACCCTTAAGAGATTCACGAGAGCCATTGAAATCGCAGTCGCCTGTGTACCAAGCTTTTTCAGAATACTGGATTTTATATCCAACAAGCTCATTGCCTTTATAGAAAGCCAAAACAGAATCCAAACGAGTGCGACCAGTTGCATGGTAATCACCCTCAAGAATCGTGTCGCCCCAAACTTGCGCTTGCTCAACAGCGATCTTTTTTAGGACTTCTTTGGTTTCAACAGAAAGTTTATTGAATTTGTTTTTTTGATTGTAAACGACTTGTTCTGTGTAAGGAGCTTTGCAAGGCTCTTCTTTGCAGGCGTTTTCGTAGTGAGCGGCTTCTTCGTAGAATTTATCGCCGTTAGGACCCATTTGATCGGCAAACGAAATAGAGGCCGCAGAAATCCCGAAAAGCGCTAGCACAGCAATTTTTAAAGACATAATGACCTCCAATGAAGTCACTATGCGCTTAAAATGAGAAAAATTTTAATACATAGAGAAGAAGTTATTATACGAAAAATGAATCTTAAAAGAGTTCTTAGAGAGGCCTTACAGAACCGAAAGCCTCTCTGTGCGAACAGAAATTTATTTCAGACGGAATTCGGCGGTCAGCGGTTTGTGGTCCGAGCTGTTGATGTTTTTATGCAGGTCTGTTCGAGTCGCCTCAAGGCCGCGTACATAGATGTGATCGAGCTTCAGTTTGCGATCATCATTGGCAAATGCAAGCTTCTTCATCGCGAGTCTTCCTAAAATCTCATCCAGGTATTGCAAGCGTTCGTTGTTCCAAGAGTTAAAGTCGCCCGCAAAAATCACTGGGCCATTGTGTTTCTTTAAAAAAGCCGCAACCTGTTCGATTTGTTCGCGGTTCAACTTGTTAGAGACAAAATTAAGTCCGTGAATGTTCGCAACCCACAAAGTCTCTGCCGAATTGGCCAAAGCATACTCGGCCACGATCACCATTTTCGGAGTTTTAAGAACAGGTTCACGCCCGGGACTTCTTAAAAAATGAATGGAAAGAGGAATGATCGGAGAACCCGTCATCACTCCCGTCGGATTTCGATCATTGTCGATAAAGCTTGTCGCAAAATCCCAGCAAAAACCCTTTTGCCCCAGCGCGATGGCCGGAACAAAATTGTCCATCATCGCTTCTTGAAGTAAAACGATGTCAGACCTCGGGGTGAAGTATTCAAAATCGCGCGCCCATTCGGCTTTCGCTTCTGCTTTTTTGATATTCCAGATAAAGAGTTGAAAATTAGAAGGCAAAAATTCCGACTTACAAGCCCCGAAGTGATACATAACATCTTTATCATTCGGAATTTCAATTTTGGCCTGAGCGTAAATCCCACTGAACCCAACAAAAACCGCCAAGATCAATCCCTTGATCACGCTTCCCCCTCAAAAGGTGCCTGATTCAAAACCGGGCACTTTTTAGATTTTCTTTTCTAGAACTGTGAATTCTAGGTTTTTTACTTTGGGGATTCCAAAACGTTCGTCGCCGTAAGGGAAAGGTTTCTTTTCGCCTGTGTTGCGGAAGCCGTGCTTTTCATACCAAGCAATCAACTCTGTACGTACTGAAATCACCGTCATAAAAATGGTAGTACAATCCCAGAATTGTGCAAGGGCTTCTGACTCTGCTAACAACATCTTGCCAATTCCCTGACTTTGCAAAGCAGGGTCGACGGTTAACATTCCCAGGTAACATTTCGCTCCCTGCTTCTCGAGGTGAACGCAGCCAAGCAAGTCCCCAGTATCATCGTCCTCAGCAATCAAAATAACAGAATCATCTTTGTTGATGATCTCACGAATTCCTTCTGCATCAGCGCGCTGACCATCCAGAAGATCCGCTTCGGTCGTCCACCCTTCTTTCGAAGAATCTCCGCGATAAGCCGAGTTCACAAGCTCCACAAGATCTTCAACATGACTTTCATCAGCTTGAGTAAATTCGATATGCATAAATCCTCCGAAAGGTGCCAGGTTCTTTTTTGGGTCTACACCGCAGCATTTATGATGCGATGTAGACCCAAAAAAGAAGCAGGCACCTTTTAAGTCTTTTTGCAGTAGATGAAAAGTTCTTTTCCTTGGCGGCGTGGGATGGATTTTTGCCAGCGTCCCCAGAAGATGGGTTGGTACGCCGATTTGAGGCGTTGGCGGAGCTCCCACTCGGTGCCGCCGTAAGGAGGGCCTTGGCGTTTTTCGAAAGTGAAGAAGACGCCCATCAAGTGGCCGCCGCTGACTAAAACGCGGTTCCAAGTTTTGACAAGGTCTTGGCGTTTTGCAGGGTTGATCGCGCAGTAGCACGTGTGCTCGAACACAAGATCGAAAGATTGGTCAAAATCGCGAGGGAGTTTAAACAAATCCGCTTCGACAAATTTTAAATTTTCCAAATGACCGTATTGCTTGCGCGCTTTTTCTAAAGCGAGCGGAGAAATATCTACGGCAGTAACAAAGTGACCAGCTTGCGCGAAAAACGCAGCATCGTGACCTTCGCCGCAACCTAAAACGAGTACGCGAGAAGGCGAGATTTTCAGACGTGGAATCATGTCTTTCAAAGCTTCGGCAGGTTCGCCTAAATTCCAACCTGGATTCGGTTCTGTTTCGTAAATTTGGCTCCAGTAAGTTTCTTTTTCAACGTCTTCGTTGTCGGGCCAGTACGGAGGGATGTCGTAAGTTTTCCCTTGGAACTCGATAAACTCGTCGCCGAATTCATCGAGCATATTAAAGAAACTCGCCTGCGCTTTTCGCGACATTACGAAAGGAATTTTATTTGCAGTGTAGCCGTGAAAACGATCCCACTCATCCAAGGACAAAGATTCCAAAGCAAAAGCAAAATGAACGCCGTAAGGAAGAGAGATTTCCCACGAGCCGTCTTTGAAATGAATTTGTTGAGCGACGTAAGGTTCATCGAAGGCTTCAACGATCACCGGCGTTGTACCGATCGTAGAAAGAAGAGTTCCGCCTTCGTGAATTTTTAGATTTTGCAGGAGTTCTTGTCCCACAAGAGGATCTTGGATGCGAACCTCGCGGCTCAGTCCGTAACCCTCTTCATCAATTTGGATAAATTGAGTGGGAATTGACATTTTACTTACGAGGAGTTGCCGTTGGGGCAGGTGTCGGTGTTGCGGCCGGAGTTTGTTCTGGTTCCGGAGCTTCTTCGCCCGGAGTCAGTGTTGAGCCTTCTGTGAAGACCACGATGTCATTTGTTGTTTTCACAGATTGAAGAGTCCATTTATCAACAGCAGAATCTTCGGAAGGTTCACGGTGTAAAAGGGCTTCGCCTTCGATCACTTGTTCAAGAGCTTCTCCGCCCTCAGAAGTGTCGATGAATTTGTAAGCAAAAACGGCGCGAACTTTGTTTTCACCCAAGGACTCCGTCCACAGACGAGTGATGGACAACTCTTTTGCGTTTGGTTTTTTCACAGCCAATGTATTTTTGATCAATTCCGCCAATTTAGCCTGAATGCCGGAGTGCGTCTCAAATCCCACGGCGTCTGTAGTGTGAATCACGTTCCAAGTCCAAACAAGCGCCGCGATGAAAACAACGAGGCTAACAATTTTCTTCATTCCTAGAGTCCTCTCTCTATTTACTCAGTGTGATAAAACTGACATCCTTATCCGACCATGATATTCCGTTTTTTTCAACACCCGTGCAGAGAGGATATCTCATGAACCAACAATGGCTGACAATCTTAATGTCAAAGGGGATTGAGCTGGAGCAAAACTTGCGTCAGCAATTGCAGACTGCCAAAGAAGGACTCAAGTCTCAGCTTGAAGACCGTGGCATTCGTCTGAGCGCCGCGGATTTGGCCGCTCTTTTAGAGGAAGTTTCACCTAAAGCTTCACATGCTGCCTTGAGTTATGCCCTTGATATTGTAAGACCCTTTTCGGCGGGCATGGGTTTGAGAATCTCTCGTCTCTCGGACACACAGGTGGAGATGGTGATTCCTTCCCGCACACGCAATTTCACGGAAACAAATCACATGCATGAGGGAGCCATCACAACAGCGGCGATTGAAGCTGCGAAACTGTTGTGGATGCGCCATGCTCCGATTGGAAATTTTGAAATCACGGTGACTCGTTTAGAGTCTGAATTTTTTAAAGAGCAAAGCGAAGACTGCCGAGTGCGCATGGAATTGCCAGAGACGACTCGCGAAGTTGTTTTAGCGGAACTGCGCGATCACCGCGAAGCCAAAGCAGAAGCTGAGTTGAAAGTTTTCGACAACAACGAACAAGCTGTCGCCGAACTTCGTTTGAATTTGAGTTTTAAACATACACCAGTAATCGGATAGCGCCGGGCGCACAGAGTGCAGCGGCCTCGGGCCGCGGAACTGAAGTAGTACAAGGGAATTATGGAAATTTTAGAGAGTCATTTAGATACAAGCTCTGCGGATTTTAAAGCCAATCGCGATGCTATGATGGGCATCGTGAATGAATGGCGCGAAAGAGTGAACCTCGTTAAACAAGGTGGCGGAGAAGACGCGACGAAAAAACACAAAGCGCGCGGCAAACTTACTGCGCGTGAGCGTATCGAAGCTCTTGTTGATGGTGGAACTGCATTCTTGGAGTTTTCTACTCTTGCAGCGTGGGACATGTATGAAGGCCAAGCACCGGGTGCAGGTGTGATCACAGGTATTGGTGTGATTCACGGAACTGAGTGCGTGATCGTGGCGAACGATGCCACTGTCAAAGGTGGAACATATTTCCCAATGACAGTGAAAAAACATTTACGCGCGCAAGAGATCGCTTTTGAAAACGGTCTTCCTTGTATTTATCTTGTCGACTCGGGTGGCGCGTTCTTGCCAATGCAAGCCGACGTTTTCCCGGACCGCGATCACTTCGGAAGAATTTTTTATAACCAGGCTCGTATGTCAGCAGCGAATATCCCGCAAATTTCCGTGGTGATGGGTTCGTGCACAGCGGGTGGTGCTTACGTTCCTGCGATGAGTGATGAAAACGTTATCGTTAAAGAAAACGGAACGATTTTTTTAGGTGGACCTCCTCTAGTAAAAGCCGCGACAGGTGAAGTCGTGGATGCGCAAGAGTTGGGTGGCGCGCAAGTTCACTGTGAAGTGAGCGGCGTGACAGATCACTTTGCCGAAGACGATGAACACGCGATTGAAATCACGCGTTCGATTGTGGCGCACTTAAATCACAAACGTGCCGTGCAAATGAAAATGGCTCCGGTTGAAGAGCCGCTGTTTGATGCCAAAGAACTTTACGGCATCATTCCTAAAGACAGCCGCGTTCCCTTTGATGTGCGTGAAGTAATTGCGCGTATCGTGGATGGTTCTAAGTTTCACGAATTCAAAGCTCTTTACGGAAAAACTTTGGTCACTGGTTTTGCCCACATCTGGGGAATGCCTGTGGGAATCATTGCGAACAACGGCGTGTTGTTCAGCGAGAGCGCGCAAAAAGCCGCGCACTTTATTGAACTTTGCGAACAACGTGAAGTGCCTTTGATTTTCCTGCAAAACATCACAGGTTTCATGGTCGGTAAGAAATACGAAAATGAAGGCATCGCAAAACACGGCGCTAAAATGGTGATGGCTGTTTCCAACGCTCACGTGCCGAAATTCACTGTCGTAATCGGCGGCTCTTACGGAGCAGGAAACTACGGCATGTGTGGAAGAGCGTACCAACCACGTCAATTGTGGATGTGGCCGAATGCCAAGATCAGCGTGATGGGTGGAGAGCAAGCGGCGAACGTATTGCTCACTGTGAAGCTAGATCAAATGGCTGCAAAAAAACAAACGATGACTGCTGAAGAACAAGCGGAATTTAAACGTCCGACTCTTGAAAAATACGAGAAAGAAAGTTCTGCTTATTATTCATCCGCTCGTCTTTGGGATGACGGAATCATTGATCCGGCAGACACACGTCGTGTGTTGGCGCTGGGAATTTCGGCAAGTCTTAACAAGTCTTGGGGTGATAAAGCTCAAGGCGTCTTTAGGATGTAGTTATGTCATTTGTTGTCGTAGCAGAGATGAATCAAGTGGCCTATGTAAAACTCAATAGGCCCGAAGTGAGAAACGCTTTTAATCCTGAAATGATCGAGGAGTTAACTAAAACGTTCCGCGATCTCAATGGCCGCAAAGATTTGCGCGCTATTGTCTTGCAAGGCGAAGGAAAAGCGTTCTGCGCAGGAGCGGATTTGAATTGGATGAAGGAGATGGTGAACTTCTCTTTTGAACAAAACCGCGAGGACTCTCTAAAACTTTTTAATATGTTTGAAACGATGGCAAACTGCATGTTGCCTATCATCGGACAAATTCATGGCGCTGCTTTCGGTGGAGCTTTGGGTTTGCTTGCGATCTGTGATGAAGTGATCGCGGAAGAGGGCACACAGTTCTGCTTTAGCGAAGTGAAGTTGGGAATTGCGCCAGCTGTGATTAGTTCTTTTGTTAATCGTAAAGCCGTTGCAGGAAAAGTTCGTCCGCTCATGCTTTCAGGCGTGGTTTTCAATCCCCACATCGCTCAACAAGCGGGACTTGTTAGTGAAGTTGTTCCGGCTGGTGAAGGTCACACGTCGGTGCAAAAAGTTTTGCATAACTATTTGCAATGCGGACCTGAAGCCGTTCGTGAAACAAAAAAACTTTTAAATGATTTGCCGTTTATGACTTGGAGTCAGCAACGCGATAACACAACAATCTTGATTGCTGAACGTCGCGCCAGTATCGAAGGACAAGAAGGTCTTAAATCTTTCTTAGAAAAACGTGAACCTAGTTGGAGACCTCAATAATGGGTAAGTTCTCTCGTATCGCCATCGCTAATCGTGGTGAAGTGGCCGTTCGTATTATCAAAGCCTGTGAAGAGTTAGGCATTGAAACAGTTCTTTTACATTCTGAAGCCGACATTGATACTCGCGCTTATAGAATGGCGACAAAAACAGTTTGCATTGGTCCTGCACCCACAGCAGAAAGTTATTTGAATATCGAAGCCAATATCAACGGAGCTTTGGCTGGTGGAGCACAAGCGATTCACCCAGGCTTTGGTTTCTTATCTGAAAATGCTGATTTCGCGGAAGCCGTTGGTAAAGTGGGATTAACATTTATCGGTCCCTCTCCAGCGTCCATTCGTTCTTTAGGTGACAAGGTTCACTGTAAAGAGTTGGCAAAACAAGCAGGCCTTCCTTTGGTGCCGGGCTATCAAGGTGAAAATCAAGATGTCGCGCACTTGATCACGCAAGCTGAAAAAATCGGATATCCGGTGATCGTGAAAGCTGCTGCCGGTGGCGGTGGTCGCGGGATGAAGCTTATTAAATCTTCTGCAGAAGCAGGGGAGTTGATTGAATCCGCTCAACGCGAAGCTCAGTCAGCGTTTGGTTCTCCGAAAGTTTTTTTAGAGAAGTATTTGGATCGAGCAAAACACATCGAGTTCCAAGTTTTCGGAGATAGCACAGGCAATGTCGTTCATTTCTTTGATCGTGAATGCTCAGTGCAACGTCGTCATCAAAAAATTATTGAAGAAGCGACTTCTCCGTCATTGACGGATGACCTTCGCCGTCGCATGGGTGAAGCGGCTTGCGCCATTGCCACTCTTGGAAAATACAAAGGGGCGGGAACTGTTGAATTCCTTTTGCAAGATGGAGAATTCTATCTTCTTGAGGTGAACACGCGTTTGCAAGTTGAACATCCCGTGACTGAAGAAGTGTTGGGTGTGGATTTAGTAAAAATGCAAATCCTCACAGCACAAGGTGAATACGTCCACGATCCAAAACAAATCCGCGTTCCAAAAGGGCATTCGATTGAGTGCCGTATCTATGCGGAAAATCCGTACTTGGGCGGCGTGCCTTCAACAGGTCTTTTGGGTGAAGTTCAATGGCCTGAAGGGCCTCGTCGCCGTTATGAATATGGTTTTGAAGCGGGCGACACAATCACTCCTTATTATGATCCGATGATTGCGAAAGTGATTGTCTGGGATGAATCTCGTCCTCGCGCAATTCAAAAAATGATCCGCGTTTTAAAAGATTCTGTGGTTTTTGGAGTGCACACGAATATTCCGTATTTGATTGAGATCCTTTCACACAAAGAATTCGTGATGGGCACAATGACGACACGATTTATTGAAACTCATTTCAGCGAGCCGATCAAAGAACCGGCACTTTCAGAAATCGATAAAAAAGTCGCGGAGGGAGCTTTGTTGCAACTTCGTGGTGGTGGAGAAACTGTAGTGACTGCGACGTCGTCTCCATGGGCTTCTTACTGGAGAGGTATCTAAGATGGAAGTAACAGTACGTATCGACGGCGTTGATCACAAAGCTCATGCTCAATTGATCAAAGGCACTTTGTGGGTGCACCACAATGGACGTGTTTTTACTCTGGATGCAGGCTCTGGACGAAAGTCTCGCAAAAAAGCCGGTGCCGGTGGATCTTCGGATCAAGTCATGGCACCAATGCCAGGTAAAGTGACAAAGATTCTTTTAACTCCAGGTTCTGCTGTTCAAGCAGGACAAGCGGTTCTAGTGATGGAAGCGATGAAAATGGAGTATACTTTAAAGGCTGAGATCGCAGGAACGATCGACAGCGTGAATTGCACAGTGGGCGAGCAAGTAGCTCTTGGAAAAGTCCTTGTGAGAATTAAGCCAAAAACCGATAAATAGGCGCTATGAAAAAGTCAGTTGTTATTGTGGAAATGGGATTAAGAGATGGTCTTCAAAACGAAAAAGCCGTTTTGGATGCCGACACTCGCGTGGAATTTGCAAAACGACTGATCGAAGCTGGAACAAAACGCGTGGAAATTGGTGCGTTTGTTTCTCCGCAATGGGTTCCGCAAATGGCGGGCACGGCCGAAGTGGTGGAAAAAACTTTTGCACTCGTCAAAGCAGGACAAATTCCCAAAAAAACGGAATTCTCCGTTCTTGTTCCCAATGAGCGCGGTATGCAAGACGCCATTAAAAGTGGCGTGAAAGAAGTCGCGATCTTTGCGGCTTGTTCGGAATCTTTCTCATTAAAAAATATCAACTGCACGATTGATGAAAGCTTTAAGCGCTTCGAACCTGTGATGGCTTTGGCGAAAAAGCATAAAATCAAAGTGCGCGGTTATCTTTCAACATGTTTTGGTTGCCCGTTTGAAGGAAAAGTTCCTGAAGCACGCGTGATCAAAATTGCTAAAAGAATGCATAAGCTTGGCGTCTATGAAATCTCGATCGGTGATACGATTGGTGTCGCAGATGTGGGCCAAGTGGAATCTCTTTTCAAAAAACTTAAAAAAGTAATTCCAGTAAAAAAATTAGCAGGTCACTTTCACGATACTCGCGGGCAAGCTCTTGCGAATATTCTTGCCGCCTACAAAATGGGTGTGACGGTGTTCGATACAAGTCTTGGCGGCTTAGGCGGATGCCCTTATGCTCCGGGCGCGACAGGCAACGTCGCCACAGAAGACGTTGTATATATGTTCCACGGCATGGGAGTAAAAACAGGTTTGAACCTGGACAGACTCTTGGCAATCGATCCGTGGATGACAGAAAAAATTCAACATGCCTTGCCGTCTAAAGTCGGCAAAGTCGGAAAATTAAAACCTCTCGGAAAAGTCACAAAGCCATAATTCTTGTCGGCTCTCAGTCCTCTGAGGAATCCATTGAAAGGATTTTCTTGGAAGCGTAGGTTGAGAGTTTGGGAGGAGTGTAAATGGAACCTTCCCGGGAAAGGTATCAGCAGGATCAAAGATATAAAACCATCTTTGATTCCGACATGATTGGTATTATCGCAAGCACCATGAATGGTTCAATTCTGGATGCGAACGATTATGTTTTAAAAATGTTGGGTTACACTCGTCGTGATCTTGAACGTCATGAGCTGAATTGGATCAAACTCACGGCGCCAGAAGATGTTGAGACGAGCAAGGGTTATATTGATCAACTTCTAAGAAATAAAACCATCGCCGGTTTTGAAAAAGAATACGTTCATAAAGACGGTCATCGCGTTCCAGCTTTGGTTTCCTTGACTATGTTTAAAGACGGCACGGTGATCGCACTTGTTTTGGATATTTCGGCTCGAAAAAAAATCGAACGAGAACTGGAGCAAGCCAATCTCCTTCTGGAAGAGCGTGTTTCACTGCGCACACAAGAACTTCAGCAATCCCAAGCCTTTTTTGAAGCTATTTTTGAAAACATGCCGACGATGGTTTTTGTTAAAGACGCCCAAGATTTTCGCTTCGTTCGTTTCAACAAGGCAGGAGAAAAATTAATTGGCGTTCCCCGCGCCCAAATGATCGGCAAAACCGATTACGATCTATTTCCAAAGGAACAGGCCGATGCATCTATAGAAAATGAACGATACGTCGTTGAACAGTCACGTGTTGTGGATATTCCCGAAGAGCCGATTCAAACAGCACAGGGCTTGCGATATTTGCATACAAAAAAAATTCCGATCTTTAATAAAAAAGGAAAACCTGAATATCTTCTTTGCGTTTCTGAAGACATCACTGAAAGAAAAGAGTCAGAAAAACAAAAGATGGCTCTGCTGGAAGAGCAACTGGCCCGCGAAGCGGCAGAAGCTCGCGCCAAACAAATGGGATTTTTATCTGAACTCAGTTATGTCCTTGCGGAATCCTTCGATCAAGAACGTGTCTTAAAAAGTTTTACCGAAGAAGTGGTCAATTTTCTGGCGGACATCTGTGTCGTCGATCTTTTAGATGACGAGGGCTATGATATCGCGATTACAGAAATCTCATCCCATGACAAGTTTGATGAGGAATATATCAGGGCTTGGCGGAAACGCCATCCTCTGCGTTGGGATGCCGCTTTCGGAGCCGCGCAAGTTTTGCGTTCGGGGCAGTCCGAGCTTTATCAAAGAGTCGATATGGATTTGCATCTCGCAGAAAGTTTTAGTGCGGATGCTTATGCGGAAGATAGGCCGGTCTTTATAAGTTCCATGATCGTGACACCGATTAAAATCCGCGATCAAAGGCCGTTTGGTTTCGTCACATTTTTGTTAAAACAAGAAGAATTCAATGAAATGGATTTGTCCATAGCCGATGAGATTTCCAGTCGGTTGGCCATAGCTATCGAAAATTCAAGACTGTTTTATAAAGCTCAAGAAGCCAACAGGGCGAAAAGTGCTTTTCTAGCTAACGTAAGCCATGAAATTCGTACGCCGCTGGGTGCGATGTTGGGATTTACCGAAATGCTGAAGGAAGATGAGTCTCTAAACGAAGAACAAAGGGACATGATCGAAACTATTCTGCGAAATGGTCAACAGCTTCTGCGAATCGTTGATGAAATTTTGGATATTTCTAAGGTGGAGTCTGAAAGAATTCAGATTGAACAAATTCCATTTTCTTTACCTGCGTTGCTTGACGATATTGTGCATCTGTTAAAAGGACGTGCCGAAGAAAAAGGGATTGAGCTAAAGGTAAAATATGAAAATCTTCCGGAATTTATTGTGTCGGATCCGACGCGTCTTCGTCAGATTCTCATTAATGTGATCGGTAATGCGATTAAATTTACTGACGAAGGATATGTCGAATTAGAGGCCCGCTGTAAAA
Source organism: Bdellovibrio sp. BCCA (assembly GCF_037996825.1). Taxonomy (NCBI): domain Bacteria; kingdom Pseudomonadati; phylum Bdellovibrionota; class Bdellovibrionia; order Bdellovibrionales; family Pseudobdellovibrionaceae; genus Bdellovibrio; species Bdellovibrio sp. BCCA. The sequence continues at coordinate 3,493,254 of NZ_JBBNAC010000001.1, read as the reverse complement.
AGAATTTGCAATTCAGAGTGACGGATACAGGGATTGGGATTTCTCCGGAACAAAGAAGCAATTTATTTCAACCTTTTGTTCAGGCGGATAGCTCTACAACGCGAAGGTTTGGCGGCACGGGATTAGGACTTTTTCTTTCTCGTAAACTTGCGCGCCTATTAGGTGGCGATGTGATTCTGGATAGAAGCTCTGCAGGAAAGGGGAGTAGTTTTTTAATTTCCGTGGCTTATCAAAAAGCGGATCACGGACAGGATTTGTCGACCCATGTTGAGAATCATGAACGCGACAACTTTAAGCTTATTAGCAGTGTTTTGATTGTGGATGATGCCTCTGACAACCGCGACTTGTTTCGCCGTTATTTGCAGAAACTTGGAGTCGAAGAAAAAGCCATCGATATGGCACAAAATGGAATAGAAGCTGTCGAGAAAGCTCTTAATAAACCATACGACTTGATCTTGATGGATATTCAAATGCCGCAAATGGATGGTTTTCAGGCTCTCGATGAATTGAAGAAAAAGAATTACAAAGGTTTCGTTGTGGCGCTCACTGCGCATGCGATGAAAGGAGATGAAGAAAAATGTCTGGCTGCGGGATTTGACGGGTATTTGCAAAAGCCCCTCTCGCGAGAGGCTTTAAGAGAAATTTTAATTAAAACCAGTACTCACCACCGATAACGCCTGAGAATCCTTCCGTGTAGAAGGAATAAGTTTCCTGATAGCGATAATCTAAAAGGTTGTTCAGACGAGTGTAGGCCGTAAGACCATTTCCCAGTTCATAAGAATAAGAAGCATTGGCAATCGCGTAACCTGGAAGAGTTGTGAGAGTTGTATTGCCATTGCGATCCAGTCTTTCACCTGCGCCGACAACTTCCAAACTACCGGTTTGTGGGCCCCAAGTTTGAATATATTTAATGCTGCCGTTGACCAGAGGACGGCGGATCAACCAACGAGCGTTGTCGATATCACGTGGTTCTTGATAACCATAAGTCATTAAAAGCGACGAAGTTTCTGTCGGACGAAGTGTGTAGACGACTTCGGCGCCACGAGTTTCTGATTTGTTGACGTTTGTATATTTCAAGGACGGATAACTTCCCTGAGTTACAATCAGGTTAGAGAACTGTGACGTGAAAAGTGTGATCGACAACTGTTGTCTTTCGCTCAATTGAATTTCTTGTGAAAGACTGTATTGAGTCGCTCTTTCTTCTTTCAAATCCGGATTTCCATAAGTGGAATAAAGCTGGAACAAAGAGGGAATTTTGTATCCAGTTGATACTTCCAGTTTTGTTTTTTCAAACAAAATTAAACCCAATTGATAGGTGCTCACCGGATCTTGATCCGCCCAGTTCTCGACACGTCCACCAGCAGAGATGGCAAAGTGAGGAGTTAATTGGTAATCTGCTTTGGCAAAAACACCACGTTGTTCCGCAAAAGAATTCGACTTTTCTGAACCTGTATCGCGATAAACGAAATCTTCAAAGATGTAGCTTAAGCCGGTCGTCAGAGTCAGCTTATCAGTTTTAACCGGCGTTAGATCCAAACGCACGGTGCGCAGGTTGGCTCCATAGTCTTGATCTGTGAGCATCGGATTTTCTGGAGTCACTGGCTGATTGAAAGTTCGAAGACTGTTTTGCGCACTCAACGTTAAACGAGGAGACCAAATAAAATTATTGAACTTCAAATTTGAAGACACACCTAGCTGTCGCGCGTATTGTTCAAAATTTGAAGTATCGACGATTTGATAACTCATTCCGGAAGTTGCGGAATAGTTGAGTTCCTGAATGTAGTTAGCCTTAAGATGTCCTTCAACGGCGCCCTTCCAAGCGTAAGCACCTTCCGCATTCCAGTTGTTGCGAGAATAAGTTCGGGATGAATCCAGAACCGGAGACTCCGCGTCTTTCCAGGAACCGTGACCGCGAATAATCATCCCACTGTCATACGTGAGCATTTCGGTGTGAGTTGCAGAAATATCGCGGGCATTCTGAGTGCCAAGCTCTCCTTGGATTCCGCTTCTTTCTTTAAGTTCTTGAGGAATGGTTTCAATTTTAATAACACCACTTAAAGCCTGACCACCGTAAAGAACGGTCTGGCTGCCTTTAATAATTTCAATGCGTCGAACGGATTTGACGTCCAATGAATTAAGATTGAACGTTCTTTGAATTGTTGAAGCATCGTAAAAAGGAACACCGTCGACTAAAATCAACAAGTGGCTTGAGTCTCCACCACGGATGTAGATGGAGTTCGGTTGAAACGGTGTATTGGTCACGGTGACATTGGCTTGGCTTGCCAGAAGAGACGTAATATTAGGAGCACGAGAATCTTTAATCGTCTTTTCATCAATCACGATACGACTTGAAGTATTAAAGACAACATCTTCCACCACAGTTTCAAAAGAAGGCGGAGTTTCTTGAGCCCACGCTGGAGCGCTGATCAATAAGGAAAGCAATAAATAAACTTGTTTCACGAGGAGTTCCCTTTAGTTAATTCACATCTAATTTAAATCGGTAGGTATAACGAATCTTAACTGCAACAGATTCAGATCCTTTTTGCGCAGGTTGAAATTCGAATTGCTTTAAGGCTTCAATCGCAGATTCATTCAATCCAAAGCCAGGACCGCTGATGACATTGACGTCTCGGACTTTGCCGGAGCGATCAATCAAAACATCCAAAACAACAGCACCGTCTACTCCGGCTTTTTTTGCTTCGGCAGGGTAGGTGGCTTTTACTTCTTTCGCCACTTTTGGGAAACGTGTGACTTCACCCCAGCCCACAGGTGTGGATTCAGCGCTCTCAGAAGAATTTGCTCCTTCTGCAGGACTTTCCTGGGCTGTTGTTTCTGAAATATTTTTTCCTTCAAAGCTTGGAGGACCTGAGACCGAAGTTTTTTTCACCACTGAAGGCGTCATCACAGGAGCGACAGCGTTTGTTTGTGCGGCTGAAGTCGCCAAAGTGAGATCTAGAATTTCTTCGTGAAAAGAATGTGGATTCTCATGACCACAAAACCAAAGGTAGCTGCCAAGAGCGAGATGAAGAATGAGTGATACAACGATCCAGAGTGCGTATTTCAAAACAAAATAAACTTCCCACAAATCGACAGGATGATCAATCTTGGGGACAAAAAATCGACCGGATTCGCAATACCCTTTCAGTGAGAGGGTTTTAAGGATTTCTCAGAATGAGACGGGGCACTATTTTTGATAATAAGAATGCCAAGAGGTGCTCTTATGAACTCTAAGCGCAGATATTCCCATTTGATCCCTTCCGTACTGGTCGTGACGTCCCTTATTTTGTCAGCCTGTCAAGAGGCTGGTCACCAGGTCACTCCACGTGTGGCGTCAAATAATAAAAATGCGAAGGTGGAATCTGTCGCTGGGCGCACGAAACTGACAAAAGAACAAGAAGGTCAGGTCGTCGATCCAACAAGCCTCGTGCCTTATCAACAATATTTAAAAACCACTTTCGATAACCTGAGCGAAGGTTCAACGACTTCATGGCCGACACTTTTTAAGTTAAAAAAATGGATCATTGCTCCAATGGATCTCAAGAAGGACGAAGCGAAATCTCTTTCCATGACGTATTCTGAATCCACAGCGCAGGCCCAAGCTCGCCAAACGCAGTTTGAAGTGTGGATCGACTCACGCACTGTGAAAGACGCCACCGATGCCGACAAAGCCCAATTGATTCTCACAGAGTTTTTGACGAGCCTTTACACGCTGAAGAACTTGCCTGGCGATCAGTTCTGCAATCTCGTAAAAGAAATTTCACCAAAATCTCAGTGCGCAGCTGCGAAAGAAGATATTTCTCAGCAAGCAGAAGCTGATGCCACTGCTAAAAAAGAAGAAGCAGCAAGAAAGACGCAGCAGCGCGCGGCGGGCAAAACATCTCCGAAGCCGGCGGTTGAGCGTTCGACTCTTGTGCAAGCCAAGCCTTTGGGTCAAGGTGATTACAATAATATCCGCGTCGTAAAAAATTATATTCTTCAACAGGGTGCAAACATTCGTCAGGATGAACTAATTAAGAAAATGTCTGAAACGGGCTTTGACGTGCGCATCTTCGATGTGGAGATTCAAGCCGACGACGGCATGGGTGACACAGGCAAGGTCAGCGGAGAAGCTTTGGAATCCCTTTTTGTTCAAGCAAAAGCTTTGGATAAAAACAAAGTCACTTGTCATCTACTACAACTCGATACCAAGAGTTCTTGTGAAATTTCCGTTCAACGCACTGTTGAGCAAGTTCCCGAAGCAGAAGCCCGTCATTTGCTAAAATACTCTTTGAAAGAAGAGGGCGCAGAGCAGGCATTTGTTTCAGAATCAGTTTATCAACTCAAAGAGATCTCTATCGGCCGTTATCCTGAAAAGGAAACAAAAGAAGAGCTTCGTTTAGTACCGCTGACTGGCGTTGCCTTAAATAACCGTGAAGTCGGTGCGACTTTCCGTGTGACTTATATGGTTGTGACAAGAACGAAAGAAGCTCTGAAGCTTGAGGGCTTTTTAACAGTTCCGGGTGAAGTTTCTAAAACAACTCACGACGAACAAAAGAATAAAACTTTGTGCGAGGGCAAACTTCCTGAGGCCAAGGATAAAAACAGCGATGTGATTCTGGTTACGAAAGACAGCAAGTATGCTGATGCCATCAAATCCGTTTTAAAAGGTATTCAAGTCGTTCCACCGTGCTGGTAGGACCTTCAAAAAGGCCGCTCTTGTAATTCACGCGGCCTTATGTTAGCCTTATTCTTGTCGGGGTCACTCCTGACGTCTATGAGAAATTAAATCCGTCATTATTCCTTATTCTAAAACTTCATTCGACCCAATCAGGGTCTTTGGACGGATTTTCTATATGCAAAATAATTTAATAAGCGTGACCGCAAGGTCGCTGGGCTTTGAGCTTCCTCAAGGCGAAAAACTTTTTTCAGATATTTCGTTTTCTCTAAACGCTTCTCGCTATGGTTTGGTGGGACCCAACGGCGTGGGAAAAAGCACGTTAGCTAAAATTTTAGCGGGCCTTCTTTCGCCTTCGTCAGGAGAAATCAAAACTTCGCACGCGATTGTGTATTTGGCACAATCCGAAGAGGCAAAAAACCAAACGGTTGCGGAATATTTAATTCATCTGTGGGACAGTCCTCATGTCTCTGCCGAGGAGTGGGGCCCTTTGCTGCAAAATATTCCTTTAGAAAGTTACTTAAACACATTAAGCGGAGGAGAATGGACCCGTGTGCGTATTGCCGAAGCATTATCGCGAGCGGGTGGTTTACTTATTTTAGATGAACCTACGAACAATCTAGATAAAGAAGCACGGAACTATATCGCTGAATTTGTAGACTCCTACCGTGGAGCTTTACTGCTTATCAGCCATGACCGTGATCTCTTAAATCATGTGGACTCCATTCTGGAACTTTCAAATCAAGGATTGTCCGTCTATGGCGGAAACTATGAGTTTTACAAAGAACAAAAAGAAAATGAAAGAGAGCTTCAAGAAGAAAGACTGGACCGCGCTCGGCGCGAGAAAAAGAAATTGGAAAGAGAACACAAAGAAAAATTGCTCTCGCAAGAAAAGCGCATGAGAGAAGGAACTCGTAAAGCAGCACGAGGCGGAATTCCGCGCATTATTGCCGGAGGCTTAAAACGCCGCGCCCAGGAAACCCACGGCAGGATTCAAGCTCATGAGGAAAAACGTGTGGAAAAAGCCCAAGAGAGTTTTCAGGATTTGTTTGCAAAAACAAAACGCGAAAGCACTTTGGGTCTGGAACTGCCAGAGACCTCAGTGCCTGAAGGAAAATTGATTTTTGAACTCAAAGATTTCAACGTCCGGTTTTCTTCTCAAGACAAGAGTTTGTGGCCCGAAGATATTTCTATGGTGATGAAAGGTCCCAAACGTTGGGCTTTAGCGGGAGCAAACGGAGCAGGTAAGACCACTTTGATTAAAACTCTGCTGGGACAGGCGCCGCCTGAGGCGCGAGTTTTCGGATCTCTCCATAAAGGAGATCTGGCGACGGCTTTTCTTGATCAAAAGTATTCTCTTTTAAGCGGCGATCTTTCGATTCTAGAAAATGTGATGGAACATTCTCGCTATGATTTGATTGAAACCAGAAACCGTCTGGCGCGCTTTCAGTTTATGGGGGAAAAAGTTCATCAAAAAGTAAATTCACTCAGTGGGGGAGAAAAGCTCAAGGCTTCGCTTGCGAAAATTCTTTTAGCTTCTCCAGCTCCTCAGTTTTTGATTTTGGATGAGCCGACAAACAACTTGGATATCGCAAGTCTTGAAGTGCTCGAAGAGGCTCTTTGCGAATATCAAGGGGCTTTGTTGGTGGTGTCCCACGATGAAGTTTTTCTAGAAAACATTGGAATCAGTGAGGTCTACCTTTTGCAATCTTAGCCCGTACTATGATTGCTCGTTGGTTGACCTCCTTGAGTTTTGTGTGTTTTGGCCTACTTAGCCTGATGGTTCTTCAGATGACGAAGAGGCCGCTTTGTATCGATTCCAAGGTTGTCGAAAGAATTGACAGGCTCGCTGAGAGTGGAACGGATTCTGTTTTCCGTTGTGCTCTTAACAAGGCAACGCCTTACAGTCAGTTCTTTAGCGAGCACGTGAAGGATCTCAGTTACCGTATTCAGCAGACGGAAAGGCTCCTTGAAAGCATGGAGCCTTTCTATCGCAAAGTGCAGATCACGATTCTGCAAGACCGACCGTATTTGTTCCGTGTTCAAGGTCATCAGATTTATATCGGCGAAAGACTTTTAGAAGCCCCAGGTCACTTAGAAAAAGGTCTTTTAAAAATCTGGTATCGTGAAAGAAATGAAGCTCTGTTTTCAGAGCAAGCTTTGATGGAAGAAGTTGTCACAGATTTCCTTTTATATTTGCAAAGCGGTGACTTGGATATCGGTGATCCCACAACGAAAATCAAAACAGCTTTGCGCAAAGTGAAATGGCCTTATGTGATTAAGTCTGTTTCGGCTTATTGTGATTCGCCGTGGAAACAATCTGAACATTTCGCCGCTTGCCAAAACAAGCAAGAGGCCGTGTCTTTGATTGACCAACAAGTTATTGAGTTGAGTTTAAGGCCACTTCTGGTCACAAGTTGGATTCGCTCGTTTAAAGACCTTTCGGTGAAAGAACGTTTTTATTTTACGCAGAATCTGCCACAACTTTTACGTTCTGAGCATTCTCCTGCGCTGCCAATTGTACCGGTTGCGGGGATTCCGGGTGCGCAAGAGACTATTTTGTTGCGTGCGGCTGACGCAATTAAAAACGTGAACTCTTTCGTTGCGACTTCACAGGCGATGAAAGATTCAGAAGTGCACCGCCTGTTTGTGGCAAATTTCACCAATGAGCTTCGCTCTAATGGTTTTCAAGATGCATTTGCGGAAGCTTCCTTTGATGTTCTTTACGTCAGCCAGGAAGGTTTGTCAGAAAGCTCGAAAGTTTTTCAACAGTTTGTGAAGATCGCGAAAGCTCAACCAAAACTGCAAATCGCGCTTCAAGATAAAGAAAATCTTTGGATGCTTCCTTCTCGTTATCCAATTCCTTTGAAATCTTTTGGGCAAATCAAAGCCACACGTACAGTGGTTGAAAAATGCGGTGGTTATAATTTTAGTTATGTCATGGATTATGCCGATGTGACGGAGAAACTTTTGGTCGTCGATCACTGCGATTCAAAAAGGGAAATTCAATTCTCTCGTTTCTTAAGCGAGGGGGCGGAAGGTTTTGGCGCTCAGAACAAGGGCATCGCTTTTGTGCAATTTCATTTGCCGTCTCTTTTAATGAAGAAGACGGAACTTGAACAAGTGGCCAATGTTTTTGAATTTATCCAGAAACGTGATGTAGAAAGTCCGTCTTTTAAAAGTCTTGGCTGGCGCGAAGTCCACTGGAGCGAACAGGCTAAAGCTTATCAGCCGAAGGCTTACGTGGACGCGATCGAATGGTTCCGCGTACCCAACTAATCAAGACTTGGCAGTTCTGCCTTAAACTCTTTGATTTCATCCATTTTCGTTTTGCGTTCGCGGTCTAGATTGTTGATGTCAATCTGAATGCCAGAAACTGTAGAGCGCAATGAAGAAACATCCGTCGACAAAGAAGAAATTCTTCCATCCAAGTAACTGCGTTGTGATGAATTCGCGATCGGCGTAAAATTTCTTTGAGCTTCCAACGCCGAAACTTCTCCTTCAAGACTGCCTAAGCGACCTTGGTTGTAACTCAAATCGGCTCGGCGCGAAGCAATTTTTGTTTCAATCTCATGAATATCGGATTCGCGTGAACTGATCATCGCTTGCACGTATCTTTTACGGCCTTTGCGGTATTCCGCCAAAAACGCAGGTTCTAAATCTTTAGGGCAAATGTTTTGATATTTCTTTCCTGAGGCTCCGGCATTTTGACCGTTGGATTTTGCGCAATAGTCTTTCACGCCTTTTTTGTGTTCCGCCAAAAGAACATTGATCTGAGGTCCTTCGCAAACTTCGCGAGAATAGAAGTCTCCGCTTTTACCGACTTGATAAGCGTAAGAAGGACTGCAGTATTTTTGCATACCGCTTTTGAATCCCTGATCCAGTTGTGATTCTTGAATTTCAGCTTCGACTTTGCGGCACTCATTGACGAGCTTATCTGAATTAAGCCATTCACCACGAAGAGCGACTTTCTTTCCGTGTTCAAACCAGTTAACAGACTCACACTCTTTTTTCTTAAAATAACTTGCACACGCCGTCAGATTTAAAGCCAAAGCAATCAAAAGAATTCGTGTCATTACGACCCCACAAGCTGTTTGAGTTCACTTTCGAAACTGTGCTGATCTTCCATGGCTTGAAGCATGGTGTTTTCAAGATCTTCAATCTGAGCGCTCGTGTCGTGGAGCTCTTTCGCCAGAGTTCCCGCTTTTTCTCCCGCAGCGCTCATCAGTTTTTCATTTAAAGAATCTCTCATCTTATTAAGATCGGCAATCTTCTTGTCGCAGTCTTCAATAAGCTTTTGAGACTTTTTAATCTGACCTTCAAGTCTCTTGCGCTCTTCTTTGTAGTTAAACTTTGTGGACTCATCCGATTTTCCAGCAGAGCGGACAGAGGCGTCGGCATTTTCAAAAACTCGATCTGCCAAAAAGCCTTTTTGCAAACTCCATACGTATTCGTCATAGGTGCCTGGATAAAGAGTGAGTTTACCGTGATTCACTTCCAAAATCTTGTTCGCGACACGACCGATAAAACCACGATCATGGCTGACGGTCACAATCGTACCTTCGTATTTTTCCAAGGCTGTCGTCAAAGCTTCGACCGTGTCGAAGTCCAAATGATTCGTCGGCTCATCTAATAATAGTAACGGAGATTTCTGTAAAAGAATCTGCCCCAAAGCCACGCGCGATTTCTCACCACCGGAAAGCACTTTGACTTTCTTCAAAGCCGCATCACCAGAAAACAACAAACTTCCTGCGATATTAAGAACATCCTGATGAGTCACTTCTTTGTGTGCCAGAGACGCCATCGCTTCAATCACAGTGTGTTCAGGATTTAAGGCTTCCGGAGTGTGTTGAGCAAAATAAGAAAAACTAACTTGATGACCCCACTTAATGGAACCTTTTACCAAGGGAATTTGCTCACCCAAAGATTTAAGCAAAGTGGATTTACCAGCACCGTTAAGACCCACGATGCCTAAATGATTGCCACGTTCTAAGCGCAGTGAAACATCTTTAAGAATGACTTTGTCGCCGTAACCGCAATCCGCATGCTCGATTTCGAGAATTGTTTTTCCAGTCGGACTTGCCGGAGGAATATGGATGTGTGAATGCGTGGGGGCCGCCTTCATCTCAATCACTTCCATTTTTTCCAGAGCTTTCAAACGGCTTTGCGCTTGACGGGCTTTGGTGGCTTTCGCTCCAAAACGAGTGACGAAATCCATAATGGATTTTCTTTTAGCCTGCTGATTGAGAATTTGTTTTTGCAAAATTTCATTGAGCATCGCTTTTTGCTCAAAGTAGTCATCAAGACTTCCTGGAAACTTCACAATATCGCCAGACTCAACTTCTAGAATATGATCTGTCACGCGACGAAGAAATTCGCGGTCATGTGAGATCAAAAGAAACGCGCCTTTGAATTCTTGCAAGAAGTTTTCTAAAACCAACAAAGTTTCTAGGTCCAAGAAGTTCGTGGGCTCGTCCAGCAAAAGTAAATTCGGCTCTTGTCCAATTAAGTACAAAAGCTTCACACGCATGCGATAACCACCGCTGAGTTGCTTTAAATGCGATTGAAAGTGCGCTTCGCTTAAACCTAATTTCAATCCAAACTGTTTAAGTTCCCACAGTGGTTTAATGCAGTTCTTCGCAAGATACTCTTCAACCTTCTCGTCGACATTCCAATCAGATTCTTGCTCCAAATATCCCAAACGCAGTTGTTGAGATTTTGTGACAATACCTTGATCAAGATGTTCTTGATCGACCAGGATCTTAAACAAAGTGGATTTGCCGGCTCCGTTGGGACCGATAACGCCAACGTGTTCCCCTTCGTTAATAGCAAAGGTGGCGTCTTCAAAAAGACTTTTTGAACCAAAGGCTTTGTAACCGGATTGAAGTTGTAGAAGGGTGATAGCCATGCCCAGAAACTTCTCTGAAAAGTCGCATGACGTCAAGAAAAAGGGCCCGTTTTCACAGACCCTTCTCGGTATTTAACTTGGAATTAACAACTAGAAATCAGCGATGTTGTCTTGAAGGTTCGGGAAATCAACGAATGGATTTCTGTTACCTTGAGTTGCGTAAATGTCGTCGTTGCGACGGATTTCTTCGTCATCAATCGGATCTTCTTTAGCCCATTTACGTAAGAAAGCTTCTTCGCTGGCATTGATTGGAAGATCGTAGCGCAAAGAGAAGTAGAACAACGCGCGAGCGACATTTCCTTTGTGATTGTGAGGTGGTTCAAAGATCTCTTTGCCACCGCCGTCTGGAGTGCCGAAGCGAGACGCCGGGCAACCCAACGTTTTCGTGTCTTTCACGACTTCACCGAAGTTGTTGTTACCACGAACAGAGTTCAATTTTGAATCGGTAGGGAAAAGGTGATGAAGGTCGGCTTTTTGAGTGCCTTTATCGAATTTGCCAGAGAAACGGCTTTGTGGCCAGGTGTGCTCAACGTTGATCACGTTGCTGTCAGGAATTCTGTTGGGAGCGGGAGCGTTTCCGCCTCTGAAATCGGCGGCTGTCTTTTCGTTGTCACAGTAGACATCTGTTACTGAGTAATTTCCGCCGCCATTGTCATGAAGATAGAATTTACCCATCAAGTAAACGCGGGCTCCGTTGTATCCGATCGAAGTCTGCGCATAACAATTAGATCCGCTGCAGTTATTGACTATCTGATCAAGGCCCCCATTCACACGAAGGTGGTAACTTCTTAAAACTAGTTTGATGCTATTTTTTAAATCGTTGTTGCTAATTCCAGAAGCGAGGTCGCTGTAAAATTTCTCGCCGTAGTAAGGAACTTCCTGAGAAGCGGGAGCGGCATGTCCGAAGTTTGCAGAAAACAGGACCACCAGTGTAAGCATCAAAACGTTCATCTATCCTCCATAGTTAGACATTTCTTGGTGTCTAGTAGAAACACTGCGCCCTATTCGCAGCATATACGGGGTTCACGCGTAAAACCTAATTCACGGATCGCTCAGCTTGCAAGAAAACTCCGTAAAGCTAACGTTTTCCCAACAATTCTTCGCTGCGCATCACTTAAGTCGGGCGCAAAACGATCCCAAAATGAGAAAATCTAGAGTTTTTGACGCCGTAAGCTCATGGAATAAGGCGATTTCCCGATAAGTCTAATCATGAGATTTGGGGAAAGAGATACCAATATGACTTTCAAAACATTCGTGGTTTTCATCATGTCGGTTCCATTCCTCGTTCAAGCGCAAACGACAACAGCACCCAACTCTGCCGCTGTTTTTCAAAACATGCAGCTGCAACAACAATACATGGTGCAACAACAGCAAGCGCAGATGGCGGCGGTCGAAGCTGCAAATCAGCAAGCTGTTCAAGCGCAAGCCGATGCCACACAAAAACAAAATATCTTTCAATTGATCTTGGGACTTTGTCCTTTGATGTTTGGTGGCGGTTCCAAATCAGCGATGGGTAACACCGGTAACAAACTTCAAGACGCGGCCTATGAAATGGAAGATGCAGCGTGGGCAGCCCGTGAAAAAGAAGGATTCGTCTACGAAAAAGATTTGAATCGTGATCTTGCCCGTGAAATCGGGGGAGATGCCAGTGCGAAGTTCGCCAAAGGTTGTGACCACTTTATCAATAAAGAAGGTCAGCTTGGAGCTTGGGGTTCCTACACTCTTCAGCAAATCAAAGACAAACCGGAATCTTTTGGTTTGAATGTTCCTGATGATATTACAAAGTGGTGCCCAAATTATCCTAAGATGAGTAAAGATCAAAGAGAACTTTACTGGGTGTGGATCATCATGTCGATGGCTTCTTCCGAATCAAGTTGTAATCCAAACAATGACAATCGAAATGCTCCGAATGGAACAGCGATTGGTCTTTTGCAAGTGTGGAAACCTGTTTGTCCGAAGGCGCGTGATCTACACGTGCCTTATCAAAATATCCAATGCGGTATCGATCTTCTTGCTAAAGAACTTCAAAATCGTGACACGCTCATGACTCCCACATCGAAAGGCCCAGAGGGAACTTACTGGGGACCTTTGCGCAGTGATGATTGGAACAAACGTCGTGGCGGTGATATCGCGGGAGCTCAGAAAACTCGCGGCTTGATGAGTCAATACCGTTACTGCAAATAATATTTCCGTCGAGCCATAGCCAAATTGTCTTTGATGTGCTTTATTAAGCGCATGAGCAATGAATCAAAATGTCCTAAATGCGGTTCCGAACATATTTATCAAGACGGCAACTTGTGGGTGTGCCCTGAGTGCGGTCATGAGTGGAGCGTGCATGCCTCCATCGAGGTTGTAGAAGATGCTCCTGCATCGAATGTTATTAAAGATGCGAATGGAAATATTCTTCAAGACGGTGACACGGTCACTGTGATCAAAGACTTGAAAGTGAAAGGTTCGTCTTCTTCGGTGAAGGTCGGAACGAAAGTGAAAAACATCCGCTTGGTGTATGATAGCGCCGATGGACACGATATCGCGTGCAAGATCGATGGTTTCGGCGCGATGGGTTTGAAATCTCAATACGTGAAGAAGGCTTAGGCCTTCTTCTTTTTATTATTCTTAGCGTCTTCTTTACGTTTGGCCTTCACACGATTTTTGTTGTCGACAAAAACCACGGAAGGCTCGTGCTTCTTAGCTTCTTCAAGGCTTAATCCGCAGTAAGAACAGATGATCACAAGATCGCCTCTTTGTACGTGGCGAGCAGCGGCTCCATTGAGGCAAATCTCGCCTTTATTTCCTAAGATCACATAAGTAGAAAAACGGGCGCCGTTATTGCAGTTGTAAATATCTACGCGCTCGTTGATAAGCAGGCCGGAAGCTTTAATAAGATCAGGGCAGATGCTCACGGAGCCTTCGTAATCAAGGTCCGCTCCAGTGACAGTCGCGCGGTGAATTTTTGCTCTTAACATTGATAAGTTCATAATCGAAATCCTTAAGTATTGTATTGCAAAGCGATCAGCATGCCTTTAAGAACCAAGTCCGGCACAATCTCATCGAATATTTTTTCTTTTTCAAATAACGAAGAAAATCCACCTGTGCCAATCACAAGAGGTTTTTCATCCTGGAAACATTCCTTCGTGATGCGTTCGCGAAGTTCTTTAATCGTGCCTAAGTGGCCGTAATAAAGACCCGACTGAATGCTTTCCACTGTCGAGCGTCCCAAAGCTTCATGCATAGAGATGATTTCTACCGATGGAAGCTTTGCAGTCTTGCTTTCAAGAGCTTCCATGTTCAAGCGAAGTCCGGCCACGATGGAGCCACCCAAATAGTCTTTATCCTTGGTCACAGCACAGAAGGTTGTCGCCGTTCCCAAATCCACAAGAATCAGATTTTTTCCTGGATACAAGTGAGTCGCCGCAATGGAATTGGCGATACGGTCCGCACCGACTTCCAAAGGATTGCGGTATTTCACCTTAAGACCTGTTTTTACTCCTGCTTGCAGAATGAATGGATTGATATTGAAGTACTTCATGCACGCACCACGAAGTGAATAAATCACTTCAGGCACCACACTGCAGATCGCGATTTGTTTGATCTTCGAAGGGTCATAGCCGTTTTCACGAATTGCACTGCGCAGGAAAATTCCTGTTTCATCCGAAGAAGCTCCGCTTTTGGAATTCTTACGGAAAGACAAAACCATTTTGTCTTTATCAAAAAGACCGGCATAAATCTGTGTATTGCCGACATCAAGGCATAAAATCATAAAGCGTCCTTAGGTATAAGCACTTGAATCAATTCGTAAGTGAGTTGTTCCAAGTTTTCGCAAGGGACGGCTTCTTTCGAATTAATCAAGGTGAACTTGTGAGTTCTATTAACAATATCAATATCTGTCATGTCGTTATGAACGACGTAATCCGCATTAGAACCTTTAAAAAGTTTATCCACAGCTGCTTTGCGTTCTTCTTCCGAAGCATGGCTTGTGAGTTTAAAGGCAATCACTTGGACGTTTTTATTTTTTGAATAAACTCTTAAGCGATCCACGATCTTGTGATTGCGCTTAAGATGAATGCTCATGCTATCTGCGTCTGAACTGACTTTTTTTACTTCAAACGGATGATAGTTTTCGCCATTCACTTCGATGGTATCAACTGAGTAATCGCTGACAGCTGCCGCATGAATCACGTGAGTGAATTCATTCTTGGAAAGATAATCTTTCATTTTTTCATCAAGACTTGCAAAGCTTGTGAAGAAATCTTTCTTAGCGACATGTTCTGCTTTAAGCGACGTTCCGTGAGCTTGAAGCAAAGTCACATCAAAACCCATCTGTCCCATGGCTTCTGCAATGGCAATCCCAGTGCGACCGGAACTTAAGTTGCTGATCACGCGAACCGTGTCAATCGGCTCTTGTGTTCCGCCTGCTGTGACTAATACTTTCACTTTCGAAAACGCTGAAGCGCGAGCTGCACGAGCAGGATCAGCATTCGTAGCAGGTTGTTTTTTCAACGCTTCCAAAGTGAATTTTAAAATTAAATCAGGCTCTAAAAGTTTTCCCCAGCCTTCTTCACCGCAAGCAAGAATTCCTGACGCCGTATCAAGAATCTCAATACCCATTCCACGCAAAGCCTCTAAAGACTTTTGCGTCACAGGATGTTTGTACATGCTCGTGTTCATCGCTGGAGCCACAAGAAAAGGCTTTTTAAAATCGTGAGCCAGGAACAAAGTCTGAACCAGATCATCGCCCACACCCTGCGCGGCTTTATTAATAAAATTCGCCGTTGCAGGAGCCACCAAAATCGCATCAGCCCATCTCATCAAGTGAATATGGTCCATGACGTTACCCGTGGCATACATATCACTCACGACGGGTTTCCCAGTCAGTCCTTCCAAGGTCGCATTGCCGACAAATTTCAAAGCAGAAGGTGTTGCGACGACTTGCACTTCGCAACCGGCTTGCACAAGACGGGAAACCACATGGCACGCTTTGTAACAGGCAATAGAGCCTGTCATCATAAAGAGAACTTTAGATTTCGACATTGTCTATCAACCTCACTTCTCCCAATTTCGCCGCAACAAATCGGCGGTTCCCGATATCAGTGACATAGTCGACGACAAAACCCTGAGAGTTGAGCTTTGCAGCGGCTTCCTCCGCAGATTTACTTTCCGTGATGGCTTTATAAATTGCCGGAGCTTTGGCGCGTTCTTCCGGAGACAATCTTGTGTTGCGAGAACTCATCGCAAGACCGTCTTTTTCACGCATTGTCGGAACAGGAACGATTTCTAGATTCATAAAGAAGCTATCCACCATGCCTTTAATCAAAGTCATTTGTTGGAAATCTTTCTCACCGAAATAAGCTTTGGTTGGAGAAACAATGTTAAATAACTTCATCACCACAGACAAAACGCCATCAAAGTGTCCAGGGCGGTGAGCGCCATCCAATAACTTCGAATATTCATTCTCTGTGACTTTGTAGCGGTAGTTATCCGGATACATGTCGCTGTACTTTGGATAAAAAATTGCATCCACACCATTGCGTTCGGCCATCGCAAGATCAGCTTCCCAAGTTTTTGGATACTTTTCCAAATCGTTTGGGTCATTGAATTGCGTGGGGTTCACAAAAATAGAAAGCACGACGAAATCATTGTCGTCATAAGCGCGTTTTAGCAAAGACTCATGGCCTTCGTGCAAAGCACCCATCGTCGGAACAAAGCCGATGGAGCCGTGTTTTCCCCAGCGCCAGGTTTTAAATTCTTGAGGTGAGCGTAAAACTTGGATCATGAATAGCTCTCCTTCTCTGTGGGAAAGGCGCTTTCAACGACTTCGTTGTGGTAGGAGTTGAAAACATTTTTCAAAGTTTCATAACCGTTAAAGTATGTTTTGAGGTACTTCGGTTTAAAGCCTTCATTCATTCCAAGCATATCTTGCAGAACTAAAACCTGTCCGTCGCAATCAGGACCTGCACCAATACCGATCGTTGGAATTTCTAAAGAGGCGGTGATTTCACGCGCAAGTTTCGAAGGCACGCATTCCAGCACAACCGAAAACGCTCCAGCATCTTGAAGCTGCAAAGCTTGCTCTTTGATTTTCTTTTGCGCTTTTTCATCACGGCCTTGAACTTTAAATCCGCCCAGTTGATTCACGGATTGGGGAGTAAGTCCCAAGTGACCCATTACAGGAACACCGGAATCCACCAAGTGACGAACAAGTTCAATATTTCCAGAAGCTCCTTCCAGTTTCACAGCATGAGCCCCAGCCTTCATGATTTTTTCAATGTAAGTCATATTGGCCGTTAAACCTTTGCGGTAGCTCATAAAAGGAAGATCGCCGATAACAAATTTCTCTCCAGCTCCGCGAACAACCGCCGCCGTATGAAGAGCCATCATGTTCACAGAAGCATTCAAAGTCGTTTTGTGTCCGTGCATAGTCATCGCCAAAGAATCACCGACTAAAAGGCAATCAATGTTGCTGGCAGCAGCAATGCGCGCGAAGGAATAGTCGTAGCAGGTGAGCATGGAAATTTTTTGCTTTTTAGTTTTCTTATCTTGGAAATCAAGGATGGTTTTCATAAGGGCCTCACTTTCGCGGATACTCGGGCCAATAAGTTTTTAGAAAAGCCTGATAGATCTCTTGGTAGGGATCGTTTTTCAAAGCTTGTAAATTTGCATTCACTGTTTCAACGTCTTTACGAACCAAAGGACCCGTCAAAGCTTTTGCCGGATCAGCAAAAGTATTGGCGAGAACTTTTTCTACATAGACTTGTGCCGCCTCCGCCGGAATTTTCATTTCTGAAAAACCCGAAAGCATTTTGCCAACAAGCAAAGTGACGAAGTTTCCTCCGAGCACACAATAAGAATGATAAAGAGCTTTCTCGGAAGCCTCGATCACAGAAGAAGAATTAGGAATTCCAGGCAGAGCTTCTTCCAAAGAAGAAACTCCCGTCAGAGTGAAATGAATTTTTTTATAAAAATCTAAATCGTAAAACTCAGGTCCAAATGTCATCAAGGGGTGGGCTGAAATCATGCCCTCGAAATGATGGGCTCCTGAAAATTGCACGACCACTTTTTCATGACCTGCTAAATGCTGGCGATAAAATCCTGCCAAAGCGCCGTCACTGATAGCCAAAAGAACGTGAGTCGCCGAAGAAACTTTGCGCGCCAAAGCATGCGGATCTTGAGAGCGGTCCCAGGATTCAAAACTGATATTTAACAAATTGAAGTAATGGCCCATATGGCGGGCGACGCGGCCAGAGCCAATCAAGAGATAGGAAATAGAAGAATTCGTTTTTGTCGCCTTCATATAATTGGGTACCTGTCCTTTAAGAGATCAAGTCCTTATGTAATGGTCGCAAACTAGCACAATTCTAACAGATTTCAACGCCGAATACCACGCTGCGCCAGGCTCTGGAAACTAGACTTAAACGCTAAACTGAGCGAAGTTCTCGCCCATGAAGTACTTATATTGGATTTCCGCGACCGCTGTTATCGCTCTAGGCATCTATTTTGCCATGAATTTTTCAATTCAGCCGCAGTCAATTCCTAAGATCAAATTTTCTCAGGTTCATGTTCCCGAAGAATTAGGTAAAGGTGTTTTCGAACGACTTCGTTTGGAGATCAAAGAAGCTCCGATTGTTTTATTAGGAGTCACTCCTAACTACATCGAAGACATGGAATTGTGGCGCGGTTTCTTTGAAGCCAATCAAGAGCCGGGTTCCAAGTACGATGTGATCGTTGTTGAACCCATGCTTCCTTATGTGGAACTTTTTAGCTCTAACATGCGCATTGATATCAAAGACGACATGGCTCGTTTTGTTGAGGGAGTTAAAAAAGCTCGCGCCGAGGGCTTGCGTGTGGCCGTGATTGTCCCGAACGTTTATTCTTCGCAATTATTGAAGAATAATCCTGCCAATCGTTTGAAAGAAGAGTACAAGCTCGACGTCACAAGTTTTTCCGTGACGAAGTTTCCTGTGACTCGTGAACAAGAACAATTCTTTGAGCCAAAGTGTGAAATGGAACAAGGAAAAGACTTAGCGGGAACGGGAGCGTTGGGTTGCATGATTCAAAACATCGCCCGCAAAACGTATCGCAAAAAATTTGAAGACAATAAGTATTCAGGAATGATGGAGCAAACAGGCGCAAAAGATTATTTAATTCTTTTGAATCGAAACGCCGGCTCTAAATAAGAAAAAGGTACCAGGTACCTTTTTCCTCAAGGGGGAATATGAAAATGAAATGGATCGCTTTGGCTGCGGTTTCTTTTTTGGGTCTTTCTGCACAAGCGGGAAGTAATCTTGAAGGTGAGTGGAGAAGCGAAGACGGTAAAGCCGTTGTTCGTTTGGTTGAGTTCAATGGTAAACTAACATTGAATACGCGCAGTTATTATTCGAACGGTGCTCCGTCTGATTACTTCTTTGAGTTCCGCGTTCCCACAGATCGCGATGTGCGTGCAGGAGAAATCTTGCAGGGTCGTTTGCGCAGCATTGATGGTTATTATGGCTGCGTTTTTGACGAAGAAGCTCAAGCGCAACTTGCTGAAGATGGAAAATTGAAATTGCATTATCCTCTTTTGACGTTCCACCGCGAAACTCGTTCCGTGCGCCAAGGTATTGGTGTGGGCTATCGTCGCGTGATTGATTGGAATGGTTGGGGATGGGTTGAGACGATTTATTCTTTCCCTATCGAACGCTGGCGTACAATTTCTTCTGAGTGTGTGGTCGATGCAAAAAATTGGTCCACGGGAGTTTTAGTTCGCGGTGGTTTAGAGATCCCAGTTCCGCCTCGTCCAAACTAAGGAGTTTCCTTTATGAAAAAAATCGCCATTGTAACCGGAGCAAATCGTGGATTGGGTCTTGCGACAAGCGAGGCTTTAGCACAAAGAGGCTACAAAGTTATCATGGCGATGCGCAACCCGGATAAAGCGCAAAAGCAGGTCAATGCTTTAAAGATGAAAGATCTGGATGTGGTTGCGATGAAGCTGGATCAGTCTTCAGAAAAAAGCATCACGGATTTCGTAAATCAAATTCGTCAAGAGTATGGTTTTGTCGATGTGTTGGTGAATAACGCCGGAATTTTGATCGACAGCGAGGACGGTGGAAACTCTTCCGTCTTTAAAACGAAAGCTTCGACGGTTTTAAAAACTTTTACGACAAACACGCTGGGGCCTTTCTTATTAACGCAAAAGATTTTTCCTTTGATGAAACAAGAAGGTTACGGTCGTATCGTGAATGTCTCTAGTGGCATGGCGCAGTTGTCTCAAGCCCAAGTGGCGTCGGCTTCTTACCGTCTCTCCAAAACAGCATTGAATATGGTCACAAATCTTTTTGCCTCTGAAGTCGGTGATGCTGACATCTGCGTGAATTCCGTTTCTCCGGGTTGGGTGCGCACTGATATGGGTGGTCCCAATGCGGATCGTTCCGTAGAGCAAGGGATCAAAGGGATATTGTGGGCAGCGACTTTACCAAAAGGTGGCCCCAATGGTGGGTTCTTCCGCGACGGTGAACCTCTAACTTGGTAATGTTCTCTTCAAAAGTCCAAGAGCAAATCTAATCTTTGATAAATTTTGATTAAAACTTATTATTAAGGTCTGCGTAGTAGAAGGATTCCTCTATGTCTGACCTTGAAAACAAAAAAGTTTTTCTTATTGCCTCAAGCACTCCCAAAGAGATTGAAGCTTTGGAAAATCTCATCAAAAACCATTTTCAAAACGCCACCATTTTTACGGCGACAGATGGTATAGAAGCGCTTTTTAAGAGTGAAAACGTGACTCCTCACGTGGTTTTTCTGGATACGAATTTGCAAAAGTTAAGCGCATTTGATCTGACAGAAAAGATTCTTCATCGCAAGGAACGTATTGCTGTTATTCTTTCGACAGAACCTTTCGAGCCTGAACGCTTCGTGGATCAAGTCGTGACAGGCCAAGTGCAGTTTTTAGAGAGGCCTTTAAAAGAAGGGGCGCTCGTTAAGGCCTTCACCAGAGCATTGAATTGGATTTCGTACGTTGAAAACTCTCACTATCATTTACGTTTCTTAGCAGCGAATGAGGTTTTGATTCGTCAGGGTGACAAAGGTGATTTCATTTATTTAGTGAAGTCAGGAAAACTCAAAGCTTATCGTGAAGAACAGGGACAAGAAGTTCTTTTGGGCCATATTCAGGCCGGTGAATTTGTCGGAGAAATGTCCTATATCAACGGCGAAGCCAGGTCGGCTTTCGTTATGAGTGTCACCGATTGCGAACTGATCGAAATTCCCAGCAGCTATTTTGATGTCGTACTATTTTCAAAACCCGCATGGTCGAAAGCTTTGGTAAAAACACTTTCACAGCGTTTGAAAAACTCCAACGAAGAAAAGACCGTCAAAGTAGAATAAAAGGTACCAGTTACCTTTTTCCCTGCTTACTCAGTTCTATTTAAGGTGACTTGGCCCACCATTTTGTATTGGCCTAGTTTTTCTTTTTCGTAGTAGTTACCAACCCAAGCCGCACCTCGATTGTCACGAGGATAAATCTGGATGTATCCATCATCACCGTACACATTGACGATCACAGCCTTGCTGCCTGCAGGACTTGAGAAATTTCCGGAAAGCATTGATTTGCTGCTGCCAGTGCGCGTGCGACTAAATGTTTTGCCGTTTCTTTTGTCGGTTAATGTGATGAAAGTGTCGTCTTTGGAGTTTTTATTGTAGGGAATTTCCCATTCAATAAACCAGTCACTCTTGTGAGTCTTGCGATCAAAAAAAGTAATCTCACCTTGGAAGTGACCGCTGACGGCTTGCGCTTCTTGATTGCTGATGGCCCCAGAACCTTTAATGGCGTCAAAGAAATCCGGAATCTCAAGCTTGCGTGCTTCTTCAAGAGCTTCCGCCTCATCACGAGCTTGGCGTACTTTGTATTCACTGCGAGTCCAACTTGCCTTAGAGGTGGGAGTCGGTGTTGGTTGCGGAGTTTCTTGCGACATCATTTGTGGTGTCGGCTCAGTCGCCGGAACAGGAGTTACTGTGGGAGTAGCAATAGAACAAGCGGCATCTAAAAGTGCTGGATTGGTCGGTTTGTATCCAAGCTTTAAACCGAGATCAGCCAAGAAAACAGTGACGATTTTTCCCAAGATCTCATCGGCTTTTTTATAACGATCTTCCAAGGATTTTAAATTTTGATATTCTTCAAAATCCTGGCGAGTCAGCTCCACTAGATTTTCTTTAATTTTTTCTTCGATTTGTTCGGCATTTTGTGCGGCAGGAACGGAACGTTGCCCAGCTTTATAGGAGACAAAACTAACCGTGAGTAAAACTACAAGACTTAAGATCCACTTTGTCATAGGAAAAAGGTACCAGGTACCTTTTTCCCATGGAAGTCTTTTTCGAAGGACTATTTTTCTTTTTCAAATTCTTTAACGACATCGTCAGTGAGATCGACGGCAGGATTTGCATACAAAATATCAGGAGTGCCTTGGAAGACGATGGAAAACCCCTTGTCCTTGGAAACTTTGGCGATCACTCGCTGCAATTTCTCCATCACGGGTTTTGTCAGATCGTCATTCTTTTTTTGGATATCCGCCTGACTTTGTCCAAGGTCTTCGCGGAATTTCAGCATTTCATTCTGAATTTCCGTCTGCTTTTCCTTTAGTGCTGCTGCTGAAAGAACGGATTTTTTCTTATCCAAATCTTCGCGAAGTTTTTTGATTTGAGCTTCCTTTTGATCCAGTTCTTTTTTCTTTTTGTTAAACTGAACTTCCAGTTCTGCTTTCGCCTTTTTCCCAGCAGAAGTCGCTTGAACCGCCTTGGGAATATCAACAAAACCCACTTGAGACTCAGCGCCTGCATAGGCAGCAGCCAATAATACGACGGTCATAAAGACAAATATTCTTAGCATGGGAAGCCTCCTCGGCCTTTATTATTCAATCTCAATATCACCGCTTGTGGTAGACACTTTAACGTTGTAATTCCCGTTTTTGTTGCTGCCGTGAGCGTTTTTAATATCACCAGAAACAGATTTTAAAGCAAATTGCGTTTTATCGTTTTTAACGAGTTTCATTTTGACGTCGCCGGAAACAGAAGTCAGGTCAATGTCCGCGGGAAGCGAATTTGCAAAAGCCAAGTTGCCGCTCACGGATTTGCCTTCAATTTTCTTAATGGATGCGCCTTCGGCATTCAGATTTCCGGATACAGATTTCATCTCTATTTTGTTAGCAGAGACTTGATTTAAAGCGATGTCGCCAGAAACAGTTTTAAGTTCCAACTCGTCCACATTTAAATTTTCCACTGTCACATTTCCACTGACAGTAACGACGTCAAGCTCCTGAGCAAATGAAGCAGGAACCTCGATATGCACGTCGAGTTTTTTAACGACGTCTCCTTCAGGTTCACTGATCTTGAGTTCATTTCCTGTGGTTTCTGCTTCAAGAAGGCGGGGAGCTCGGCTCTTATCTATATCTCCGGTTGCGGTGATTTTTATTTCACTTCCGCTGGATTTTTTGATGGAGACATTTCCGGTAAACAACTTGATCTTCATTTTTTCTGCGGGAGGGGCGAAGTTCCAAGTGTCTTGCGTGTTAACCATTTCTGAATCGCTGTGAAATCTTTTTGAAACTCCACCCACTCGAATTGAAACATTCATTTTATCTTCAAGCTTAGAAACCAGGTGAGGATCCGTTTCAAAGGCTTTTCCTCCGGCGTAGGTCGCGAGACTTAAAAAGGCCACGGTCCATACAGAGAACGCGATGAAAAATTTCGTAAAGAGATTCATTGTATACTCCTACTTTTGTAAAACGAATTTAAGATTCCACTGAAGGTAATTGATCAAGGCCATGATGATGTACTTGGTGATAAGGAACATCACCATGCAACCCAAAGCGGCCATGCCAAAAAGCCCCATGCTGGAAGAAATGCCTGCCACCCACGCCCACGCATTGGCGGAAAGGGTGCCGAGCGTGGGTAGCAGCGAGAGAAGGGCTAAGCTTACAGCGCCAATAGCCAATGCCACTGCCCAACCGGATGCAAGGAGGGACAGCACAACAACTCCCGGAATAAATAAAACAATAAAATTAAACGGCGCGATCACCAAAAGGCGACCGATCACATTGAAAGCCAAACTCCATTGAAATCCTTTTTCAGGATTTTTGATTTCGCTGATAAGGCTTTCTGTTTTATGAGCCTTTGCGATGGTCGGAGGAAATCCCAAGCTTTCAGAAATTTCTTCTTCGGTTTTTCTTTTGCTCAAACCGTGATTGAAATGTTCTTCATAGTCAGAAAGAATGTCCTGCACATTTGGAACCTGATGACGTTCAAGTTCTTCCTGCAGTGTTTTTAAGAACTCTTGTTTATTCATGTGATTTCCCTGCCAATAAGCGTTTCGATTTGATTATTAAATTCCATCCATTGCTTGAACTGATCTTTTTGAAACTCTTTTCCCAGTTTCGTAATTCGATAGTATTTGCGGGGAGGGCCTTCCGAAGATTCTTGCAAATAGGTCTCGAAATATTTTTCTTCCGTCAAACGACGAAGAATCGGGTAAAGAGTGCCCTCAGAAATTTCCAAAATTTTAGAAATTTCTTCGACCAGCTCGTAGCCGTAGTAGTCCTTGCGCCCAATCATCGTGAGCACACACAGTTCTAGGACTCCTTTTTTAAATTGCGCATTCATACCGTTGAACCTTTCGGTACTAAATTATGCTAGGTACTGTGTAATGTAAAGTACCAAGTGATGTACAGTAGAAGAATTGCAAAACCGCACCTAAGTAATTGAAATTCTAGATAAATTATATTCCTGCGGCGCGGTTTCGAGGTCGACCAACGTCGAGTTCCTCTTCTTTCCTTTGTCGAGTCACACATACCTGGAGTGAAATTGACAAAGGCACTTTCTAAAAGTTTCGAGGGGGAACGTTTATGAAGCTAATGAATCATCTTTTGATGGTCGGTCTTATTTGTTTGTCGGCAACATCTTTTGCAAAACCAAGCGGCGATTTTCACACAAAAATCGTAGGCGGCGTAGAAGCCACTCCGGGTGAATTTCCGTTCATCGTGTCTTTGCATGGTTCCTACGGCGGTCACTTCTGTGGAGCCTCACTTATTAAGAAGAACTGGGTTTTGACAGCAGCTCACTGTGCAAAAGGTTCGACAATTAAAAATGTCGTGATTGGTTTGCACGATCAAAGAAATGCTTCTAAGGCAGAAACGATCCGTCCTAAGCGCGTGATCGTTCATCCACAATACGATGACAACAGCGCGGACTTCGATTTCGCATTGATTGAGCTTTCAAAAGATTCTCAGTACGAACCTATTGAAATCAACACGACTGAAATCGCAATCCCTGATTCTGGCGATCAGATCATGGCGACAGTGGCGGGTTGGGGAGTGACGAATGAAAACTCTTACTCATTGCCAAGCCGTTTGCAAAAAGTAGATGTGCCGTTGATTTCTCACGATTCGTGCAATCAAAGTTATAAGAACACAATCACAGACCGCATGCTTTGTGCTGGCTACGCACAAGGTGGCAAAGACTCTTGCCAAGGTGACAGCGGTGGACCGCTTGTTGCAAAAACAGTCAACGGTCAGAATCTTTTGATCGGCGTTGTAAGCTGGGGTAACGGCTGCGCTCGCGCAGGCCAACCAGGCGTTTACGCAAAAGTAAACGAAGCCACAACTTGGATTGAGCAAACAGCTCGCTAATGAAATAAAAAGTTAGAAAAGAAAAAGGGGAAAGGACTTAAAGCCTTTCCCCTTTTTCTTTTTCAATATACAAAAAATCGCTCTAGAGCGATCAGATCTATACTTAAAACAGTTATTAGTTTATCGTGTCATTTGATGTTTTTTCTTCAATCAAATATCAATTTGCATTCTAATTTTAATTGGCCGGTCTGATCGCTGCCTTTGGCGAGGCAGCGATAAACGGCGACGGACAAAAAGACATTATGCTAGGAGAAATTTATGAAATATCTCGCGATCATTCTATTCAATTGCATAGCGCTCTCGAGTTGGGCCGATACTTGTCCATACTCACATAACAGTTTTGATATTGAAGTAACTAGCAAGGCTCAAAATATTGATGATGGGTACAGTTACGAATACTCAGTATCGAATTCTAAAGACAGTGTAATACCTGTTAGGAATTTTTTTCTTAAGCCTAACGAAAAAAGCACACCACGATCGCCTGTAGGGTGGAAGGAACCGCACTTTTTTTCCCGCAGTACTTTCTTTGGTTGGAGTCCCAAAGGTTTATCGAAAGGCATCAAGCCGGGGGAATCAGTTTCAGGATTTTCTCTTACTTCTAAGGGCAGACCTGGAATCGTGAAGGCGTCATTTTTGGGAAGCAACTCTATCACTGGCGTTATTTATACAAAGATTAACCGAGGCAAAGATACGGCATGTCCGGGATTTTGGGATTATGGAAGTCGTGGCGTTGAGGACTCTCGCGCTTCAGTGATGGTGCTTGGGCCAATTCCAAGTAATCAAGTAAGTCCTACAGCATTGTACCGCTTAAAAGCCGATCAAGCTTGGACGGGTTCTTTAGAGACTTCGCATGATGCACTTCAAGCAATTGATCCAATGGCAAAAGGAAAGATTGATGTTCTTTTGCTTGAAGACAATGACATTAAGATTGAAGACATTCGGATTGATAGCATCAAGTTTGGGCGCGGAAATGCGCAACCAGAATCTTCAAAAATCGTTGATATAACTATGGCGTCTCCGAAGTATTCAGGCAAAGCACTTCAGCTTACTTTTGCTCTAGAAAAGGTTCAGGTGCTTTGTGATTTAGATCGCGCTCTTTTCTTAGGAGGGGAAGCCTCGAAAGGTCGTCACGTTTATACAGGTGTTCAGATTAAACCTACGTTCTGTGACGTAAAAAATTGGGCGCCGGAAGTTCCAAATATCTTAAAAGTACGAGCGCAGTCTCCGAATGAATAAAAAAAAGAGGGGCATCAGCCCCTCTTTTTAACTAACTTAAATAAAATGGATGTCAGTAAATTTCGTGAGCCAACGGTCGGCGAGGCGCACGGAAGTAAGTTCTTGGCGAAAGATCCAAAAGATCTGCCAATTTTTCCATATACACACAAGCGTAGCGGTCTAATTGATAAGCGAAATAACTTTCTTCATTACCGGCTCTCATCAACTGACCCCAGTTGCCGTTGTACATCGACTGTTGCTTTTTAATAAGCTGACTGATTTGCGCATCAATCTCTGAAATTGATTTTTGCAGAGTTTCGATTTGTGACTCATTAATATCCGCTGCTTTTTCAATTTTGCGGGTCATGATCTCAGTCAGTTCGTCTTCAAGAGGCTCTTTCTTTTTCATCAAGACTTCGATTTCCTGATTGATAGGCTCAGCCTTTTTGTTGTTGTCCACCTCGATGTCGAGTTCTTCGATCACCATCGCGGTTCTCCAGTTACAATCCTTTTTCAAGCGCAGGATGTCGCCGTAGATATGGTCGCCGATGTACAGGATGTCGTCCCCAGCCAAATCAAGATCGTTCGTGAATTTCTTTGCGTTTCCGCCTTGATAGATCCCCGGAGTCAGCTTGCCTTCCATATTCGTCATCGTGCCATCGGCAGGATTCACGCGAAGATATTTTTGATTTTCATAGAAGAACTTAGGCTTAGAAGCAAAAGTGATCACGATCTCAAACAGATCTTGCCAAGATTTGTGCTCTTTCAAGAAAGGTTGAATCGCGTAATCCAAAAGCAATTTCGTGTAGTGGAAATCAGAGTTCGTTAACACGAAAATCTTTTTCCCATGACGACGGAACTTTTCAAGACCTGCCACCAATTGTGGATCTTTGATGATGTAATGATCCAAATTCTTTTTAACGACTTCTTTCAGTGAGCCATCGCGGTGAGCTTCATCCAAAGCATCCAAGACGTCATCCGCAATTTGCGAATACTCAGGATACTTGTTCGCAAGATCCGTATCTTTCAATTCAACGATTTGCGCGATCAAGTTCGCCAAAGAAATCGAGAAAGACGTATCGACAGCCAAATAATCTGAGTTACTCAAATCAATGTAAGTCGACTTGTATAGCTTCTGATGGCTTTTGAAATCCAATGGTTTTAAACCATGGTAGCTCGCACGAATCGCCGTGTAGCGATTGAGTTTCAAAAGATTTCCCATCTTACGGTCGATCACAAGTCCGCGGATCGCATAGTTATAATCAAAAGTGAGCTTGCGCAAAGCTTCAGGATAACCGCGCTTGATCAACTTTTCGATCATTGTCGTGTGAGAAAGGCGTTCAAAGTTTTCACTGTTATAACGAACCAAAGTGTGGTCCATGTCGACGCCGATGTAGCGAATCTTTTTTAGATTCAACGTTCTATTTACAAATACTTTTCCAGGCATAGTTCTCTTATCTTTCAACCGGAAGCTGAAGGTCATTCCATAGCAGCATTCCGCCTTGCATATTATAAACGTGAGTCAGTCCATTCATCATCGCATAAGCCGTTGCTTTGGCAGAGCGACCGCCGCTACGGCAGATGAAGACGACCGTTTGGTCTTTGGGAAGTTTAGAAAGGTGATCGGGAAGAGTGTCCAGCACGATAAGTTCAGATCCAGGCACGTGACCCAACTCACCGACGTATTCTTCCGGTTGACGAACATCGATCATTTTTACGTTCGTCATCATTTTTTGCAGCTCCACGGGAGCAATGTCGTAGACTCCCTCATAATGAGGGTTTTCAGTTTTTGATTCGAAGTTTACTAACTTCACTGTCACAGATTCCTCCTGCGTCACAGCCAAGAGACTAACCATAACATTTGCAGGCATTGACAGCAAGGAAATGCGCGCCAGGCGCAGGAGGTGCAATTGCGAAGCAATGGAGCTGGACTTATGCCGCCCAGGCCCAAGATTTGAGGGACGCTTGAATAGGAGCGTCCCTCGGAAGGAAATTACCAAATGTGGACGCGTTCGCTCTCAGGCAAGGTCATTTTGTCGCCTTCTTTGCACTGGAATGTTTCAGAGAAAGCGGCTTGATGTTTCACCTGCTCATTGATGCGAGCCCAACCAGCGGCATGCGGATCGGTTTTTCTCATCAGCTTATCGAAATCCGGGCGAGTCACGGAACACCATAGTCTGCCGTAAGCCACGAAGAATTTTTTCTTATCTTCTATGCTGCCTTTACCTTGCGGGAAAGCCGCATTGTAAGCGAACGTGAGGCCTACAAGATCCGCCACGTTTTCACCCAAAGTCAGTTTTCCGTCGTGATCCGCCTTCGCGAATTGATCGATCATTTTTTGACCGCGCAGATTGAACTCCATGATGTCTTTTGTCGTCATCCATTGTTTCAAGCGACCTTGAGAGTCGTATTTAGAGCCGCTGTCATCAATACTGTGGCCCAATTCATGACCGATCACCGCACCAACAGCACCTAGGTTTTCAATCACGGATCCGTCTTTGTCATAGAATGGATATTGCAAAATTCCGATAGGCAAAACGAATTTGTTTTCGTTGCTGCTGTAGTACGCATTCACAGTCAACGGTCCCATACCCCAAGAATCTTGGTTGGCAGGTTCGCGGACTTCTTTCATCGTCTTTTCCCAGCGAGCTTCGTTGTACTTCATCACGTTTTGCACATAATTGTTTTTCGAGTACGTACGAAGAGGCATGAAATCCCACTCTTTGTCTGTATGAGGTTTCACGAGTTGCAAGCGAGCTGTTTTGATTTTTGCAATCGCTTCTTTTTTGCCTTCTTTAGAAAGCCATGTGTTTGCACTCAAGCCATCCAAGATGCTTTGACGGATGCGAGAAGCCACTTCATTGATTTTTGTTTCGTCAAAGTTCGGAAACACCTTATCAACCAAAGCAGCATCAAGTTCCTTCATAAAATGATCTGTAGCGACGTTCGTGCAGCGCTCTTGACGATCCGGACGTTTTTGCGGGCCACCAAAGAATTTCTTTTCAAAGTTAAATCCTGTTTTGAAAAACTTTTGGTAAGCGTCGTCCATCTGATCTTGCAACGCTTTGTACAGATAAATATCTTTCCAAACCTCCAACGGACGAGTCGTGATTTGCGCATTCACGAAATCAAAAGCCTCTGGAATTGGAGTGTTGATAACAAGTTCCGGCGGAACTTTCTCAAAGATCAAACCCAGTTGAAGATTTGGATATTTCTTTACTAGGTCTGCTTGCGTGCTCACTCGCTTTTCGCTCCAACGTTGGTGGCGAACTGCCGTCACAGGATATGTTTTAATAAACTCTTTTTCTAAAGCAATCACGCTTTGCGCTTTGGTTTTTGCTTCGGATTTTTTAATATGCGGATAAATATTTCGGAAGAATACAGTCAGAAGATTTTCATACTCTTTCAGCAATTCCGGTTGTTCATAATATTTGTGATCTGGAAGAAGCATGAAATTCGCATAAAGCATGGAATCCATTTTCTTTGGATCATCCAAGTTCGGAGACGCCCAAAGCGAAACCATATTGCCCAAGCCCCTTGGCATATTGGCGTGAGAGTAGCGGATCAACTCTTCAGGAGTTTTAATTTTCTCAACTTCCTGAGTGATTTTTGTGACGACGGCTTTTTCGTCTTTCGCTCTTTCCGGAGCATTCATGCAAGAAAGATACATGCCGCGAATTTGTTCCGTGCGCGGATCTAAATCTTTTTTTAGAGGAAGTTCTTTCATGAATTTCTTTTTCACTTCTAAAAGACGCTCGCGAGAGTCGCTGAACGCAAACAAGTGAATGCTGCGGTCGTCGCGCAACTTGAACGCCGCTTCAGCTTTTGAACAAACGTATTTGTGAAAGTCATCACAAGGGTTCACGTCCGTATTAAGAGGGAATTCTCTTTTTTCTGGAATCGCAGAAGAAGGAACAACAGGCTTTGCCGTTTTCGCTTGAGCGGAAAGCGCCAAACTGGAGATCAAAAGTAGTTTAAGCATGGTGGTGTGTTTTCCATTATGTTGGTTAATCGTTTTAAGATGGTAATCCTGCTCTAATTCATTTTAAAGGCCTTTGAGACTATGATCGAGGGCGTTAAGGGTCTAGAAAAGTTGTCATCGGTATTCTTCCAGGATAATCGAACAGAAGGGGGATTTTTTATGAAACGTTTTGTTTTGCTTTTGTTGGCAACGATGGCTTTGGCCGCTTGTAAAACTGTTAAAATTGAAAACGGTGAAGTTCCTGATGAGTATCTTTCTCGCGCTAAAAAATTAGAAGGCGTGTACTCAGGATCTTTTGAAGGCCGCCGTGGCCAATTGACGATCACATTCCAAGGCAATAAGCCTGTTTTACTTTATAAAGATGCTCGCGGCGACAGCTTGGTGATGCCAGAGTGCCGGTCTTCTATGAATGACCTTAAATGGGTTTACGTGACTCGCAAAGGTGCTGTTGAATCGGCTGGTTTCTATTTTGATCCGGGCGTTTGCATGATCGATGGACGTGAGGTTGTCTTGTCTTTCGCTGATGATTACAACACGATCCGTGTGAGTCTTTTAGACCGCCGTGTTTACGACCGTCGCTGTCGTTGGGAAGTAACAGACCCACGTCGTGGCCCGCAAGAAATCTGCGAAATCGTTCAGCGCGATATGACTTTGAACGGTAAATTTTCTCGCTAATCGTTGAGGCTATCTGCTTCAATTTCATTTGTAGGGACGATCATGAAATGGCATGATCGTTCCATTCATGACACGAACTCCGATTGATCTTTCTCCTGAACAAGCTGACGCCCTGGAACTTCTTCGTTCCGGCGAAAATGTTTTCCTGACTGGCGGAGCCGGTAGCGGGAAGAGTTTTCTTATCCGTCATTTTATGAAGGAACTTGATCCCAAAGAAATGCCGATCCTTGCAAGCACAGGAGCGGCGGCCGTTCTTTTGGGCGGAAGAACTTTTCATAGTTTCTTCGGTTTAGGAATTATGGAGGGCGGACCTGATGCGACTTATCAGCGTGCGAGCAAAGACACGCGTTTGATGTCGCGCCTTCGTAAAGTCGAAGGCGTTATCATCGATGAGATTTCGATGATCCCTGGCCAAGCGCTCATGATCGCCGAAGCTTTAGCGCAAAGAGCGCGCGAATCCAAACTTCCTTGGGGCGGCATGCGTATTATTTCTGTGGGGGATTTTGCGCAACTTCCTCCGGTAACACAAACCGGACAGCGTGACTGGTGTTTTTTGAATATGGTTTGGAATCAAAGCGGGTTTCAAACATCGATGCTTTCCCACAATCAAAGAGTTTCTGATAATTTATTCCTCGATGTTTTAAGCGACGTTCGTCACGGACTTTCCAGTGAGAGAGTGCGCGATTTTTTAAATGAGCACATCCAAGAACACGATGAGGATCATCCAGGGACGCGTCTTTTCGGACGTAAAATGTACGCTGAAAAGTTCAACGAGAAAAAACTCAACGAGCTTAACGAAGAAGAAGTTACGATTGATTCGATTTACTTTGGTTCTGAAAAACATGTTGAGCTGTTAATGAAAACAGCTCCGGTGCCTGTGAAGTTGATTTTAAAACTGGGCTGCCGAGTGATGTTCTTGCAAAACGATCCGCAGAAGCGTTGGGTGAACGGAACGCGCGGTGTGATCACGGATATTGCCACTGATAAAATCATCGTGAAAAAAGACAACGGCCGTGAGGTGCAAGTCGATAAAGCTTCTTTTGCTCTGCAAGACGCTGAAGGCAATGTCATGGCGTCTGTTATTCAATTCCCTTTGACATTGGCTTATGCAACCACGATTCATAAAAGTCAGGGAGCCACATTGGATGATTTGTGGTGCGATCTGAGTTCTTTGTGGGAACCAGGGCACGCGTATGTAGCGTTAAGTCGCTTGCGTTCGTCAGAAGGTTTGCACTTGATCGGTTGGAGTCCTCGTTCCATTATTGTAGATCCAAAGGTATTGGATTTTTACAAACGAATGGAAAGATAAAGTGCTGCTGAAAATAATCTCTTTTCTTCTGCTCCTCGGTTCTTCTGCGAGCGCT
The DNA here is from genome assembly GCF_037996825.1 of Bdellovibrio sp. BCCA. Taxonomy (NCBI): domain Bacteria; kingdom Pseudomonadati; phylum Bdellovibrionota; class Bdellovibrionia; order Bdellovibrionales; family Pseudobdellovibrionaceae; genus Bdellovibrio; species Bdellovibrio sp. BCCA. The sequence goes on along the minus strand of NZ_JBBNAC010000001.1, from coordinate 3,460,808 downwards.
GTGAATTACACGGGTCCCGTGGGTCATCGCGAAGCTTTTTTGGCAAACTCCGGTGGAGCGATGATTGATTCTCCCGGAAATGTTTTGCTGAATCCGGCAGGTTTGGGATTTCGCCAAAACAAAGAAACCGCCTTGAGTGTCAGTGGAAACGCTGTTGCTCGTCAGGAGTTTAATGTTTCTCAATATTCTGTTGATCCAGAAGAGATGACAGTCCGTCCGCTTCTAGCGGCAAGCGTTTTTCCAACTCAGTATGGAACAATGGCCGTGTTTCTGGCAAATCCAACGGCTTTTAGAATTTATGGTGGATCTGAATACACGACTTCAGGTGTAGCTGTAAAAACATTGTTGCGTGTTGATTATCAGGAACTCGCGACAGGAGTCACTTTTGCAAACACGGTAAATTCAGATCTTGCTTGGGGCGTTTCTGCGGGTGTTTCGATGGAGACGCAGAAAAGTTACGGATATACGCGAGCTTTTCAAACAGGAGTCACTGCAGCGACGTCATTTAATTTAACGGAACAAAAAACGATTTCTTTGTTTGTGACTCCGGGGCTTCTTTATAAAGCGGCAGACTTCTGGCACATTGGTCTTTCGATGAAAACCTTAGCGGATATTTCTTCAACGGCGAATACTCAACGATTTGCCACAAGCTCCAGTTCTCCAACAACAGTGGAAGAAACGGATAGGTCCTTTGATCCCAACGGAACAAATCCTTTTGCGTATCGGTTAGGACAAGAGTTTATTTTTTCTCCCGCGAATTCTTTGTACTTTGATATTGTCTATGTCAGTGCGACTTCCGCTTACAACTCCAACAACGAAAAATATTTAAACGATGAAGTTTGGGAAGGCTCTTTGGGATATCGTCACAGCCTTTCCGGCTCATACGAATTGTTAACCGGATACGCTTACACGCAATCTCAGAGTGCGGATTTCAATATGATTTCAGCAGGTCTTTCGATGAATCGCCGAAACAACGAATTCATTGTGGGGGGTTATTATCTTTCAAACACTCCAAAAGATGCAGCTTCGAGCGGTTACAATTCTTACGGAATTTTATTTTCGTCGAACGTTGAATACTAGTAGATCCACATCAGATCTTTAAGCAGTCCAATCAAAATAATGGTGAGCAGAGTCTGAATAGCCAGAGCAATATAGAACCACGCTGGTGTTTTTTCTGTGCTCTGTTTGGACATTCTACCCTCTGATTTAGGAATCGGAGTTTATAAACAAATATGAAGTTAATTCTATTATTATTGCCCACCTTTAATTTGCAATCGCCCATACAGGTCAGAGCAGGACCAGTTTTGCCGTCATAAGCTCTTGATATTCCTTAGTTTATTCATGCTTGAATAACGCCCAAAATGGGGCTACTGTCAGTCTGTTTTGATTAAAATAACCTCAGTGATTACTCTGACTTAGGGGGAACCATGGCTCAGATTACAGAGAAAAATCCAATTGGACTTAATGGAGTTGATTTCATCGAATACTCCGGTCCCGATGCTCATTATTTCGAACAAGTTTTTAAGCGTTATGCGTTTAAAGAAGTGGGACAAGTTCATGGCAAAAATATCAGATTGTATCGTCAAGGCGATATCAACTACATCTTGAACTGCGAACCACAAACTTTCGCGACCGACTTTGCAAAACTTCACGGCAATTGCATTTGCGCAACGGGTTTCCGTGTTGTGGATGCGCAACACGCTTTCAAAGAAGCTGTTGCTCGCGGTGCTCGTCCTTATGAAGGCAACGATCATCAAAAAGGCGCAACGCCATTCCCGGCTGTCTACGGTATCGGCGACTCTTTGATTTACTTCATGGACGATAAGAACCAAGACAAGCTTTACAACGAAATCTTCCAAGTAAAACCGGAAGACAAAGCTCCAGAGGGAGTTGGTTTTAAAGTGATCGACCATTTCACGAACAACGTTCCAAAAGGCGAGATGGATAAGTGGTACGAGTTCTATGTCAAAATCTTCAACTTCTATGAAGCGCACTATTTCGATATTCGTGGTTCAAAAACAGGTCTTCTTTCTAGAGCAATGCGTTCGCCTTGCGGAAAATTCTCTGTGCCTATCAACGAACCGACAGAATCTAAATCACAAATTCAAGAGTACCTGGATGAATATAAAGGTTCTGGCATTCAACACGTGGCTTTGTTGACGAACGACATTCTTTCAACACTTGAGAAGTTAAAAAACAGCGACATTCAATTCCTCACTCCGCCACCTCATTCGTATTATGAGATGTTGTCGAACCGCGTGCCGAACGTAACTGAAGATTTGGGTCGCCTTGAAAAGAATGCGATTCTTGTCGATGGTGATAAGCACGGTTACTTGTTGCAAATCTTTACGAAGAACACTTTCGGCCCGATTTTCTACGAAGTGATTCAACGTAAAGGTCACGACGGTTTTGGTGACGGAAACTTCCAAGCTCTTTTTGATGCGATTGAACGCGATCAAAAAGAACGCGGTTACTTAACATAGTAAGGGTGCATGGAATCCATTAAGCACATTCCACTTCCAGAGCGCGGAACAAAACTCACTGAAGAGCAAGCAATGAAACTTGCTATCAGTGAGGCTTACAAAGGGGCGACGCGAGTCAGCCCCAATCCTTTAGTCGGCTCTGTTGTTTTGGATGCGCAAGGTGGATTTTTGGCTTGTGGGCACCATGAATTTTATGGCGGCCCTCATGCCGAAGTGAATGCTCTTAAAAATCTTTCTTCTGCTGAACTAAAAGACGCCCATGTTTTTGTGACGCTCGAACCTTGCGCTCACGAGGGAAAAACTCCTTCGTGTGCAAAGATGATGGCGAAGTTGCCTCTTAAGAAAGTCACATTCGGCTTGATTGATCCAAATCCTTTGGTGGCAGGTCAAGGAGCCGACATTCTTCGCAATGCTGGAATTGACGCCGAAGTCTTTTCGAGTGCTGATCCCAAGGAAGATCGTGAAATCAAAACTCTGCTTGAAGAAGTCTGTGAAGCGTTCCTGTGGAATTTCCGTGAGAAAAAAGTTTTTGTCGCTTTAAAAATGGCATCCAGTCTCGACGGCCAAGTGGCTTTACGCTCTGGTGAAAGTCAGTGGATCACGGGACCTGAATCGCGCGAATACGTTCATTATCTGCGTGCTTGTTACGACGCGATCTTAGTTGGAAAAGGCACAATTGATTTTGATAATCCTTCACTCAACGTGCGCCATCCCGAAATAAATAAAAAAAACAAAGTGGTTGTGATTGATGGCGAGGCGGAGCTTCTGCATCGTTTTACAGATTTAAAACTTGCGCAAATTCACGCCGCTTCAGACGTCTTCTGGTGTGTAGCGGAGGATATGAAAGAGAACGTCGAAAAGACTTTAAAAACTCTTTCAATAGCGCCACAGATTATTTACGTAAAAACCAACGTCGGTGGAGATCTGAATCTTGAAGATCTTTTGGCTCAACTTCATCTCAAGGGACTTCGTTCCGTGATGGTTGAGGGCGGTGCTTTTACGGCGAGTTCGTTTATCGATCAGGGACTAGTGAACCGCATCTACATGTTCCAAGCTCCGATCATTATGGGCTCGGGTGGGTCTCGTTCATGGACTGAAACCGTGCGAGTGCCGACAATGAAAGATAAGATTCATGTGAAGAATCCTCGATATTTGACATTCGGGAGTGACTTCATGATCACAGGAACTTTTTAAGGAGGCCTTGATGACTTCCTCTTCTTCCGCAACTGCAAATTATAGATGGACTCGCGCGAGCGACGGGGCTTTGGCCGGGGTTTGTAAGGGTCTAGCTGATGCTTTGGGTATCGAAACTTGGATATTGCGCGTCATTTGGTTGATTGCAGTCCTCTGGTTCGGCACTGGAGTCGTGTTTTATTTGATCCTGGCAGTTTGCTTGCCCCGCGTCGATAGACTGGACCAAGCTCTAGATAGAAAGCTTCTTGGCGTCTGTGCTAGAATAGCTAAAAGGTATCGCATCGAAGTGGGCCTAGTAAGAACAGGCTTTGTCCTGTTAGCCCTAATAACTTTCGGTGTTGCGATCCTGGGTTACGGCCTCTGTTATTTCTTAGTTCCTAAGGCCGACGAACCCGCAAGTCGCTCGAAGAGCGCAGGAGTATTTTAATATTTATGGGTGATGACAGTAGTAGGTCGATCATAAAAGCCCTCAAAAATGAATGGTCTCTTTTCTTGGAAGCCTTCCAAGGTGATAAAGAAGAAGATGCCTTTGAAACTGGAAAACTCGAAGTTCTAAGCCTTGATGAAATCCGTGAGATGACAAAGGCGCTGGTCGAGGACCGCAAGAAGATCAATCAAAAATTAGAGTCTCTTTCAAAAGAGATCGATTTGAATTCCGCAAAGCTTGAAAGTCTCCGTTTGGTCGGGGGCGAAGAAGATATCACGCTGAAACGCATTCATGAACTTAACGACTTAGGACAGACCATGGCTCAGACGTTGTCGCGCCTGGATCACCGCCTTCGTGAAATTCGTGAACAAGAAAACAAAATTCAAGAGGCTTTGATCTCTTCGTAATGATGTCCTTTCTTTTTCTTCCCTTGTTGGCGTCCGCGGATCTTGCTTTGAGCGGCAAGGTCCTAAGCCTGCAAAAGAATTCTTTAAAGAATTCTTTTTTAGTTCGCTTTGATACTGTTTCGGAAACTTTGGAAGTGGACCGCGGGCCTTTGTATTACTGCTTAAAGAACAAATTGAGCTCCCAAGAAAACGTTGTGTTTTCATTCGATCCGAAGACTTTAAAAATCCGCGCTTGCGGGAATCTTCTTTAAAAGTCGCATTAAGATCAGAAAAATTAGAACTACGAATTGAGTTTCCCTAGCGATAGTGTTGTGATCACTGACATGAAGTGGTCTCGCGTTTGTTCGATTTTTTTCTTAGTGGTTCTTGTCGTGTTGTGGGAGGTTTTGTCCCGCCTGCAGGTTTATCGCGAAGACTTCTTTCCTTATTTAAAGACATTCATTGAAGCAACGACACACGAAATTTCAAGTGGCCGCCTTTTGGTTGATTTGATGGCGTCCCTTTATCGTTGGGTTTGTGGATTTTTACTTTCGGCTCTAGTGGGAATTCCCGTGGGCCTTTTGTTGGGCCGTAGTGAATCTTTTCGTCAGTTTATTTCTCCTTACTTAAATTTTTTCCGCAGTCTTTCTCCGCTAGCGTGGATTCCTTTTGCCGTGATTTGGTTTGGAATTGGCGATATGCCAGTGATCTTTTTGATTTTCTTAGGCTGTGTCTTCCCATTGTTGTTTGCAACGATGAACGCTGTCTTTCATGTGCCAAAAGTTTACGATCAATTGGCCCGTGATTATCATTTTAGTGGTGCGGAGTATTTCTTTGAAATTCTTTTTCCTGCTGTTCTGCCGCAGATCGTATCTTCTTTGCGTTTAGTTTCAGGCCTTGCGTGGATTGTTCTGGTTCCCGCCGAAATGCTTGCAGGCAAAGAAGGCGTAGGCTTCGCCATTTCCGATGCAAGAAACGGCATGCGCACGGATCTGTTAGTTTTAAATATGATCGTCATCGCGGTCATAGCTCACTTCATTGACTACGGTCTGCAAAGACTCAATCGCAAATCCCACGTGAGATGGAGTTATGAGCAGTAAAATTCTTCTTGATCTAAAAAACATCAGTTTTTCTTATCCTCAGCATACTGTTCTGCAAGACATCAGTTTTCAAGTTGCAGAAGGGGAGACGTTAAGCCTTATTGGTCCTAGTGGTTGTGGTAAAACGACCTTGCTTCATTTAATTGCTGGAGATTATGCTCCTTCTGGCGGGACTATTCAAAAACAAGGACTCTGGCGAAGAGTGCATCAAAGTAATGCTTTATTTCCTTGGCTCACAGTTGAAGAAAATATTCGGTTGGGTCTTCGTGGAATTGATTCTTCACGCAGCCTCGATTTTGAAAAATTAGTAAATCTTTTAGACTTAAAACGTGTTTTAAATTTTTATCCACGCCAGCTTTCAGGCGGTTTAAGACAGAGATCCGAAATTGCGCGCGCGTTGATCGGTCGTCCTGATGGTTTGCTTTTAGATGAACCTTTTTCGTCATTGGATTATTTAATCCGCCGTGAAACTCGTGAGTACATGTCGGAGCTTTTAAAAGAATTTCCGATTGCTGTGGTTTTGGTTACTCACGATATTCCCGAGGCCCTTTCTTTAACTCAGAAAATTTATATTATGAATGGACGTCCTGCGACTTTCCAAAAATCTTATGAAAGTCATCAGAGCAAAGAAAATCTGGTGGAACAAATTTGGCAGGATTTAAAATTTGAATCGGAACAGGTGGTAGAAATTGAAAAATAAAAAGTGGATTGTTTCAATTGTCTTGGCTGTGATTGTTTTAGGTGGCCTTGGGGTGATGAGAAATCATTTTAAGAAAAAATCTGAAACGGCAAAAAAAGTTTTAGATGTCGGTTTTCTTCCGGTAACTTGCCACCTCACTTGTCCCGTGACGGACTTTGCGACAAGCCGCAATCCTGATTATCGTTTTGTGTCCCAGCGCTTTACAGATTTTCCGACAATGGCAGAAGCTTTTAAAGCGGGCCGCCTAAAGGCTGCGTTCTTTATTGCACCCATGGCAATGAAGCTTCGCGAGCAAGGTGTAAAAGCCAAGATCGTTTATCTTGGGCACCGTGATGGCTCCACAGTGATGGTGAAAAAAGAGTCACCGATTCACAATTTGCGTGATTTGGAAGGAAAAAAGTTTGCGATCCCAAGCCGTTACAGCAATCAATACTTGGTGATTCGTAAATTAATGAAAGACCAAGGAGTCTCGCCAGAAAAAATTCAGTTCGTTGAAATTCCTCCACCAGAAATGCCGGCAGCTTTGGCGAATTCAAGCATTGATGCTTACTTTATCGGAGAGCCTCATGCGGCTAAATCAGAATTGAATGGAGTGGGACGAGTTTTGTATCACGCCAAAGACATTTGGCCTAAGTTCATTTCTTGTGTCCTCATCGTGAGCGAAGATTTAATGGCAAGCGACCCTGATATTGTAAAGGAACTTGTCGCAGGCATTGCTGAAAGCGGAGAATGGGCAGAAACCCACCGTGAAAAAGCGGCAGCTGTCGCAGCTCCTTACTATCGCCAAGACGAAAAACTTCTTCGCTATGTTCTAACAACTCCAAAAGATCGCGTGAGCTACCGTATGCTGACTCCTGAAGATGCCGACATCAAAGTCATTCACGACATGGCTATCGAAGCCGGACTTCTCGTAAAACCCATCGAACTTTCTCAATTGGTCGATCGCAGTTTTATTCCCAAAGAAATTAAATCCAAAGAGTTGTAAGAAGAAAAGGTCCTTGTGGACCCTTTTTCTAATCTCTTTTTTGGAAGGCCTTCCATTCGCGGAGTTTGCGGATGCTTTGTTGCAGAACGGTTTCTAGAACCACCAATTCTTTTTTTGTTGGTGTGTTTTGCAAAAGCATTCGGCGTAGAACCGTGTAGACGTTGATCTTTCTTTGGCGAGTCAGATCAAAACCCATTTCTTCAAGCCAAGTTTTTAAGGTCTGATCTGGATCAATGCCTTTGATTCCTTGAGGGGCACGACGAAGTTTTCCGCCGTCAAGTTTTGTACGCTCGCCGCCCCATTTTTTGCGAAGAGAGAACATTCCCAGAAGCGTGGCTTGTGCAAGATTTAAACTCCAGTTTTCACCAAACGTTGGAAGGCACGCGCAGAAATTCGCATGCTCTAAGTCTTCGGCAGACAATCCCCAATCTTCAGGACCGAAAACCAAATGGACGACGACGGGAATATCACTCTGTGTTTGAAATTGGGGAGCATGATCGGCGATATCGGTAAGAACATCGTCAATGTCACGCACTTGGCGACCTTTTCCATCACGAGCCGTAAAACAAATCTTAATACTTTCAGGTTCTTTTTCTAAGAATTCATCCCACGAAGCATATGTCGTGCGGTTTTGCAGACCCGTTTGACCTGTGGCCGCCGTTTGCTGGGCTTCATAAGTGATTTCACAAGCCGGAGCTACGAGCACGAGTTTATCAATTCCCATGTTGCTCATCGCGCGCGAAGTCGCTCCGATATTTCTTTCGTAAATAGTGCGCACTAGAACAATGCGCACTTCAAAGGGACGTTTCATTAAAGGGCTCCCGCCAGCGTAAGGCCGTCGTGAATAAGGCCTTTTGTTTTTTCGTCTTTTCCTGAAAGGCTTGCTAAATCCAATTCCAACTGTTTTTTTAAAGGAGATTGGGGTGCTCTTGCATTGACGATTTCAAGAGCTTCCATAAATAACAGCCAATCATTCGGGAAATGCATGCGATGAGCAGAAACCACTTTTTCCAAAGCTGTTGTTAGCTCCTTGCCGGCGATTTTATTTTCACGAATTTTACGGACAGTGCCGTAATGGTCGTGACGAGTTAATTCAGCGCCTGAATACTTGGGAATCGGAACGCGCTTAGCAACAAAGTCTGAAGTTTCACCATAAGCTTCACGGTCCGCAGGACCACCAAAAACAGACGTTACGGAAGAACCAATCGCAATATCGAACGTCCCCCATTCAGGAGCAAACAAAACGCGACCTTTAAATTCTGCTTTCGCGTCAGAAAGCGTGATGAACACAGTTTTTCCGTCTTTAGTTAAACGACTTTGTACGGTTCCAGTAACGACAACACCGGAAGTGTATTCAAGACGAGTGTTCTTTCCTGGCTCTACATGAAGAGCTGCCCATTCATTTTCTGTGAAAGTCGAAGGACATTTTTCAGGATGAACTTTTAAATAACCAACCGGAGTTCCAAATCCGTGAGAGTGATATTTCTTATCATGACCTGATAATTCGTGATCAGCATAAGCAAGCTGTGACGGACCTTGCAAACGCAAGTAAGCAAGTTTTCCGCCGTCATCCGTGATCGCTTCAACGATTTGGCCCGAGATTTGAATTCCTGAATTAAGTTCTGCCGTATTCACAGACTGAGCTTGAATAGCTTTTTCTAAACCTTTAAGTCCGCCCAAGCGGAAGGCCATCTGCGACGCCATTTCTTCAAGAACTTGAGAAAGGTTTTTGAAATCAGAAGCAACAAACAATTGAGGTTGTGGCTCGGTGATATCGTAGCCTGTCTTAATACAGTCGACCGTGAGAGGAATTTTTTTAACTTTATCGCTGAGACACCATTTGGATTCGCCAACACTGGAAAGCAAACCAGCGCCAAAGATTTTTGGATTATCAAGTTTACCGATAAGGCCATATTCCGCCGTCCACCAGTTCATACGAGATAATTCAGAGGCTTCAGAAATATGGGAAATACTTTTTCCAACTTTTTCTAAAGTTTCTTCGGCGTTTTTAATTTGTTCTGGTGTTGAGCTCGGATTTTCTTTGATGTCGGAAAGTTCACGAATGGCTTCGTACAAATCCAAATCTTCTTTGCTGATGATCGCTTTCTTGGCGATTTGAGCATACTGACGAAGATATTCAGAAAATTCAGGATGAATTAAAATCGGCGCATGTCCTGCAGCCTCGTGAACGATGTCAGGAGCTGGCGTGTACAGGAGATGATCAAGGCTGCGCATATCCGAAGCGATGGGCAAAACACCTAAAGACTGCAACTCCATGAAAGCCGCCGGTGGGATAAATCCGCTGACTGGCAAAGCTCGCCAACCGAAGGCTTGCAGTTTTTTACTAATGTCATCAATGCGCGGAATGCGTTCGATGTCGATGCCTGTTTTTTGTAAACCCTCGACATAACATTCGTGGGCATGCTTTGAAAGAAAAGCTTTGAGTTGGCGCAAGATATAGCGCCATACAGCTTGATCCACGGGAGTGTACTTTTCGTAGTGTTGTTCTACAACGTATTTTCTTAAGTGCGGGGGTAAAAAGTCCGTCTCCATGTTGTCTCGCTTACAGTGAAGGATCGTCTTTAGAAAGATAGTTTTGCACGTAATCAGCCACAGCTTTTTCCAAAGGCCATTTCGCTGCACTCATGCCGGCTGCCGACCATTTGTCTGTTTTTGCTTCTGTGAAGTACTGATATTGACCACGAATATTTTCAGGCATTTCAAGCCAGTTGATTTTCATCTCTTTACTCATGGCAGAGAAAACAGAACTTGCAAGATCAAGCCATGTGCGTGGTTTTCCGAAGCCCATGTTGTAAATACCGTTTGTCGGCTTTTTCTCCATGAGTTCCGCCATCCAACCCGTGACGTCTTTCACGTACACAAAGTCGCGCATGAATTCGCCGTCTTTGTATTTTGGATCCGCCGATTTAAAAAGTCCCAAAGAGCCATTGGCCTTGATTTGGTTGTAGGCTTTAAACGCTACGCTGGACATCGCTTCTTTGTGATATTCATTCGGCCCAAAGACATTAAAGAATTTCAAACCATACCAGTGCGGCGGAGTTTTTGTTTGCTTTAAAGCCCAACGATCAAAAAGAACTTTGGATTCGCCATACAAATTAAGCGGACGAAGTTTCTCTGGATCTGTGGTGTCGTCAAAACCAAGTTCACCAGCGCCATAGGTCGCAGCACTAGAAGCATAGATCATGTCTTTCTTGTATTCCGCACACCATTCAAAAATTCTTTGCGTGTAGTAAGTGTTGTTCTCCCAAAGAAACTCTTTGTTGGTTTCTGTCGTCGAAGAACAAGCACCCATGTGGATGATCCACGTGACTTCTTTTTTTGCTTTGTCGGTATTTAAGAAAGCCCAAAGTTCGTCTTTCAAAAGGAACTGACTGATTTTTCTTTTGCTTAAAAGATTGCGTTCGGAAAGACCGACAGAGTCTACGGCAACGATATCGGTATGACCTCTCTGGTTGAGTTCCCACACCATCACACTGCCAATAAAGCCATTTGCACCAGTAACAATAATCATAAAAATCCAGTCCTTCTTAGTCCTTTGAACCTATTACAGGAAGGGCTTTTTCTCAAGGAAAGGGGCGGCAAAAAGGACCTCTGTTGAGGGCCTGTTCAACCCAGAAAAAAATACTGAAAAAGCCCCTCAAAAGGGAACCAATTCGATCTGAGCAGGCACATCCATTGCTCAGGATTGTCACTAATCGGGAGGCGATGAGTGCTCAGTTCACCACGCATGTTCATATTCTCATTGTTTGTATTGGCCGTGGGGGTCAGTCTGTCCTTGTCACGTTCAAACAGTGGCACTTCCAAGGTTAAGTCCGTTGAGGACTACTGGGCTGAGACGGGGCTCGGCCCAGCTGCCTTGGAAGATCTTCTGCAAGACCAAACGTGTGGAAGCTCCGAGCGTTATTTCTTGGCCTGCACAAACTCCGTTCTCACAATTGCAAATCGTTTTAATTTAAGTCTCAATACCGATGGAAACTTGGTTCCCGTTCATGAAGCTTTGTCTAGCGACATGAGTTCCGAGAAAAAACAGCTTGAGCCATGGAGAGATTTCTTTACGAACAACACGGACAAAGCCGTGAAGATCTCTTTCATGAAAGCCTGGAAAGAACTTGAATCCCGTTACATCTCTTCCTCGCAAAAATCGATGATGGTGGGTTTGGGTTTAAACGGATTCATCTCTGTGTTTCGTGATCCACACACGTACTTGATGCCGGTCTCTCAGTTTAAAGAAGTCGTTTCAAAAGCCGACAACCGCTCTACAGCTTTGGGAGTCGTGCTGGGACTTTCTGGTGGTCAGTACGTAATTCGCAAAGTGACAGAAGGTAGTCCTGCAAAACTCGCGGGCCTTAAAAAAGGCGACGTCCTTTTAGAGATCAACGGTCATAAGCTCAAAGGCCTTTTGCAAGCGCGCGTGTCTGAGCTTTTAAAAGGCGAAGTGGGTGAGGCCAGTACTCTTTTGATCAGTCACGACGGGAACGAGAAAAAATATAAACTTCGTCGCACCGAAATCACGGTGGCCACTGTTTCCACACGCGTGATTGACGGTATCAAGCCTATCGGCGTTGTCGGTATTAACAAATTCGCTAAAGGTGCTTGTGAAAAAGTAAAAGAGTCTTTGGAGATTGTTAAAAAAGCACACGTCCGCGGATTGTTGTTAGACCTGCGTGACAATCCAGGCGGACAGATGGAAGAAGCGGCTTGTATCACGAGCTTGTTTGTCGGATCTGAAAAGAAAATCTTCGAAGTTCGTTATCTTGATCCAGGTAAAAAAGCGGAAGAATATTTTGGTGGAGAAGAAAAAATCTTTGATCTTCCGGTGGCCGTTCTTATCAACGGAGCCTCTGCAAGTGCTTCTGAAATCGTTGCGGGAGCTTTGCGTGACTTAAATCGCGCGGTTCTTGTTGGCGAAAGAACTTTCGGTAAGGGTTCCTTCCAGGAAGGCGAGTACTGGTCACAAAATAAAAAGATCGCTCTTTTTGAAACCAAAGGATTTTACTATCTGCCGTCAGGGCGCTCTCCGCAAATGAAAGGGCTGACTCCTGACGTGACAGTGAGTTTTGATAATATCTGGGTAGGACGCGAAAGCGATCAATTTATCAATCCATTGCGTGCGCCTGAGAAACAAATTCTCAATGCAGGAAAACCCTATTCTTCGGATTCATGTTTGGATATAGAGGAAAGTGCGACGGGCGAAGATCTTCAACTCTCAAAAGCGCGTCAGGTTTTATTCTGTGCAAGCACAGTGGCAAGAGCGGGGCTATGATTACGACAGATTTATTTAAACATAAATTTATTCCGGCAAAAAAGAAGTCGGACAATTTAATGATTGTTCTGCATGGCCGCGGTGACAGCATTAAGCCGTTTTTCTCTTTTAACGAAGAGCTCAATCTTCCCGAGATGAATTATCTTTTGCTGAACGCTCCTCGTCGCTTTATGGACGGTTACACTTGGTATGGAGAGCCTCCTTTTCAAGGTAAAGGCGTTCTTAAAATTCGCGAAAAACTTTTTGATCTTCTGAACGACTTAGAAAATCAAGGTTGGAAAAGCGAAAAGATTTTCCTCTTTGGATTTTCGCAAGGTTGTTTGATCAGTGCTGATATCGGTTTGAATTATCCAAAAAAATTAGGCGGCATCGTCGGTATTAGCGGCTACTTTAATTTCTACCCTCGTTGGAGAGCAAACCTTTCGCAGGAAGCTCGCCAAACCCCATGGATCTTCACGCACGGACACCAGGACGACATTCTTCCTCTTGAAGAAACTAAATACGGGGTGGATAAACTCAAAGACGCAGGCCTTCGTGTGGATTGGGTTGAAATGGAGAAAGACCACTCTCTTAAAGACGAGGAATATCCTATTATTCGACGTTGGGTCCGCGATCAACTCGCCGATTTAAAATAAATTTTTGTCAGACATGATGGCCATCATATAGAAGTCTCCAACGCCACCCGATATATTGCGTGAATGCAATACAAAGGGAGCTAAGTTATGGCAGACACATTCTTTAAATGGGACCAACAGAAGTTATCGACTCATGTTGAGGCAATGGACAACGAACACAAGAAGCTTGTTGATATTATGAACCGCCTCTATGAGCGCCACGAGGCCAAGGCGTCAAAGATTGAACTGAACTCGATCATTCGTGAGCTTGCCGCTTGGACGATCACACACTTCGAGCATGAAGAGAAATTTTTTGATACTCTTCCGTATTCTCATGCGGCCGTTCACAAAAAGATCCATAAAGATTTGATTGAAAGACTCAAAGGGCATCAGGCTGAGTTTGAAAAAACGGGTGTTCTTACTCCGGCGTTCTTTCAATTTCTTAAGACATGGCTAACAGCACACATTATGGGAATTGATACGAAATACGGAGAGATCGCCGTGAAACAAGCTGGCTAATGCGTTGGTGATTTCAATAGACTCTTCCATCTTTCAACGACGGCTCCGCTACTGGCATCGATACTCAGGCGGCTATCGTTGATTTCGACGGACTCTTTCTCTGGTTTCGGAACGGAGATATAAACTTTTTCGACTTTTTCCGAGACCGTGCCACCGAAGGCTGGAAGTTTTCTGAGAGAGTTGAATCCCCAAGCAACGACTATCAAAGAAGCACATACTAATGATGCGATCAAAACTTTTTTCTTCATATCTCTATCCCCATGGAATGGAGATATGCAAGGTCATGCCATGTTCGAAAATAAATTTAGTAATAAAGCGACGTTGAGAGAATAGACATCGCTCACTCTCTAGACAAAATCATCCAAGACATAAGGTCTCTTGATGAGACAGAAAAATTTCTGAAATTTAAGGTTGAGGTGTTCCCAAGAAGAACACCTAAATAGACTCGCTATGTTCTTCAACGAGGCTTAAGAGTTTCGCATACAGATCCATCTTCACCGCAGGAGTGGCTTGCAGGTCACGGTAAAAACGACTGACAGGAACTTCAGGAGCACCGTTGTTTTCAAACACCAAACGATCGACGATCTTTTGAATTTGATCCATCGAAAGACCTTTTTTCTTTTCGGTGATAATTTCTTCCACCATTTCAATCAAGGCGTTTCCTGTGATGCGCTTATCTGAATTGAGCTTGTCGGCTCGTTCACAAATGCCCTTCAAAATTGTTTCTGGTTTTTGTTTTCCTGCTGCAACTGTGACGAGTTCACGGTACAGCTCTTGGAAAGATTGTATATGACGTCGCTGTTTTTCACCCATGCGGGCATCACGTACTTTGGCGAAACCCGAAAGGATTGTTTTAAAAAACACGTTTTCTGTCATCCAGCGTTTTTCAAATGGCAATGGACTTTCCATCAAAAAGCGCGGCAATTCACGTAATATAGAGCGCATATTGTAAAGGGCCGGATGGTTGATGCCGTCAGCGACTTTTTCACTGCTACCACTGATCTTAGCGCGTTCAAAGAACGAAAATTCTTTATCAAAGCGCTCAAAAAGATTTTTCTGAGCAAAGATATGATTTCTTTGGCTTGCATTGAAACCCATGCGGTACAAAATGCGTTCTGCACGTTTCTCGTCAAAAAGCTGATTGAATTTTTCAACCTGAGGATGGCGTGAAAAAACACGCAATGGTTTTTTCTTTTTTGTTTTAAGATAATCCACCATTTGCGCAAACACTTGCACGATCAAACGGGCTTTTTGTTTTTGTTCATTCAAATTTGTCGAGAATCTTTCAACGTCATCATAACGATATTTGTCGTGACGAATTCCAAATTGGCGAACGCTGCCGTAATCAATAATTCCGGCATCCGCTAAAACGTTGTCACCATCCCAGTCAAGCCACGCAAAAATATAATCGATATCCATTTGTGCGGTGAAGTCTGCGAATGATTTGCAAACATGAGCCAGAAGTTCATCGTATTTTGCGTTGCCCTTCGCTGTGATATCCCACACTTTATTATCCGTCTGTCTATCGATCAGATAATCTGTCGCGGCTTTAAGGGCTTCATATTTTTCTTGTTTTAAATAAAGGAATAAGTGCGCTGGACGAATTAAGTTTGGAGCCGCGCGAACACCGATGCCGTAACCTTTTCCAAGATCAATCACACAAAGAACACGCTCTGTGCGAAGCCCCTGCAGATGCATAACCTCGGCAAGGATTGAGGCCGCTAAAAGCTCGTCAATTTCCGCTAAACCACAACCATAACCAAACTCAGTGCCACCGGTTTTTAAAGGCTTCTGTGCTTCAACAGCGCCTGGCGCCAAGCAAGTGACACCCGTACCACGGCTGGACACGTCCCATGTCATTCCACGGTGATAAACAGTGCCGTTCCAGATACCCCTACCATCGCCGGAAGTTTTACCTTGTTTGTTAGCGTGTTGCAGTTGCAAATAACGAGTCGCCATATAGCGGTGAGGACGAATCGTTTCAGGATCAACGCGACGGTGAGTGAGTTCGTCGTATTCATTGATGATTTGCAAAGAGAAAGTTTCAATAAGTTTCTTTTCAAGCTCTTCCGTCATCTGATGAGGATGATCGGGAGCGATCAGGCCCATTTCTTTTGCGAGTATGAAGTTGAAGTAGGCGACTTTTCCTGTTTGAAGTTCTCGCACCTTGTACGAGACATAGCCATCCTTAACAGCATCCATCCAAGGGTGAACACCATTGAGTTGATCAAAGGAAGAATAAAAGTTCGACAGTTCCTTGAGCTTTCGAGCGCCGCTATGTTTCATCGTCATGATGCTTCCACACTCCTTGTAGAAAAATGAGACACTCTTCATATCGGCAGGCCAGGCCTGCACTTTAATATTAAGCCCTAAAAAAATTCTTCCGAATACTGGACTGGACAAAATAAGGGGACTTCATGAAGACACCTGGATTTCTGCTTCTAGCGCTACTTTCCACAAGTTCATTTGCCGTTAACAAGGACATTTCCGGCCGTTTGATTCAACCTTCTTTCGCTTCGGCGCCGGCATGTGAAGAGCGTCCGGAGTTCCTTACGGAGATTCGTAACGATTTCGTCGGCACCGTGTCTCGCTTGCCAGAAGCGGTTTTGGTGGCAAGAGATGTCGAATATTATATTGAAGGCAAGCATGGGGACGAAGCGGTGAAGCTTTATGGTTATCAGTCTTTTTTGCAGCAAACAGCGGCGTCGCAAATTCTTTGTGGAAGCACTCCACAAGCTGGTAAAGAGCGCTTTTCTTTGCTGGCGCCCACTTTGATCGACACTAGGAAGCAACCAAAAATAGGCCAAAGTCTGTGGCAATTTCAGCTCATGACGGAAGGAAATAAGTACTCTTTCTGGAATTTAAAGAGCCCAGCCTTAAAAAATAAAACGGATCTGGAAAAGTGGCTTAAGAGTTCCGGCGCTCAATACAAGATCTATCAGCGCTCGCACACAGAGTTTGAGCTCATGCTGGTAAAAAAAGAGCGCGAGGTGACGCAGTATCTTTCCATTCGCTACGATTCAATTCCGGATATGCGCAATAACTAAAGTACTTGAACGGATAAATTGTATTTTTTAAAGAGAGCCTCCAACTTTTTGGAGGTTTTTAATTTTTGAACCGCACCATCGAATTCTTTTTTTGTGAGTTTGCTATGCGGGCTGATGGCGCAGGCAATAGGATACTCTTGCACTAAGAGACGCTGGCGCTTTTCTTCAATTTCAGGATGATTGCTTTTAAAGTAATCGAAAAACACTTCGTCGGTGGGTGCGTCTTCGCGCACGAGGGACTTATCTTGAAAGTACGGATTTAAGTTTGGATAAGTGTAATCCAGGGACGTTCCGATGACGACCCCCTTAAGCTCATCCAATGATTTCGGCAGAGGAGCCGGGCCAACGCAAGCACGGAATGCTCTCGTCCCAGGATTTGCGCAAGACTTGAAATGAATTCAGGCAAAATTCCTTGTGGCGTGTTCTGATCTAAAAAAAGCAAAGGTGGCGGCAGCGTGATCGGAACGCCCGCGCGCAAGGGAGCCTTGTTCGAAGCTTCTGTAAAAACCGGGAATAAAAAGAAAAGGACTAACAGTAAATGCATTATTTAAAGAGTGTAGTAGCAAATCCGCCGTAAGGGGTGCGCAAATTCGTGACTTGCCCCTGATAAATGCGAGCCAACACAAGCTGTAGTCGACCTTGATAGGCATAACAACGAAGGTCATATTTGAATTTTTGTTCGCCGTCAGGTGTTGTCAAATTCACTTCCGGCGCTGGAACGTACTCTTGAGCAATCATGTCGGCATTCATGATCTCATCAAAAGTTTTTTTGCTGACCGAAGCTCCTTTGTAAGATTGCTTTGAGCCAAAAGCGTTCTTCGGTTTGAAGAATAATTTCTTTCTTTCTGTCCAAATCTTATCGGCCATTGCGGGGCAGATGTCATAGGAAAGGGGAACTGTTTGGCGAATCAATTGAAGATCTTCTCCAACGAGGCCTTGTGACTCTAAGAAGCCGGGAACTCCCCAGTCAATCAAGCGTTGCTTGTCAGCCAATAACAAATATTCAAAAGGATTTGGTGACAAACAGACTTCGCGATTCAAAAACTTTTCACGCAATGTTTGGCTGCTGGGCTCTGTAAGAAAGAAATCCGTGTAGCGATTGTAGATAAATTCGGGATAGAAATTCTGGAACAGCTCACGGTAATCCTGGATGTGAGAATCCCATCCCCATGATTTGAAAAGTTCGTTGTAAACCAGGAACTCCACAAACAGTCGTTGCTCAGAAGGCGCTTCATCGGTGATGGCGATTTTTAGAGCGTCGGCGATGTTCTTACCCTGCAATCGCAACTCCGTACGAATGCTGTCGCCAATTTCTGCCAGGGAAAAATCAGAAATAGGCAGTGGGTGGCCTTTCATCTGATACATTTGATGGCCTAAAACCAGAAACGCGGCATTCGTATTGATTTCAATGAGTTTCAAATTTTGATTTTCATCGACGTGAAAATCGTAACTCATCATGATCGATTTATTTCCCGGGTCTTTAAGACCTTTTTCCGCAATAAGCTCTTTGTAGTGATTCAGATAAGAGGGCTTTTCACGCAAAGAAAAAAGCAAAGAGATGATTTTCTGTGCTTGTTCAAGAACGGATTTGGGAAGTTCAATTGCGAACGGTGAAATCAGATTTTCAGCGACAAGATTTTCCAGAGGCTGTTTATCTAGCCCCGGGAAAGAAGTTCTTAATTGTCGGATGTATTCTGATTTAATGTCTTTCATTATTTTAGCGGCGTGATGTGCTGATCGCCCTTTTTCCAGCCCGCTTGGCAAAGCTCACCGGATTGGCAGCCTTGAAGAACGCGTAAAATTTCTTTAGCGTCACGGCCTACAGACGTGTTGTGAATTCCTATGTACTGAAGTTTTTGATCAGGATCGATAATGAAAGTTCCGCGAGTCGCAATGCCACGGTCTTCGATAAGAACCCCATAATCACGGGCCATGCGTTTTGTTAAATCAGCAACCAAAGGGTAACCCAAATTGCCAAGATCGTCGCGCAACCAACGTTTGTGAGAGTGAACGGAGTCCACACTGCAACCAACAACAGAAGCTCCTGCCGCTTCAAAATCGCGTAAATGTTCGCGGAATTGAGTCAGCTCCGTAGGACATACGAATGTGAAGTCCAGTGGATAGAAAAATAAAATGAGCCATTTTCCTTTATAGTCATTCAAAGAGATATCTTTAACTTCACCGGCGTCGAAAACCGCTTGAGCTGAAAAATGAGGTGCTGGTTGGTTAATCATTGGCATGGACACTAACTCCTTGTATCTGCTATTTATAGATGCCTCCGATAGAGCGGAAACACAAGGAGAAACTGTGAAAATCATCTCTTGGAATGTGAATGGAATTAGAGCTTGTTACAAAAAAGGTCTCATGGATTTTGTGGGAGCGGAGAAGCCTGATATTTTTTGCGTTCAAGAGACAAAAGCTCATATTGATCAAATCGAGGAAGAGGCACGAAACTTACGTTGGGAGCACTCTTATTGGTCGTCAGCGAAACGTAAAGGTTATTCAGGCGTGGCGACTTTCACTCATGTAGAACCCAAAAGCGTGCAGTATCATTTCAACGAAATTCCTGATTATGAATCTGAAGGACGTATCGTGATGTCTGATCATGGCGCGTTTGATCTTTACAATATTTATTTTCCTAACGGTGGATCAGGAGTTGAGCGTCACAACTTCAAACAACAGTTTTTGAAAGATCTTAATATCCATCTAAAAGAAAAACTAAAAACCGGAAGGCAGGTCATTGTTGTCGGAGACTACAACGTGGCTCACGAGAACATCGACGTTTTTGACCCTGTGGGTTTGTCGAAAGAAAGCGGTTTTTTGCCGGAGGAACGCGTGTGGATGGATCAGTTTCTTGAACTGGGATTCATCGACACCTTCCGTTATTTTAAACCCACCGAAGCAAAGCGTTACTCGTGGTGGGATATGCGCACGTTTGGGCGCATTTCAAATCGCGGCTGGCGTATCGACTACATTTGTATTTCAAAAGGCCTTGAGAAATATCTGTCTTCAGCAGATATTCTCGAACAAATTGAAGGATCCGATCATTGCCCTGTGGTGGCAACGTTGGATCTGTAAGGAGCCCTTGTGTTTTTTATTCCCTTTCCCTTGGTCATTGCTGAAATCGTGATTTTCTTTTTGGCTGTGCAAGAGTGGGGCTTTCTGAACACGTTAGGTTTTTATCTGCTGCCGTGTCTTTTGGGATTTTTTATCGTGGCAACAGTAGGACGCATGGCCGTGATGACGTTGCAATCAACGGTGATGCGCGGTCAGCTTCCGGCGTCACGCATCTTGCACTCGGGCGCGATCTTTCTTTCGGGCTTGTTGTTTTTAATTCCTTCATTCTTTGCACGTGTCTTGGCCTTGGTTTTATTTTTGCCAGGTCTTCGGCACATTGCTGTGTGGAGATTTAAAGCGTACATGGCAAAACAAATCGCAAAAGGCTCTGCGAACTTTAACTTCGGTGGTAGCGGTGGACCTTTCGGTTTTGGCATGGGCAATATGGGCGGCGGAGGTTTTCGTTATTATGAATACCGCAGTGACGGAACAGGATTCGATCAAACTCCCGAAGAGCGCGAGGTTTTCGAATCCAATGTCTTGGACGTTACGCCTTTAAAAATTGTTCACGAGAAAAAAGAAGATTCAGGAAACGGTGAGGACTCAAAAAGCTAACGGAAAAAAGGTACCAGGTACCTTTTTCTTATTTCGCAGAAGAAATCACGCGGCCTTTTTTATTGTCAGCCACGATAGGACCGAAATACTTTCTGAACATGCTTTGCCCAAGGTGAGCTGACTTCACTGTCCAGAATTTTTTATTCACAGTGATCGCAGCAACGGCGATCTTGCGTTCATTGTCTAAAGCGTAACCCACGAACCAGTCGACACGGCCACGAGGGTTGTCGCCCGTAAGGTGACCGGTTTTTCCACCCATTTCAATTTCGCGGAACTTGCGGTCTTTCATGATCGGACGGAACGAGCGGCGAGATGTTCCCGAAGCCACGGTTTGCTCCATCAACTCGCGAACTTTTGCAGCCGACTCTTTCGTCATGATGTTGCCATTGGTAAGTGTGGCACCTTCATAAAGAGTTTCGCCGTTTTCGTCTTTTACAGAATCAATAAGGTAAGGGATCACAACTTGACCGTCGTTAGCAACCGACGCTGCGATCATCGCACCTTGTACAGGGCTCATGCGATTTGTTTTGTTATAGCCGGAAGCGGCCTCTGCCAATTCAAAACCTTTTCCTGGAGGAATGTAGGCAACACCCATATCCACGGGGAAGTCCGCAGGGATTTCTTGATTGAACATGAAACGGTTCGCGTATTCATTTAGATCTTCAGGGTGAAGATTCTCAATGCTTAAGCGTCCAAACGCTGTATTGATGGATCTTGCAAAAGCGTCTTTCA
The DNA here is from genome assembly GCF_037996825.1 of Bdellovibrio sp. BCCA. Classification (NCBI taxonomy): domain Bacteria; kingdom Pseudomonadati; phylum Bdellovibrionota; class Bdellovibrionia; order Bdellovibrionales; family Pseudobdellovibrionaceae; genus Bdellovibrio; species Bdellovibrio sp. BCCA. Next base: position 3,439,665 of record NZ_JBBNAC010000001.1, on the reverse strand, counting down.
AAGTAATGACATTCGTCCAACGAGTGACTTTATCTGAAAGAACATTTTTCTTATAAAGAGTGTACGCGCCACCGTTGTAGCGGATCTTATGCTCGGGAGTCACACCGGCTTTGTCGACCGCTGCCGTTGCAGTCACAACTTTGAAAACGGAAGCAGCTGGAAAGGTCGCTTGCAGGTTTAAGTTAGTGGCTTGCGGATTGTCGCGCTGAAAACTCGACATCGCTAAAACCTCACCGGTGGAAGCATCAATCATAAAGATCGCACCGTAGTCAGGCTTATAAGATTTCAAAAGGCGATCGGCTTCGCGCTGAAGATCTTCATCCAGCGTATAGCTTAAGGTCACAGTGTGATCTTCACCATTCCATGGAAGCGCCGCCTTTTCAGGAAATTGATTCGAACGAACTTTGTCGCCAAGAGCTTTGGCGATTTGAACGCGCTGATCGAGTTGAGTTTGAATTTTCTTGTGCACTTGAGCTTCTTGGCTTTCGGAAGCCGTGAAGCCCATGAGAGAATAAAGGCCACAAAGGCAGGCACCTGAAAATGCGAATAGTTTTAACAACTTATATTTGTTTTTAGAACGCATTATTTTATGGTAGCACCAAGAAATAAACGCTTACAAGGCTAATCTCGAAAGAAGACGCCGGAAACCCATATCTCGTGCGCTTTTCGGGCTGTTCTTACGTGACTCTCAGAGGGACTTGGACTAAAGACTAATTTACATGAAGACCAAAGAACGCATCCTCCTTACTTCCATCGAACTCTTCAATCGCAGCGGCGTCGTGGCTATCACGACCAATCACATCGCAAAGGCGATGGATATCAGCCCTGGAAACCTTTATTTCCACTATGACAATAAGGAAGAAATCTTGGTGGAGCTTTTTAAGCGTATGGCAAAGGACACCTACGATGTTTGGCGTCCTCGTCGCACGAAAAAAGCAAGCCCTTTGGAATTCATCAACCAGAACTTTGAACTGTACTGGCGCTACCGCTTCTTCCACCGTGAGATGTACGCTCTACGTCGTCGTGATCAGCAGCTTGCGAAAATGTGGAGAGCCCACATCCAAAAAATGATGAAGTTGATGGTCATCCTTTACCGCCAATGGGTGAAGGACGGAAAGATGGCGAAGATCGACGAAGTTTCTGAAATGCAGTACATTGCCGAGTCTTTGCTCGCAATGGCGACCACGTTCTTGCAGTTCTTTGAATCCGCTGAAAAACAACCCGGCAAGCGCAGTATTGAGCGTGGTAAGCATCACGTAGCACGTCTTCTTTTGCCGTACACTTCTGGCGAAACAAAGAACGAGTTTGAAAAATTTCTCAAGTCCAAGCCAAAAACGTCACCTGAGGTGTAATTTAACGCCCTTTCAGGTGGCAAGATCGTTGCTTTAGTGGGAGCCATAACGAAAGGCTCCCCCAAAATGAAAACTATCGTTGCGTTTTTCTCTACCGTTCTTTTTGCTGCCAATTCTTATTCAGCCACTCCGTGTGCGGAACTCAAACAAGAACTGAAAGCCATGCAAGCTGCTCAACAGCAGGTGGTGGCGAGCCTTATCAATAATCACGAAACTTTTGCTTCTTCTTTGGAGGAGTATTCCACTGTTGTGAAAACGGCCAAAGGGTCTTCAGTTAAAGCCGTTTCTTCACAAATGGACGAATCAGCGCAGGCCTTCCGCTCTCGCGGTGTTCAGGGGAAAAAAATGGCTGCCAAACTCAACGATGCCACGGGGGACTTGTTGGCGCGTGTAGCTTCTTGTCTTAAGTAATCTGCCTCAGCTTGCGCTCGCTTCTTCGGGGGAAGATACAAGCGAGCGTATTGGGAAGGCGGCCGTTCTAGGTCGCCTTCATTTTCGTTTAAGCCTCTTCATCAGCTTTCTTTCTGTCATCTATCAATTCGAACTGTTTCATAATGAGATTTAGCAGGGATAAACTGCTTTCTACGTTTCTTTTCTCTCAGCCAAGGGCTAGAATTTCTAACGCGCTGCGCTTGATTGTGGGGTTCTAATCAAGAAGTTGGTTATAATTTTAAGAAACTGACGAGGAAATCCTCCTCTGAGGACTTCTGGGTCGGCGCATCTATGGCCACATTCAGGGATTCATCAAGATTTTCATAGATTTGTTTAATTTTAAGTTAATGTAAGATTTTTTAGTTGCAAAATTTACATAGGTAGAACTTAATAGGTCAGTTCCAAATTGGCACTTAAGCTGGAAGGAACAGGGGGGCAATATGGCTATCTCTGAAAAGCTCGTCGCTGAATGCAGACAAAAGCTTTTGCAATCGAAGCAAGACATCCTCAACAGAGTGAAAGAGGCTCGATTGAACTTGGACCAGAACGAGGAAAAGGGTGGAGACGAAGGTGATCAAACCGTTCGTGTGTTGGCTGAACAAGAATTCCTCAGCATGCACGAAAGACTCCGCTCACAATTGATGGAAATCGAAAGCGCTTTGGCTCGCATCGAGAGCGGTTCTTTCGGTTACTGCGAAGAGACAGAAGAGGAAATCGAACCGGAGAGACTTCGCGCGATTCCTTGGACTCGTCTTAGCATCGAGGGTGCTGAAATTCGCGAATCCATGAACAAACGCTACGCTCGCGGCTAAATCTACAGCGTACTTTATATATAGATATCATCTCGAGGGGATTTAAGGGGATGCGGCTTCATTGCGTGCATCCCCTTTGTTTTTTTATTTGAGTGCCTTTTGTACGAGTTTCCGCATTTCGGGGACGAGTTCTTTTTCAAACCAGGGATTTTTTTTGAGCCAAATATTATTTCGCGGAGACGGATGTGGCATGGGAATAAACTGCGGATAGAACTTTTCCCAGTTTTTCACTGTTGCCGTGAGATCTTTTGCATGAGACGGCAGGAAGTGGTCGATCGCATAGCCGCCGACAAGAATGTGCAGTTCTATCTCTGTGAGATGCTCACGAATTTGCGTCATCCATTTCTTCGCGCATTCAGGACGGGGAGGAAGGTCGCCGGATGTTCCTTTTCCGGGATAACAAAAACCCATTGGCACGATCGCAATTTTATTGGCGTCATAGAAGTCTTCTTTGGAAATTCCAAGCCACTGACGAAGGCGATCGCCACTGGCATCATTCCACGGGGTTTCGCTGTCGTGAGCTTTGATCCCTGGCGCTTGTCCTGTGATTAGAATTTTTGATGATGCTGAAAAATTCAAAATAGGGCGCGGCTCTAAGGGCAAATCTTTGCGACAAAGTGTGCATTTTCGAATTTTTTTAAGGAGGACATCGTCTTTCATTCGTCACTAGGATACTCGAAGGAGGATTTTTAGAGCGAGCCATTTCCCGAAAGACAAACTAAAGGCGGGGAAGAATTAATGGTTTCTATTGCACCAAGTGCAAATATATTTCTGAGTTCCGCTAAAGTTTCCGACGTAGTTAGCAATATAGGGAGCTGTGCAGGCCGCAGGAGAAGTTACAATACCTTGGTTGCTATTTATGCAACGAAGATCGGGATTGCATCGCAAACTCACTGGAGAATTAATGCCATCAAAAGCGCCGCCGACAGCTTCGCAGGCCTCCGCCAATGAGCCAGGCCCGAAGCATTGCTGAATGCGCGCCGCTGTCGAGCTTATCGGAAGAACATTGATGTAAATAGGAATTCTGCGTTCGGCTGGTTGGGGATTCCAAGAAACGTCTTTCGGAGTAAGAATAATTTCGGCTTCATACTTATTGAGACCTCCAATGAAGGGAGGCCAATCCAAAGTCACAACCCGCGGGTTGCCGTTTTGGTCTAAGGATCTTTTTTTAACGATGATTCGAACTGTTTCTATGGTGATATCGGACTGAGCACTTCTCCAGCCATCTTGCAACGGACCCGGATCACCTGCGTAATTCGTATTGATTCGTAAAGGCTGCTCGACATTGATAAGTGTGGGATTGATTGTTTGAGGCAAAGAACCAAGAACGCGAGCGCACGAGACTCCGTCGTTAATTTCAAGACGAAGCGCTGTGATCATCGCTTGGAACTCTTGCTGGCGTCTGCGTGTTGCCGCAGATTCATCAGAAGTTTTTAAGTATTGCACTAAGATAGGAAAAAGCACCGCCACAAGTGCCACAATGCTTAAAGTTATAATGAAGGCGGAGCCCTTTTTGTTTAACTGCATTGCATGCAAATGTAAAAGTCCTCCTGGTTTGTGATGGTCGTTGTACATTTTTTTCCGCAGCTGACTTCATGAGTATGAATGAATCTTCCCAGAATGGAGGGCGTTGCTCCGGAAGGACACGAGGTCGTATTCGTGATAGGATTTCTATAGTCTCCACTAAACGAAGGATCGCAACCACTGTCACTTGGCGAGCAAGTAAGCACAATATAAGTTCCCTTCATCTGGCAATTCGTCGCAGGTTTACATGTGTTCGAAGAGGCAACGTAAGTACCTCCCATAGCCGTACATGCATCTGCCAATGAAGTTTCGATGTGACATTGTGCGATTGTGTTCGTAGGGCCAATAAGGATAGGCACTTCAATAAAGCGCGTTCTCATTTCCACGTTAGTCCCGGCTGTTTGCTCTTCGAAACCGATTTTGATTTGTGCGACTTTGCGTGTGTAGATGTTCGTACCGATTTGCAAAGTGGAAGGTGCAGCACCTTTATCTTTGATCGTCACATTTTTAATCAGCAGTTGATTGTTGATTCGGAAATTGTCGGCAATAGGAAGATTGTTTCCGCCGTAGCCGTTGTAGCCGTTAATCGTCAGAGGAGTTTCGCTCGCGGTAGGTGCAGGTAGATTCATTAGAGCAGCACTGCAGCCCGCAGCGCTTTGCAACCACTTTCCAAGGGAATTCATGAATTCATTGGACTCTGTTTTATTCACGATATTTGCTTGGCGTTTGAATACCACTTGGATGATGGCACCAACTCCTATTGAGACTGTTGCGAGTATGGCTAAGCTCACAAGAATTTCAACAAGGGTAAAACCATTCTTATTTTGATACATATACGTTCCAGTAAAAATTAAAAACAGTTAGATCTTCGAGCGACCGATATTTTCATCTACGTACTATCATTTCAGCACATGTTTGGTAAAATTAAAACGACATGAAACAAAAAACCTTTTTGTACGTTCTGTTGGGTTTAATAATCTTAGCGGGAATCGCTAGCTTCAAGAAGCATTCAATCTCATTTTCTCATTCTCAAAATGAGCGGAAAGAATCTGCATTCGATTTTCGCCGAGGAACACCTAGCGAACATAGCGACTCTTCATTCGAGAGTTCCTCCTCATGGTCTCCCTCCTCAACCTCATCTTCACGTTCACAAATGAGTTTCTTTGAAGCAGCTTATGCCCGTGTCGCAGATTTTCTTGGTTTTGAAAATGCATCGAAATCTTCTTCTCTTTCGTCGAGCTCTTCGTCTGCTGCTGATATTTCTGGAGGGGGAAGTGGACGCGGCGGTGCGGGCGGCGGTGGCGGAGGAGGAGCTGGTGCCGGCGGTGGCTCCGACGAGGGCGGAAAAAAATCTGGAAACAAAGGCGGCGGCGGTGGAGGAAGTTCTGCTTCAAAACCTAGTGGTGGCTCTGGCGGTGACACTCAAAAAGGTGATGACGATGAAGACGATGATGAGGACGATCCCTCTTCAATGCCTGGCAATCAGCCACTTCCGGATCCTATTCAAGTCGCGTCTGAACAAGCAAAAAATAATTTTACTTCAGAATCGCATCTTGCGGTTCCGTATCCCAACGATTTGAATTATCGTCCGTTGGACATTGAAGATGGTGTTGCTGCCATTCATGGGTACAACACACAAACACAAGTGAATCTCAGTTTAATGGCCAAAGCAGGAACCTACGGGCCCACAGAACTGCAAGGATTTTTGGAGGAGTATGGTTCCGCCATACCTGGATTTAAATCAGCTATTATAGATAATATTTCTGAGAGTTCGGCAGACCGTCCGCCCGCGCAGTCAGGAAGCGGGTTAAAGCCTCCTTATCTTTGGTCGATGCAACTGGGAAGCAATACTTTGACAGTGGCGCTTGTTCAAAGAGAGGATGGCCAAGGAACTTACCTTGCTGTTCTTTCTGGGCCGACTTCTTACATTGATAACAACGAAGACAAGTATGATGCCATCTACAACCAGATTAAAGCGAATCCTTAATTTTAATTATCTTGAACGACAGCTATTTTCTTTTTTGTTGGCATTCGTCGGTGTTGTCTATGAGCTCAGTTTTGCGCAAATGCTTTCGGCGACATTGGGTAATACAGCTCTTCGCTATGCCACGACGATCGGACTTTTCACCCTCACTCTCGGCGTGTCTTCTTTATTGTATGATCGTTGGAAGATCGCTCTTTCATATTTGCAAATCTCTCTTGTTGCCGTCGGAGTTGTAGGACCGTGGTGGATCATGGCGACAGATCCAAAGAATTTTCCGGAGTCTTTTTATTTTGCGGCTGAAATTTTAAGTTATCTTCCTATTATTGCCGCGGGATTGATCTCAGGTTTTGAGTTGCCTTATCTCATGGACAATGTGCCGTCCAACCGTAAATCTTTTATTCTCGCTTGGGATTATTTCGGAATGTTTATAGGGACTTTGATTTTTCCTTTAGTCCTTTTGCCAATGTGGGGTGTGGCAAACAGTCTTTATTTTTGCGCGATCTTAAACGCCATTGCGTTCTTCTATATATTTGCAAAGCCGGAGGTTAAGACGTGATCATCTACCTCCTTTCCTTTCTTCTTTCTTTTTGCAGTATCAGCTATCAATTTGTAATTGCTCGCGTGCTTATGCAGTTTTCCAATGATGAAATTTTAAGTCAGTCCATCACGTTGGGATTTTATTTAGTCGCGATGGGATTGGGATCTCAAGCGGCGGGGTTTTTAAAAAAGAAAAGTGAACGCCATACACTGTTTATGTTGGAAATGGCATTGGCATTGGTAGGACTTTTCCTCGTGCCTCTTCTTTATTTGTCTTACACATTTTTATCTGTGTTTTTGTATCACTATCTGCCTTTTTGGACGGGGTGGGGACAAGGGGCGGAAAAAGTTTTTCTTTTACAGGGCTGCACTTTGCTTGTCGGTTTTTTAACGGGCATGGAGTTGCCTTTGCTTATCAAGCTGCACGAAAAGAATACCGGTAAGAGTTCCTTCAATCGCATTTTAGGAATCAATTATCTGGGTGCTTTGGTCGGATCATTTGCCGTCTCGCTTTATCTTATTCCCCTTTTGGATTTAGCGCGAAGTTCAGTCCTAGTTGCTATTTTAAATTTTATCGCGACTGTTATTATCGCATTCGGAGCACGAAAAGCTCTCTGGCGATGGGGAGCCACGGTTGTGGCCTCAGCCCTGTTCTTTATAAGCGCTGCGCAGACATTGAAGTACACGGATGTTATTGAGCAGGCTTATATCAAAAGCTTTTATTCAGAAACTCGGGTGCCAGAAATTTCCGTGAGAGCTGTGAAAAACTTTTTTCTCTACATGGATGACTTTGCTGATGTCGACCGTTACGTCACCCCTTATCAGATTATAGATACGGTTCCTGATAAGTTTATGAAGTCTGGTGAGGATATAGGTGACTTCTCTCTTTATTTGAACATGCAACCGCAATTTAGTCGTCTTACGCAGCGAACTTATCACGAGTCTATGGTTGAAGGGGCTATTAATCTTTCTAACACTCATCCTAAAGAGGTGCTTGTTCTTGGTGCCGGTGATGGTCTGCTGGTCGCGGAATTATTAAAACATACCGACATCGAAAAAATCATTCTTGTCGAGTTAGATCCTTTTATGATTCGTCTGGCAAAAGAGCATAAGGATATCAAAGAACTCAATCGTGGATCTCTTTACGACCCGCGCGTGGAAGTAATTATTGGTGACGCCTTTAATTACATTCGTAGAACGAAAAAAGTCTTTGATGGCGTGTTCGTTGATTTTCCATTTCCGGTCAGCTATGAGTTGGGCAAACTTTTTAGCGTTGAATTTTATTCGGCCTTAAGTGCCGTGATTTCTCCTCAAGGTTTTTTTGTGGCTGATGTTCCGATTTGGCGAGGGATAAATGCCGCTGACCAAAGACCTCGTCCTGCTCCTCAAGATATTGTGCTGAGCTCTTTGCGCGCAGCGGGTTTTAATAACGCTGTAGTTTATGGGCCTATTGAAGCTTTTATGTTTGTTTCAAAGAAGTCTCAAAAGCCCGTGTTTAATTACGATTCATTGTCGCCGTGGTTATCAAATGCGACGCTGTTAAATTTGACGATCTTAACTTCTGTTACAGACAAAGCAGATGTTTCAGAGAAGAACGTGAACAGTATTTACCGTCCGAGGAGGTTCCGATGGTAAAATGTCTTCAGCGTCTTCTTATCGCATTTTGTCTATTGCTAAGCTCTCAGGTTGTGGCAGTGCCAATCTCTATGTACATGGACCCATCGACACCGGGCTATTACAAGCTTGTGCTCAGTCGCCTTTTGCAATGGTACGAACAAAAAACGGGGGCACCGATTGTCGAAAAGCTTTCACCTGAAGAACGCAAGTACGTCCAGTACTGTCTTGAGCATATGTCCGATTGGGGTTATCAAGTGTCGCCAAACTCCTCCTGGAATTATTTTCGTCTGACGGCATCTTCTGATAATGGCAAACTAAAAACCCGCCGACTTGCGATCGGTCCCACGGCTTGGAACAGTGAGGCCGAAAAAATGGCGGAAGCTATTTTTCGTAAAAGAAATATTCATCTCTTAAAAGGAAAAAAAGCATCTGATCTTTTGTGGCTGGAATGGAATCTCGATGAAAATGTCTTTGCAGTTTATTATAAAGAATCTCTTTCTGACATAAGGACATCTATTCCTCATCCTGAGCTTTATGAGGAAAAAGCTTTGCGTGGAGTTTTCTATCGCAACAATAAACAAACGGCTGAAAAGTTTTTTGTCTCTTACAAGAAGAATCCTGAAGAGCTGAAACATGAAGTGATCTTTTCTTCTCGGGTCATGCAAACAGTAGATGTTATTGCCGACGGCAAAAGGGAAGCGCGAATTTTAGAGCTTCGATCTTTTGATGATCGCTTTATGAAAGGACCCATTGCCGCTTTGGCTGACGCCATTTTAGGCGAGTTTAATATGCCAGCGGACTCAATGCTCTATCGGTCCTCCGAAGACATGGAGCTGTATTATCCATGAATAAACAACGGCTGCACCTTATTGATATTGTGAGATTGCTGTCGTTCATCCCGATTGTGCAGTATCACGCCATCAGCCAGGTCTACACGGATACTTATGCGGAGCCTTACAACGTAAGCCTTCATAAGGGCACCTTGTTTGATTTCATAGTTGAAATCTGCAAGCCGCTTTCGTTTTCAGGATTTAGTATCGTCATTTTGTCGTTCTTTCTTTTTGGTCGGCAAAATCTTTCGACAGAAAAAACGCGTCGACTGGGGCTTTTAATTGGCGTTGGAACGCTCTTTCTGCTCTTCACTGGTCTTGGAGGTTTTTTCTCCGGAATTTTTTGGGAGTGGGACATCTACGAATTTTTGCTTGTCTCGGTTGCTTCCGTTCTGGTGTTGCAGCGCTATCCGAAAGCTTTAAAAGCTCTCGGCATTTTCGGATTTTTTTTGACGTGGATTTCGTTTTTTCATTTAGCAGAAAATGAAAGCATTCCCCTTGTGATTCGTTCGATCCTTTTTGGAGTGTGCGATAACGAAGGGCGAGGCGGTTGGGCTTTGCTTCCTTGGATAGGCCTCACGTGGTTCTGCTTTTATCTTGGATCTTTATCGAAGTCGTCCCTGCAGCCCGAATTGAAGAAAGGTTTTTTGAAAAATGAAATCTTCTTTTGGTCGCCGACTTTAATTGGAAGTCTTTTTTGTTGGGGCGCTTTTTATTCTGTTCCTCTGAATCAAAATTTTTATTGTTTCGTCTTTAGGCAAGAACCCATCGTGTGGTGGTCTCACCTGATTTGGATTTTCTTCTTAATGCGGGTCTCTTTAATAGATGCACTTAACGACAGACTTCACAGTTTTTCTTTCGTGCGCTGGATAAGCGGTCTAAAACTTTCCACGCACTTTGGCCTTTGTTATTTGATTCAGCTCTTGTATTTATTTGTCGGATCGTATTTTTCTGACGATTTTACCGATCATCCTGTCATTTACACTGTGTTTACTTTGTCCATTCTACCAGTGACTGAAGGGGGGACACGCTTTTTCTTAAAAGCAGTTTCCGTCTTACGTCGTCAGCGGGAACTCAAAGGTGAAACAGCATGACGTGGATTTTGGGAACTTTCCGCAAGGATTTTTTGTGGCTTTATTTTCCGGGATTGGCGGCGCTGGTTTTAAGTTTCTTCGTCATTATGCCCTCTCCATCAACGGCATTTTGGATTTACACTTTCGTCGCTTTGCAGTTTTTTGATTCAGGACATGTCTACACGACTCTGTGGCGGACGTATTTAAATCCTGAAGAGCGCCGTCGTCGTCGTGCCTATATCTTTGCGCCCGTCTTTTTCTTTTTGCTATTTTGGGCTTGGGCCTACTTTCAGATGCCGGGCCTTGCGGCTTGTATAATTTATGCCACCATCTTTCACAATGTACGGCAGTTTTTTGGTATTCATAAATGGTATCAGCGTCTCAATGGAAATCACGTAAAGTGGGCGGATTATTTTTTGTACTTTAATTGTTTTATGCCGTTTGTAATCGCGCACTTTCGCACAGGGCCCGTATGGAATTATGATTATTCCGAGCAAGACATTTTCCGTTTCCCGAATGAAGTTATCTATAAAACTTTTTTGATTTTCTACTTTGTCGGCATCACATCCTGGTTGGTTTACGAAATTTTGTTATTTGCAAAACGCCGTGAAGGAAATCGTTTTCTATCTATAGCTTTTCCCACAGTTCTTTACGGTGTGTGTTTTATATGCGGCAGAACGGCTGCAGAGATTGTTTTTCCGCTCGTGATTGCGCACGGAGTATCTTATTTCGGACTGATGTCGCTAGCCCTTTCTAAGACGCAAAAACGTTTTAGCAATTTACAAATAGGAACAGCCGTCGTTTTGCTAACGGCGTTGGGGTTTGGGGCTATCGAAGGTGTATTTGAAGAGTATTATCTGGATTTATCAAATGCGACGCTGGCACCTTTGATTGCGCTCTATCTCACGCCTCTTTTTTGTCATTACTACTTTGATGCTTTTCTATGGAAGAAGACACATCCGGAGAGTATCAAGATTTACGCAAACGTCTCGGGCCATTGAGTTCCCTGAAGGACGATATCCACAATCTTTTCCAGACCTGTTTTATCGGCTTCGTCAAAACGATTTAAAATCGGTGCATCGATATCTAAGACGCCTAGCAATTTTCCGTTATGAATCAGTGGAATCACAATCTCTGAACGGGAAGCGCTGTCGCACGCAATGTGTCCTGGGAATTGATCAACATCAGGTACAAGCTGGGTTTGCAAAGTTTTTGCTGCCGTTCCGCAGACACCTTTACCTAAGGCAATGCGTGTGCACGCAGGAAGTCCTTGAAAAGAACTTAAAAGAAGTTCGTTCTTATGCAAAAGATAAAAACCCACCCAGTTGATGTCAGGAAGATGTTGATTGAGCAGTGCTGAAATATTCGCAAGATTCACAAACCATTCTTTTTCAAGAATGCCAGCAGCTTCCGAATGAAGTTCTTTGTAGAATTTAGATTTATCTTTATAGCTGATTCGCGCATGTGTCGTTTGCATGCGCTTAGAGGTATCACAAAATCTTAGAACTTGCGAATAAGTCCCACAACAATTCCACGAATGGAAACTTCTTCAGGAGAATACCACATGGATTTCATTGTTGAATTGGATGGGCGAAGCTCCACCATTTTTTCGTTAGAGCCACTGTCCGGACGTGCGCGCAAATATAAACGTTTTACCGTGGCTTCGTTATCAACGGTGGCCACAATAATATCGCCATTGCTTGCGGATTCTTGTTTTTGCACAAGAATAATATCTTCATCAAAAATGCCATCTTCAATCATGGAGTCCCCTTGCACTTTAAGTGCAAAAGACTTGGAAGGATTTCGAACCATGGAAGGAGGGACATCCACGAACTCATCGTGTTTTAAAGCCTCAATAGGTTGACCCGCCGCCACTTTCCCAAGAAGGGGAAGGGACAGGATCTCGTCACGAGCCTGGAGGAGCTGAGAGCGAGGAGACCCTGTCTTCGTCGAGACTGATTTTGATTGGAGCTGCTCTTGGATTGTTGAAGCCGAGTGCAACACCTGGATCGCTCTTTTCTGGCCCAAAGGATTTTCAATATATCCTTTGTTAGTTAACTGCTTCAGATAATTCTGAACCGAATTAAACGAAGCCAGACCGAAGTGATCCTTAATTTCTTGATATGACGGAGAAACTCCTGAACTTAAGATATGGTTCTCGATAAATTCGAGGACCGATTTTTCTTTAGGTGTCAGTGGTGGGAGGGGCTGTTTCTTTGTCATAACTTACATATGAACTTACAGTGTAAATAATATGTAAGTCAATAGCCTTTTTTAAAATATTTTAGCAGGTCCAGGTTCTCCGCTGTGGGAAGTCATACTGACATCCATTTTCCGAGCTTCGATAATCCTCTCATCTAAAAAGGAGGTCCCATGTCTACAACGGAAGTTGCAAAAAAGTTGGTTGAATTCTGTCGCCAAGGCAAAAACCTGGATGCTTTAGAAAAACTCTATTCAAAAGATATTCAGAGTATTGAGGCCGTCGATATGCCCGAGGCTCCTCGCGAAATCAAAGGCATCGAAGGCGTCCGCAAAAAAAATCAATGGTGGCTTGAGAATATGGAATACCACGGCGGCTCCGTCTCTGAACCTATGGTGCACGGGGATCGCTTTACGGTTCATTACAATTACGACGTCACACACAAGAAAACCGGCAAACGCTCTAAGATGGAAGAGATCGGTCTTTACACGGTTAAAGACGACAAGATCGTGAAGGAAGAGTTTTTCTACCAATAAAAAACTCTTCCTATAAAATTAAAGAACCTGGCTTACACAACGATCTAAAGAATCCTGAGTATAAGGCGACAAAGAGACAACAGTCTTTCCTGTCGCCTTGTCTACGTTCTCCGTATACAAATCTGCCACATCACTAATACGCTCGATCATGCAACCGGCACGGCGCTGGTGCGACCCTACTTCCATTTTGACTAAGCACATGCGATTGCGCAAAGAGCAGCGGACATTCTCTACATGCACTTGCGCGGGATTGATTTGGTTCATGGCTTCAACAAGAAGAGTTTCTTCTTGGGAAGAGATAAATGCATGAGCCGGAGAGCTTACCAAAGCTAGGATGGATGTAAGAGAAAGAATAAATGATTTCATAGAAGCCTCCTTGTTTCGAACTAACGCTTCGTTAAGTCAGTTCTAGCAAGGGACCCTATGATAAGTAAAAGGCATAGAAAGAATTCAGATATTCACAAGATGAATATCTAATTATTCCGCTTTAGCACATTCTTTTTTGTTCTCAGGGCAAGCGGGCTTTTCAACCTCTGCAACAACAGGCTTTGCCTCCGAGGCGATCTGTCTTGATACGACCGGACGTGGTGTTGTATTTTTCGCATAACTTACCGGGGTCATCGAGCAATTCTGATAAAACAGTATCACGATGGGATTTATCACTAGCATCGCTACGAAACTAAAACTACCACGGTTCATCATACATCCTCCCACTGAGTCCTATTGGTCACACCCTTTACATTACGGACGAAAGGCATTAAGACTTTAGTCAGTTTGTAAGGATTCTCAGCTTGGGGCAGAGAAAATGCAGGAATCGCTCTTTTCTCATCTTGAGAGTTGCAAAAGACCTGGGATAATAGGGATGTGAAGACGGGGTATATGAAAACATTAATATTAAGTCTGATGTTTTTGTCAGTCGTATCGGCGCGAGCCGATTTTTCTAATGTTCCACAAGACTGCTTGAACGATCTAAAAAAGTTTCCGGGTGTTTGGGATGACAAAATGCTCAAACAAGCTTGTGAAAAAGTAAAAGTCGATTCCATCTGTGTCAGTGCAGAGGGACGGCCTATTTATCACTACGATAAAATCTCTGCGACTCCAGGTGCGAAAAAAGTTTTGGTATTCAGCTTGATCCATGGAGATGAAACTCCAGCGGGAACTGTGGGGCGTTATTGGATGGAGCGTCTTGAGGGCATTGATCCACGCAACTCATGGCGCGTGATTCCGGTTTTAAATCCTGACGGTGTGAAATACAAAACTCGCACGAATGCGAACAAGATTGATATCAATCGCAACTTCCCAACAAAAGATTGGACGACAGGAGCGATTGAAAACTGGAAGCGCACAACAAAATCGAATCCACGTCGTTTCCCTGGTGCGGAAGCGGCGAGTGAACCTGAAACAAAATGCGCTCTTCACCATTTAGAAGATTTCCAACCGGATTTCGTAGTTTCAGTGCATACGCCTTTAAAGGTTTTGGATTTCGACGGACCGAAAGTGTCTCCGCCACCAAAATTTGATTATCTTCCATGGAAATCTTTGGGAAATTATCCGGGCAGCTTGGGACGCTACATGTGGCTTGAAAGAAAAACACCCGTGTTGACAATGGAGCTTAAAGAAAATCTTCCGCCGAATTTACAGCCGTTTGAAAAGTTGCAAGACATCATCGGTTCACTTGTGAAGTTGGAGACTGGAAAAGAGAAGGCGGCAACCGCTTCTTCTCCCACGAACTTTCTTCCTGTCGCATTAGAACATTAATCTAAAAATGGAAACGGGGCTCAATCATTCGATCAAGTCCCGTCTCGGACGACTCTCATAGAATCTAAACATTGCGAATCTAAGACTTCTCTTAAGCATCGCTTTCTATCTTCCTGAGAGCTCGTTTCTATCTTTCCGCTTTTTCTGAATCTCTTGTTTCTCTCTACGAACTCAGTATAACCCAAACTTCAAAAAAGAAACCACTGGGTGCCAAAAGGCATCAACATTTATATGAGAAAACTCTGTCTCAAATACCTTCTCTATAAAGGCATAAATTCAGCGTTTTCTCCCGGTCTTTGGTAAATACATTTGTCATTTGTCGCTGCTTATTTTCTATAAGCTTTGTGCAAACCAAAGCGATACGTGAACGTCAGATTGAATAAATTTGAGGTTAGAGGATAAGCGCCAGAAAGTTTTGTTCCTGGTGCGCTCTTTAATTCAACGTTTCCATATTCAAAACCGACATCCAAATTATCAACGCCCCAAAAGTTGCGGCAGCTCGTTCCCGCAGTCCAACCTTTCACGCCACGAACGTTGTCGTAAGTGAATTCTCCATCGGGATCTTGGCTGTTATTTTCAAAAATATGTTTGTTCAAATAAAAGTCCCAAGAGCAAAGACGTGACTCCAACCCACGATATGCAACTTCAACACCGTGAGCACTTGATTCCACTTGAGGGCCGTGGCGTCCGTCACCGTTGCCGGCTTTGTTGCGATTAAAGTCAGAACGGAAGACGCGAACTTCGGCTTGTCCATATTTGGAAGTGAACATGTAACCCAAATAAGTCGTAAGATCGTCTTGGGATCTTTTTTGGCCTGCATAGCTGCCCGTGTCTCCGTGACTTCCAGTCACGCCGATATAAAGATCGTGATTCTTTAAGTACGGCGATGATTTTTCAAAAACCTTGCGAAGTGCATTGGTGATTCGAAGTTCCATCGTACCTGCATAAGAAGGATATGAGTTGGCACGCGAGTCCGCAGGATCAATATTGGATTCGCCTTTAAGGCCATCACCATCAATCACACTGAAAGAGGCCAGGATCACGCGATCTAATTCTTCTTTCAATTGATAGTTCATTTGAATCCCTTTGTCGTAACGAACCATGATGCCGTAAGGGGCTGTCATATAGTAACGACTTGGTTTTCCTTTCAAAGGATCCAAGCCACTTGCCGGAAAACTTCCTGCAAGAACGGTGACGTCCTGAGAATTTGTGACAGCGATGTTGGCACCGATGTTAGCTAAGATCCACGGACGATCGACAAATCCATCCGCACGCAGTCGATTGGAGTTGTGATAATTCTGTTCATTCTTTTCGTTGTAGTTCAACACTTCATCGCGAGGAATGGCGCTGACAGAAATAAAGATTTCTCGAAAATGAGGAT
This sequence comes from Bdellovibrio sp. BCCA, assembly GCF_037996825.1. Classification (NCBI taxonomy): domain Bacteria; kingdom Pseudomonadati; phylum Bdellovibrionota; class Bdellovibrionia; order Bdellovibrionales; family Pseudobdellovibrionaceae; genus Bdellovibrio; species Bdellovibrio sp. BCCA. Next base: position 3,423,629 of record NZ_JBBNAC010000001.1, on the reverse strand, counting down.
TGTCGTAAGCCTTTGTGACTTTGACATCTCCTTCAACGACAGTGTCTCCCACTGAGCTTTCATTGCCACCGCCTTTGCGAATGCCATTACTTAAAATAGCGGCCACGTGTGCAGAGGCTGAAGCATCAATACAAACGCCGTCCGAATAGATGCCATTGCGCGCATAGCAGCCGTAGGCATCTTGGTTGTTGAGATCCCAAGTTGTTGTGCTGGTGGCGTACGCGGCAGGGATAGAGGCGCATAAAATTAAAAATGCCGAAAGGGCTTTCATAATATCTCCTTGTGTGATGCGCAAGGCTAACAACTGTGAATTAACATAAACAGTTAAATAACAGACATAAAAGATATGCAATGACGAGGCCCACGGAACATGAATTTCAAAAAAGATAGAAAATGAATACTAACTATTTTAAGAGTGAGCGGCGTTTTTTATTTTTCCGCGAACAACGGATCGGTGACGAAAGATGTCTCCTCAGAGACAAGGGGAGGCGTGTATTTTTTAGGGTCTTTGAGGAAAGGATCTTGAACGCCATACTGAATTTTGAGTTTGTGAAAGAACGAACGCTCTTTTTTTAGAAACTCATCGAACTCTTCGAGCACCTTGGAATATTTGATTGTCGAGAAATAATAAGAGGAGTTGATGAAAGGTAATTTGTCGGCAAGAACAAGCATCTCATCGGACTTTACGTGGGTTTTCAAATAATAGGCGGCGACCAGAGGATTGAGATAAGCTCCTTGGACTCTTTTGTTGAGTACCATTTTTAGGAGTGCTACGACGTCACTGTGTTCGTACATTTTAATTTTCTTTTCTTTGACCAAATCTTTGTACTGAATAGGGTCAAAGCCTTTGATAATGCCAATGGATTTTAACTGAGCTAAAGAAATTTTTTTATTTTCGGGACGGACAACGATACCGTCGACATAAGTGACCACCGGTGAGCTGAAAAGAACTCCTTTTTTGCGTTGGTGTTCCGCATCCCAGTATTCATTATTGGGATACATAAAGTCGACTGTGGCATCTTCCAAAAAAACCTTAAACATGCGGGGAATAGAAACTGCTTTATATTCAAAGGTGTATCCCTTGGCTTTTGCAAAGGCGGTAAGGACAGCTTCGCCGAATCCGGCAAAGCGCCCTTTCACAAAGCCCGTGTGGGGAAGGTAATCGTATTCCCCGACGCCGATTACAAAATAATTTTCGCCGCGTTTGAGTTCCAAAGGAGTAGCTAGCGAAAAATTCGCAAATCCAAACAAAAACAACAAAACAGACAAAAAGCAATTCTTGATCAGCAAGCGGCTCTTCCTAATAAGCGAAAAGTTTTTTAAGTTCTTTATCAACCTCAGGCGTGATGTTCACCTTAATAGCGCCGAGATTTTCCTGCAATTGTTCAATGCTCGTGGCTCCAAGAATCACACTTGTCAGATTTTCTTGGGCCGCCAACCAAGCCAAAGCCAATTGTCCTCGCGTGCACTCTAAAGCATCGGCGATCTTTTTCATGTCGCGCACTCTTTGTACATTTTTGTCGGTATAAAAAGTGTCCTTCAACCAATCAATGCGGGAAAGACGCCCTTCGCTGACTCCCTCGTCATATTTTCCTGTCAACATTCCCGAAGCTAGCGGGGACCATGTCACAAGGCCCATGCCGTGTTCCTTCGCTTTAGGTCTAACATCTTTTTCAAATTTTTCACGAGCAAGAAGACTGTATTGAGGTTGTTCGATTTGCGGCTTGTAGTAGCCGCCCTTTTCACAGACGTCCATCGCTTCTTGAATTTGTTCTCCTGTCCATTCACTCGTGCCCCAGTACAGAATTTTTCCATGATGAATGAGGTCATCCATAATACGCACAGTTTCTTCAACAGGAGTTTCAGGGTCGTAGCGGTGGCAAAAATAAATATCTAAATAATCAGTGCCAATGCGCTGAAGACTTTTGTTTACGGATTCAAGAATATGTTTGCGAGAAAGGCCTTTGTCGTTGATGTCATCGCTCATGGGCCAAAAGACTTTGGACGACACAACCAGTTCGTGACGAGGAAAATCTTTGAGCGCGGCTCCCATGATTCTTTCGGATTCACCTTTGGCGTAAATGTCGGCGATATCGAAGAAATTAATTCCTGTTTCATAGGCCAGACGTAAAATGCTTCGCACAGATGTGAAGTCCTTCACAGTACCGCCGAAGGTCGTCCAACCTCCTAAAGAAAACGAGCTGAGTTTAAGTCCGCAGCGACCGGCGCTGCGGTAAGGCATATTTGGATTGAACATGAGGGCCTCCTTCAGGAAGAAGACCCATTATCTTAATGAAGAACTGGATGTTGCAAGTAATGATTGATCTCAATGATCCGATCTTGTTGGCTGATAACAGAATCCTGAATTGCAACAAGCTTCGTCAGAAGATTATCTTTCGCTGCTTTGATGGCCTCGAAGATGTCTTGGTGGACTCCCTCAGCTTCCACAGTCGTCCCACTTTCGTTCAGGACTATGGCTATGCGGTAGAGTTTTTTGAGACCTTCCCTTGTAAACTCCTTGCCATCTGTTTCATACTGAAGCGCAAGTTTCTTGGGGTCTCTTGCCACGACAGCCACGACAGTTTGTGGGGTAACAAAGGGTTCAAACTCGGAGATCTGCTGGTATATAAAAGACTTAACTTCCGGGTTTTGTTCAATAAGTTGTATGGTGGGATTTAGAAGAGTCGTCATAGGCGGCCTCCTTTTCCTCTAGTCTTATTGTAACAATGGGGTCTAAATTTGTCTGGTCAAGTTAGGGAAGAAGCAAAAAATAATTTGAAAACGAATAGGATTGCATTAGAATCCGTTCCCTGGACCTATGTCGTGTGTCAGGATGAGATGGAAACAAAACCCGAAGTAAAGTTAGATTTATCTTGGAAAGAGCGTCTTGAAAATGAGTTCGAAAGCGAACGCATGAAGAAGTTGCGCGCCTTTCTTGTGCAAGAATACAAGGCGGGAAAAACCATTTATCCTCGCGGCGAAGAATATTTCGCAGCGATGAATCTTACGCCTTTTGATAAAGTCAAAGTCGTGATTGTGGGACAAGATCCTTATCACGGTCCGGGGCAAGCTCATGGGCTTTGTTTCTCTGTGCGCGATGGAGTTCGTTTTCCTCCGTCTTTGCAAAATATTTTTAAAGAATTACAAGCCGACGTTGGCGCGCAAATTCCCAAAAGCGGTTCATTAACCAAGTGGGCAGAACAAGGTGTTTTGCTTTTGAATGCTGTTTTGACCGTAGAAGATGGTAAAGCAGCCGCCCATCAAGGCAAAGGATGGGAAGAATTCACGGATAAAATCATCCATGTTCTCAACGAGCAAAAAGAGAATCTGGTTTTTGTCCTGTGGGGCTCTTACGCACAAAAGAAAGCTTCGTTTGTAGATCGCAAAAAACATTTTGTGATCGAAGCTGTTCATCCGTCACCTTTGTCAGCTCACCGCGGGTTCTTCGGAACAAAACCTTTTTCCAAGGCCAATGCGTATCTGCGCTCTAAGGGAATTTCTGAGATCAATTGGGATCTCACGAAATAATCTCCATAAACGACTTCAAAGCGGGCGAAAGAAATGTATCCTTACGACGGATAAAATAAGTGGGCACAATCGCCGCTGATTTTTTTAATCCGTAGACTGCGATATTGTGCGACCAACGAGCTTTCCAAGTTTTTTCTTCGCTAAAAGCCTTTGGCAAAAGAGTGATCCCTAATCCCGCGCCGACACAAGCTAAGATGCCGTCAAAAGATCCCATCTCCATGACTTTCACTTGTGTGATGTTGTGTTCAGTCAGAATTTTTTCTAAACGGCGGCGGTAAGAACAGCCCGTGCAAAAGACATATACTTTGGCTTTTTGATTTCTCAAAAATGAAAACGGATCTTTGGCTGTTTTCGGTATATAGAAAACCATTTCTTCTTCAAAGACTGGAAAGGACGCTAAAAGCGGATCGTCGACATTGCCAGAAACAAACGCACCTTCCAGATTTCTTGCGAGAACGTTTTCAATGAGAAACTCTGTCGTTCCCGTGACCAATGACAAGTCTACGTCGTGATGTTTTTTTCCATAATCTGAAAGAATATTGGAAAGGCGAAGAGCCGCTGTCGTTTCTGGGGAGCCAATGCGCAAAGCTCCTTGAGGAGTGTCTGTCTGTGCGACGATTTCCTTGGCCTCGGCTAAGAGATCGTGGATCTTTTCTGCATAGGGTATAAGGCGTTCTCCAGCGGAGGTCAGGCGCACGCCTTTCTTGTCGCGATAGAAAAGAGGAACGCCAAGCTCTTCTTCCAGAATGCGGATGCGAGCGGTGATGTTGGACTGAACGGTATTAAGGACCTGGGCGGCTTTAGTCATGCCTCCCTCGTGGGCAACAACCTTAAAGACTTGAAGATCTGAAGCGTTCATAAAATCCTTTCATCATTAAAAATGATTAAGACCATATTTATAAATCATTTTACCAGATCAAAAAGAAGGTCCACAATAGGAAAATCTTTTGGAGGTTCTTTTATGAACAAGTGGAAGTGGCAGTTCTGGCTTGTCTTTGCAGCTGCGTTTTCAGTTTTCTTCGCTATTGCAGTTTTAATTCCGGTTCTTCCGCTGTTCATTCATGAAAAGCTTCGTTTGGGAGATGTCGCTGTCGGCGTTATTATGGGCTTGCAACCGACGGGAGCCGTGGGATCGCGACTTCTTGTGGGACGAGCGACGTCTAAATTTGGAATCTGGCGAACGCTGGCATTTGGAACAAGTCTTTGTGCTTTAGGCAGTCTTCTTTTTCTTCTTCCGGCTTCGGATGTGGTCTTTGGTGTCGCTCGTTTTCTGCAAGGCTTCGGCGAAGGTTTTACTTTTACCGCGGGAACGACCTGGGTGATTGCGACAGCACCTAAAGAGCAAAAAGGAAAACTGGTCAGCCTCTTCGGACTTTCTTTATGGTTGGGTGCAACGATAGGTCCTATGGTCGGCGGATTTATTAACAGTGTTCAGGGATTTTTAGCGGTGGTGGCTGCCGCCATTCTTCCGCCATCCATCTTCGGAGTTGTTGCATTCTTCCAGGAAAGCATTCCTCTTGGTTCTTCTGAAGATAAATCAGTGGAATGGATTCCTAAAGAATCTTTGGCTCCCGGATATACTTTGGCATTAGCTTCCACGGGCTTCGTCGCGGTTTCTACATTCGGTGCCTTGTATTTCTCTTCACGCTCTTGGAATTATGGCGCCTGGATGGTTGTGGCTTACGGTTTGGGATTTGTTCTGATGCGAGTTTTCGGAGGACATTGGATTGATCGCTACAGTAGTTCGCGTGTGGCTGCAAGTTCCGCGTCGTTAGCGGCATTAGGAATGCTCTGTGTGGTTGTGTCTCCATTTTGGCTCTTGACGGTGTTTGGATCTTTATTGGGAGGACTTGGTTTGGCGCTCATGTATCCTGCGCTAGCGATTGAATCTGTGCGCGGTGTGGAACCTGCTCGCCAAGGCAATGTACTTGGTTGGTACACGGCTTTCTGGGATCTCTCACTTTTAGGAAGTAATTTCCTTTTTGGTTGGCTCGCAGCTCAAAAAGGTTATCCGTCCGTATTTCTGGTAAGCTGTTTGGCTTCTGTTCTTTGCGTTGTTTTTGTTGCGACACGTTCTCAAACTAGAGTGCTTAAAAGCTTTTGATAAAAAACTTTTCCTTGGCGGGAGAGCTGCTGCTCTCCTTTGTGGATGAGGTAAGTTTTGTATTTTATTTTCTGACCGAGTTCCGCAAGGTGAGCGACCTCTTTGATATTTTGATGTTGTGATAATACCAAATCTGGAACGAAGCCCACGCCCAGACCTTGCTGAACCATACCAATAATGGCTTCCCAGCTTTCCACTTCCACCGCAATTTCAGGAAGCTTTGAAAATTTCTTTTTATAAATTTTCTTTAATTCCTCAACGCCGGGACTCTCGCGTGTTGCCATAAATGGAGCTTTGTCTGAATATTTCTGGCTGCTCGATTGAACACAGCAAAAAGCGCCTTCCTGAATAAGTTTTTTTTCGACACCGCGAACGTTTCCGTCATCAATCACAATGCCTAATTCGGCTCGGCCCTTTTTCACTTCATTTAGAATAAAAGCGACATCACCAATTTGAATGACAGGCTTAAGAAGGGGATGAGAGTCCTTTGCTTTCTTAATCACAGAAGGTAAAACAAATTGTGCAATGGTGGCTGAAGTTGCCAAAGTAACGTCGCCACTGATTTCATTCGCCGTACTTCGAAGGTGTTCTTTAAGTTCCGTGACCTGTAAAAACAGGCTTTCAGCTTTTGAAAGCAGAGCCTCTCCTTCTTGAGTCAGCTTAAAACGGTTTTTTTGATGAATAAGAAGATCGCAACCTAAGGCCTCCTCTAACTTACGAATCCCCTGGCTCACTGCAGATTGAGTCACGTGATTTTCTTTTGCGGAGGCAGCAAGGCTGCCGAGTTTTGCCGCTGAAACGAAGTAGCGAAGGTGAATCAGATTTAAATCCATAATTAATAATACTTACTTTTAAAGTTAAAATAATGAATTTTACTAATTTATCGAGGTGCATTATTTTGCGCGCCACAAGGAGACGGTATGAAATTTTTGTTGTTGGCATTTTTAATGGCGTTTTCAGTGCAAACATGGGCTTCAATCAACCCAGTTTGCGAAGTGAATGGAAGCAAAGTCGAGCTTTTACCGGTGGTCCATCCAAACGCTGATCTTGCAAGTTATGTATTTGATGAAGATGTAGAGAATTTTCACGTAAGAATTGTGATGGTGGAGTTTTCTTATTTTACGAGCATTAAAGCGGGAAGCTATAGCTTTACGCAAAATAATGAAGGTCCATTTTTCTTCACAATTGCACTTCCGCAAGGAAAACTAGAAATTCAGTGCCATTAGAATGATCTCACTTTGAACCGTTGAGGGTATGGACGAAGGTCGGGCTCTAGCTGAGCCTGGCGTCGCCGATAAGAATATATCTCAACCTTAAAGGAGTGAATCATGAAGTGGATTCTTGTAGCAGCAGTGACTTTGGCAGCCACCATGGGAATGAACTCAGCGGAGGCCCATTCAAAGGCCCGCAAACCAGCCAGCGCTGAACAACAGCGTACATCCGTGAATGATGTGGTTAAAAAATTGCGTGAAGACGACGAGGGGCTTGTGGTTCTTTTTGTGAAAACCTCAGGATCCTATTATTTGCGACGAGATGTGGCAGAGTTTGACGCCTATAAAAAGAAACTTGAAGAAAGTTTGAATGGTAAAAAGCCCGTGAGCGTCACGGTAGAGGCGACTCAGCTCAATATTCTTGAAGTAAAATAAGCCTCTTTGTAAACTGGTCTCCGTCAAAGGAGACCAGTATGAAATTCCTAGTTATTTCCCTTCTTGCTCTTTCATTTTCGTCTGTTTCACTAGCAACGACAAAAGAAGACGTTCAGCAAAAAACAACAGAAGCGGCTTCTGCGGCAGCTGATTATACTAAAGAGCAAAAAGAACAATTCCAAAAGGACATGGAAAACAAGTTGGCGGATTTGAAGAAAGAAATTTCTGAAATGAAGGCCAAGGCTTCAGAGAAAAGTGGCGAAGCTAAAAAAGAAATGAAAGCGCAAATCGCCGTTCTTGAAAAAAAGCAAGACGAGATGAAAAAAGATCTTTCTAAACTTAAAAAAAGCTCTGGCAAGGCTTGGTCCGAAATGAAATCTGGCATGAGTAAAGCTTGGGATTCGTTGTCAGAGTCTTACGAAAAAGCCAAAGCTGAATTCAAAGAATCTAAATAATGAAAAAAAGCTCTTTGCTCTTTTCTAACGAGCTTCCGCGAGTTTCTGAATTAGGTGAAGAACTTCTGTTGATTTACGACGAAGTTCTTCCCAAAAAATCACCTGCATTTAAAAAATGGATGAAGCAGTTTTCTTTGTCTTACGGTGTTCGCGCCGGAGAAGAATTGAAAGCTGTTGAAAAATTCCCGGCACACATTTTCAAAATCGTTCAGCTTTGCGAAAACACCTCCAGCCGTCGTTTGACCCTTGTGGTTGCTGGCGGAGGAAGTGTTGGGGATTTTGGTGGATTTGTTGCCAGCATTCTTAAGCGCGGCGTGAAGCTTGTGCAAATGCCTAGCACGTGGCTTTCAGCGATTGATTCTGCTCACGGCGGGAAAACGGCATTAAATGTCGGATCGGCTAAAAATCAAATTGGCACTTTCTATCCTGCGGATAAAATCGTATTGGTCCGTTCGCTTCTTATTGCGCAACCTGAAGCTCGTGCATTTGAAGGTTTCGGGGAGCTTTTGAAAATTTCCTGGATTGCCGGTGGCAAACTTTGGGCGGATCTTTCTAAAGAATATGAAATTACGTCAGCGACGGTTTGGAAATACTTGGCGGCATCCATAGATGCTAAAAACAAAGTCGTTTCTAAAGATCCTGAAGAAAAATCCGGTCATCGTCATATACTGAATCTGGGACATACGATGGGGCATGTCTTAGAGGCGTATTACAAACTTCCTCACGGTGTTGCTATAAATTACGGTTTGGACTTTGCGCTTCGATGGAGTGTAGAAAATAAAATCATGACCGTGAGCGAGTATGAAAAAATTCAGCGCTCACCGGTGGTGGGATATCTGCTTTCTCCGTTGCGTGACGAGCTTCTGCAAACAAAAGCTTCGCTTTTAAAAGATTTTAGAAAATTACTTCTTAGCGACAAGAAGAAAACAAGGTCTGAAACTTTGCGTTTTGTTTTTTTGAAAAAACCCGGTCACTGCGTGATTCGCGAAGTCACGGTCGATGAAGTGTTAATGGAAGTCTGCCGTCAAAAAGAGGAAGAGCTCAATGGCTAAGCTGCACTTTCAAGGTGAGATACCTGGATCGAAATCCGTTTTCAATCGCGCCTTGATTGTGCAAAGTTATTTTCCGTCTTTAAAGCTTCAGGGGTTTTCGGAATGTGATGACGTTCGTCATATGCGCGAAGGCTTAAAACACCTAAGTGATCAAAGTGTTATTGACTGTGGCGAGGGTGGGACGACATTTCGTTTTATGGCATTACGCGCGTCCCGTAATCAAGGTATGCACAACTTAGGGGCTACACGCCGTCTTTTGCAAAGACCGCAAAAAGGTTTGGTTCATCTTTTAAGTCAGCTTGGTGTTGAAGCCGAACTTTGTGAAGACACAATGACTGTAAAAGGAAAGGGCTGGAAAAAACCTTCTGCGCCTCTACGTGTGGATATGGCGGAATCCAGTCAGTATGCTTCGGCTTTAGTATTAAATTCCTGGAATTTGGATTTCGATTTGGAATTTGAATTAGTAGGCGGAAAAAATTCGGAATCTTATTTCTTGCTGACCTTAGAAATGGTGAAGTCTTTAGGAATGCAAATTCAGAAGACTTCGCAAGGTTATATTATTCCAGCTGGGCAGAAGATTCACAAAACGTCGTGGACGGTCGAAGCCGATGTCAGCTCGATGTTTACAATGGCCTCAGCGGGCGCTCTTGCGGGTGAAGTCGTGATCACCAACTTTTCAGAGAAAAGCACACAACCCGATATCGTGTTTTTAGATGTCTTTAAAAAAATGCATGTGAACTTTTCTGTGCAGGGTTCGACACTAACTGTGAAAGAAACGACGTCACTGGAACCTCTGGATTTCAATCTTTCTCAGTCACCAGATCTTTTCCCAGTTCTGGCTGTGCTATGCAGTTGGGCTCAAGGGACTTCAAAACTTTATGGCGCACCTCACTTAGTGAGTAAAGAATCCAATCGTATTGCCCGGGTTTCAGATCTTTTGAGTTTAGTGGGCGTAAGGCATGAGTCTTTGCCAGACGGCATGATTATCCACGGGAATACTCAGCAAAAGCCTGTGCAGGGTGTGAAGTTCAATCCCGATAAGGATCACCGTATGGTGATGGCGGCCGCTTTAATGAAATTAAAAGGCCACGATATCACCATTGAAGAACCTCAAGTTATCAATAAAAGTTTTCCTGAATTTTGGGACATGATAGGAATCAAACCATGATTACGGCTGTTGTTGGACATCGCGGAACGGGAAAAACGGAGTTGATGAAGCGTTTGATGCTTTACACTCGGGATTCGTCCGTGGACTTTATCGATCTGGATATTGAGATCGAAAAAAAGATCGGTAAATCCATTCGTGAATTATTTCTTGAGCACGGCGAAACCTATTTTCGAGAAATGGAAAGACAGCTTTTCTTAGAAATTCTGCAACGACCGAATCAAAATGCTTATTTGGTTCTTGGAGCCGGGTTCGATCTTTCCGTGATTCCAGAAACGGTCCGTGTGCTTTGGGTGAAAAGAAAAACAGATCTAGACGGAAGAATTTTTCTGAATCGGCCACGTTTAGAGCCCGATCTTTCACCGCTTGAAGAATTTCATAAGCGAGCAGAAGTGCGTGAGCAAAGATATCATGAGCGCGCCGACGAAGTTTATTTGATGCCTGAAGGTATGTTTGAAAATCGCCATCATGCCATGGCGATGGAAAAAATGGTTCTGACACACACGCTTGAAGACGTGGGTGGGGGATTCACGATTCTACCGGATTTTTTTGCAAGCGAAAAAAGATGGTCCCTTTTTAGAGCCCGTTATGCGAGCCGTGGGCTGGATTTTTTTGAATTGCGTGATGATCTTCTTTCGACAGAGCAAATTCAGCGTGCGCTTCAAGATTTGCCCAACGATAAATTTATTTATTCCTTCAGGAAGAACCAAGATTGGAATTCTTTTTGGAGTGATTCCGCAAATGTTGAAATAGTAAAAAAATCCACTTGGATCGATTGGCCGTGGGAACTGGGAACACCTGAAGATATTCTTCATCAGGTTCCTAAGGACAAACTGATTCTGTCATTGCACGACCGTACTCATTTTAATGGGTGGGGGCGTTTCGAAGACAACGTCGCGCATATGAAGTATGCCCCTGAAGTATCTAACTTTCAGGAGTTATCGCAAGGTGAAGAGTGGCAGAAAGCCTTTTCGACAAAACGCAGTTTTTTGCCACGTTCTTCTTCTGGTCGTTGGGAATGGTATCGCCGTTTTAAGAAAGGTCAGCAGCTTATTAATTTTTGGAAGGAAGACACCGGCAGTGCTGGAGATCAACCGTCTTTGTGGGCCTGGCTTATGACGCCTCAAAAATCGCAGAAATTTGCTGCTGTCCTTGGCGATCCCGTGGCGCACAGCTTTACTCCTATGGAGCATTCTGATTTCTTTCATAAAAAAAATCTTCCTGTCTTTGCTATTTCTATCCACAGAGATGAATGGAACGAAGCTTTGCCAATACTAAGAAAGCTCGGACTTTCATACGCAGCAGTGACATCTCCACATAAAGAAAATGCTGCGAAGCTCGTGCCGTCTTTAGAGCTAAAAGCACTCAACACGCTTTATTGGAATGAAAACGAAAAAATGTGGATGGGAACTTCTACGGACGATCAAGGTTTTGCCGAACTCATTGAAGGTGTTGGAATGATCGCGCCGCTGCAAAAAGAAATATTTGTTTGGGGTGGCGGCGGTGTTTTAGAAATGATCCAAAAAGCTTTACCTCACGCAAGTTATTTTTCCTCGCGCACAGGAAAACCTCGTGTTGGAAATGAAGATGCTGCAGATCTACAACCCAAGATTTTGATCTGGGCTGCTCCTCGTTCGTCAGAGACATTGATACCGCCAGCATCATGGAATCCAGCGATGGTATTCGATTTAAATTATAAAGAGGACTCTCTGGGGCGCGAGTACGCACAAAAGTGCGGAGCCAATTATCAGTCAGGACTTGTGATGTTCACAGGTCAAGCACAAGGCCAAAGAATTTTCTGGAAAAACTGTGAGGAGGCGCTATGAGCGCAAATCAAATCGGTTCCCGTTTTGTGATAACAAGTTTTGGTGAAAGTCATGGAACGGCTTTAGGAGTCGTGATTGACGGATGTCCTGCGGGTGTGAAGTTTGATGAGGCTCTTTTAAAAAAAGAGTTGGAGCGTCGCCGTCCTGGTCATCATGGTTCGGGACAAATTGTTTCAAGCCGCCAAGAGACAGATACGCCGGAAATTTTAAGCGGCGTTTTTGAAGGGCAAACTTTAGGAACTCCGATTGCCATGATCGTGCGCAATCAAGATGCACGCTCGCAAGATTATAAAGATATTAAAACAAGTCCTCGCGCAGGTCATGCCGATGACATGTGGAAAAATAAATTCGGTCACAGTGATCATCGTGGCGGTGGACGCTCTTCCGGTCGCGAAACCGTATCGCGTGTGATGGCCGGTTCCGTAGCACAAATGATGATGAAGCATGTAAGTGCACCAACAAAGGTCCTTGGTTATGCTTCACAAATTGGTCCTTTCACGTTGTCTCAAGAAGAGCGTGAACAAGTCACATCTAAAAACATTGATTCTTTCCAGGCGCGCTTTCCTTCAACACGCGATCATGAAGTTGATGCTTTGCTAAAGAAGGCGCAAGAGCAGGGAGACAGCTATGGTGGCGTCGCTGAAATTCTGATTCAGAATCCGCCCGGTTATTTAGGACAACCTGTATTTCATAAATTGAAATCTGATTTGGCGCAGGCCTTCTTAAGCGTAGGTGCCACGAATGGATTTGAGTTGGGTTTAGGTTTTGATGCGGTTGCAGTAAAGGGTACGGACTTCCACCAAGGCTCACAAACTGCCTATGGCGGTATTCGCGGTGGAATTTCAACGGGTGAAAGCATTTTATTGCGAGTTTCTTTTAAACCGACAAGTTCCATCTTAGATGTCGCTAAAAAAGGTCGTCATGACCCTTGTATTGTCACCAGAGCTATACCAGTTCTGGAATCTATGACATGGCTGGTGTTGGCAGATCACTACTTATGGTCTAAAACGGACCGTATCTAAAGAGGTATAAAATGGTTTCGGATATTTTTAATCCAGAGTGGTGGACAGAAGTTCAAATTCCTGGCGTGAAGTTTCAGGATATTACTTATCATCGTGCGAAAGATCAGGGAACTGTTCGTATTGCTTTTAATCGTCCTGAGGTTCGCAATGCTTTTCGTCCACAAACGGTGGATGAACTTTATACGGCTTTAGAACATGCGCGTATCACGGCAGACGTCGGTGTTGTTTTGATCACAGGCAATGGTCCTTCTCCTAAAGATGGTGGATGGGCTTTCTGTTCTGGCGGTGATCAACGTATTCGTGGAAAAGACGGATACAAATACGAAGATAAAGAAGCTGTTGGAAAAATGGATTTGGCTCGTTTGGGTCGTTTGCATATTTTGGAAGTTCAGCGCTTGATTCGTTTTATGCCTAAGATTGTGGTTGCCGTAGTTCCTGGTTGGGCTGTCGGTGGCGGTCACTCACTTCATGTGGTTTGTGATTTGACCCTTGCAAGTAAAGAGCACGCGGTCTTTAAACAAACAGATCCAGACGTCGCAAGTTTTGATAGCGGTTACGGTTCAGCTTACTTGGCCCGCATGGTTGGGCAAAAGCGTGCGCGTGAGATTTTCTTCTTAGGTCGCAATTACTCTGCTCAAGAGGCTTTTGAAATGGGCATGGTCAATGCTGTGATCCCTCACAAAGATCTTGAGAAAGTGGCGTTGGAGTGGGCTTACGAAATGAATTCAAAATCACCAACAGCGATGCGCATGTTGAAGTATGGATTCAATCTTTGCGACGACGGTTTGGTGGGTCAGCAATTGTTCGCCGGGGAAGCGACTCGCTTGGCTTACGGAACGGAAGAAGCTGTCGAAGGCAGAAATTCTTTCGTAGAAAAACGTCCTAAAGATTTCTCTAAGTTCCCTTGGCACTACTAAGTCTTTTAAAATGGGTTTGGGTTCGCCAAACCCATTATTCCTTATAAGAATAATAATCTCTTTACCATGCAGATGACATAAGATCCGAATGTCGGCTAGAAGTTCCTCGTCGAGGAGACTTTATGAAAACGATTCTTTTCTTTTGTTCCGTGTTTTTTGCGCTAAATTCCTATGCCAAAGTGGAAGTCCTTTTTCATCCACACGATCCAACTTTGGAAAAGATCGCTACTTGGATTGAAGAGGCACAAAGCACCGTTGATATTGCCATGTACAATATGGAAACTACATCGGCGTCCCCAGTGATTAAAGCTCTCCAATCGCCTTCAGTGCAGAAACGTATTCAAGAAGGAAGTCTTCAAATCCGTTTGATCTTTGAAGGGTACGCGACGCCAGAAGAAAATGAAAAGAAGATGGCAGCTCTAGAAAGCCTTGGCATTGACGTTCGTTATTTAGGAAAATCTGTAAAGGTTCATCACAAGTTTGCCGTTATCGACGCAGGTCTAAGCAATCACAAAGTGATTACTGGGAGTGCGAACTGGTCTCTGTCTTCTTACCGTAACTACAATGAAAACATCCTGTTCTTTACTCAAGAAAATGAAATCACAAGCCGCTATCTGCAAGAGTTCAATCGTCTATGGATGAACTCCAAAGAATTTGGTCAGCACTCAGATAATAACGAAACAAGTGAAGTGAGCTTCTTTGACCAGGGCGATGTGGAAGTGTTCTTTAATTCACCTCGCACATTGGATAAAAAATCAAACGAGCCATCGCGTCTTACCGATCAAGTGGTCCGTCTTATTAACGAAGCTCGAAGCGAAATCAAAATCGCAACAACGCGCGTGCGCTTAAAACCAGTGCTTGAGGCCCTGCAAGCGGCGGCCAACCGTGGTGTGAAAATCTATCTTGTGATTAGCCAAGACGACTTCATGGACATTGGAAAAAGAGCGCAATACCTGTTAAGCAATCGCAACCTGCAATTGCGAGTGAAGTTCTACAATTTGGAGGTTTCGGAATACATGGCCTTCCAAATGCACAATAAATTTATGATCGTCGATAATGCCAAAGTTCTTTCAGGATCTTTCAATTGGTCCGAGAGCAGTGAAAAGAGCCATATCGAAAATCTGGTAGAACTCAGTGGTCAGGCCGCAGATGATGTTCTTCCGTCTTACAACAAAGAGTTTAATGATCTTTGGAATATGAATCGCGAAAGCTTAAAGCCTCTCAGCGATTACTTGAAAACTTCCAGCAAAGTCTCCTGCGCAATCAAGCCGATGGCTCTGAGTGTTTCCGAAATTCGTCAGGTTTTGAAGCTCGTAAAAAATTGTTCTCAGGACTAAAGCTAAGATCCCTATTGCGAGAATTTAAAGAATAGGGATCTTTATCCATAACTCTTTGTGAGTTGTCTCACTTCAGTTAAAACCGCTTCCTGTGCGGACTTTACAGAGAGAAGATAGAGCCATGAAAAAGCTCTCTCTCTTCGTTCTTTTGGTTGTTATGATTGGATTGGCATTCTGGGGATGTCCGACCAAGAAGTACATTCCTGATCCGCATCCGCCTCAACCTCAAGTCTCCAACTACGAAGAACTTCTTAGCTTAGAAGGAAATGCTCCACCCGTCGGAGTTCGCGTCGAATTTCGTCGCATGTTAGCGATGCAATGATTTTACTTAACGATGCCTTTATAGATGTAAGCGATGCCGCCCGTAAGAGACACATACTCACAGTGAGAGTAAGCACCACTTTCTTTCATAAGGCCCAAGAACTCGTCACGGCAAGGGAAAGCCGCTGAAGACTTTTGCAAGTATTCGTAAGCTTCTTTTTGACCTGTTACGAGACCACCGATTTTAGGCAAGATATTCTGAGAATAGAAATTGTAAAGCGCACCAAAAACAGGAACGTTCACTTGTCCGAACTCAAGTACCATCACAGTACCACCTGATTTCGTCACACGTCCCATTTCGCGCAAAGCCTTCACCGGGTCACCGACGTTGCGAATACCAAAAGAGATACTGCAAACATCAAAACCTTTATCAGCGTATTGAAGTTGCGTGACATCGGCTTGTTCAAACTTGATCTCAAGACCGCGTTCTTTGGCTTTGCCAGGAGCAGGGATGAGCATTTCTGCGCAGAAGTCTGTTCCAACCACTTCGCCTGTTGTGCCTACAGTTTTTTTAAATTCAATCGCAAGATCGCCCGTGCCTGTCGCGCAATCCAAAACTTTATCGCCGGTTTTGGCGCCACTGTACTTAACTAACTTTTTTCTCCACAAGTGGTGAATGCCCATCGACAAAACGTTGTTCCCTTTGTCGTAATTCGCAGCCACTTTTGAAAACATCGAGCGGATGATTTCCGGATTTGGAGAATGTTTAGTTTGCATGAGGAGCCACCTTATGAAGAGGTCTGTCGATCGCCGTAAGAATCTTATCAAGCTTCGTCATCATGTTTTTAAAATCATCCAAAGTCAGAGCTTGCATGCCGTCAGAAAGGGCTTCTGCCGGGCGAGGATGAACTTCCACGATGATGCCGTCAGCTCCCACAGCCGCAGCAGCGTAAGCCAAATCAGGAACTAAGGCGCGAATGCCCACAGCGTGAGAAGGATCTACGATAACAGGTAAGTGAGAATTCTTTTTCGCAAACGCCACGGCATTAAGATCCAAAGTGTTGCGAGTCGAAGTTTCAAAAGTACGAATACCACGCTCACACAAAATCACGTTCGGATTTCCACCGACAGTCACGTACTCCGCCGCTTTAATCCATTCCGTGATCAAGGCTGCAAAACCGCGTTTTAACAACACAGGTTTTCTTTGCATGCCCAACTCTTTAAGCAAAGCATAGTTATGCATATTGCGAGAACCGACTTGGAAGCATTCAACGATGTCGTAAACCTCTTCGATTTGACGAGCGTCTGTCACTTCAGAAACAAGTTTCATGTTGGTCTCTTTGCAGACCGCTTTGATGAAGTCGAAAGAATTTTTACCCAAGCCTTGGAAGTCTTTTGAAGAAGTGCGCATCTTCCAAATACCGCCACGAAGAATGTGCGCGCCGGAAGCCTTCACACCTTTCGCTGTTTCCATGAACTGCTCGTAACTTTCGATAGAGCAAGGCCCAGCCATGACTGTGAAGTTAGATCCGCCGATATCATATCCACCGATATTGACGATTTGGGTTGAGGGAGTTGTTTGCATAGTTGGCATTTCCATAATACGACTTCTTAAATGGAACGGCAGAATAGCATAACGCTCTCGGGCATTACAAACTTTTTGGAGGCAGGGGCCCTCTTGCGCCATAGGGATCAATGGATTCTTATTGAGGGGCCTTTTCACCCTGTTTCCGACGCAAATCGTGACGAAATTACAGTGTTTTTCCCTGATTTCTACGATTTGGGCTCTTCTCCAGCACTCGCCGGAGCCAAAATCCATCGCCTTTCTACAGAGGAGCTGCGTAAGAATTGTGAGGCCTTCTTAGGTCAGAAACCTGCTGCGGCCCCCGTAGGAAAAGCACCTTGGAACGAACCTTTGAAAGAGCATTTCGCAACAGCCTTACATCGCACGCAAGATCTCATCAAAGAAGGTAGAATAAAAAAAACCGTTCCGGCGGTCTTTGCTCGCTCTGAGCAAACAGTGACTCCGCAAGAGCGCGCGCAGATGATTTTGACTCTTTTGGAAACGCCGAAAACTTTGTACGTCTATGGTTTATGGCAAAATGGCGAAGGCGTTTTAGGAGCCACTCCAGAACTTCTTTTTGATTATGCAAAAGGACATCTGCGAACGATGGCTTTGGCCGGCACATGTCCCAAGAGTGAATCCACACGTCGTGAATCTTTGCTTCGCGATGAAAAAGAAATGCAAGAGCACCTCTACGTTTTAGAAGACTTGATGTCGGTGCTGCACCCGTGGGGTGATGTGAAGACCGAAGGTCCGAAAATTGTGGAGCTCCCGACGCTGTACCATTTAAAAACCGATGTTGAAATTCAATGCAAAACAAAGCCTGAGTTTTTCTCATTGATTCAGCAAATGCATCCCACTCCTGCGCTGGGAGTAGCACCTCGTTCGGCAGGGTACAAATGGATGAAAGAGTTCCCCGGACAAGAGGGGCGCGGCGGTTTTGGCGGTCCCTTTGCCTTTATCGGTAAAGAGGAGGCTGTGTGTCTTGTCGCCATTCGAAATTTGCAGTGGAATAAGACGTCTTCTATGATTGGTTCCGGCTGCGGCGTTGTCGCTGCCAGTGAATTGGAGCGTGAGTGGAGAGAGCTTTATCAAAAACGCCTGTCCGTAAGAAAGATTTTGGGGCTTGATGTATGACAAATATGGAGTTAGCGGGAAAAGTCATTCAAGAGTTGGTGTACACCGGAGTGCGCGAGTTTGTTCTTTGCGCTGGTGCACGCAACAGTCCGCTAGTGTATATCCTTGAAGAGAACAAAGACCTCAAAGTGTATTCCTTCTTTGAAGAGCGTTCGGCGGCATTTTTTGCTTTAGGCCGTATCGCAAGCACACGTCGTCCGGTTGCGATCATCACCACATCGGGAACAGCCGTCGCAGAGCTTTTGCCTGCGGCTGTTGAAGGAACTTATTCTTCATTGCCACTGATTATGGTGACAGCAGATCGTCCGAAACACTATCGCGGCACAGGGGCTCCGCAGACGATTGAACAAGTGGGAATCTTTTCTTACTACAACGAAGTTGCTCTGGATATTGATGCAGAAAATTCTCACGTGTCTTTCAAATCTCTTTCTTGGAAAAAACCAATCCATGTGAATGTGTGTTTTGAAGAGCCGCTCATCGACGGTCCCGTTCCTAAGATTGATTTCCCAGGTCACTCCGAAAGAACAAAACTTCCAGGGCAGTTGCCACTCGGAACTTTGAAAGAGATGGAAAACTTCCTGAACTCTCACAAACCTCTGGTGATGGTGGGCATTTTGCCAGAGAAAGCTTACGGCACCGTGCTTGATTTCTTGAAGCAATACAAAGCTCCGGTTTACTGCGAAGGCATTTCAAGTCTGCGCGGTCATCCCGACATCAAAGACATTGAAATTCGCTCTGGCGAGCAGATGATTCATCGAGTTTTAAAATCGCAACTCTGTGACTCTATCTTGCGTATCGGTGGAGTTCCCACGACGCGCGTGTGGCGTGATCTTGAAGACAAGTACAAAGATATTCCGGTGTTCTCTGTGAGCTTTAATCACTACACAGGACTCAGTCGCCCTGTGCAGCACGTGAACTCTTTGGATTTGTTAAGCCAGGTGGAGTTTTCAAATCCTCAGCGTGAAAATATTAAATTGAACATCGAAGACAGCAGTCGCGCGGAAACCGTGCGCGGTCTTTTGATGAAATATCCTGATTCAGAACAAGGTATGATCTACGCACTTTCGCAAAAGATGAAAGGCGGCTCGATCTACCTTGGAAATTCACTCCCGATTCGTGAATGGGATTCGTGCTCTTCGCACGATGCTATTCCTTTGCGTGTTGCCGCCAATCGCGGAGCCAACGGCATTGATGGACAGCTTTCGACGTTCTTGGGATGGGCCCATCCTGAGGCAGAAAACTGGTGCCTTGTTGGGGATTTAACAGCGCTGTATGATTTATCGTCACTTTGGGCAACTTCTCAGCTCGATGCGCGTAAACTTCGTATTGTCGTCATCAACAACGGAGGAGGCCAAATCTTCTCTCGTATGTTCAAAAAAGAGATATTCGTAAACAAACACCAGATTTCTTTCGAATCGTGGGCAAAGATGTGGAATTGGTCTTACCAAAAGTGGCATAATATTCCTGTGAATACACAATTGGACGATCATCAAATCATCGAGCTCATCCCTAATTGGGAACAAACTCAAGAATTCTGGAAGGAGTACGAATCTCTGTGGAAAGAGTGAACCTCTTTTTCCTTCACGGATTTTTAGGAAGACCTTCGGATTGGGCGGTGGTGAAAGCACATCTCCCGCAGCACGATGGTCTTCGTATTTTTACTCCTGATTATTTCAAAGATGCCGCTTTAGGACCACAACACACGTTTGAAGAGTGGGCCGGCAATTTCATAAAACTTGTTGAAGCCCACGGTTGCGCAGGAGAACGCAACATCCTTATCGGATACTCTCTTGGCGGGCGCTTGGCTTTGCACGCTCTCGAAAAAAGGCCGGCGCTTTGGTATAAGACAATTCTAGTTTCCACAAATCCTGGCTTTAACGATCCTCACGAAAGTTTTGATCCGATCTCTGAAGAGCGCCGTCAACGTTGGATGAATGATTCCTACTGGGCCGAAGAGTTTTTAAAAGCTCCGTGGGAAACGGTTTTACGCAATTGGAATGCGCAGCCTATTTTTGGTGGAGGAGAAACGGAACCTTTGCGTATTGAAAAAGAATATTCTCGTGAGACTTTGAGTCTTGCCTTAACCCAATGGTCTTTGGCGCAACAAAAAAACATGCGTTCGGTGATTCAAAAGAATATTCAAAAAGTGATTTGGATGGTCGGGGAGCGCGACGAAAAATTTATGGAGATGTCTCGTCGTTTGCAGGAAGAGGTACAGGGGCTTCGTTTAGAAACCGTACCAGCCTCTTCCCATCGTGTTCTTTTTGATAGCCCCAAAGATTTGGGCGAAAGAATCCGTCAACTAATTCAGCAGCTTCTTTAAGCCGTCATCAATCCATGTGCGATATTGTTTAACATTCATGTAGATGGATTTTTCTGCGCAGACATCTTTGTTGTCGATGTACTGTTTCTTTTCGTCTTCGCGAATTTCGTCAGGAACGGTCCATGAAATCGCGGAAGCAATTCCCACAACGTAGTCTTTGCCTTGATAGCGCATCAAAGCCGGTCCGCCAGAGTCACCGCTGCAAATACCTTGTCCCGATTTTTGGTCCACGTAGAATTGGCTTTCGTTGGCACTCATGCTGTCGATTTTAAGATCGACGTTGCGAAGAAAGCCGGAGCCTTGCGTGTCGGTACTTGGAACTTTTTTGCCAGAAACACGGCCGTAGCCTGCGGCTGTGAAGGTATAACCAGCCTTTAAAGGAAAGCTGCTGTCGGGAAGAAGTAAAGTTTGATAACCGTCCGGAGCATTGCCCTTAATCAGAATCAAAGCGAGATCATTGCGATCGGCAGAATTGGATTTTTTGTATTTATCATGCACCCATGTTTTTGCAGCATAGCGCATGACATAGTCGCCAGACAGAGGCTTTAGGCCGAATGCCAAGGTAAGACCTTTGTAGTCGGCTCCCACGCAGTGAGCGGCCGTCAGGATCACGTCTTTTTTGATAAGAAGACCTGTGCAGTAGGTTTTTGTTGGATTGTCATAGATAAGCACAACGTATTTTGAAATCACATTGTCTTTCGTGGTGTCCTTTCCACCTACGATAGCGTCTGAATCCACCAGCGTGTCTATCGCGGATTGAGATCCTCCGCACGCCGTCAAAGCTAAAACGATTAATGAGCTGACGTACAACTTCGTTTTCATATTTCCCCAATTGAGCGTCCATTCAATAACAAAAGGGCTGCTATTTTCCTAGCAGCCCTTTGCAGTTTGAAAAAACTTTTTGGTTTCTTATCCGAGATTAATTTTGAATCTGAGGACTTACCAACGAAGTGGAAAGTTTGTTGGCCATTCTGTTCAACCATGTCTTGTAGTACAAAGCACTTGTGTAAGCAGAGTACTTCGTGCAGTCATTGGCAAGGTCGTCAACTCCGCGGCTTGTAACACCCCAAAGGTAGTATTTACCTTTGATTTCGATGTACGCCGGACCGCCAGAGTCACCGTGGCAAGCGCCTGTGCCTTCAGTTTGGTTCAACTTGATTTCAGAAGTGCTGAACTGAGGATCTTCGATCTTAACAGTCGTCATGCGCAAAGTTCCCGCGCCGTCTCCCGTCACACCGTTTGTGATTCCGTATCCAGCAAGAACGACAGAAGCACCTTTTTTAAGAAGTTTTTTATTACTATTGCTAAGGAAAGTCGCTGGTTTGTAACCGGCAGGAACTGTTCCTGTGAAATGGATCAAAGCGATGTCGCCAGTATCCTTCTTTTCGTTTTGACGAGATTCCCAGTATTGAGAAATTTCGATTTTATCAACTTGGCGACGCTCTGATTTAGGTCCCAAAGCCGTATCGAACATGACGTACATAGCGTCTTCGAATTGCCCGATACAGTGAGCTGCCGTGAGAACTAAGTTGTTTGGAAGAAGAGAACCTGTGCAAAGTTGGCCTTCGTAAGAGTCATAAACAGCCACGATACTTTCTAGAATTTTATCACCGGCTTTAACTTCTGTGCCGCCAATGATTCCGTCGCCTGTCGCCTGAACTTCGCCTGATGAATTGTTAGCTTGAGGTGCGCAGGCTGTAAGAGCCAGACTTGAAACGATCCCCGCCAAAAGCAATTTATTCAGTTTCACTTAATCCCCCCGGATTCACACCACAACCCTCTGTGATGCGTGAAAGCTAATAAACCCAATTTGGAACCACTTTACAAGTTGATAATATTTATGGCTTCCATAAGGGACCGCGAGATCCCTTATGGATGAAATTCTTACAGATGTTTGAAGCTCTCTGTAGCTTCAATAAGAGCTGAGCGTGTTCCAGGCTCCATAGCTGCATGGCCCGAGTCAGGAACGATTGTAAATTTTGCTTCAGGCCACGCCTTGTGAAGTTCCCACGCAGAGCGCGCCGGGCACACAACATCGTAACGACCTTGCACGATAGCGCCGGGAATGTGGCGGATCTTCGCAACGTTTTCCAAAAGCCAATTGTTGGTTTTAAAGAAAGCGTTGTTCGTGAAGTAGTGGCACTCAATGCGCGCAAAGCTCAAAGCATATTCGGGATCATCAAATTCATCGATGGCTTTAGGGTCCACAATCAAACGAGAAGTCGCCGCTTCCCACTTGCTCCACGCTTTAGCTGCCTGCAAGCGCACGTCTGAATTTTCGTGAGTCAGGCGTTTGTAGTAAGCGGCCACCATATCGTGGCGTTCGTTTTCTGGAATCGGTTTGAGATATTCGTCCCATACGTCAGGGAAAATTTGTGAAGCGCCTTCTTGATAGAACCATTGAATTTCAGAAGGACGGCACAAGAAAATTCCACGCAAGATAAGCGCTTTGGTGCGTTCCGGATGAGTGATCGCGTAAGACAGAGCCAAAGTAGAGCCCCAGCTGCCGCCGAAGACCACCCATTTGTCGATCTTAAGCATTTCGCGAATGGTTTCGATATCTTTCACCAAATCCCACGTCGTATTTTCGCGAAGTTCAGCGTTCGGAGTAGATTGTCCAGAACCGCGTTGATCAAAAAGAACAATGCGATAAGTTTTTGGATCAAAAAAACGACGATAATCAGGATGAACTCCACCACCTGGTCCGCCGTGCAAGAACACCACTGGTTTTCCCTGCGGATTTCCACACTCTTCCCAGTATAAAGTGTGAATATCTGAAACTTTCAGCATGCCTTTATTGAAGGGTTCAATCTCTGGAAAAAGCTCAAGCATGGAATACTCCTCATGGTTGAAGTGATGTCCCAGAATTTCTCTTAGCTTGGTGGCTTTGTCAAAGTGTGGAGCGGCTTATAAAGATCTAATGGGTTTTATTAATTTCATTGGCGATTTCAGCACTGATGAAAATGATGATCGAAGAGTAATACACCCACATCAGAAGAACGATGAAAGAGCCAGCCGCTCCATACAAAGAGGCTAAAGCACTTTGGCCCAAATAAAGGCCGATCAATGTTTTTCCAATAGAAAATAAAAACGCCGTGATCAGTCCAGCCGTGATGGCAACGACGGCGGGGATCGGTCGTTGAGGAATGAAAAAGTAAATCGCGCCAAAGAGAATGCTAAAAATAATCAGCGAAACTAAAAGGTTGATAGATTGCACGACGACAGCGGCCAGCCCATGAAGGGTCATGGAAATAAATGAAGAAACAACCAGTGACACCAAGGAAATAAAAACGAAAGCCAGCACCATTCCCATACTGAAGATTCGCCGCTTTACAAAGTCCATCGACGATTGAAGAAATCCCGGTTCACCTTCGGCAGGAGCCATGTCGACTTCGAAGATGGTATTGAGAGAGCGGCGCAATTGACTGAAGATCGCTCCTGCTGAAAAAAGCAAAGTGATAACCCCGATGATGCCGGCAAATCCGCGAGCCTCGGGCGTTTTATCCGCACTCAGCGCAATGGTTTTGATCGCTTGACTGGCTTGAGCACCGACTAAGCCTTCTACCTGGTGAATCAATTCATTCTTAAAATCAGCTCCTAAAAAAGAAACAAAGGTGATCAAAAGAATCATCAACGGAGCCAGTGAAAGTGCGGTGTAATAAGAAAGGGACGCTGAGAGATCCCAAATTTTATCTCTGTCGAGCTTATCTAGGAACTCATTACTAAGAATGCTTCGAAGGGAGGCCGAGAGTTTCATGGGTTTAAAGTAGCATAAACTGCGGATAGGCCCTAGTTGCCATTGAACACAAAGGATCCGGGTTTATTTTTCTTTGGTAATTCACAATCCCTGTGTTATGCAGTCCCCAACAGCACGTCAGCGGATATAATTTCATGGGTAGGGGAAATGCATGGAAAAAACCAAGCTGCTGGTTGTGGACGATCACATCGAAAATATTCTGTTCCTGTCGCACTTGATTTCAAATGCCGATGTCGAAATTATCACTGCCAGAAACGGTGAGCAGGCGTTGGCACATTTGATGGATCATGAATTCGGTTTGGCTTTGTTAGATGTGCAAATGCCGGGAATGAGCGGCTTTGAATTAGCCCGCCTTATCCGTGCTGCTAAAAAAACAAAACATCTTCCCATGATCTTAATGACCTCTGAGCAGCGCGAGCGTTCCATGCTTTTTGAAGGCTATGAAACCGGAGCTGTGGATTTTCTTTTTAAACCTCTAGATCCTCACATCGTTCGCAGCAAAGTGCGCACGTTTGTTTTGTTGGATCAACAACGTCGCTTAGCTCAAGCCCATGTGCAAGAAGTAGAAACGCTCAAACGAAAAGCTGAAGAGGCAAATACGGCCAAAAGCCATTTTCTTGCGAATATTTCCCATGAGATTCGAACTCCGCTGGGAGCTGTTCTGGGATTCGCTGACATTCTTTATCAAGACAAAGTTAACGAAGACGAGCGTAAAGTTTTTTTGGATGCGATTCGCAGAAACGGGGAACTTTTATCGCGTTTGATCGATGATCTTTTGGATCTTTCGAAAATCGAAGCGCAGCGCCTGGATTTTGAAAGAAAAGAAGTTTCTATTAAAGATGTGCTAACCGACGTTCAATCGGTTCTGGGCTTTCGTGCCAGTGAGAAAGGGATCGCTTTAAAGACATCAATACCCGAAGAAGATCTGATGATGATGGGTGATCCATTGCGCATCAAACAGATCTTGCTGAACGTGATTGGTAACGCCGTGAAATTCACTGATAAAGGGGAAGTCCGCGTTCAGGTGAAAGATCAGGAATGCAAATCTCCCGCAGAGGCAGGAAGACTTCGTAAGATCATTTTTACCGTTGAGGATACGGGACTTGGATTAACTCACGCCGAGGTCCAAAGACTGTTTCAGCCATTCAGTCAGGCCGATGTCTCAACAGCACGACGTTTTGGCGGAACAGGTTTGGGCCTTGTGATTTCAAGGCAGCTTGCGCGTTTGATGGGTGGAGATTTACAGCTTGTTTCTTCGCAAGTCGGTGTCGGTTCTGTTTTTGAAATTTCTTTGTTGTTAGAATTAAGTCCTTATGTGCAGCAGACTCTTTCAACGGTGAGCGGGAAAGATTCTTCTGCACAGGCATCTTCCATTGCAGGGAAAACAATTTTAATCGTTGATGACGTGAGCGACAATCGTCTGTTGATTGACCGATATTTGCGCTCGCAAAATATCACGCTTTTGCAAGCGGGAAGCGGGCAGGAAGCTTTGGACCTTTTGCAAACTTCACAGCCGGATTTAATTCTTATGGATATTCAAATGCCGGTGATGGATGGCTACGAAGCTGTTCACCGCATTCGTATGCGTGACTTTAAAGCGCCGATCATTGCGCTGACGGCTCATGCAATGAGTGAAGAGACGAGAAAATGTTTGAGTGCGGGATTCGATGGCGTTTTAACAAAACCAACTCGTCGAAATGAATTGATCCGTATTTTGCATGAATGGTTGACATCGCAGAATCAAAGCTATGATGTGACTTCGACCTTGTAAAAACAAAAAAGCCTGGTTTCTTACCAGGCTTTTTACTATTTAAAATTCTTTTTAAAACTTTGCCAGTAGTCTTGATAATCCTCTTGGATAAATCCTTTTTGCAAAGCAAAGTCTGTCACCATGTACGGCACACGTGATTCAAACATGAATGCCATGGTATTTTGGATTTTGTTTGGCTGCAAATCTGCTTTGCTCGCTTTTTCAAATGTTTCGGCATCGGGTCCGTGAGCCGAGAAGAAGTTGTGAAGACTTCCTCCACCTGGCATAAATCCACCGGCTGTCTTTGCATCGTATTCGCCGTAGATAAGGCCCATGTACTCGCTCATGATATTGCGATGGAAATATGGAGGACGGAATGTGTGTTCAGCGACCATCCAACGAGGGGGGAAGATCACAAAGTCCACGTTCGCCGTTCCTGGTGTGTCGCTAGCTGAAGTCAGAACCGTAAAGATAGAAGGATCTGGATGGTCGAAGCTCACGGTGTTGATTGTGTTGAATTTGCGAAGATCGTACTTGAATGGGCAGTAGTTCCCATGCCAAGCGACGACGTCTAGTGGAGCGTGATTCATTTCAGCACTCCAAAGTTCGCCGTTGAATTTTCCAATAAGTTCGAAAGCGCCTTCTTTATCTTCGAAGGCTGCGACCGGAGTTAGGAAGTGGCGACGATGAGCTAAGCCATTGGCACCAATCGGTCCAAGTTCTGGAAGGTGAAACGGATGACCGAAGTTTTCGCCGATGTATCCTGTGCAGCGAGGGCTGTTCAAAGGATTGACTTGGAATTTCATTCCGCGCGGAACAAGAACGATTTCTCCGGGTTCGGCTTCGATGAAGCCCAATTCTGTTTTCACTTGCAGAGAACCCGTTTGTGGAACGATCACAAAATCGCCATCGGCATTCATCATGTAACGGTTTTCCATTCCTTTGTTGAAGGAATAAAGATGAACGTGGATGCCTTTTTGTTCGTGGCTAGAGCCATTGCCGCAAACAGTGCGAATACCCTCAAGGAAATGCCCGTTGGTTTCAGGAAGAGCATTCCAGCGCATTTGATTAGGATTTGTGTGTTGCGGTTTAAAGAATGTTTTTTGTGTCAGCTCTTTCAAAGGCTTGAAAGCTTTGTGCATGACGGACGGACGCAGGCGATAAAGCCACGTGTACAAATTCTGCGCGCGGGGAGCTGTGAAAGCTGAACCGCTGAGCTGCTCTGGATAAAGGCCCAAAGGCGCCTTTTGTGGAGAGTTTTGGTCTTGAGGAAGCGCACCGGGGCGCGCTTCAGATGAAAAATGATTTCCAAAGCCAGAGAGATATTTGTTTTCCATAGGTAGCTAATACCATTTTTTGTGTTCGATGATCAAGCAGCGATTGGAAACGACCTTGATTCCTGCGTCTTCAGCGCGTTTCTCCGCCTCGGGGTTGGAGATTCCTAATTGCAGCCAAAGAACTTCAACCCCACCGGCTTCTAAAACTTCATCGACGACTTCGGGAATACGTTCGGAACTGCGAAACACATCCACGAATTTTCGGTATTCAGCGGGAACTTCTTTTAAAGTTTTATAGATTTGAAAACCGCCCACATCGTGGGCTTTTGGATAAGTTCCCACCATTTGCCAGCCGTGGTCACGCATGTAGACGGGAACATAGTGGCTGGCTTTTGTGGGATCGCCACTGAGGCCATAGACGGTGAATTTTTTGTATTTTTCTAGAAGGCTCTTAATTTCATTGTCTTTGACATTCATAGTGGCTCCTTCTTGAATCAAATCAATCTTGTGGAGGAATGGCAATAACTCCTGAACGATATTTCTCACTGCGAGTCCAACGCGGCGATCCTCCGGAAGCCAGAGGATTGAATTCTCCCACTTCCAGATTATCGATCGCATCAAGGCGTCGCATGCTGTGGGCTTCAATCACTTTTGAGAAGGCTCCCGGAAAAACGTGATAACCAGCGTGTGCCGTGCCGACGAAGAAAGGCACTTTCTTAAAACTTTCCGGAAGAACTTTATCAAAGCCCACCAAAGTAGATTTATCATCAACGCGAACGGTGTAGTACATGTCTCTTCTCATGACGGCGTCATAGCGCATTTGGTGCATGCCCCAAGCGGGATGATAAATGAATTGTCCAAAATCATTGCGCACGCCTGAATCCCAATTAACTGGTTTGCCAGCCATGATCAACGGATCTTCGGCATCCCATCGTGCATTGAGGTCAGGACGAGGATTCCAGTAAAGAACTTTCCATCCTAATTTTTGCAAATGCTGAATTAGGACAACGCCAGAGGTGCCATTGGCGATGGTGTTTCTGTCGATGCGTTCCCACAGATTTTTAAGCACAGGATTTTGAGTCGCTTCAAAGCCTTCTTTAAGACATTTGCGAGTCAGTCCTATGCAGCTAATGCCCTCAAGTTGATTGATGATTTCTGCAGGAGCACCAGCGCGACGAATGACTTCCAAGCGTTCTTCGCGGGTGTCAATCGCAGGATTGCGGTCGCCGTAGTATTTAGAAATTCCATATTTATTAAAAAAAGCGACGTGTGTGTCCCAAGTTCTTTTCAAGCACTGACTTGCTACCGTAGATACGATGTTTTTGTTTTGAAGATAAGTTTGGAGTTCTAATTTGCTTACAACCAGATCAGACGGTTTGTTTTGCGCAAAAGTAGTTGCTGATAAAGTTAAACCGATGAACAAGAACGACACGTTTTTTAGAAGAGAAACAGACATCGTAAACCTCGCTTGGAAAAAGCCATTTCTAGTCGAAGGCTTGTTTGATTTCCACTGATTTAGCGAGGGAAGACGGGCTTTGCAAATTTTTCTGATTTGATTCTAAGCAGGCGTTCTCTGCGCTGACAGAGAACGCTCCGTCAGCGCGCGAGGGAAGGTTTACTGATTGTAATAGAGTTTCAATTCCACGCGACGATTCGTAAGGCGGCCTTGTTCTGTTTCGTTGCTGGCAATGGGTTGAGTTTCTCCGTAACCCACGGCTTCAACTTGATCTTCGCTCAGATTGAACTTGCGACGAAGAATTTGCGCGACCGTTTCTGCGCGGTTTTGGCTGAGCTCTTGATTGTATTCGTCAGAACCAATGCTGTCTGTATGACCGACAACGATGATTTTTTTAATTTTGACCTGAGACATGCTTGAAAGATTTTTATCCAACTCTCTTTGAGAAGCTTTCGTCAGGTTGCTTGTATTGAAAATGAAGTTTAAGTTTTTAAGCAGAAGCGCTTTTGCTGGTTTTGGAATTGCCACGACATGCACAAGTGCTTTGGCTTTTTGTCCTTGTTCGTCTTTAACAATAACTTCCACGTCACCGGGATGTGTCGGTGCCATGTACTTCAAAGTGCGGCTGGAGATACTTCCAAAAAACTCAGGGCTTAAATCCGCTGTGTAGGGAGCAGTTCCACCTTTGGCTTTGATGTGAGCAACACCACCTGTATAGACCGTGATTTCAGATGGATTGATTTCTAGTGATTCTGCTGAAATGCTTGGGGAGGCATTGCTTTCGCGAACACGCACAGGAACTGTGACAACAGCACCTTCGGCATCTTTAACGATGATTTCATCGTCACCGATTTGATCGTAAGCTACGTATTCCATCGTCGTTTCGTCAAAATAACCTAGACCTTGAGAGAGTTCATACTGATAAGGAGCGACGCCGCCACTGACAGTGATTTTTTGCTTTTCATTTTGGGCGAGGTTGAGTTCGTAAGGAAGAACTGACAAGGTCGAGGTTTTTGCAACCGCCGTCGTTGTTGTCGTTTCTTTTGAACTGAAGCCAAAGAAATGATTGATACCGAGATACACACGATAATCCGGAGCCAGACCTTTCGGCATGACTTCGGCAGTTGCTCCAAAATGTCCCCAAAGATTTCTCGCCAGACGGTATTTTCCACCCAGAAGAACTTCGAGGGAACTAATGTACTTTTGATCAGGATGATCATCTTTTTTAAGACCGTAGGAACTAAAAAGCTCAGCATGGAAACGCCATTTTTTTGTAAGCCCCGTAACATAACCTGCAGAGGCGATCAGCTGATCACTCACTGGCAAGAAATAATCTGTAGCAGCAGGATCTCCGGGAGTTCTCTTTCTATAACCTAAGTTAAATCCATAACCGCTGTCGCGATCTCTTTTGTCGTAAATGAATTCAATATTCCAAATAGGAGCCGGAGAGTTTCCGATGTAAGGATTGTCGACGGAAGTAGTGAGATCCGCAGAACCAGCGACAGCGAAGCCGCCAGTTTTTTCTTGGGAGATATTGTATTTAAATCCCAATCGGTGCCCATTGATTCCCTCAGAGATAAAGTTCTGCTGGCTTTGGCCCGAGTCGGGCTCTTGACTGAAATATCCTGGCATTGAGTAAGTGAGTTCTAAATTGCGAGTCACGCCCCAAGCGAAAATCAAGTCGAACGTAAAAGCCTTATCCTTGTAATCGACAAAGTTTTTTTGCACGAGATTGTCATAAACACTCAGTTCGTTTCGCACGTAAGCGGCGAAGAAACCGATATTGAAATAATTTTTTTCCAAAGTTTGGGACGAATGAATGTTCTGAAATACCAGAGAATCTGGATTGGGTGCAAAGGTCTGCATGTTTCCCAAAACATTCGCCTGCGCTGGTGAAGTTATGGTGAGGGCGGCAAGAAAACAAATTAAAAACGCTCTAAAAATTTTCATTAAGACCTCGTGACCACACGGTTGATAAGAACAAGAATAACAGCTCCGGCAATGCCGATTAGAATTCCCTGCCAGCTAAAAGCAGTGTAGGTAGGCCAGTGAAACATACGAGGCGCCAGGAAGTTGCCCAGAAAAGATCCAGCTAGACCCAATAAGATCGTGCGAATCCAGCCCATGGCTTCACTGCCTGGAATGACCAACTTTGCGGCGACGCCCACTCCAAGTCCAAGAACGGTCCAAAGAACCATTTGATTAAAAAGGGGATGATGCAAAATGGAGTTGATATTCATAGTTGTGCCTCTCTTGTTTAGGTTAACGTGATTCATTTTGACTGAGTAGTAATTCTGCAATTCTCTCGACCTTGGCAGGTTGGCTTTTCTTAAGATAAGATGCAGATATGAAGTCTTTTTCTCGTTTTAAATATCTGCTTGTCGGTCTTGTTATTGGCGTCGTGGCTTTCGGCCTTTTTAACGCCTATCGCGGGAAAGAGGCGACCACCGTTGAAGATCTTTTTACGGAAAATATCGAACATCGTTTTTATTCGTATGCGACTCAAATCGTCGGGAAACAACGTTTGCAGGTGGCAAAACTTCAAGAGGTCGAAGCCTTTGAAAGAACGTCAAAACTGAAAGCTTTTTGGGTGGATCTTCCGGATGTGGTCGTAAAAGCCACGGTTCCAGTAGAATATAGTTTTTTCGTTGATATGAATCGAGGCTGGAAGTTTCAGTTGATGAATAACGAAATTCTTGTGGATGTGCCAGGACTCAGCAATAGCACTCCGGCCGTGGATATTGGCAAACTTCGTTTTGAGGTGGTGAAAGGCAGTCTTTTTCGTAGTGAAAAGGACTCTCTTGAAAAAATTCAGAAAGAGTTGATGGGTCTGCTTGTAGAAAAATCCATTGAGCATCGTAAAACTGTGCGTGAACAAGCGCGAACATCCATTGAGCAATTCATCAAAGGCTGGCTTTCCCAAGTGACGGGAGGAATTCCTTCTGAAAAAATCAAAATTCGTTTCGCAGATGAACCGAAAGCGGATAATTTGCAATAGTCAGTTGCAGTGAAGGAACCTATGAACAAGATCTCTTATTTTTTCGTGATAGTAATTCTAACGATGGCAACGGCTTGTTCGTCTTTCACAAAAGGCCTTTTAAAGGACCCGGAAGTTTCCGTTGTGGGACTTGATGTGTCCAATGTCACGGCCCAAGACGCCTTGGTGCATGTGAAACTCAATGTGAAAAATCCAAATCCTGTTCCGTTACGCGTGGGAAAAATAACTTACGCTTTGACGTTGTCAGGGAAAGACGTGACCGAAGGTGAATTTAAAGAGGGCGTTGATGTTCCCTCACAAGGTGAGAATACGGTCGTCGTCCCACTGAGATTTAAATACAACACCGTGGGCACTTTGGTTGACGGTCTTTTAAAAGGGACTTTGAGTAAAGAATACGAACTTAAAGGCTCTGCTCAGATGGGGCTTTTCTCTATTCCGTTTAATAAAAAAGGCGAACTGGAATTTTAAGTCGTTCGCCATCCTGTTTTCTTAGTCCATTCAAGAAATTCTTGCTGGCGCTTTGCCGGGTCCGGTGGATGATATTCGACATTCATAGGCGTGATGATCATACTTTCTAGAGGAGAAAGTCCGACTTCGGCGCGACGTTTGTTAAGACCGTCTGGATCTTCAACATCCGTGATTCTAAGAATTCCATTTTCATCCCAATCAGAATTTGTCCCGTAAACTTGTTTGAGTCCTTCATAAAAACGAATGCGATCCACCAGACAAGCCACATACAGTGCGGGAACTTCTTTTTTCTTCGCAAGATCCGTCAACACTTGTTCTTGAGCACGCATAAACTCCGGCCAACTGATGGCGTGTAATACAATTCTGAGTGCAGCGACACAGGCCTCTTCACCGACTTGGGCGATTGTTGGAAAACCTTTGTTTTCTTCGATGAGTTCTTTGAGGCGCTGAGCATTTCGCAAATGCACTTTTTCCATTTGTGGATTGTATCCTTGAAAAAGTTCTCCCGTGCTCGCAAGTGCTTCGCGAACGGCTTCGTCTTCACGCATCAAGTGGAGGAGTTCTTCTTTCAGTTTCATCCGAAAAAATCCGTCATAAATCTATTTTTTTCTACATCAGGAAAGAAGCTGGCGTCAAAAGCGACTTGATTGCAGCGATGAAAATCTTCTTTTGTAAAACCATGCACGCGGTGAAGAACTTCATAGTCGTCACTGAGTGTGGTTGCAAAAACTCCGGGATCGTCAGAGTTGATGGTGACAAGAACTCCTGCATTCATCAGTTGACGAATCGGATGGTCCTCATAAGTTTTAAAACTCTGGGTCAGGTAATTGCTGATCGGGCACACCTCTAAAGGAATACGGCGACTTTGTACAAAGTTGATCACTTTAGGATCATGTACAATTTGAATTCCGTGACCGATCCGTTCAGCGCCCAGAATTTCAATACTGTCTTGCACCCATTGTGCTGAGAGCGGCCCGGGTGCTTCGCCAGAGTGAACTGTAATACGCAAACCTGCTTTTTTCGCCTTTTGAAAAAGTGGCGCAAAAACTTTTGGATCGAAACCCTCTTCGTTATCGGCAAGATCCAATGCGATAAAACTATCTTTGTGGGCGATCGCAAAATCCACGACCTTCTCTGCCTCGGCGAAAGGTTTCACTCTTTGCACGATGCAGATCAGACCAATGAGCATGTGGTATTTTTTGCGGGCCATCTCAATGCCCTTGTGTAAAGATTTGTGGATTTTTTCGAAAGTCAGATTTTTATGACCTTCGGCAATGAACGTCGGGGCGTAACGAAGTTCGAGCAGACGAATGCCATCATTGTACGCGTCCTCACAGGCTTCAAATGCGATACGCGTGAGGATTTCTTCGCTTGCCAGGACTTTTTGAGCATTGAGAAATTTATTAAGAACAGAACTCAAATCCTTCATCGGGCTTGTAATTAAAAACTGTTCTTTCTGCGCTTGCGAGGTCGAGGCTAGGGGAATTCCGACTTGAGGGGCCAGTTCTACAAGCGTACTCCAACGCACCGAGCAGTCCAGGTGGCGATGTAATTCCACTTTCAGGATATCGCGAATGTTATGAGAGTAGAGTTTTTCCATTTAACGCTCCCGGTAAGCTTTTGTTCCCTTTACCCACTTCGTCTTCCAGAGTAAAACTTTATCCTATGACAGAACCCATCCAAATCAAAACAAAACTCGCGGGGAACCCTTCACAGGAACCCCAATTTAAAACTTTCGTTAAAAGCAAAGACGGACGTCAGATTCCAGTTGTGGACCCTCGTTCGACTCGTGCTCTTGTTTCTTTGATGGACATGAATGCGGTCCTTGGCGGAGCAGCGTCTCACTACGGTGGACCAGCGGCTTTGGCTGAGTTGATGTCAGCTTTGCATGGTCACGTTTTTGATGTTGCGGCTCGTGAAAAAAAGCAATGGTATGATTTGTTTCACTTAGTGAACGACGCTGGTCACTGCGAAAATGGTTTGTATGCTTTAAAAGCGAACTACCACATGGCAGGCTTGACGTTAGAGAGTCTTAAAAAATTCCGTTCTATTGAAAGCGGTCTAACAGGTCACGGTGAAGTTCACTGTTTCCCAGAAGGCGTTTTTATTTCTAATGGTCCTTTGGGTTCGGCCTTCCCGCAGACTCAAGGTCTTGCGATGGGAGAAGCGATTTCGGGTCGCAATCGTATCACTGTGACGACGATTTCTGATGGAGCCTGCATGGAAGGCGAGGCGAAAGAATCTTTCGCAGCGATTCCGGGTCTTGCACAAACTGGCAAGATGGGTCCTTATGTTTTGATCATCAGTGATAACAATACAAAACTTTCAGGTCGTATTGATGCGGAGTCTTTCTCAATGACTCCAACATTCAACTCTTTGAAAGATTTGGGTTGGAATGTGATCACGTTGGCTGAAGGCAACGACTTGCAAAAATGTTACGACACGATTGTGACAGCTATTGAGCAAGCCAAAGCTGATCCGAAGAAACCCGTTGTGATTCATGCAAAAACAATCAAGGGTATTGGCACAAAGAAAACAGCCGAGTCTGCTTCAGGTGGTCACGGTTTTCCTCTGAAAAGCCCTTCTGAATTGCCTGCGTTCTTAAGTGAAATTTACGGCGGTGAAACTTTGCCAGCCGTTTACAACACATGGATTGATGAACTTAATAAATGGGAAGCCGAGATTAAAGCGAAAGCTGTGAAAGACACGGGCGAAAAAATTCAAACGGGTGTTTCTGCGGCGATGGTGCGCGCTCGTAAAGCGGGTCTTCCTGTTTTGAGTGTGACTTCGGATCTTCCAGGTTCGACAGGTGTTGCTGGATTCCGCAAAGAATTCCCGCAAGATTCTTTTGATGTGGGTATTGCCGAAAGCAACATGGTTTCAACGGCAGCCGGTCTTTCTAAATTGGGATACATTCCTGTTGTAGATACTTTCGCTCAATTTGGTGTAACAAAAGGGGCGTTACCTTTGACGATGGGTGCTTTGTCTGAAGCTCCGATCATCGCCATCTTTTCGCACACAGGTTTCCAAGATGCTGCGGACGGAGCGTCTCACCAAGCGTTGAGTTACATGGCGATGGTGTCTTCGATTCCTCACGTGGATGTTTATTCTTTGTCGTGCAGTGAAGAAGCCGATGCTTTGGTTTACGCGGTGATTGAGAATTTTGCGAAGGCTCGTAAAGAGGGGCAAGTTCCAAATTCAGCGGTGTTCTTCTTGGGTCGTGAAAACTTTCCTAAGTCTTACGTGACTCCAAGTTCTTATGATTTGAAAAAAGCGCAGATCTTGGTGGATACAGCGAAAGACAAGACAAAATCTGTGACGATTGCAACAACAGGCTCTTTAGTTCCACAAGCCTTGCAAGCTGCAAAAAATTTGGAAACAAAAGGTGTGGGTGCGATTGTTGTGAACTGTGCGTGTGTGAATCACGTGGATCTTGCAACGATGAAGAGTGCTCTTGAAAAAACTCAAGGTCGCCTTGTGACTGTGGAAGATCATCAGTTAGTCGGTGGTTTTGGTCAGATGTTGACTCATGCACTTTTGCAGGCGGATACGACAATCTCTGTGAAGAGCTTGGGCGTTCACGCTGAGTTCGGCCAAAGCGCTTACACAGCTTTGGATCTTTATCGCAAACACAAAGTGGATGCTTCGGCGATTGTTGAAACTGTCGGCACGTTCTTTCAAAAAAGCGGCGCTTGGTAATATTGAAAATTGAAATCAGATTTCAAAGAACCCATGAAGAAATTCATGGGTTTTTTCTTATGCAGAATCGGCAGACAGAGCCACCTCGGGCTATACAGCTTTCCAGTTTAACGTTCAGTCCTCCTGAAGATTTTTCGATAAATTTCGTATCGAACTTGCAAAGTTCCGGATGGGCTTTAGCAACGGTGTGATAGACACAGTTTGTGGCTTCAATGACAGCACCTTTGCGAAGATCACGTTGTTTAAGGGTGGCGCGGTAACCGAGTTCGTTGAGAGCTTTCGCAATTTCACTTAAAAGTTCCGCTGTGGAATTGGCTTTTTCAAAACGGGGTTTCATGGATTCGGCGACACGAACAGCAAGTCGTTCCATCATTTTCGCGACGGAAGCAGCTCCCACATCTTCAGCAAGAAATTCTAAAATAATATTTGAAAGCCACGAGTACTGTCGGGGAAAAGCTTCGTGTCCTTCCTGCGAAAGAAGGTAATAGCGGCGAGGTCGTCCCACAGAGCCTTTGACATCTCGATAAGACAAAAATCCCAAACCATCCACTTTGATAAGATGTTCTTTGGCGGCTGTTTTTGTAATCTCCAAATGGTCCGCAATCTCATCCAAAGTGGCCCCATCCGGTTGAGTCAAAAGGTATTCTAAAATCTTCTTTTGATTGGTGTGCAGGCTTTGCATAGGGCCTCCGTATCCATTTAAACAATTTAAACAGTATTTACCATTTTTATTCCAAGGCTCATTATGAAGCCAGAAAGAATTTTATAAAAGGAGTAATTATGGAAAACACTGCAAAGCCTTTAACGGCTGTTTCGTCTCGAGACTCCGGAATGTCTCGCTCTTTGATTGCTGGTATTGTGACTGGACAAGTCGCGGGACTTATCATGGCAGTCGTGGTGATGATCGTTTTTGTCGTCTTCTTGGGAAAAAGTCCTCTTTATCCAGTGCAAGTGATTGGTTCGGTCCTGTTTGGTGAGTCCGCTCTGCAGGGGTTTCACTTTGGAGCATTGCTGGCGGGGCTTTTGTTGCATCAATTGGGGCCGTCGCTTCTTTGGGGTGTCCTTTACGGAGTTGTGGCTAGTAAACTTCAGCCTCACTCCAAGGGCGCGGCTTTGATGTTGGGTCTTGGGATAAGCGTGGTTTCGATGGCAGGACCTTATATCTTAATTCCGCTTGTGATGAATCTCATGCAAGGTGTGGATTACTGGAACCGCGAAGTTCCTATGTTCTGGGATTGGGCCGCACACGTTGTATTTGGAGCTTCATTCGCTCTTTATCCAATGATTGAAAAGAAATTGCAGAAGAACTAGAGGAACAAAAATAAAACCCCATGAATTTCGTCATGGGGTTTTATTTTTATAATTTAAGAAGATATTAAGCAGCTTTCGCTTCTTCCTGGTGAGAGAACTGAGCCATGTGGCCCATTTGTTCTGCGGAGAATGCAGAAACGATATCAACCAAGATCACAACTTTATTGTCGACTTTACCCATACCGCGAACGAAAGACATAGCGTGTTCGTTACCTAGTACTGGAGAAGGCTCGATTTGTGATTCTTGAAGATCTACAACTTCTTTCACTGAGTCTACGATCATACCTACTTGACCGATTTCAGTGTCGATCACGATGATGCATGTGTCGCGAGTTGTATCTTGTGGTTGCATACCGAATTTAATGCGAAGATTTACAACCGGAATAATTTTACCGCGCAAATTCATCACACCTTTAACATAATCAGGAGTACGCGGAACTGGAGTGATTTCACCGAACTGGTTGATCTCACGGACAGTCTCAATAGCAACTCCGTATTGTTCGGACATCAATTGGAACGTCAAATACTGACCTGGTTTTGCTTTATCGCTCATTGTAATCGCCTTTCAAAGTCGAAGATAAAATCTTACCCAAGACTCTTCGAGAAAAATTTAAGGGGACTTAAGAGAATTTCTCGACTCTTTCAAAAAATAATAAATTAGGATTACGGAGATCTCGGACTGAGACACTTAAAGACCAAGGTCCTGTTTCATCTCATTCTGGACCAATGATGTAAATAGTTAGCCCACCTATCATCCGATAATTTCTTGTGATTTTTTAATACTAATGGAGCACGCACATGAGCGGTGATAACGCCTTTTTTGAAGAACTGCAGATGGATTTCCTCAACGAGTCTGCGTTCATGCTGGAGCAGTATGAGGAATATATGATGAGACTGGAAAACAGTGAAGATCCTGCGAAGGATCTGACTGATATTTTCCGCGTAGCTCACTCTGTAAAAGGGGGTGCAGCGGCCGTCGGTCTCACAGATCTTTCGAAATTCGCCCATGTGATGGAAGACCTTTTGGATCTTTTACGCTCGCGCCCTGAGCTTGTGAACTCCAATGCGATTTCACTTTTGCTTCAATCCGGTGATGAACTTAAAAACCGTGTCTCTTCTTTGCAGCAAGGTAAAAATCTTCCTTGGGATACTACGGCATTAAGAGAACAACTTGTCGCTTTGACGGAAGAGCTTTCAGGAAAGCCATCTTCTCATAAAAAAGAAGCAGCTCCTGCACCTGCCGAAGAAATCAAAGAACAAGTACCTGATGATTTCTTTGCGGCAGCTTCTGCATCAGCGCCCGTGGCTGAAGCGACGGACGATGTCACAAATCATGACTTGCTTGCAGAACTTTTGGCGCAACTATCTCCTGAAGATCAAGCTGAGTTCTATGCAAAGGAAGAACAAGAGAAAAAAGCGGCGGCAGCACAGGCACCAGCTCCAACACCTGTTGCGGCACAACCGACTCCTGAAAAGCCTGCTTTGAAAGTGGTCGCTGAAAATCCAAAACCGGCTCCAGCAAAAGCAGCGTCGGCTGAACCTGCAGCCTCTTCAAACGGCAATGGTGGTTCTGGAAAAGCTCCGGCAAAACAAACAAGCGCTATCAAAGTTGATACGGGCCGTGTGGATTCCGTATTGGACGCCGTCGGCGAGCTTGTGGTTTTAAAGAATCAATTAGTTCATGATGAAACAGTTCGCAGTGGTGTGAATCTTCGTTTGGAAGCCATCGTTGATCAGTTAGATAAAGCTGTTCGTGAACTTTACGAAAAAACACTTAGCATTCGTATGACGCCGCTGAAATCCATGTTCATCAAAATTCAACGTATCGTTCGTGACGTGTCGTTGAGTTTGGATAAACCTGTGGATTTGCAACTTATCGGTGAAGAGACAGAGGTTGAAAGAACCGTCTTTGAATTATTAGGTGATCCTCTCGTGCACTTGGTTCGTAACTCCATGGATCATGGGGTTGAGAAAAAAGAAACACGCCTAGAAAGAGGCAAGCCTGTTACAGCAAAAGTGGTCGTTTCCGCAAAACAATCCGGTGGTAACGTTATCATTGAAATCTGTGACGATGGTGGCGGTATCAATCGCGAAAAAGTTTTAGCAAAAGCTATTGAAAGAGGATTTGTGCCAACAGGTGTTGATCCAGCATCAATTCCCGATGAACAAGTTTTCCAATATATTTTCCAACCGGGTTTCTCGACGGCGGATAAGATCTCGGATCTTTCAGGCCG
This sequence comes from Bdellovibrio sp. BCCA, assembly GCF_037996825.1. NCBI lineage: Bacteria > Pseudomonadati > Bdellovibrionota > Bdellovibrionia > Bdellovibrionales > Pseudobdellovibrionaceae > Bdellovibrio > Bdellovibrio sp. BCCA. The sequence goes on along the minus strand of NZ_JBBNAC010000001.1, from coordinate 3,384,342 downwards.
TGGTGTAGGTTTGGACGTTGTGAAATCGAATTTGGATAAGATCAACGGGAAGATCAATATTTTCTCTAAAGCAGGTCAGGGAACAACCTTCCGTTTGACGATTCCTCTTAGCACGGCGATTACCGACGGTATCATCGTGGCTTTGGATGGGGCTCGTTATATTTTACCAATTCATTCCATTCGTGAAATCGTGCGTGTTCTACCAAAAGACTACACGCATATTTCCGGAGCAGGAAAAGTGGCGAGCATTCGTGGACTGCTCTTGCCGGTCATTGATGTTTCAAAAACTTTGGGATCCATCAATTGGACACTCAACAAAAAAGACCAGCAGCTCATGGCAAAACGCGAGAACTCTTTGAGTGCTCGTCGTGAAGAGACCATGCTTGTGATTATTGAATCCATGACTGGCCAAATGGCATTCCCTGTGGATGACGTTTTGGGGCAGGCACAAGTGGTGGTTAAACCAATTACAACAGGACAAAATATTCCTGAAGTTGCGGGTGCCGCGATTCTTGGTGATGGTCGTACAGTTCTTATTCTTGAACCAGGAGCTTTAGTGAGCAATGTCACTAAGGGTAGGGAGATGGCAGCATGACGGCTGTAAAAAAGAATGAGCTTGTAGGTTCTCTTTACGATTTTGAAGAGATTAAGCTCAGCGATAAGATGTTTACAAAATTTGCGGAACGCATGTATGAACTTGCTGGTGTGGATCTACCACTGACTCCCAAGAACCATGCTTTGATTCGCAATCGCATTGTGAAGTTGTTAAGACGACATTCTTTGAAATCGTACGAAGAGTATTGGACGATGATCGATAAAGGCAGTCCAGAAATGGTGTCAGAGTTTATTTCGGCGCTGACGACGAACATGACGTCGTTTTATCGCGAGTCGAATCATTTTGATTTCCTCGGCAGTGTTCTCCCTGATTTGTGCCGCAAATTTGGCAATGACATCCGCCTTTGGTGTGCGGCAGCCAGCACAGGTCAAGAGCCTTACACGATTGCGATGACGGCCAATGAAGCTGTGGGTGACAACTCCACTAGCAAAGTACGTATTCTGGCGACCGACATTGATTTGCAAGTTCTAAAAAAAGCTTCTTCGGGAACTTATGAAGAGCGTGAGATGCAAGGTTTGCCTCCAGCGCAACGTCACAAGTACTTTGAAAAAATCAAAGCGCAGGGTGATGAGTTTTGGAGAGCCAAGGATCAGATTCACAGCATGATCCGCTTTGCGCCATTCAATCTGATGAATCCGAAGTATGAATTTCAGCATAAGTTCCATGTGATCTTCTGCAGAAATGTTTTAATTTATTTTGATGAAGCAACAACGAAGAAAGTGATCGACAATTTGGTGACTTGTTTGGCTCCGGGAGGATACCTCATCTTGGGCCACTCTGAATCTGGAAACGTCAAGCACCAACAACTTAAACCGCTTTCAAGAGCTGTTTACCAAAAGCTCTAATAGAGGCGCCTTATGGCTCAGAAAATTCGTGTCCTGATTGTTGATGACTCTGCAGTGATCAGAAAACTTCTCGAGAAGATTTTTAGCTCCGCATCGGATATGGAAGTTGTAGGAACAGCTTCAGATCCTTACATCGCCAGAGACAAACTGGTGACGCTCAAACCTGATGTTATGACTCTGGATGTGGAAATGCCTCGCATGGATGGCATTAGTTTTCTTGAAAAAGTCATGCAGCATTTTCCCACTCGAACGATTATTTTTTCAAGCTTGGCAAAAACAGGTTCCGAAACTTATTTGCGTGCTCTTGAGGCTGGTGCCATTGAGATCATGGAAAAACCTTCCATCGACGTCTCGCAAAGTTTGGAATCGCTTTCACAAACGATTTTAGAAAAAGTCAGAGCCGTCGCCAAAGCGCGTATCAACCCTATTAAAAAAGTGATTCCTGCATCGGGACCCGTAAAAAAAATAAGCCCGACTTCACTTGCAAGAACCACGCATCAATTGATCGCCGTGGCCTCTTCAACAGGTGGAACCGAAGCTTTGAAAGTTTTTTTAAGTGGTATGCCTGCGGATATTCCGGGAACTTTGATCGTTCAGCATATGCCGCCGGGATTTACAAAATCTTTTGCAGAAAACCTGAATAACCTTTTCCCTTTTGAAGTAAAAGAAGCTCAAGAGGGAGATCAAGTTGTTCCTGGGCGCGTATTGATTGCTCCAGGAAACTATCACATGGAAATCACGCGCAGTGGTGCCTTTTACTACGTAAAACTTCATCAAGGACCCGCTTTGCACAGTGTGCGTCCGGCGGCAGACTACTTGATGAAATCTGTTGCGAAGTACGTGGGTAAAAATGCCTTGGGTGTTGTTTTGACCGGAATGGGTAAGGACGGCGCTGAAGGTTTGTTGGAGATGAAAAATGCAGGAGCTTACACGGTCGCACAGAATGAAGAAACATGCGTAGTCTACGGAATGCCTGCGGCTGCGGTGGCATTAGGTGCTGCTGACAAGATTCTTCCTCTGGATAAGATTGCCGGAGATCTTTTAGGCCAAATCCAAACTCGTAACGCCGCTTAAAATCAATTAGGAGCCCTGTTGGACTGCAGGGCCATCGTTCAACGATATTGACATCGATAAGTATTCTGTTATACTCAATGCATGTCTGTAAAAGTTTCGTCCAAATATCAAGTAGTTATTCCTGAAGAGGTTAGAGAGGCCCTCAATATTCAACCGGGCCTTGAGGTCGACGTTATTGCCAAAGGCGGAATCGCATACATAGTGCCGGTGAAACAGTTGTCCGTTTTGCGAGACACAGTTAAAAAATATGGCAAAGTGAACACCAAAGATCTTCGTGATAAAAAGGACAGAAAGATCTAATGGTTGTAGATAGCTCTGTATGGATAGAAATTGTTTGTGACGGCCCTCTTCGCAAAAAATGCGAAGAGGCTTTAAAAAATACAGATCCTATTGTTCCGACTCTCGTGATCTATGAAATTTATAGAAAATTAAAAAAACAAACGAGCGAAGAAACTTCGTTAGAAGTCGTCAGTGCACTCAGTAAGTACAAGTCTATGGAAATCAACAGAGATATTGCTCTATTGGCCGGAGACTTATCCCTGGAGTTTGATCTTGGAATGGCGGACTCTATGGTGTTAGCTTGTGCTCGTTTTAGCCATGCTCAGCTATTGACGCTTGATAATGATTTTGCGTCAGTGGCTGGAGTGAAGGTGATTAGATAGACCACATGAATAACAAATAGTGGCTCTATTGTCGTTAATCTCATTTTGAATTAAGCCAGGGTAAAATAATTCGAACAGAGGCGCACGAATCTTGCTGAGTTCTTAGAAGGATCTTCCTTCGAAAGGACTCACGTCATGAAGGCAAAATGGCATGTCTCAAAATGGATCACTCTTTTTTCCGTATTAGCGGGCTCTTTAGCTCACGCTGAAGTTTTTGAAAAATCGGGTTATCGCGTCGATGCCACGGTTCTTTGCGACGGTTTGCCGCAAGTGCAGGTGGGAACGCCTGAAGGAATCTGTGTTGGTATTTTGGCTGGAAAACAAGACGGTCTTAAAATGCCTCGTTACGCCGTTCAATCCAAAGAAGGTGTGATTTACGTGAGTGAAATGGGTGGCTGGGCTTATGCAAAAGGCACCATTTATGCCGTGTATCGCGGGAAAGATTCCCAAGGTGTTGAAAAAACTGCGATCGTTAATTTATTTCCAACAAAAAAACTGACCATGCCTAATGGACTTGTTATGGATCCGGAAGGACGTCTTTACGTTGGAACTCCGACGGGAGTCGTGCGTTTTTCTCCACGCGATGCAAAGACAGGACATTTTAATATTGATGTGACTCCTGAAGTCGTCGTCAATGATTTTGCAAAGTCTATTTTCCGTAAAGATGAATATGTCAGTGCTTCTGAATACAATGCCATGGCGACGAAATTCAAAAACAAACATCCCTTGTTGCAAATGGCGGTGAATAGCACGTTCACGGAAATGTACATCAATGTAGGTGCTCCCTCGGATGATTGTGGTTCCGGAATCAAAACCGTAGATGAAAATGGAAAGTGCATTCAGTCGGAAAGTCCTTTAGCGAGCGCCGCTGTGTGGAAAGTGAACCTTAGCAATGACCCGCAAAGAAAAGTCACGAAGGTAGCACCTTTTGCCCGCGGTCTTCGTAATTCTATGGCACTTGCGGTTCACCCGGTTTCGGGTGTGGTGATTCAAGGTGAAAACGGAATTGATCTTCCGAATGAAGATCTTCCGTATGAAGAGTTAAATATTTTAGAAGAAGGCCGTCATTATGGCTGGCCTTATTGTCATTCGCGCGGCGAAGTGGCTCCTAATTTCCAGGGAAAAGTGACGCCTGAGATGTGCGCAAAACAATTTGCTCTTCCGAAGGTATTTATGCCCGCGCACACAGCACCTCTGGGTCTTTTGTATTATCGAAACGAACTATTGCCATCTTTAAAAGGAAAACTTTTGGTCGCGTGGCACGGTTATCAAAAATACGGACAGCGCATCGTCGCTTACCCTGTCGACGAAAGAGGTGTCCCGACAGACACTCAATACCAGGAAATCGTCTTTGGTTGGAAAGCGCAAGAAGGCGTTCGTCCACGTGGTGCGCCGACGGGGCTTACGGCCTTAAATGACGGTTCTATTTTAGTTCTCGATGATAAGAACGGCGCGATCCTAAGAATTTCCCAAGGTAAGAAAGCGGAAGTTCGTCCTGAAGATCTTGTCGTTGGCGACTTCTCTGAAAAAACATTGAAGGCCTTTGAACCGTTGGTGCCTTTGGTGAAAAAGAACTGCGCAATGTGCCACACGCAATTTCAAAAAGATACTGGCAAAGAAATGTTGGGAGAAATGCGTGGCACGATGCTGAATTTATCAAGTCCTTCTGAAAGCTCTTTCTGGGTGAAACTGAAAACTCGTCAGATGCCACCAGAAATGATGCGTTCATCATTAGGATTTCATGATCAGGAATATGATCAAGTGTTATCGCAAGTCGAGGCCTTTATTAAATCCTTGAACCCTTAAGAGTCTTCCCTAAGAATAGACTCCTGCTAACAGGAGTCTATCTATGAAATTTCCAAAGTGGTTCCTTCTAATGCCTCTGATGCTGGGGGCTTGCAAATCAAAACCTCTGCAAAACAATGCGACTTCAGAAGTCGAAGATCCTTATTTGTGGCTTGAAGAAGTCGAAGGACCGAAGGCTTTGCAATTTGCAAAAGATGAAAACAAAAAAACCTTGGACCATTTCAAAAAAGATCCTCTGTTTAAATCTTTGGAAAAAGACATCCGTAAGATTGTTTTAGCGAAGGACCGTGTTCCAGATGTGAAGCTTAGAAATGGAGAGCTTTATAATTTCTGGCAAGATGAAAAGCATGTTCGTGGAGTTTGGCGTAAAGCAACGGTGGCTAGTTACAAAACAGGAAGTCCTAAATGGGATGTTATCCTGGATCTCGATGCTCTTGCGAAAAAAGAAAACGAGAACTGGGTGTGGAAAGGTTCTTCGGAACTTCCTCCTAAATATGAAAGAACTTTCATTCACCTTTCTCGCGGCGGTAAAGATGCCACGGTGATTCGTGAATTCAATTTGAAAACCAAAGAGTTTGTTAAAGATGGATTCGTTGTTCCTGAAGCAAAAAATCTTCTGACGTGGAAGGATGAAAATACAGTTTTCGTAGGCACTGATTATGGTCCGGGCTCAATGACGGATTCTGGTTATGCCCGTATCGTGAAGGTTTGGAAGCGTGGCACGCCGTTATCGGCAGCTCAGGTGGTTAACGAAGGGCAAAAGACAGATATGTCTGTCTATAGTTGGGTGGAGTTCACGCCGGAGAAAAACTATACATTCCATACACGTCGTTTGTCTTTCTATGAAGGTATTGATTGGTACGAAGATGCTTCAGGTAAGAAGACACAAATTCCGATGCCACAAGATGCGCAATTTAACGGCGTCTTTAAAGATCACCTGCTCTACATTCTGCGCTCCGACCTAAAACAATTTAAAAAAGGCAGTCTTGTTGCGATGCCTTTTGATAAAATCTTTGATGGCGAAAAAGCGCAGGATTCTTTACAGCTAGTTTTTGCTCCGACGGAGAAAAAGTTTTTACAGTGGGCAAGTTCGACAAAAAGCTATCTGATGCTATCAACGACCGACAACGTTTTAGCAAAAATTGTGAAGGTCACTTATCAAGGGCCCAACAAGTGGATTCAACAGGAAGTGTCTTTAGGTCAAAATGGCATGGCGGTGGTGGCATCGACAGAGGATACATCTGATAATTACTTGGCTGTGTACACTGATTTCCTTACACCCTCATCAAACTTTTTAGGAAACGCAGAAGACTCTAAAAACGAATTTACATTATTAAAAAAATCTCCGGAAAGATTCAATGCTCACGGTATGCATACGGAGCGCTTTGAAGCGACAAGCAAAGACGGTACAAAAATTCCCTACTTCGTAGTGTCTAAAGAGTCGCTTAAAAAAGACGGTAAAAATCCAACACTGCTGTACGGCTACGGTGGATTTGAAATCCCAATGCAGCCTTCCTACAATGGTGTCTTAGGAAAAGTGTGGTTGGAAAAAGGCGGCGTCTATGTGCTTTCCAACTTGCGTGGTGGCGGTGAGTTTGGGCCGGCTTGGCATCAAGCTGTGCAAAAGGAAAATCGTTATAAAGTTTTTGAAGACAATATCGCGATTGCAGAAGACTTGATTGCTCGTAAGATCACATCACCTCAACACTTGGGAATTCGCGGCGGATCTAACGGAGGCCTTTTAACAGGAGCGACGTTTGTTCTAAGACCGGATTTGTTCAACGCTGTTCTTTGCCAAGTGCCTCTTCTTGATATGCTTCGCTATCACAAGCTTCTCGCAGGTGCGAGCTGGATGGATGAGTATGGAAATCCTGAAGACCCAAAAATGCGCGAGGCGATTTTAAAATATTCGCCTTATCAAAAGGTTGATGCAAAGACTAAATATCCTGAAGCGTTCTTTATGACGAGCACAAAAGACGACCGTGTTCACCCAGGTCACGCACGTAAGATGGTGGCCAAGATGAGAGCGCAGGGACATCCACTTTTCTACTATGAAAATACAGAAGGCGGTCATGCAAGGACCGCCAACTTAGAACAAAGTATTTTATGGAATACTTTGGAGTTCACTTATCTGTGGGAAAAACTGGGTAACAAGTCTAACCAGTAAGAGCTTTGTTTGCTTTCTTAAGTCTTTGTGAAAGTGTTTTCACAAGGGCTTTGGCCCACGAAGGGCGGGCAAAGATCACATTGTCCAAATTCTTATTAGGAATCGCGATCAATTCCACTTCCGTGATCGCTTCCACTGTGGCAGAGCGCGGGTCGTGATTAAAGTGACCCATTTCACCGACGAATTCTCCGGCCATGATTTCACCAAGCATCACTTTGTCGCCATCGTGACCTAAACAGTAGGCTCTCAAACTTCCTTTTTTAACAATGTAAGCAAGCTCCGTGCTGTCGCCTTCTTTGAAAAGCACTTCACCGGCCTGCAGTTGTTTTAGTTGATATTGCGGTTGATCGTCGTTCTTTTTCGGAGAAACGACTTTAGAAATGCAGTCGACCAGAGCTTGTTCGCGATCAGGCTCGGTAAGAAACTGAACTCGGCCTGAAGCAACCTCGGAAGAAAACATATCGTGATCAGCGATGTAAGACATGATGATGATCGCAATGTCTTTATTGTTTTTTTCTTTTAAAATTTTAGCGACGATATCAAAGCCAGAACCTTTAGGAAGATATTCATCGACAAGCACGGCCTTTGGATGAACGTTGTCGAGTTTGTATTTGGCTTCAAACCATTCCGCTCCATGAAAGACGGAACTGTTTTCAAAATTTCTTGTGAGAATATCGGTGCAGCGCTGGATGCGCGTCTTATCACCACTGATAATCAAAAACGTATTCTTTTTGTCTTGCCCCATCGCTAACCTTCCCTGGAGTCTTCGTGTTGCTGGCTTTAGGCCACTTTGAGACGACTCCTTAATGGTTACACAATTTGATTATCTTATGACAATCAGTACGGAACAAGTTCCGAGCCTCAGATCGAAGCTCGATGTACTATAATGAGAATATGAAACGTAAGATTAGTGTTGAGGTTCCTCAGTGGTCTTCATTGGAAGGCCACCTCGGTATTTTTCGATTTGTTGCATCCAGTACGCTAGCTGTGCGCCGGAAAGAGAGTAATCCATTTTCGCCAGTTTCAAAGCCAGGCCAAACGATTCATTGTGAATGAATGCCATTTGACGACGCTCTCCTTTGCGAGAGTAGTTTTCGATTCTGTGCAGACCTTGCATGATGTGCAAAGCTTTAAAGAAGATCGTGATCTCTTGTTTGAAAATACCCATCTCTTCGCGCATGAAATACGCAAGCTTCGGATCATTCGCAAGTTCATCGTGATTCCAAGGCTCTTCACCGTATTGCGCTTTCATGAATGCCAGCATAAAGCCCGCAAAAAGCTCGATCGGATTGGCTTTATCGATTTGTGCGGAATTGATTCTTGCAAGATGGATTTCGAAAGTCTCCATTTTTGCAGGATCTACGAACACGGATTGCAAGCCAGGAAGAATTTGCTCCATGATGTGCAAATCAAAAAGCTCCATGAAGGCGCGGTGAGGTTCGTTTAAACGTAAGAACTTCAACCACTCTTCGCGACGGCGGGGAAGTACGGATTTTTTAAGCTCCACACTGCATTCGGCAATCGCCGCGCGCATCGAAGACTCAATAGAAAAATGCAACTTATGCGACAAACGAATCGCGCGCAAAATGCGAATTGGATCTTCGATAAAGCGTTCCTTCGGATCGCCGATCATGCGCAAAACACGATCTTGAATGTCTTGAAGACCTCCGCAGTGATCCAGCAATTTGTGTTGAACGGGATCGTAAAAAATTGCATTGGCCGTGAAGTCGCGGCGTTGTGCATCTTCTTCGACAGTGCCGAAGTAGTTGTCTCCCTCGACGGTGTCATCTCCCATGGCTGTTAATTCTTCAGGAGTGACGTTGCGGCGGAACGTAGCGACTTCAAATTGCTGATCGCCGCGTTTGACAAGAACCAGCTTAAAGCGACGTCCGATCACGTAGGCATTGGGAACTTTTTTGCGAACTTGATTAGGAAGAGCGTTGGTGGCGATGTCAAAGTCTTTGGGATGAATGCCAACAAGCAAGTCGCGAACACAGCCGCCCACAAGGTAGGTTTCAAACCCGGAGTCTTGCAGACTTCGGACAATTCTTAATGCGTAGGAGTCGATCCAGTCCTCATGGAGCTGGGGCTTTTGCTGAGATGTCATCGAGGCTGAATCTACATCCCTTCGCATCAAAATTCAAACGTTGTTGAGACCTTTTCTCGGGGGTATAAAAAGGTCATGTCTTATTTAGCGAATTTTTACCATCATTTTTATGGCCCTGAAGATGGACGGAAGTGGATTTTCGTGCACGGTTTGATGGGTTATGGGCAAAACTGGCGTCGAATCATCTCTGGCCTTGAGGCCACGGAACATTGCTTGGCCTACGATCAACGCGGGCACGGCCGTTCTTTTCAGCCTTCGGAGGGTTACTCTCCCGAAGATTACGCCAATGATCTTAAAAAAATTGTCGATGAGCTTGGTTGGGACAAATTCATTCTTGTCGGTCACTCCATGGGCGGTCGCAACGTATTGAACTTCGCCTCTCGTTTTCCGCAATACCTCAGTCATCTTGTCATTGAGGACATCGGACCCGAAGGCAATCCGCAAGCTCATGAGTATTACGAATATTTATTGAATTTGGTGCCGAGTCCCTTTGCCACTCGTGAAGAGGCTAAGCGCTATTTCTTTGAAGATTTTGTAAAGACCGCAAAGACGCGTGAGAACGTACAGGTTATGGCGAACTATTTTTACTCCAATATGGAGGAAAAACCGAATGGAACCGTGGACTGGCGTTTTTCTAAACAAGCCATTATTGACTCGGTTCGTTTAGGGAGACAAGGGGACCGTTGGGCCGAGGTGGGGAGCCTTAAGGTTCCGACTTTATTGGTTCGAGGCGGAAACTCCAAGGAACTTAGCCGAGAAAATTACGAAAAAATGCTGGCGCACAATTCTATGATTAAGGGCGTCGAAATCCCAAATGCCGGTCATTGGGTGCACTCAGATCAACCTCAGGCTTTCATCGAGGCTTTGAAGATGTTTGTGGGCGGCTTTTAAGCACCTGCTTTGACTTTTCGCTTCCCGGTGATTACTTTGGGAGCTTCAGACTGGAGTACAGAAAGTTGAAATTCTCAGAGTTGAATTTAGAGCCTAGTTTGTTGTCTGCGATCCAAAAATTGAATTACGAGGATTGCACACCGATTCAGGAACAAGCCATGCCGCACATCCTTGAAGGAAAAGATGTCGCAGGACTTGCACAAACAGGTACAGGAAAAACCGCCGCTTTTGTTATTCCTCTTATGGAGCGCATCCTTCGCGCTCGTCCGGCACCAGGTGACGCGACTGAGGAACAAAAAGCACTTTACGAAAAACGCGCCTTCAAAGATTGGAAACCGCAAAATTTTATTTTGATTTTGGTTCCGACCCGCGAGTTGGCAGAACAAGTTCAAGAGAACATCACAAAATTCAGCGTCGATTCAGGTCTTCGCGGTTTTGCGATCTACGGTGGAACGGGTTACGACAAACAAAAAGAGGCGCTTAAAAATGGCGTTGAATTTATCGTCGCAACACCAGGCCGTTTGATTGATCTTTACAAAGAACACTTGGTGGACTTGAAACAAGTTCGCGCCATTGTGTTCGATGAAGCCGATCGCATGTTCGACATGGGCTTTAAAGACGACATGAAGTACATCTTGCAAAGAGTGCCTCGTGAACGTCAGTTCTTGGTCTTTAGCGCCACATTGAACTTTGATGTTTTGAACACGGCTTATCAGTTCGGATCAGAGCCGGTTGAAATCAACATCAGCCGCGATCAAGCCAAAGCTGAAAACGTGAAAGACCAAATCTTCCACGTCGGCAGTGATGAAAAGCCTCAACAGCTGTTGTCTTTGTTGAAGGTGCATAATCCAAAACAAGCGATCATCTTCACGAACTTCAAGTTGAGTGTTGAAAAGATCGCAAGATTCTTGGTTGATAACGGCATTCCTGCGATGGCGATCTCAAGCTTGTTGACTCAAGCGCAACGCAATCGTGTGATTGAGCAGTTCAAGGCTGAAAACAACATGAACATCTTGGTAGCAACAGACGTGGCAGCACGCGGTTTGGATATCAAAGGTGTCGACATGGTGATCAACTATGAACTTCCAAACGACAGTGAGTCGTATGTTCACCGTATCGGTCGTACAGGCCGCGCGGGCACTACGGGTCAGGCGTTCTCTTTGGTGGGTGACAAAGACATCGAAGCTTTGGCGCGCATTGAAGATTATTTGAAACACAAAATCGAAGTTGGCTATTTGGAAAATGATCAGTTGGTGAAAGAATTCAAATCAATGTCTCATCATCACGAAGGTCATTATCCAAAATCTTTGGACCGTGCCCGTGCTCCTCGTGAGCGTCAAGGTGGCGGCGGCGGAGAACGTCGCAGTGGAGGCGGACCAAGAGGTGACCGTCGTGGTGGCGAACAACGTCGTCATGAAAAAGGTCCTCGTGATCAACAAAGATCTGCTCAAGGTGCTCGTCCTGGTGGACCACGTCCAGAGCATAAAAAACACGAAGGCGGAAAGCGTCCTGATCAACATCAGCAAAGACGTCATGAAGGTGGCAAGCGCCACGATCAAAAACGCCATGAACACCGTAAGGGGCCACACCCACAACATGCTAAGAAGCATGCTCCGGTGGTCGCACAAAAATCACTGGGACAAAAGATCTCAGGATTCTTCAAACGTCTTTTCTCATAAGACGGATTTTAAAAAGGGACCGCAAGGTCCCTTTCTTATTTTTAATTATCTCCCGATTTCCTCGTGTGTTCCAATGACGTCATGGGGAGGGTTTACGTGAGAAAAATTTCTTTACTCTGCTTTGTCTTCATCAGTTCCGGTTCGATCGCGTGGGCAGCGCAAAAAGTGATTGAACCTGTCGCGGTCATCATCAACAACGCAAAAGGTGAACAAGTCGGAGATCTCAATCTCACCCAAGAAACCGACGGTGTTAAAGTCACGATCAATCTAACGAAGCTGCCTCCAGGAACGTACGGAGTTCATTTTCATGAAAAGGGTGTTTGCAAAGGTCCCGATTTCAAATCAGCCGGTGAGCATTTCAATCCCAGCCAAAAACAAAAGCACGGCCATGTCAAAGGCGGACCTCACGCAGGTGATTTGAAAAATATTGAAGTCAAAGGAGATGGTCAGGGGCATTCGGAAGAAATCAATACTATGGTGACTTTGAAAGAAGGCCCGAATTCTTTGCTTAAAAGAGGCGGCACGACCATCATCATTCACGAACGCCCCGACGATTACGAAAGCCAGCCTTCAGGAGCCTCCGGCAAACGCATCGCCTGTGGTGAAATCAAAACACCGGATCGCACGAAATAAAAAAGGAAAAAGGTACCTGGTACCTTTTTCTACTTTTTTGAGAGAAGTTTGATAGCTGCTTCATTTTGAGCTTTGTTAGCAATTTCTAAAGCTGTTTTTCCATCGTCGTTTTTTGCTTTTAGGTCTGCACCAGCATCTATTAATAGTTTAATTGTCTTTGCACTACCGTGACGTGCGGCTTCGAGTAAAGGTGTTTTTCCATTCTTATTAGCTATATTAATGAGAGAGGGTTGTTTTTTAAGAAGCAATTGCATTAGCTCACCGTTATTTACGGATGTCGCAAGAATAAGAGCCGTGTCATTCCATTGATTTAAATTTGCAAGCTCAGCTCCATTGCTGATTAAAATTTTTGCGGCCTCGGTCTGGTCGTTGTCTATTGCGTAATACAACGCTGTTTTTTGTTCACTATCTTTGGTATTAAGATTTGCCTTTTTATCAATTAGAAAATTCAAGACATCAGTGTGACCATTGCTCGCCGCTGCCATAAGCATCGTTTGGCCATTTTCATTGGTTTGGTTGATATCGATTTTTTTACTAAGCAATTTCTTTAACGATTTTAAGTTTCCTTCAAATGCTTGGGTGTATGCTTGTGAAAACTGGTTTGAAACTTCAACTTTCGCCCCGCCAGCAAAACTTACAGAGCTAAAAGTGAATAATACTGCTGCGATAAAAATGTCTAGCTTCATCATATTGTTCTGCCTAGTTCAACTTAGTTGATAAATTAGTACTCTCTTCAACAAGAGTCGCCGCAGCGTCTGTTGGGTTCATCGGACCAATTTGAGTATAGTCGAATTTTTTTAGTTTTTGTCTATCTGCCAAGATAGAAACTAAATCACGGATATATTTGCGTGGAGATCCTAAGTTTTCATAGGCCTCAGGCTCCGTCAAAGCCGCAAAATATAGGGGTCCATCAGCCGTTGATAACATTCCGCCAAATGTAATTGCTTTTTCGGCCGAACCAGTTTTCGCCGTTAGAGTATTATCATATTTTGAATCGCTATACAGTGACTTAAATGTCGAGAAATCTTCGTCGGGTCCACCAACGGCCATAACATCCGCCAGTTGAAAGTTTTTTGAACCTTTGTATGCCTTCAACATGTGGTCTAAATCTTGGATCACACGAACGATACTCCCGCATGTGACTTCATTGTATACTTTTTGTTCGTTGGCCTGACCTTTGTTTAGAAGAACAGGATATCCTGAGCCATTTAAGACCGTTAAGTTAGATGAATCAAAGCCGAGGCGATTTTTAATAAATGCGCTGTATGCAGTTGCACCGCCTAACTTTTCAAAAAGAATATTAGGTGGAATATTTGATGAATACGCATTGTATTCTCTCATCATCATGTAGAGAGGACGTGATTTAAATGAATAAGTCTTTACGGGTACAGTTTGCGCATACTTTTTATATTCGGCAGCACGTGCCGGTTTAATTGTTTTAACTGAGATAGGACCGAAGTTTCGAATAAAGTATGTCAGTGCTTTTTGAGTCGTCAATGGCCCATAGAACATTTCTGGGTCTCTACCTCTAAATCCAGAAATCTTTCTGTGATCGAAAATAAAATTATTCGTTGTATAAAAAGGAATTACAAATTTTTCGTCATAAGAGAGTTGCGAAATAGTGGTGCAGTTCTGCTTGGCAAGAATAGGTTTAAGTTGATTAAAGACAGTGGTAAGCATTTCTTTGCCCATGAAAATATCTTGATCGCCGGAGATATGTACATAACAGGATTTGCTAGCAGCATCGGCTGGTGTAACATTAATCTTTGTCTTGAATCGGTATTCAGGTCCTAAAGTTGCAACCGCCCAGTGAGTAACAAGAATTTTTGAGAGAGAAGCTACTCGGAACTTCGTGTTCACGTCTGCTGCTGTAACATTTGTTGGAACATTGCGAACTTCGCTGTCTTTTTCTGTGTCGCGAATTTCTTGCTGTGTCGGATTGAACTCCTTAACTTGAGCAGACTGCTTGTCCTGGAGGTAGCACATAGCATTCATTTTATATGTAGCAGCCATTGCCGAACTAGCTACAAGTGATGAAAAGCTGATGCTTGCGACGATACTCTTTACAAGGAAACTGTTAGCCATCTACGTGCTCCTTTTTAACAGTTTGTAACGTTTTCAAAATCTGTGCTCTGTGGAAACCCATTCAGTTTCATCTCAAATGTCTCAATATTTGACACTGACACATTTTGAGACTGTACGTTGTCAGGTCATCAATCGACGACATCGTCATCCATTTCTTGGAAACCTATCTGCCATGGTTTTTCTACTGTGCCTTGAATGTAAGTTCCACGTTCGTTCGGATCTTCGATGTCGTAGTAAACTTTTTTTCCATGCAGGAAGTAGCTTACTTTTTCATAAAAATCATCTTGTGAATTGACAACTTGGCGACGGAAAAATGAATAAGTTGTCACGATGGAACCATTTTTTGTATGAATAAGCTCGTAGTCGGGAAGCAAAATATTGTTATTCTTAAAAAAGGCATAAGTTTTCATTTCTTCTTCTAGGTAACAACCTTCGAAGTCGGGTCCGAATGGAGGCTCACAAAAATCGGAGCTGCTTTTTTTTGTGAGATAACGATTCTCTTCGTCGAAGGCAATCCTGAATAACAGGTTTGGAGAAACCCAAAAACCAGAGTTGTCTATATTCCATAAAAGACTTGTAAGAGACGGATGTCGAGTTATATAGGAAAGTAGGGAACCGTCGGAAAAAAAACGTTGGAACTGTCTTGTAAGTTCCACGTGATAGATTTCTTCTATCTCGGACTTCTTTAAACTTGATTTACAATCTATTTTGGAAAGAAACTTTTCGATTTGAGCGAAATCCTTATGTCCGTTTTGCATGTATAGAAGTATGGATTGAGCCTCCATAAATTCACAGTTTATTGGAGTCTTTTGATAAGCGGCTACGGCGCTTACGAAATCATTTTTTTCAATTAATGCAGTTACATTAGATAATATCGTCAAATACTTTTCGAAAAGGAGTGTCTGGGAAGCGTTCATTGTCTCGCTATTTTCTTTGACCCGTTCAGTTAAATTCAGTGATGTATAAATTTTTTGGATCTGTGTTAAGTAGACTACTGAGTTAAAAATTTCCTGTTGATCACCTAAATTCGTAGGATCTACGTTAGAGCTAACGAGCAGCTCTACAAACTCTTTTCTATCAATTTGCAAAGCCAATCCCATAGGAGTTGAGCCTTCCTTCGGGAAAATGAAATCCTGGGGCTGCGCTGAATCGAGAACTGCTTTGAGTTTATTGAGATTATTAATTTTTATTGCGGTCAGGATGTTTTTTTGAGTTTCGGAAAGAGTTTTCTTCGACTCTTGAGATGTCCGCATCAAAGGTGCAGGCGACTTATCTTTGGAAAATGAACATCCGGCTAGGTTGAATAGTATCACAAGAAGGAGAATAGATATCAATTTCATAGGCCGTCCCCCTCAGAATCTTCGGGAGAATTTTTACTCTCAGTTTGACTCTTTTCATTTAAAGATTTGCATACCTCTTTTTTTATTTTAGCAGCCTCTTCTGTTAACGGTTCCTCGGACAAATTAGTCCAAATACTACTATATAAAATATCATCGTAGTGCTGAGCCTTGAAAAGAAGCCCGTAAGCATAAGTCATATTGTTAGCATTTTCATGAAATGAGCTACAATACTCGGGATCACCTTCACATGAATTGGCTTTTTCATTCTCAGACAATTCGTCTGGAAATACATACCTAAATGAATAAGTAGCGTCTCCCCTGTCTACATGTTTTTTTATCAAAGAAATCCATTTTAAAAATAACTCTTCATTATCAAAGCAGGATTTTTTTATCATTAAAAGTAACATAGGGTCGATTTTAACTAATGCGGGACCCGGTATTCTATTGTTATTGGCAAGATTTATAGATAAGGCTTTTGCGGGCCCAAGAGAGCTAATAAATTCAAAAAATTCTGACGACGAAAAGTTACTTCTAAACTGGTCTAAAATTTCATTCGCAAGCCACTCAGACAACTTTTCCGATGAAAATTTATTACTGAGACTGGAGCACTCAGTCTCTTTCAGTACGGTTTTGATCATCTCTTCATTGTGAATAGATTTTAAAACTTCATAGTAGTAACCAGGGTTCCCTTTTTCCGGGTGAGAATATTTTAGATTCATGAGAAAATTGATAAAATTCTGGCAACCAATAAACCCGAGTCTATTACTGGTAACCGAGTTTTTGAACTTGGTGTTCTCCTCTTCGGAAGAATAGTTGCGCAAGATTCCAATAAATCGATCTCTTTGAGCATCTCCGATAATTTTATTTAGTTCGTCGGAGTATGAAAGTTTATTGTAAGTGGTTTCAGTCATGATGAATGGACTGTGCCCCTGAATAAGCAAATAATTAAGAATATTCTTTTTATCGAATTTGATGGCTGTATCAAGCAGTGAGCCATCCGTTGTTTTGATGTCATTGATTTTCGCAAACCTTATTTCTGAAAGCTCTTTAAGCGCTTTTTCTTCGTTTTCTTGAGAAATAATTTCTTCAAGAGTAAGTTTCTTCTTAGTTACTTCTTTCTCTTGAATAAGGATCAGTGGACGTTGATTTTTCTCCGGATCCTTTTTGAACGAACAAGCCCCTACAGCTACGATCAGAGCCGTAAGAATCAATTGTCTCAAAATGAGAAATGCCTGAGATAGGTTCATCAAGTACGTAAATATGCAAGGTATGCCGCTAGTTAGGCTGCAAAAGAAGGCAAGGTTGGTGTCTACAGAAATGACAGCTTACCAAATCCGTCATTAGGCAATGCTGTGGTTTTTAACAACTTTTCGGGGATAATTGAAAGTTGTAGTCTTAGAACAGACTCGTGCAGAGGAGACGATCATGTGGCTCTT
Source organism: Bdellovibrio sp. BCCA (assembly GCF_037996825.1). Taxonomy (NCBI): domain Bacteria; kingdom Pseudomonadati; phylum Bdellovibrionota; class Bdellovibrionia; order Bdellovibrionales; family Pseudobdellovibrionaceae; genus Bdellovibrio; species Bdellovibrio sp. BCCA. The sequence continues at coordinate 3,367,001 of NZ_JBBNAC010000001.1, read as the reverse complement.
AGTGCTGTCGTATATTGGGGGAGTTCTAACGATTTTAAGTCCCTGCATTCTTCCGGTGATTCCGTTTGTTTTTGCGAAAGCAGATCAACCTTTTCGAAAAAGTGGATTGCCTCTTCTGTTGGGAATGGCTCTGACTTTTGCGGTCTTCTCAAGTTTGGCGGTTCTTGGCGGAGCATGGATTGTTCAAGCCAACAATTGGGGACGGTGGATTGCCATTGTTCTTCTCACAGTCTTTGGTTTGTCACTGATCTTTCCACAGTTTTTCGATAGGTTCTTTGAACCGTTCACACGGTGGGGTTCAAAACTCAGCGAGAGCTCAAAATCCCAAGCAAGTTTTTCCAAATCTCTCTTGTTAGGAGTTGCGACAGGTCTTCTGTGGGCTCCTTGTGCAGGACCCATCTTAGGATTGATTTTAACCGGAGCGGCTTCTCGAGGAAGTACGCAAAGTGCCATTTGGTTTCTTTTAGCTTATGCCTTAGGAGCCGCCACATCGCTGATGCTGGCACTTGTCGCTGGTGGAAAGTTTTTAGGAACATTGAAAAAATCTTTGAAAGCAGAGCGGGAAATAAAAATCGCGCTAGGTATCGCGGTACTCCTTGGAGTTTTAACGATTACTTTTGGTCTTGATCGCACAGTTCTTACTAGGATTTCCAAAGTTCAAACGGAAGACATCGAAAACAAGCTCATTCAAATTTTCCGCGGTGAAAATTCGCAACGTAGCGAGACGACGAAATCAGATTTAGAAACCATGAATGCGCTTCCAATCAGTTTGGCAGGAGCTACGCAATGGCTTAATTCTCCGGCTCTTTCCTTTGAAGCTTTAAAAGGCAAAGTCGTGCTTGTGGATTTCTGGACTTATTCATGTATCAACTGCCTACGGGCTCTACCCTATGTAAAAGCTTGGGCAGAGAAATACAAAGATCAAGGTCTTGTGGTTATTGGCGTGCACACTCCCGAATTTGCTTTCGAGAAAGATCCTGACAACGTTGCAAAAGCCGTAAGAGAACTTGAAATTAAATATCCTGTGGCAATGGACAACGACTATCGTATATGGAATTCATTTGATAACCATTACTGGCCAGCTCACTATTTCCTGGATCGACAGGGCCGTCTTCGTCATCATCACTTTGGTGAAGGACAATATGAAGAATCCGAAATGGTCATCCAAGATCTTCTTAAGGAGGGCGGGCCCCTTGCCGTATCTTCGGATGTCGTGAAGGTCGAAGCGAAGGGGGCGCAAGCGGCTCCGCAAATGAATGACGTAAAATCTCCAGAGACTTACATTGGTTATGCTCGTGCAGAAAACCTACGTTTAACACCGATATTAAAGCCGGACCGCGAAGAGAATTATGTCGCCGTCAAAAATCTGGAGCTCAACGAGTGGACGTTATCTGGTCGTTGGAGTATTTCCAATGAAAGTGCCACATTGACAAAAGCGGGTGGAAAAATAATTTACCGTTTTCACGCGCGCGATTTGCATTTGGTTTTAGGTCCCCATAAAGCGGGTTCCTCGGTTCGTTTTCGTGTTACTATTGATGGGCAGGCGCCTGGTGCAGATCACGGAATGGATGCAGATGAAAAAGGTCAGGGTGTCGTCAAAGAGAATCGTTTGTATCAACTGATTCGCCAGAAAGAGGTAGGCGACATTCGTGATCACACTTTCGAAATTGAATTCTTGGATCCTGATGTGGAAGCTTTTGCATTTACGTTCGGATAAGTGTTAGTCTTTGCCATCATGATTTTGGCGCTTCTCATTTGTAATGAAACTTGTAAAAGTAAAAGATCCGCTTGTTAAAGGATTCTCCATGGGACTTGCAGCTCACGGCCTTGGAACTTTCCGTGCATTTCAAATCAATGAAATGGCTGGAGCCTTCGCGGGGCTTGCCATGGCGCTCAATGGCTTGATGACGGCTATCTTGATTCCGCTGTTACTATTTTTAATTCCCTAATCAAGCCAGCGAACTTCGATGTCCATTCTTTATCATCATTCAAACACGGAATCAGGCGATACTCCTGACCACCGTGTTCTTTAAACGTTTCTTGACCGCCAATTCCAATTTCTTCCAAGGTTTCGATACAATCAGCGACAAACGAAGGGCAAATCACTGCCACTTTTTTCTTTCCTGTTTGCGCAAGGATTTCTAAAGAGTGGTCCGTTGCTGGCTTTAACCATTCACCACGACCTAATCGGGATTGGAAAGAAACGCTCCAGTGACTGTCAAGAAGTCCTAAAGATTCTGCGATCTGTGTTGCGGATTCAAAACATTGAGCGCGATAACAATTCTTCGCGCAGGCATTTTCCTCAAAACAGCAATCTTCGCTGCGTAAACACCCGGGCACTTTGCGGATGTGACTTTCAGGAAGTCCGTGGAAAGAGAAAAGATAATGATCCGGTTTTTCGTCGCCCAATGTTTCTTGAATGATGCGCACAGTGGGATCAATAAATGCTTTTTCATCGAAGAACGGAGGCAGGCTTTCTGTGGGAATATCAATTCCTAAACGGCCTGCGAGACGATCCACTTCTTTTAAAGAAGATTCTGTCGTAGCTTCTGCATATTGAGGAAAAAGAGGAGCCAGGATAATTGTTTCAACTCCAGACTCTTCAAATTCACGCAAAGCTTTTTCAATTCCAGGTTCCGCATAGCGCATGCCGACTTTTACGAGATAATCACTGCCAAGATCCTTTTGAAGTCGGTTGGCAAATTTCTGGGTGTAGACGGTAAGAGGAGAACCTTCGCCTTGAAGCCAAACTTTTTTGTAGTTTTCTGCGGAAAAAGGAGCGCGGCGAGGAACAATCAAAAGGTGAACCAAAGGCCAACGAAAAACGAATGGCAAATTAATCACGTCTTTATCCATCAAAAACGTATTAAGGTATTTTTTTACGTCTTTGATTTCGTAGGACTTAGGACTTCCAATATTTAAAAGCAAGACACCTTTTTTAGCCATGTTGATTCGCAATCTCCTCTGCGAGCATGTCACTGCGCTCAAGTATTTTACTTAAGCCAATGCCTCCAAGATAATTTCCGTGCAAGTACAAATCTTTTGGAGCTTCACGGTTTAATTCTCTCAAAGTTTCTTCTAGCTGTAGATCGTAATAAGGCAAAGCATTTTTCCAACGGTTGATGCGATAATCAAGAAGGCTTTCCTTTTGACCGAGGATACGATGACGTTCCTCCGCGATCAGTTTCAAAATTTCTGAATCAGAAAGATCAAGAAGCGCCTCTTCTGTCACGCCACCTAAAATCCATGTCTCGTTATACGTTTTATCACGGCCTTTAAAAATATAAGAGTTCATAAGAACTCCCAAGGATTTTAAGCCATATCCACGAGGAATCAAACAGCCAAAACCTTGATAAGAAGTCTGAGGTTTGCTGAAGAACAATGTGGCACTCATCAAAGATGACATACGAATGCGCTTTAAAAGTTCTGATATAACAGGATGCGAAGCTTTTAAAAGATTTGCCGCCGCCTGAGCTGAAGTAGCGACAACAATAGGTCCAGGGAGAGTTTTTGGATCTACGACAGAATTTAAATGGATATTGACGTGAAGTTCTTGGAGTTTTATCGACAGATGATCCACTAGATCTTGCATGCCGTACGGTCCTGTCAGAAGACCTTTGTATTTGTCTTTTTTCTTTTTTGAAAAGATAGGACCTAAAATTAAACCCGCGCTAAGGCCTGAAATTTCATTGCCGTAAATTCCCTGCATGGCGGGACCTAGAATATATTGAGTAGCGTGAGGCCCGATATTGCGCACTCCCCATGTCTGTAAAGTTTCATTCTCACGGGGTTTTAAGTTCTTTTTTCCGCCCAGAGCCTTGGGGAGAAGACGGCCCAAAAATCCCAGAGTTTCGACAAAACTCAGTGGCCAAGCGCGAGGAGTCTCGCGAAAAAGAAATCTTTTTTTCGAAGTTTGCAAAGGAGTGACCGGCGTTATGCCTAGTTCATTGAAAAGGCCCACTGCTTTTTCTGTGCAAATCAAAGCATTGGCGGCACGCTCTGCGATGCCGTAATCGGTGACGTCCGTACCTAAAAGCCCTCCCACGCGTGAAGAGCTTTCATAGAGATCGACTTCAAAACCTTTTTGCGCAAGCCTGAGAGCTACGGTGAGCCCGGCAAAGCCAGCGCCAATCACGCTGACTTTTTTCATATAGATTGTGAGAAGATTTTTGTCTGAGGTTGTTTGGACTTTAAGCGCTCATCAAAAAACACACAGGCATTTCGTAAGAAAGGGCGACCTGCTTCTTTCACAACCAATTTGTGTTCACGGACCTCAACCAAGGAGTCTTTGATCATTTCTGCTAAAAACTCTTCAGATTGTTTCTCTTGAGTCTCGTCAGTGAATTCTACTTCGAACTCGGTCATCAATTTTAAAATTTGATCACGACGAACTTGATCTTCTGCCGTTAAAACGTGTCCACGCAGTGTTGGAAGACGACCTTCATTGAGGGCAGCTTCATACAAAGGCAACACTTTTTCATTTTGATGAAAGCTATAAGGAGTTTCAGAAATGGAAGAAACACCCAAACCCAAAAGAACATCGGTGCGTTGATCCGTGTAGCCCATAAAATTACGATGCAAACGCTTTTCATTCATGGCTACACACAAGTTGTCTGTTGGCAGAGCAAAGTGATCCATACCGACCTCAACATATCCCGCCTCAAGCAAAACGCCGCGAGCGATCTCATAAAGCTCTCGCTTCTCAGCTGACTTCGGAAGATCTTCATCTTTAAAAAGTCTTTGTGCCGGTTTAATCCAAGGAACCAAAGCAAAACTGTAAAGGGCAATGCGGTCCGGGCGAAGTTGCACGGTGGCTTTTGCTGTTTCACGGATTGATTCAGGAGTTTGTTTTGCAAGGCCATAGATCAAATCGAAGTTTACCGAAGTATAGCCCATATCACGCGCGGCCTTTGTGAGGTTCGCAGTGATATCAAAAGGCTGAATGCGGTTCACAAGTCTTTGCACTTCAGGGTTGAAATCTTGAACGCCCATGCTCACACGCGTGAAGCCCAGCTCACGAAGAGCCTTTAATTGTTGTGGATTCGTACGGCGAGGATCGACTTCGATAGAACCTTCAAAATCATTAAGGTCGACTTTAACACGCGACATGATAGGACGAAGGAGTTGCACTAGAGACTCCGCTGATAAGAACGTTGGAGTTCCTCCGCCGAGGTGAATGTGCTTTAACGGTTTTTGCAAAAGTTCAGGCACTTGCTCAATATAAAGCTGCCATTCTTTTAGAATCAAATCGACATAGGGAGTTTCCCTTTTGTGATCTTTAGTGATGATGTTGTTGCAGCCACAGAATGTGCAAAGTGATTCACAGAACGGAATGTGCAAATAAAGCGACCAGCCACCTGGCTTTTCTTGAAGAGTCGCTCTGAGATGCTGAACCCATTGATCACTTGTCGGGTTTACTTCCCAATAAGGAACCGTTGGATAAGATGTATAACGGGGAGCGGGAACATCATATTTTGCTAAAAGATCTTTCATCATGCGAGCTCCTTACGGACAGTCTCCACGAAAAGTTTCACATTCTTTTCTGGAGTTTTAGGCAGAACGCCGTGACCCAAACCACAAACCCAACCCGCTCTTTCTTGAAGACTCAGAGCCTTCATCGGAGCAAGAAACGTTTGCAAAGCTTTTTTGAAATCACTGTCATCCATAAATAACAAACTTTGATCGAAGTTTCCTTGAACGAAACCTTTGTTTTGAACCTTGAAAGAGTCCGGCATCCAGCAACGGTGGTCAAACCCCTGCCCCGCCCAAGGAAGTTCCGTGAAGGCTTTATTAAAGAACACAGGCTGAGTGCCTTTAGAGTAGTAACCGATTTTACCCGGATAATCTTGAGCAATACGTGCAAGAACAGGTTGAATCCACTCTTGGAAGAATAGTGGAGAGACTTCTCCCGCAGCCGTATCAAAAACCATAACCGTTTCTGCGCCACCTTCGAATTGCAGACGGATGTTTTCTTTAAGAAGCGGATACATCTTCTCTAGGAATTTAGGGAATAGATGAATCAAAGTTTTTGACTGAATCAAAGAGCCCGCGTGCGAGCCTTCAACCGCATAAACGAACAAAGTCCAAGGACCGCCGACAAAACCGATCAAACTTTTGTTTGAAGGTAAAACGGCACGAGTCGCTTTCATCGCTTCTTTTTGAAAACCCATGAACTCAACAGCTTTATCAACAGGTCCTAATGTGTTGATTGTTTCAGGATTTAACTTAAATCCCAATTGAGGACCGTGATCTGTATAATCCAACCCCATGCCCAAAGCTTCCAGCGGAAAAAGGATGTCGCTGAACAAAATAGAAACGTCGAAGTCAAATTCAGCCACGGGTCCCAGCGCCACTTGCGCCGCGAGTTCCGGCTTTTTGCAAAGATCCATAAATGAATGCTGAGAGCGCAAGCCTTGATAGTGTTTATGATAGCGGCCTGCTTGACGCATAAACCAGATCGGCGGAACAGCTTGAGGGGTTCTTTGTTGAGCGTTTTTAAACAATGTATTCATGAATTCTCCTCTGTGGACCACTGGTAGCCGACGCCGCGAACGGAGCGAATGTGTTTTTCTCCGTCATCACCAAGAAGCTGGCGTAGGCGCACAATAATATTATCAATCGTTCTATGGCTTGGATTTTTATCAACACCCCAGATCTCATTCATGATTTCATCACGACTTAAAACGCGAGGGGATTTTTCAATTAGAAGTTGCAGGATCTTCATATCCGTCACGGGAGGATATTCGATCTGCCCTGATTTTTTTTGCACGGACATATTCGTGAAGCTGACTGTGCAATTTTCAAGTTCAATTTCACGAGCCGGTGCATGGGCATCTAAGACGTGTTTCACACGAATTAAAAGCTCTTTTAAATGAAACGGCTTAGGAATGTACTCTTCGGCACCCAATTCGAATCCCTGCAAGCGAGACTCTGCATCGGCTTGCGCCGTGAGAAATAAAAATAAAACGGGAGAGATTTGTTTAATCTTCGCGGCAAGCTCAAAGCCTGTTCCGTCAGGAAGACCCACATCAAGAATAATCAAATCAAAGTCCTTGGATTTTGAAAACAAAGTCCAGGCTTCAGCCAAGGTCTTTCCCCAAGCGACGTCATATTCTTTTTTGAGTCTCTCTGTCAGGGTTTCGCCAAGGGACGTATCATCTTCGACAAGAAGGATTTTTCTCATTTCAAATGACCCTCCAACTCAACAAGGGATCTAAATCCTTCGTTGTCTTTGGATTCAAAAATAACGTCGCCATTCATTTTTTGCAGAAGACGTCGGGTGATCAACAAACCAATGCCATTGCTGCGAGAGTCCTGAGATTTAAGAATCTCTAAACCCAGTTTTTCTAGAGGACCTTTAAAACCTAAGCCGTCGTCTTGAATTTGCAGTTCAATGCGGCCGCCACCCAAGTCGCGCACTTTAATACGGACGGTGGTGGCTTTTCCGTGAATCACGGCATTTTGAAGGAGATTTTTTAGAACACTCAAAAGAGCCCTGCGATCACCATAGATCACAGCGTTCTTTTCAAGTTCTAAAGTTAATTCAGAAAATTCAATACGAAGGCTTGACAGCAAATCGCTTAACGAGATTTCTTCTTTTAAAAGTTCGCCAGCCTCAAGGTTTGCCAAGAGCAAAGAGTTTTCGAGCTGAAGATCCAAGCGTTGGATGTCGTGAATCAAACGCTTCATCACGGGGTTTGTATTTCCATGCAGGTCTTCTTCTAAAACTTCGGCTTGCAAGCGAAGACGAGCGATGGACGTTTTAATATCATGACTGAATGTCGAAAAGAAAAAACGCAGACGTTGATGGCGCTTTTGATCGCGATAAGTAAAGATCACGAGCGCAATTCCGCCAATCAAAATTGCTCCGAGCAAGATCGATCCTTCCCAAGCAAACATGCGATGGGATTTTTGCAATTGCTCCAGGCTCGATTCTTCTGTGGGATTCAGACGCAAAAGGAAGAACACCCACCACCAAGCCACAAGTGAAAACGTAAAGGCGAACCAAACGATCGCCAATGCTGTTTTCACATGAGGTTTGAGGAAGGACTTCGTCATTCTTACTCCGCAGACTCAATAATAGTGTGCGCGGCTTGTTCTAAAAGTTCATCCGTGTGAGCCATAGAGACAAAACCTACTTCGTAAGCATTCGGTGCTAGGTAAACGCCCTTATCCAAGGCTTTTAAGAAAAGACCTTTGAATGTCGCGCCCTGATTTCCAGGAATTTGGTCAATCGAACGAATCGGAGATTTTGTTGGACCATGAATCCAGAACAAAGACGCTACGGCACTGACTTCCAAAGGCACACCTTTTTTCGCAAAGCCCGCACGCAAAGTCTCAGCAAACTTTTGAGTTCTTTTCTCAAGAACATTCCAGCCATCTAGGCGCTGCATTTTCTTAAGAGTTGTCAGGCCCGCACGCATACCGATGGGATTCGCACTCAAAGTACCGGCTTGGTAAACGTCTCCACTCGGAGCCACCATGTTCATCAATTCCGCTTTACCGCCGTAGCATCCTACAGGAAAACCGCCACCGATGATTTTTCCGTAAGTCACTAGATCCGGGCGAATTCCCGTTTTTTCCACCATGCCTTGAAGGCCCACGCGGAAACCCGAGATCACTTCATCGAAAATTAGCAAGCTGCCATTTTTTTCGCAAAGTTCAGCAACACGTTTTAAGAATTCAGGACGTTGAACCAAAAGACCATAGTTTGCAGGAAGTGGTTCAATGATCACAGCCGCAATGTCTTTTCCTTGAACTTGGAATACTTCTTCAAGGCGAGCTTCATCATCTAGTGGAGTCACAACAGTATGAGCTGCAACTTCTGCAGGAATTCCCGCACTTGAAGACGCTGCCGTTCCAGCAAGACCGCTTCCGGCCTTAACTAAAAGATTATCAACGTGACCGTGATAACAGCCTTCAAATTTCAAAATTTTTGTACGACCTGTTGCTGCGCGAGCGACACGCAAAGCGCTCATTACGGCTTCTGTTCCAGAAGATACGAAACGCAATTTTTCCATGAACGGCAAAGTCGATGTGATCCACTCTGCAAGTTCCAAAGAGTAAATTTCTGTCGCACCGAAAGTCCAAGCTGTGTCGACCATGCGATGAACTTCTTCTTTCACTTCCGGATCAAGGTGTCCCAGAATCAATGGTCCAAAGCTTTGGCAGAAGTCGATATATTTTTTATCTTCAACAGAAGTCAAAAATGCGCCTTCGGCTTTTTTAAAGAAAACTGGAGCGCGATCAAGTCCTTTGAAAGAACGAACAGGGGAGTGAACTCCACCGGGAGCTACTTTCAAGGCGCGTTGGAATAATTCTTCAGAAGTTATTTTTTGCATTGCTGTCTCCAGTCATCTTGATCCAAGAAAATTCTTACTCGTGAAGGATCAAAAGCATTTTTCTTTTCCAGATAAGCGCGAATTACTTTGTGAGTATTTCCCGGCCCGCTGGCGTGGTGTTTATTTATAATTTCAGGAGCTTCTTGTACAGCTTGCAGGAATTGACTGCCGCTGCTCCAGAAGAAGCTTTCTTTGCCCGTGAAAGAACCTAAGTTCCCTGTGGATTTCAAAGAGTAAGTCGCAATCAAAGGCAAAGTTTCTACGTTAGATTCATAACCTTCTTCGTGCGAAAGTTTAGCCCATTGCAATTTTGCTCCCGCAAGAATTTCAATACGAGCCTCTTCTTGCTCTCCCAAGCTCTCTGCAGATCCATGGACCCATATACCTTTTTGAGCGAGGTTTTTCCACGTTTTAAGCCCTGCGGTCCAAACAAATCCAGGAGATTTCAAGCTCTCAGGCCAAGCTTCACTGCGGGCTACGTACAAGGCATTGATTTTTGAGTCCAAAGGCGCAACATTCAGTGGCACACGTTGGGCTTTCACGTCCCCAGACCACATTTCATTTTCAGAAAATTGGGGAGGATTTGCCGTCAACGAGCGGGTATCAAGAACTTTGCCTTGATCAGTAAGACCTTTAAGCAAAGTGATCTCGCCATAAGGACGATCCAAAACTGCGACACCGATTTTTTGATGGCAGCCACCGCCGAAACTTGAAAGAATTTCGCGCTCTTTGATAGCGCAACGGAAAGTGCTTTCATCATGAATCGTTTTTAAGATGTCATGCAAATCTTTGCGAGTGGACAAAATTTCAACTGCCAAGGCGCCTTGAGCCGCTGCATTGGGATTAATACTCAAAGGCAAAACAGCCCACGTGAGGTTTTGTAAGTAAGAACGCAGAAGTCCTTGAACTTCTTTGAATTCATCTTGAGTTGCCGTGAGCAAACGGTCCAAAGCCGCTTTTGCCACGATCAAACCATCGATGTTCGGATCTTCCAAAAGTTTACGCACGCGTGTTGGAATATTTCCGCGCACACTTTCAAACTTCACCGACTCTAAAGAAAAAGGCAGGTGGCTTTTAAAGAAATCCGTCAGATTGTATTCGCGACGCGGAGAAGAGCTGTAAACTCGAAGCGCGCGAGAATTTTTAATTTGTTCGAAATGAGATTTCTTAAGAAGCAAAAGATCGCGTTGATCGGCACGAGGTAAAGTCGCTGCGATCATGGTGTCGTCTTTATGCTCTGTTGGTAGATCTTTCCATGAGTGTACAACCATGTCAGTTTCGCCACGGATCAGTTCACCATAAAAGTCTTCGGTGAAAACACCTTTTTCAGGGATTTTCCAAAGAGGGTCGGTCAGGTTTTTATCACCCAAAGATTCCTTGAAGCGGTATTCAATTTCCAAACCAGGATGTTTTTTTTTAAGTGCGTCTCCGACCATAAAAGCCTGAAGGCGCGCCAGATCGCTCTTACGAGCGGAGATTTTTAAGCGCATATATCGTCCCAACCAAGAGGACGAAGCTCCGTTCTTTGCGTAAAGGCCACGGCTTTTTCTAAAAGATCGGCTTTCAAAGCTTCGATCTTTACCTGCGTATCCTTTTTTGTTTCTTCAATTTCTGCAAAGAACTGATGAAGGCCCATAACTTTGACGTGAGAGAATTGTTTTGCAGCCAAAACCGGCAATTCATTTTCTTCTCCGCGAAGGTCGAAGATGATCAAAGGACGAGTGTCTTGTTTGTTCACCAATTCCACAATGCGGGCGTCAGTTAACGGAGCGGCAATCACCATCGCCTCGCCATGAACATAAGATTCATTGTAAGTCGTAACAGCTAGATTATTGTACTTCTCTGCAAAGCTTTGCATTTTTGCAGGATTACGGCAGATCACTTGCATTGATTTTTTATGAGCAAGCCAAGGAAGAATTTCTTGCGCCAATTGTCCTGAACCACACAGAGTTACAGTTTCAAGATCTTTGCTGTATTTGCGTAAAAGACTGCCATAACTTTGCGAGCCTAAACCCACCAAATGTTCGGAACGAGTCTTTTTCACTTCAGCCATGATGAAGTTCAACCATTTTTGGTGGTCACCAAAAAGTATGTCTTGAAGTTGTTTGCGAGATTCGACGAAATTTCTAAATTGACCGAACACTTCCGTTTCACCCACGATCGGCGAGTGAAGTCCGCATAAGATTTCCAAAAGAAGACTCAATGCTTTTTCACCGCGAAGTATTTGATCGTCGGCCTCCAAAAAATCCGTATATGTATTGAGCTCCACTTCAGTGCAAAAAAGAATCTTGCGCAAACATGTTTGCCAGATCGCTGCATCTTGAAGAGACTCCGAGAAGTTTCTATTGGATTTTCTGTGAACGAGAAGTATATCTTCCATGTAGAGATAGGTTTATCACTAAACTTTCAATAAAGTGTCACGGAAATGTCATTCGACCCTGTAAAAGATGTGCCCCAAAAGTAGGCAGAGGGTGGAGGTAATATGAAGCTCACTCAAAGACCGAGACGTAATCGTAAAACAGAAGCTTTGCGCCAAATGGTGGCAGAGACCGATTTAAGGGTTTCTCAGCTCGTTTTACCTCTGTTCCTTTGTGAAGGAAAGAGCGAACGCCAAGCCATCAACTCTATGCCAGGCATCTTCCGCATGAGTCCTGACATTTTATTACAGGAAGTGCAAAAAGCTGTGGACCTTGGTGTAAAAACGTTCGATCTGTTTCCGGCACTTTCTGAAACACTCAAAGATCCGTATGGAAAAGAGTCACTGAATCCTAACGGTCTTTTGCCAACGACTCTCAAAATGATCCGCGATAAATTTCCTGATGTAACATTGATTTCCGATGTCGCTTTGGATCCTTATTCCTCTGATGGTCACGACGGCGTTGTGAAAAACGGCAAAATTCTTAATGACGAAACAGTCGAAATTTTAGCGAAGATGTCTGTGGTTCATGCAAAAGCAGGCGCTGATATCGTATCACCGTCTGACATGATGGATGGCCGTGTGGGTGCGATTCGTGATGCGCTTGATAGCGAAGGTTTTACGGACACGGGCATTCTTTCTTATTCTGCAAAATATGCTTCTAGCTTTTACGGTCCATTCCGTGAAGCCTTGGATTCAGCCCCAAAATTCGGTGATAAAAAAACTTATCAAATGGATTTCCGCAATGCCCGCGAAGCTCTTCGCGAGGTGGAACTCGATGAACTCGAGGGTGCTGATATGGTGATGGTGAAACCAGCGTTGAGCTATCTTGATATTATCAGCCTTGTGAAGTCTCACACGCATTTGCCAGTTGCTGCTTACAATGTGAGCGGTGAGTATGGCCTGATCAAAGCCGGAGCCAAAGCTGGAATCATCGACGAAACACGTGCGATGGTTGAAACTTTGTACTCGATCCGCAGAGCGGGTGCCGATATCATTTTCACATACTTCGCTTTGCCAATGGCAGAATGGCTTCGTAAGAATACTTAAGAGCCCCCTGGACTTTTGGGTGTGTTTTGCGTTGCTCTGCCCATCGGGTGTGTTTACAATTTTCTGATAACAAGGAAATTGTATGAAGCTCGGTGTAGAAGTTTTGCTTTCCAATCCCAAAATGCTCAAGTCTCTCAAAGGGAAAAGAGTCGGACTTGTTTGCCATCCCGCGAGTGTTGACGAGAATCTTCAACACAGCTTGGACCTTCTTTCGAAGAAAATAAAACTTTCTTGCGCATTCGGTCCTCAGCATGGGGTGCGTGGGGATAAGCAAGACAACATGATCGAGAGCCCGGACTTCGTTGATCCTGTTCTTAAGATTCCAATTTTTAGTCTCTATGGTGAGGTTCGTCGTCCAACGGCCGAAATGATGGAGCATTTTGATGTGCTCCTTTTTGATCTTCAAGATTTGGGCTGCCGTATTTACACCTTCATCACGACTTTGCTTTATGTGATGGAAGAATGTGCGAAGCTTGGAAAAAGCGTGATCGTCTTGGATCGTCCGAATCCAGCGGGTCGTCCGATTGAAGGTTTTAAAATGCTTCCCGGCTGGGAATCCTTTGTGGGCGCGGCTCCGATTCCTATGCGCCACGGTCTGACTGTCGGCGAACTCGCACTTTATTTTAAAGACTTCTACACGATGAATCTGGATTTGCAGGTTGTGAAGATGAAGGGCTATTCACCGGAGAAAGGCCCTGGCTTCGGCTGGGATACAAAGCGTCCCTGGGTGAACCCGTCTCCGAATGCAGCATCACTCAATATGGCAAGAGCGTATTCAGGCACGGTTTTGATTGAAGGTACAACATTGTCTGAAGCACGCGGGACAACAAGAGCTTTAGAAATGATCGGAGCTTCCGATATCGATTTTGCTGAAGTTCTTTTGCGCATGAAAAAGAAAGCTCCGCAATGGCACAAAGGTGTGACTTTGCGTGAGTGTTACTTTGAACCGACTTTCCACAAACACGTCGGTAAACTTTGTCACGGATTCCAATTTCACACGGATGCAAAAAGTTATAAGCACGATCAGTTTAAGCCATTTCGTTTAACAGCATTGATGCTCAAAGTGATCCGTGAAATGCATCCCAAGTATCCGATCTATCGCGATTTTGCTTATGAGTACGTGCGTGACCGTTTGGCTTTTGACGTGATCAACGGCGGCCCTGCATTGAAAGACTGGATTGAAAATCCGAAAGCCACACCGAAAGATTTGGATGCGGCTTTAGCTAAAGGCGAAAAATCTTGGGCGAAAGAACGTAAGAAATATCTTTTGTATTAATTAAGAAAACGCCAGCTACTGTTTTGTCGGAGCTGGCGTTGTTTTTTGCTCTGGAACTTCTAAAGTATTCCAAGAGAAAGACTTCATAATCTGATTGCAGTTCTGCAAAGCCTTATTGAAATTCGCTTTATCATCCAAACAAGTCATGATGGCCACGCGGTCTTCATTTTTTAAAATCACTTGGCGGATTTGTTTGTTCTTAGAGCGTGAAAGCATATCGACAACTAACGCCGGACTTCCGTTCAAAGTAAAATTCTTGGCAGAAATCACCTCAAAGCCATAGTTCGGGTAATCGCGCATCCACTTGCGAGTGTAAAGATCCAGGGACGCGGTCTTTGCCACTTTATCCGTGCGAATGCTCAAGCTTCCATCTTTGGGATTGTCTTTGGAAGAAAAGCGAACGGTATCAAGAAGGCTTTGTTCAGAACCAGGAACCGGAACCCAGTTCGTGCCTTCCGTTTTTAAAGTGAATCCTTTGTGTAGGAAATAAAGACCTTTTTCGGGAGCCGTGAGCGCCGAAGAACTGGTGGCCGGATAAGGGGCCGCCAGACTGATTAAAGGTAAACTTAAAAGGATTCCTAAAAAGCTTTTCACTCTTTAAGAGTAGCTTGAGCCGGGGTCTCCAGGCAAGGGCCTAAATCGGTCGGCAAATTCACTATGTAAATTTGTTTCTTATCCTGAAATAAACGTACAAAGGCTAGACGTTCCGTAGATTCATTTGTGACCACAGGGGAAAACAAAGAGTCATTGCCCTTAAAAACGACCTGAGTGCATTGCTTCTCGGTATCATAAACTTCAATCTGGTACTGCTTTTCGCCCTTGCGGAGAATACTATAAAAAAGCCTTTGCGGCGCACGGGGAGCGAAGAAAAGATCGCGGTAAACCCCTTCACCCTTTTTTAAAACAAAAGGAATTTTCCCTTTAAGTTTAAAGAGGACAAGGCTTTGCTCCTCAGTTTTTAAATCTTTCTCAACCCAGGCAATTTGCGTGCGATCAGGCGTCATGGTTGGAAAACGTTTTTCTTTTTCTTTTGCTGCCGAAATCAAACTAACGGGAAGGTGTTTGAGGTCAATGCGATAAATTCCTAAAAGATCTCCGCGACGAGATGTCAAAAGAATAAACGGCTTTGTCGGGTGAGTAATAAACAATGGCTCGCCATCGTATCCCGGCTGTTGCGTGATACGAAGGATGTCGTTGCCGTACAGATCACTCATGTAAAGATCCGACGGGGGATAATCTTTATTGAAACTTTTATTGAGCAAAGGACTTTCTTTGATTTCGTCCGTGGTCGATGCATAAAGAATTTCTGCATCACTCATATAGATCGCATCAAATGCATCGCCATCAGAGAACGTCACGCGACGCTCTTTGTTTTTAAGCAGATCCATTTCATAAATCTGCGCACCTTTGTGAGTGGCACGACTGCGGCTCGTATAAAGAAGTCTTAAGCCGTCGTCAGAAAAACGGGGATGATCGTTGTCACCTAAAAATGTGATTTGCTTAGAACCTTTGGCAAGAAGATAGTCGGGAGTCAGAACGTCTTTTGTGATACTAAGG
This sequence comes from Bdellovibrio sp. BCCA, assembly GCF_037996825.1. NCBI lineage: Bacteria > Pseudomonadati > Bdellovibrionota > Bdellovibrionia > Bdellovibrionales > Pseudobdellovibrionaceae > Bdellovibrio > Bdellovibrio sp. BCCA. Next base: position 3,351,361 of record NZ_JBBNAC010000001.1, on the reverse strand, counting down.
TGAGTGCATCCCACACATAACAACAACGCCGCAACTACCGTACTCATCCACTTCATATTTCAACCTTGTGCAATACCTTTTGAAGCAACGAAGAAGGATTGACCTTCTTAAGCTCCTTCAAATCCACCCATTCAATATTTTTTCCAGCTACTGATTTTCGCTGAGAGATCTGAATAAAGATATCATGATGTGTGATGTTGTGTTTGGCATCATAGGCTTTGGGCTTGTTTTTTTCCATCGCGATTTCGCCAGGAAAAATCATCTGCCCTTTCAAAAAGGGCGCGTAGTCATTCTTAACAAGAGCGACTTTACGGTCTTTGATCGCGACAAGGGGCTTCCAGACCCAGACTTCGCTTTCTTTGCGCGGTTTTTTCAATGGCAATTTTTCTACCAAATTCTTTTCGCGCGAAACACATGTCGCAGCCCAAGGACACAACATGCAAGTCACCTTTTGTGGAGTACAAACCGTTGCTCCAAGCTCCATCAACCCTTGATTGACAACATCCGATTGCCCCAAGGCTGCCAAGTCATCAGAGATCGTTTGCAGTTGCTCTCGGCCTTTGTTGTTCCACCATTCTAATTTCAATCCGTAACGGCGGGACAGCACGCGGATCACGTTGCCATCTAAAACGCCGACCTTTTCACCGAAGGCAATGCTGGCAACTGCGCGAGATGTGTAAGGACCAAATCCAGGAAGCTCTAAAAGTTCGGCGGCTGTTTGTGGAAATCCATTTTCTGCCAAGGCCTTAGCTGCTTTATGCAGATTGCGCGCGCGAGAGTAATAACCAAGACCGGCCCAAGCTTCTAAAACTTCGCTCTCTGGAGCTTTTGCCAAATCTTGGACTGTCGGAAACTTCTTAAGAAATTTTTCGAAATAAGGAATGACCGCAACGACTGTGGTTTGTTGCAGCATTACTTCGGAAAGCCAAATACGATAAGGGTCCTTGCTTTCACGCCATGGCAAAGCGCGGTTGTTCTTTTTGTACCATTGCGTAAGTTGTTTGTGGTCGAGTTTGTAGTCGTATTTTACAGTCATTCGCGGTAATGTAGTCTTCAGATAATTGAGGAGTCAATATGGAATACAAACCACTCAGCGGACGCGAATTTCCCCGATTTTCTGCGATTAAAACTTTCTTCAGATTGCCTTACGTTGCAATAGACGCAGACTACGAGGTCGGCATTTTCGGAATCCCTTACGATGGAGGAGTTTCCTATCGTCCCGGAGGGCGTTTTGCTCCAGCCAAAGTGCGCGACGTTTCAAGTCTAGGTCGTGGTTTTCATATGACTCGCATGGAAAACTTCTTTGAAAAACTCAAAGTAGCCGACATCGGCGACTGCCCGACAGTGCCAATCGATCAACGCCAAACTTACGAACGCATCGAAAAGTTTGTGGGTGAGGTTTTAAGTCACAATAAAAGATTCCTCGCCGTCGGTGGCGACCACTCAACGACATTGCCAGTGCTTCGCGCCCTTCGCAAAAAATATGGAAAGCCTTTAGCCTTCGTTCATTTCGATGCGCACTTGGATACATATCCAGCGGCTTGGGGGCAAGAATACCATCACGGCGCGTTTGCCCGTCATGCGGTGGAAGAGGGTTTGGTTGATCCAAAGAAAATGGTGCAAATCGGAATTCGCGGTCCTTTAGCTGGCGGAGACGATTTGGATTTCGTGAACAAACACGGCATTCGTGTGATCACGGTCGACGAGATTCGCAATCAGCCGATCACAGAGTTTTTAAAAACGCTTCCAAAGTTTGACGATACACCAACATACATCAGCTATGACATCGACAACTTAGATCCAAGCTGTGCTCCAGGCACTGGAACTCCAGTTCCCGGCGGCCTTACAACTTATGAAGTGCAAAGAATTTTCCGCGCCTTTCAAATTCCAAACTTAGTGGGTGGAGACGTCGTAGAAATTTCCCCACCATTCGATCACGCTGACATCACGGCACTTGCTGGTATGGATGCGCTCTTTGAAATGCTTCACTTATTCAAGAAAAAATAAAAAAAGGAGAGAGCAATCTCTCCTTTTTTATGCGGCAATTTTACTAAGAAGCGCGCTTAAGGTAGAAAGACGAGGGTCAAACTTCTCGTTTTCCATCAAATCATAAAGAGTCCTACGGCCTAATCCCGTCTTTTTTGCTAGTTCTGTTTTTGGTAGAGCTCGCAAATGGGAGATCAAGACATCTCTAAAAGTTTCGATGTCATTCTGGATAAGAGCATCAACCAAAACTTCAGCCACAAGTTTTTTATTAAGAAGAAGTCTTTCATTAGGATTAAACTTCTTCAATGTATTTGGCGAGGAGCTTTTGGGCTTTTTTAATGTCTTTGCTTTGGCCATTTTTATTTCCTCCTAAAAGAACGAGAATATTGTTTTGCTTTAAAGAAGTATAAACTCTGATTCCTGATGTCCATTTTAGTTCAATTAAGTTATCGAAGCGATTTACGAATCCCCAATGTCCCTCGATTTGAAGCCGTTCTAATCGGGAGGTGATGATCAATTGAGTTTTGGGATCCAATTTCTCAAACCAGCTTTGAAATTCTGGTGTTAGGAGGAGTTGATAACTCATAAACTCTTCCTTGGTTTTTGATTGTGCGGTATTCCGCACAAATAGTCAAGCTGACTTATTTCGTAAGGTGATTGCATATAAAATCCAATAACTTAGTTTCTTTCACCGTGGGAAATTACGAGGATTTGCGAAGTCTTTTTGTTGATGGCGATAAAGCTGATGGCGTCCACACTTGGATACCAATAGGTGTGGGGATCAACCCAAAAATCGCGAAGACCGTCTTTAAGTCTTAAAAGTTCCCACTGATTCTTGGCTTTTGTGCGAAGGAGAATCTCAATATCGCGGGGATTTTGGTAGCGATAGATCTGTGCATCCATCGAAGTCATCAACATGGTCATAAGCTCGGACCAATTGGAAGTGCGCAGGTTGTAGTCATTCGTGTCAATGAGCTCATCGAAGTCCGCTTGCAAAGCGTCTGGGGAACTTTGATAGAACTCAAACTTGAGACACGCAAACTCGGGATACTGTTCTTCAATGTGAAGACACTCGTTGCGCAGACTTCCTAGTGAAGAGGGAAAGTTAAAAGGTTTTAACTTAGCAAAACTAAATTGCGAAAAACCAAGAACCACCAAAAAAATAAAAACATTTTTCATAGAAAACTCCATGAGGAATGTCCAAATGCAAGCGTCTCGCCTAAGTGATGTCCTTTAAAACGAAACTTCAGCGAAGCTCATGTCCGAACTCTGGTAGTGTGACTTTCTCGAAAGAGAGCGGGCTTTTCGACAAGTGCTATGGAGCACAGTTTTTATGAATTTCCGTGACTGGTCTTCCCGCAAAAGAGCAAGGGTCTATGATAGAGGCATGACGACATCAGAAACTGGGGGAATTTATGAAAAGACAACTTGTAACAACTCTCATTTTTGTTTTTGTTGGGAGCTTTGCGCACGCCATGGGAGACTCTCCAAAACCTCAAACCACGACCGTGAGACCTACGTACAAAAACTATCATCGCCAACCCGCAACGACCTACCACTCCGATCGAGACTTGCAAGCGACGGCCCGTCGAAGTTTGGACCGAGACACTGGTTTTTCTGACGAAGCCAGAAACGTTAATATCCGTGTAAGAGGTGGTCGCGCTTCTATTCAAGGATTTGTACAATCTCCGGAAGAAAGTGACGCCTTGAAAAGAAAAGTGATGGCCATTGATGGTGTTCATCGTGTCGATGATAAAACTTCGGTCAGAGAATGAGTTTCATGATCGCGAGGCGAGCCCGAATATGACATAGGCTGAATCATTGAGTGACAACAAATCAAACTAAGAATGAGATAAGTCTATTTAAAATCGGAGGACTTATGAGATTATTCTTGGGCTTGTTGGCGACGCTATCTGTTTCATCGGCATTTGCTTACCGCGATGGCGTGTACAGTTGTATAACGGCTCCCGGAGTTCCAAATAGAATTATCAAAATCGATACGAAATCATTTTCTGGAGGCGTTGAACTGCCGTATGTCGAGATCACTCGATTCTTCCGCCAGAATCCCAATGATCCCAACTCTCCATTCGAAGGAACAACCGTCAAAGGTTTCGCCTCTGTATCTGAGATGAAGGGGCGCGAAATTCTGATGGTCGCGGCACTGCGTTTAGATTTTGTGAATGATGAACTTCAGAACTGCAAAAAATAGAAACAAAAAACCCGCTCTTGAAAGCGGGTTTTGTTTTTTTATGTTGGAGTAATTTCGTTTGGAGGAGTGAGACCTTTCTTTTTGATCTTCTCCACCAGTGTTGTGCGGTTGAGTCTTAACAATGCCGCTGCTTGGTTGCGATTCCATCCGGTTTTTTCCAAAGCCTTCAAGATCAACGCATTTTCGTAAGCATCAACAGCCGAGTTAAAGTCCATCCCGTTATCCGGAATTTCAAGACCGCCGACCTCCGAAGAAGTCATTTTGCCCGATTTGTATTTTATCGGAAGATCTGAAATATCAATGTGACCTTGGCCTTTAAGAATCGTCATGCGCTCGACCAAGTTTTCAAGTTCACGGATATTTCCAGGCCATGGATAATTCACCAAAGATTCCAAGGCATCCGGAGTGATTCCACTCAAACCGCGACCTTTGGTTTTATTAAACACATCCATAAAGTGTGTAAGTAACAAAGGAATATCTGATTTACGCTCGCGAAGAGCCGGAACCGCCAACGGAATGACGTTCAAACGATAGAATAAGTCTTCGCGGAAGTTGCCGTTTTCAACAGCCTCTTCCAAGTTGATGTTTGTCGCTGCAATCACGCGCACATTCACAGACACAGTTTTTGTCGAACCTACCGGTTCAAAACTACGCTCTTGCAAAGCACGAAGAAGTTTAACTTGTAAAGAAGGTTCAAGGTCACCGATCTCATCAAGGAAGATCGTTCCGCCATCGGCCATTTCAAAACGACCTACGCGATTGGCAATGGCTCCAGTGAAAGCACCTTTCATGTGACCGAAAAGTTCACTCTCAAGAAGTTCCGAAGGAATCGCACCGCAGTTGATCGGAATAAAAGGACCCGTTGCACGAGGAGAATTGTAGTGAATCGCGCGAGCGATCAATTCTTTTCCAGTTCCTGATTCACCTGTGACAAGGACAGTGGAGTCGGAATCCGCCACGCGTTCAATCAAACGCAAAACGCCTTGGATTTGATCGCTATTTCCGATGATTTGGTCGAACTTATATTTTTTATTTAATTCTGAGCGAAGCTGCTGGTTTTCTTGTTGCAACTTCTTATGAGTCAGAGCTTTTTCAATCAAGCTCATCAACTCTTCAAGATTAAAAGGCTTAGTAACAAAGTGGAAAGCGCCTTTTTGAGTCGCACGAATTGCAGATTCAATTGTCGCGTGACCTGTCAGAATAATCACTTCTGTTGCCGGGCTCATGCCTTTTAAATAAGTCATGAACTCAATACCGTCACCATCAGGAAGGTTGAGATCAACAATAGCTAAGTCAATATGAGTGTCGCCTTGGCACAAGACCTTTGCTTCTTCGATCTTGTTGGCAGTGATAACGTTTAGTCCTTTTCTATCGAGCACTCTAAACAGAGCGGTGCGGAGTGATGACTCGTCATCTAATATAAGAACTCTTTGGCTGCGCATGAACCGTCCTTCCATGGTGGGTTCTTTGGGGAAAATGTTCCCTTAAATTAGGATAGTGTGATTTTGACGGTACTGTCAAAAAATCCGCGCCTGGTAAGGCTTTCAGGACCTTAAAACTGGACGGGAGAAGGAAATTTTTGCCAGATTTTCCTGGCCTGGACCTGCTGAAAATTCGAGGTCGGCCTCGTGATCGCGAAGGATCTGTGAAGCCACAGAAACACCTAAGCCTATAGGAAGACTTGGATTTTTTTCTGGAGTTCCATTGTCTTTGATTAAAATCTGGGCAAGGTCTAGGGCGGCAGAAATTTCGATGTCGAGAATTCCTCGAAATCCTTTCTCATGGCGACTTCTATCAGTGACACGGTCGATAGAACTTTGCAGAACGTTCTTCAAACCTTGCGCCAACAAATTTAAATGCCCACGAACTGCAATGTCTTCACCAGGAAAGTGCAATTTCACTTCAATGCCTTGAGACTTCGTTTGCAGTTCAACAATTTTCAGTGCACGCAAGCACGCTTCTTTCAAACTCACATCGCCTTCTTGATCGGCGTTGGGATTGCGAGTGAAGCCCAAAAGATTTTGCACGATCTCTTTGCAGCGTTGTACACCGGCTTCCATCTCCACAATGTCAGGATAAAGAGGATTGTCAGGGCTCATATCCATTTTAATTAACTGAGTGAATGAAAGAATACCGCCCAAAGGATTATTCAACTCGTGCGCGATACTGGAACCAATCGTTCCAAGTTCCGCCATCTTCGCAGATTCAAGAATCTGTCTTTCCATTTTTAACTGCTGAGTGATGTCGTGATACAGATTCACGAAAACCGGAGGCTTATCAGAATCAAGCAAAAGACTTTGGCTAAAGACATCAAAACTTCGTGGTGTAGAGCTGCGCGATTGCACGCGGAAATTACTTCCGCGCTGGCAACCCGGACAAGGTTCGTCGCGATTGAAAAGAACTTTATAACATTTGCGAGACGTCTGTTCTTTTTCCTGTTCACGCAGACGTTCATCCAAAGCTTTGTTCGATTGAATGATATCGTAATTTGTATCAATCAAAACGACAGGGTCCGACATGGAGTTGAACGTGGCTTCCCATTGTTCTTTTAAAGATTCAGACTCTTTTAATTTCTGAATACGATCCAAAGCCAAAGCCACAGCTTCCGCCACACGAGTCAGAAAATCACTTTCTTCGCGAGTGAACGGATGATCGGGAGCGCGTAAGAAAAAGATCGAGCCCACTTTTTCGTGATGTCTAAAAAGAGGGACCTGCAATTGAGTAAAATTCAACTGCGCCTGCACCTGGCGTGCGAACAATTCATCTTGCGGATGATAAAACAAACGAATCCACGAAGTTTGCACGGTTGCCGCCATGGAGTCATTGAGCAACTGTTCAATCTCTCCCACGGAGCTTGCTTGGTGGACTGCCATCAAGGCGCGCTTAAAGCCTTCAATACGAGAGTTCGTTAAAAACAATTTACGACGAGCTTCCGTTAAAAACTTCGTTCTTTTTTGCACACGTTCTTCAAGTTCAATTTGCAAACGCTTTAGTTGCGCTGTCTGCTCTCGAATAAGAAGAGCCAAGTTTTCATCTTGCTTGCGCTGATTGGCTTCTTCGAGAGCCGAAAACAAATGCGTTTCTAAATCCGCATCGTTAAAGCTTGTCATCATTCGCGAAAAATTAAACTCTTCGTGAAGATATGCCATTTGATGGGCGGAAAAATCTTCCGGCACAACGGCGATAAACTGAATACCGGGCGAAGAGCGTTTGATTTCTTCATAAAATTCCGGAAATCTTTTTCCTAAGATCAAAGTCACAGACAAAGCGACAACATCATACGTGGAGTCCTGCATCCAGTGCCACGCCTGCTGAAGGTCGGTGGCGATGTGAGCACCGAGTTCTTGCAGCCTTGGATCCCAAGGGCCAATTAAAAGAAAACTGGCTTTTAAAGTCCGCATGTCGGGATCAAGTCCTTGTGATGAGTGATTGTGAAATCAGGATGGTCTTCGGGAAACTGGGGAATTTCTCCAACGTGTTCACCGTAAGCAAAGTAACAGGTGTCCGCTCCCGCGCGTTTGCCGTCACGAATCTCGCTTGAAAGACGGTTGCCGATACTGAGCAATTCGTGAGGTTGATGTCCTTCCAGGCGCAGAATATCTAAGAACGCGGAATTTTTTTTCTCTCCGACAAAACCATTTAAAATATAAATCTTTTTAAAATGGCTTTCGATGCCCAGAGCTTTGATTTTTTTAACTTGGGATTCATAAGAACCCATCGTCACTAAAAACAAATTATAGCGCGATTTTAAAGTCTCAAGATTTTCCAATGAATAGGGAAGCATCGGCAAATGAGCCGGCACAAAAGGATTATAAAACTCTTGAAGGGCATCGTGAATGGCTTTGCCCTCTTGATTTGTTCCATAACGAGCGGCGATCTGCGTGAAGATTTCAGTGTGAGATAAATTCGCAGCTAATTCGTGGCGCATTTGCAGGCACTCATCCAAACTGCATTGCAGGCCCGCTGCAATCATCGCTTCGCACGCTCGGCGCGACGCCATAGGGACTAACAATCCCGATGTGTCGAGCAGCGTGTCGTCTAAATCAAAAGCGATGGATCTGTACTTCGTCATCAAGAATTCTTTCCTGTGAGCAGCATCTCAAGGCCCGTTTTAAAATGCGGCCATACCAAATTCAAATCGATGTGCTCCTGCTCTTCAATACATATTACGGGGATTTGGTGTTCGATCCATCCGAACTGTCCCAAACTTCCCGGGGTGGGATAGCCGATGTCTTCCCGGCATTCGTATCCGGTTCCGGTAGCCAAAGTTTCAGCCGCCTTTTTTCCAGGAAGACCGGTGTAAACAACGCAAGGCTCCCACGAATGAAAGTGTACTATGAGCTGTGGCTTTTCGTCCTCAATGAGTTTCACCAAAGCCTGAACTTCCTTCTCACTTCCAGGCGAAGGGCCAGGGTAGTATCGAGGAGCTTTGGCGTCGGGGCTCCAATCGCGGCAAGGAAAGTTGCGGTTGAGATCCACACCGTTGCCGTTGATTCTTTGATTTTGAGAGTAACCGTCAGGATTGATACAGGGAATGAGAAGCCAAGGACGGATTTTTTCAGAATTCCGAGTTTCCTCTGCTTTGAGCCATGTGAGAAGTTCTTGCGCTAAGCGCACACCCTCGGGTTCATCGCCGTGAACTCCGCCGATAAAGAGAATCGGGCGTTCTGAAAAGTCACTCAAACTGTGTGATTTTTTATACAGCTCAATCGGTGTCCCTTTCGCGGTAAGGGCCCAAGAAGTTTGGTGAAAAATTTTTCCTTGCATGACATAATTAAGCCTGTTTTTTTCAGAGAAGAAAAGCTTTTAAAAGGAAGTTCGCACATGTCAGAAAAAGCATCTGAGAAGTTAACGGTGATCGCGCTCGCGGCAGGAAAAGGGACTCGCATGAAGTCACCTCTTCCCAAAGTCCTTCATCCCGTAGCCGGTCGCCCTATGATTGAAAAAGTGATTCAAGCTTCTAAACAAGCTGGTGCCGCCGAAGTTCGCGTGATCGTCGGTCACGGTCAGAACTTGGTACGCCAAGTGGTCGAACCTATGAACGTCGCTTGTTACGTTCAAGATGAACAACTAGGAACAGCACACGCGGTTCGTTGCGCAAAGCCTGAAACTATCGAAGGTGATGTTGTTATCATGAACGGAGACCATCCGCTCATTGAAGCTTCGGACATCAAAGACTTCGTGCGAATCTTCCGCGATGAAAAATGTGATCTTGCGGTTGTCACAGCTGTTGTGAAAGCTCCCGGTGAATTCGGCCGTATCGTTCGGCACAAAGGTGAATTGATGGCCATTGTCGAAGCGAAGGACGCTTCCGTTGACACATTGAAAATTGACGAGATCAATACGGGCATTTACATCGTGAAAGCGTCCGTACTTGCGGAATACCTTCCCCAAATCAAAAACAACAATTCCAAAAAAGAATTCTACATCACGGATTTGATCTCTCTTTGCATTCAGGACAAATGCCGCGTGCAAGCGATCAAGTCGACACCGAAAGTGGCGGTCGGCGTGAACAATCAGGTGGAGTTGGCAAAAGCGACTCGTTTGATTTTCAAACGCAAGGCTTTGCGTTTGATGGAAGAAGGCGTTTTGATGATCGATCCTCGCACAACGTATGTGGAAGAATCCGTGGAAATCGGCGCTGGGACAGTGATCTATCCGAATGTGTTCATTCGCGGTCGTTCTAAAATCGGTTCTTTCAGCGTGATTGAATCTAATTGTTTTATTTCCGATTCAGAAATCGCGGACAGCGTGCAAGTGCGCGGGGGAAGCTATTTGGAAAACTCAAAACTTCACAACCGCGTTTCTGTGGGACCTTACGCTCGTTTGCGTCCTGAAACAGAAATCATGGAAGAAGCTCACGTCGGAAACTTCGTCGAGATGAAAAAAGTGAAGTTTGGCAAAAAATCAAAAGCAGGACATTTAACATACTTGGGCGATGCTGAAGTGGGTGAAGAGGTCAACGTGGGTTGCGGCACGATTACATGCAACTACGCTGCGGATAGAAAGAAATATAAAACGAAGATCGGTAACCGTGTTTTTGTGGGAAGTGACACACAATTCGTAGCTCCCATTGAAATTGGCGATGATGCTATTATCGGTTCAGGTTCAACGATCACTAAAAACGTACCAGCAAAAGCTTTGGCCGTGGCTCGTGGAAAGCAGTTTGTAAAAGAAAACTACGCTCCTAAAGCCGTTGAGTCAGAGACAAAAGAGTAGGTGAAGCATGTGCGGAATCGTCGGCTATTTAGGCCCTCAAAACCCTAAAGATATTATTATCAATGGTCTTAAAAAACTTGAGTATCGCGGCTATGACAGCGCCGGTGTTGCGATTTTGGATCAAGGCAAAACCAAGCGCGTGCGTGCTCAAGGGAAATTAAAAGCTCTTGAAGACAAACTGACGAGCGAAAAATTCGATGGCCATATTGGTATTGGTCACACTCGTTGGGCGACTCATGGAAAGCCTTCTGAAAGAAACGCCCATCCTCACCAAGTGCGCGGAATCAATCTTGTGCACAACGGGATTATCGAAAACTATCTTGAGATCCGCGAAGAACTTTTGGCTCAAGGGGCAGAAATCACGTCAGACACAGACTCTGAACTTGTGGCGCATTTGATCGCCAACGAGATTGAAACGACGAAAGATCTTTTCAAAGCCGTTGAAGGTGTTTTGCAAAAAATCCGTGGCGCATTCTCTATTCTTGTGATGTGGGAACAGGAGCCAGATCGTTTGGTGGCCTTCAAAGACGGCCCACCTCTTGTTGTGGGTCTTGGTGCTAAAGAAGTGTTTGTGGCAAGTGACGTTCAAGCCTTGATCCAGTACACAAAACAATTCGTGTATCTTGAAGATCGCGAAATCGCGAATATCAAAGGTGCCGACGTGCAATTCTTCTCTGCCAATGGTTTCCCGATTCAAAAAAAGATCGTGGAACTGAACTGGAATCCAGAGATGGTGGAAAAGCAGGGCTACGCTCATTACATGCTTAAAGAAATTTATGAGCAACCGCGCGCTGTCGCAGCGGCGATTGAACCGCACGTCAATCCTGAAAACTTCTCTGTCGCTTTGAAAAACATCGGCTTTGGCGGTCAACCTGTTCAGAAATTAGAAGAGCTTGATGTCAAGGCGGACTGGGCAAAAACTCAGGAAGTATTTAAGAACATCGACCGCGTTTTCATCATTGCGTGCGGCACAAGTAATTATGCCGGTATGGTCGGAAAATATCTGATCGAGCAACTTGCAAAAGTCCCTGTCGAAGTGGATATCGCGAGTGAATTCCGTTATCGCAATCCTGTGATTCCACCAAAATCTTTGGTTGTCACAATTTCTCAAAGTGGTGAAACGGCGGACACTTTGGCGGCGATTCGCATGGCCAAAGAATTGGGTGCGACAACTTTGAGTATCTGCAACGTCAGAAACTCGACTATTGATCGCGAAGCTCACGGTCACTTGTACATGAACTCCGGTCCAGAGATCGGCGTGGCTTCGACAAAAGCTTTCACTAGCACGATGGCTGTTCTTCATTGTTTGTCGATTGCGATTGCGCGCACTCGCGGTACAATGAATGAAGCGACAGAAAAAGAATTGGTTAAAGCGATCCTCGCTGTTCCAAGTCAGATGGAAGGCGTTTTGGCTTATGACAAATATTTTGAAGAGGCCGCTTCAGGATTAAAACTTTTCCGCGGCTTCCTTTACATGGGCCGTGGCACAAGCTTCCCAATTGCGATGGAAGGGGCTTTAAAACTCAAAGAACTGGCTTACATGCACGCCGAAGGGTATGCGGCAGGAGAAATGAAGCACGGTCCTTTGGCGTTGATTGACGAGCGCATGGCGATCGTGATGGTGGCTCCAACAGATCACCTTTACGAAAAGACCATCAGCAATTTGGAAGAAGCCCGTGCTCGCGGTGGAAAAGTGATTTCCATCGGAACAGGCGAGAACGAAAAATTGCGCGCGATCAGTGAGTACTACCTTGCGATTCCAAAAGCGCATTGGACAGTGAACTCAATTCTGACAGTGATTCCGCTTCAGCTGATGTCATATCATCTGGCGTGCAGCTTGGGATACGATGTAGATCAACCGCGCAATCTCGCAAAGTCAGTGACAGTTGAATAAAAGTTTTAGTTCTCTTAATTTAACTGCCGGTCTTTTGCGCGTGATTGAAGAGATGGGTTTCACTGAGATGACACCCATTCAAGCGGCGAGTATTCCGCTTCTTCTTCAAGGCAAAGACGTCATTGGGCAATCTCACACAGGCAGCGGCAAGACCGCTGCCTTTATCATTCCTATTTTACAGAAAATTCAGATTGAGCTGCGCCAACCTCAAGCGTTGATCCTTTGTCCAACCCGAGAGCTATGCGACCAAGTTTTAAAAGAATGTCGTAAGTTTTCAAAAGCTTTCCCGGGACTGCAAACCGTGGCGCTGATCGGCGGACAGCCTTATCCACCGCAAACGCAAGCGTTGAATAACGGCGTGCACGTGGTTGTTGGAACTCCAGGGCGTACTTTGGAGCATCTAAGAAAAAATCATTTTCAAGCTGCTAGGCTAACCACTTTAGTTTTAGATGAAGCCGACCGTATGTTGGAGGAGGGCTTTGCTGGCGAAATGACAGCCATCATTGACGAGCTTCCAGCAAAAAAACAAACCATTTTCTTTTCTGCGACATTTCCAGAGTCCATCGAGGCACTCAGTCGCAAATATCAGAAAAATGCAGAGCGAGTCACCATCGATAAGGATGTCCAGGCCTCTCCGCAAATTAAACAGTATCTTTATGAAGCAGAGACCTCTCGAAAGATCGACACGCTTCTTCGGGTTTTGCAGCGCCATCCATCTGCCTGCACTCTTGTTTTTTGCCGCATGAAATCCACAGTCGATGAAATCGGTCAAAAGCTTGAAAGCATGAAGGTGAGCAGCGAGGTTTTGCATGGAGATCTGACACAACCAGAACGTGATCGTGCGACAGCTCTTTTTCGTAATGGCAGCAGACGGATTTTAGTGGCCACGGATGTGGCAGCTCGCGGCCTGGATATCGAAATGCTAGAGCTAGTGATCAACGTTGACCTTCCGGTCAGTCCCGAAGTTTACATACACCGTATCGGTCGCACGGGTCGAGCCGGTCGTCTGGGCACGGCGGTGACCATCGCAACCTCTCTTGAAGCTCTTAAAATTATGGAGATTGAACAAGCCACGGGCGTTAAAATGATTCGTCAGAGTTTAGGTTTTGAAAATCAGCATGGTTTGGGACCCGAGTTTCAAAAAACGACAGCCAAGACAATTCAGATCTCTGGAGGAAAAATCGATAAGCTCAGACCCGGTGATATCTTGGGAGCGCTGACAGCAGAACCCGGTGCTGTTCCTGCAACGGAAATCGGGAAAATTGAAATTCACGAACGCTTTAGTTTAGTGGCGATCAAGATGTCTGCCGCCGAAAAGGCCTTGCAGAAATTGCAGACAACAAAAATCAAAGGGAAGAAGTTTAAGAGCTACTTTGCTTAAGACAGCGTTATCCTGCAGCGTTGAATAATGAAAAAACAAAAAATTCCCTGATGAAGAGGGCTTTTTGGTTTGCTAAGATATTTACATGCCCATGAAAAAGGCGCTCAGTCTTCCCCATCTTATTTTTTACGGAATCGGTATGATTCTGGGCGCCGGTATTTATTCTATTATTGGAAAAGCGGCGGGAGTTGCGCAAGAAGGTTTATGGGTAAGTTTTTTGCTCGCGGCCTTGTGTGCCGCATTGACGGCTCTTTCTTACGCAGAGCTGGCGTCTCTTTACCCGCAAACGGGTGGTGAATATATTTATCTAAAAAATATTTTTCCGAGATTGCCTTATCTCGCTGTTCTTTGCGGTTCGATGATGGTCTTTGCAGGGATTTCAACGGCGGCAACCGTAGCTATGGCCTTTGCCGGATATCTGCAACAGTTTATTTCTGTGCCGGCAACTCTCACCACGATGACGATTCTGCTTGTTTTTACTGTTATAAATATCATCGGAATCAAAGAATCCAGTTGGATGAATATTGTCTTCACCTTTATTGAGATTGCCGGACTGATTTTGTTTATTGGGTTGGGGTTTCAATCAGAGAACTTTGGAAAAGTGTTATCGACTCCCACCTTGAATGGCGCTGTTTTTTCAGGAGCAGCTCTTGTTATTTTTGCGTATTTCGGATTTGAGAACATCGTTAATCTTGTTGAAGAAACTCGTGAACCTCGGGAGCTTCCCAAGGGGATATTGATCAGCGTTGCGATCTCGACGGTTCTATATCTGTTGGTGAGTTTAGCGGCGCTGGCCTTAGGATCGCCGCAAGAACTAGCCATGAGTGACGCACCTTTAAGTGACATTGCGGGAAAAACAAATCCGTTTCTTGCCAAGGCTTTAGGGGGAATTGCGATATTCTCGACGGCCAACACGGTTCTTATTTCAATGCTCTCTACCAGTCGCGTGATTTTTAGCATGGCTCGCGAGAAAGATCTGCCGAAATTGTTTGGGAAAATTTCTGTGAAACGGTCGACCCCGTGGATGGCCTCCGTCACCGTTTTTATCTTGGCGTTAACTTTGTTACCGGTCGGAGGGATTGAAGTCGTGGCTAGCGCCTCTTCCTTTGCGACGATGTTAGCGTTTTCGGTCATTAACTTAGCGTTGATTCATCTGCGTTTTGTTGAACCAGAAAAAGAGCGCTTCTTCAAAGTGCCGTTTTCCATAGGTAAATTTCCTGTACTGACGGGACTCGCGGCTTTGGTTTCAATAGCTTTTTTATTCTTCTTTAAAAAAGAAGTTTATTTCTTGGGAGCTTTTGTTTTTGTGGTGACGACGTCGGTGTACTTTTTTAGCCGGCGGAATTCATGAGATTGTAGAAGGACTTCACACGTTCCACAAAATCCACAGTCTCGTAACCGCGCGCGGGACCGTACTCCAGCTCCGCCGCGTATTCAGGATCTGCAAGTAACGGCAACACTTCACGCAAGTGGCGCCAAGAATAAGGATTGCGACCCATTTTCTCTGCAAGCTTCTGAGCATCTTTTAAGTGAGCAAGACCGATATTGTAAGCCGCCAGTGCTAAAGCCAAACGATCTTTGGGATTTAAATTCGCAGGTGTTTTATCCAACAAGTAGCGCAGATATTTTGATCCGCCCCAAATACTTTGCAAAGGATCGGTGCGATCTTCAATGCCCACGTGATCTGCTGTGTCCGTTGTTAATTGCATCAGACCACGAACACCCGTGAAACTGCGCGCATCCGGATTCCAATGCGACTCTTGATAAGCGACGGAAGCTACTAATTGCCAAGGAAGGTGATGCTCTTCAGCGGCTTCTTTAAAAGCGTCTTTATAGATCGGCAACGTCGAACGAATTTTTTTAAAGAACTTCGCGATGTCGCGCTTATTTAATTGCGCAAGATAAGTTTTATAACGATCCAGCACACGCATCACTTCGTCTTCGCGCGAGGCTTGTTGATACCAAGACTGCATCAAGCGCAAAAGATCCTGATTGTCCGGAGTCAAAAGCCAACTCAAAGAGTAAGATTCTGTTAACGCTGCGATTTTCTCAACTTGGGTGTGATAACGAGTGTAGAAATCTCCGCTGAAGTTTTCTGCGATCACGCAATCACTCTTTCCCTGCGGAAGAGTCGCGATCAAATCTTGAGTTTTCGTATTTTCAAGGATCTCCAACTGAACTTGAGGAGAAAGCTGACGAAGACGTTCGGAAAGTCCTAAGTAGTTATCTTTATTAAGGAGAGCGATTTTTTTGCCGTTCAAATCTTTGATATTTTGAACTTGCGATTTCTTGTGACAGTAAAGACTTAAATAAGTTTCTTCAAAGGCCGGGCTTGTTAAAAAGCCTATACTATTATGAGGAGTCCTCAATCGGGCCGCTGCCACGTCGCCTTCACCCTTCGAGAGCGCGCGGACCACCGACTCTTCATCCGGTAAAACCACGTAGCGTATTTTAATATTATAGTGGCGCGAGAAACTTTCCATCAGATCGTGATCGATCCCGAAGGCGTCGCCACGTTTGGGCTTACTATATATAAGAGGACTTTGCGTGGTAAGGACGACGACTTCACCTTTGGACTGAACCTTGGCGAGGCTCTCCTGTTCATCCCAATACATGGCATCGCAGCCATTCATGGCGATGGTGGTGACACCCAACGCTCCGACAAGGAACGCGCGGGTTAATTTCTGTCGAAATCTTAAAATCCTACCCATAACGTTCGGCCTAGCTACCTGATGGTGCGGAGCAGGGGCAAGGATTAAGAGCTTCAGGGACCCTTAAAAATATGAAAAATCGACAGTTCTTGCAGAAAATCGGCACCTCTTTGGAAAAATCTTCAACCCCCATGGGGAGTTACAGGCAGGCGTCACAAACTGAGACAGAACTCACAAATCTGACGCAGACCCTAAAAAAGATCATGTTTAGGAGCAAAGATTCCGAAAAGTAAATAGCAGTTCGTCTATTTTTCAGGGGAATGGTCTTATGAAATCGTGGCTTGCTATTGTCTCGTTAGCCTTTGCTATCGGCCTTTCGTTGGAAGCCCATACCGCTCCGTTTGTCGGGGTGAAGTATTGCGAACCCAGTTTGAACGCCTGCCTGAAAAAGAGTAAAGACAAAACCCAATGCGGTCAGGAGTACGAAACCTGCTTAAAGACCACCGGGGGTGTTCTTGAGCGCAGTGACGGAAGCATGACTCAGCGTTATCACCCCGACAATCCACAGTTTAAAAAATGCCAGGCGCAAGGTTTGATTATTGGAACCAAAGCGTTTGATGCCTGTATGAATGGTGCGGGAACTTCGACGGCTTCGACAAGAACTCGCCCTTCCGCGACTCCGACACCAACGATGACAACGGCGAGCACAACTCCCACCGTGGACGACACGACGCCAACGCCGCAAGAAGATCCCAACACACCAGAGTCTCGCGCGTGCCAAGCGGAGTTTGCAGAAGCGTATCAAAAGTGCGAAGCCGAAAGTCAGATCGCAGTTTCAAACTGTGATAGCGAAAATGATTCTGATCTCACGTCTTTCTCAAATTCGACAAATGATTTAGCAATTCGCTTGGGAGCGACAGCCGCCGCAAGTATCACGCAGTCTTGCACAGAAATGGCGAAAGTCAGTCAGGCCGCGAATGCAACAGTGGCGGCTTATCGATCAAGATGTAAAGCAGCTCAGAATTCTTGTTTTGATAGCTGTGCGAAAGTGAACACGTTCATTTCTGAAAGATCTTCGACGTGCTTCCCGCATTTAACATCGCAACAAGTTTCAGAAGCGATGTCGCAGTATCAAAACAATGTTTCTGGAAATAGAACAAAGTGTGAAGCACTCGATACAAAAATTACTGAGGCAGAAAAAGCGATTAAAGAATACGGTAATGCTCTGACCGTTTCAGCGGGATGTCGTGAAGATACTTACGGTGGTCTTGCTGCCAATGCTCCTGAATTTTGTAAAGCCACTCCGTCTTATCCAGGTTGCAGTCGCGCCAATCCCGTTGATTGCTCTGATCCAACAGCGGCGGCTGAAAATCGTGTGTGCATCTGTCAGAAGGATCCAAACGCTCGCACGTGCACTTTAGCTGAACAAAAAGCCGGAGGAGAATCCATAGCTGCAAGCACAGATCCTTCGGGCCGTGCGGCTTCACAAGCTTCCGGCGGTGGCGGAGACATGTTTGGTACTCCTTCGGTCACGCAAGGAAAACTGAACTCAAGTGGACCGGGAACTGTCGCGGAAGGCCGTCAAGGCGGCGAAGCTCTGGGAGGTTCTGCGGGTGGAAGCGGTGGTGGGGGCTCGGCTTCCGGTCGTGGTGTCGCGAATGCCGGAGATGGCAATGATCACGGTGTTCTTGGTGGCTTCTACGGAGGTGGTGGAGGTGGCAGTTACGGTGCCTACGGAAATGGCTCGGGCTCTAATGCTATGGCCAATGCGAATGGCGCCCAACGCGTGGGTGGAAACTCGGCCTCTTCCCAAGAGTTGCAAAAGTTTTTACCTGGCGGCCAAAATGATCGCCGTTATCCCAACGGAGCTAGCGGACCTGATGGTATTACGGGTCCGCACTCAAACATTTGGCTTAAAATTCAGAATCGTTATCAAAACGAAAGCTCAAACCTCATGCCTTAATGCGTCCCTGATTGACTCTCCCGGTGGTTTGTTTGATCGTGATTTCGATGAAGACAACGAACTGAGGGGTTACCGTGTCTGAGTTTTCTTATGTTCACGCCAGAGGTTGGATCGAAGTGGTTGTAGGTTCCATGTTCAGTGGAAAAACCGAAGAATTGATCCGTCGTTTGCGTCGCGCGGAGTTCGCGCGTCAGCAAATTCAAGTTTTTAAACCGATCATCGATAAACGCTACAACGAAATGGCTGTGACGTCTCACGATCTGACTACGATTGATTCTTTACCGATCAACGATGCAGATGAAATCTGGAATCACCTTAAGCCCGGCACCAAAGTGGTAGGTATCGATGAAGGACAATTCTTCTCGCAAAATCTTGTGAAGGTAGCTCAAGACCTTGCGGACCGTGGTCTTCGCGTGATCATCGCAGGCCTTGATACAGACTGGCAGGGAAAACCTTTCGAACCTATGCCGACATTGATGGCGATTGCAGAAAGCGTGACAAAGCAACACGCCGTTTGTGTTGTTTGTGGAAATACGGCAAGTCGCACTCAACGTACTTCTGGTGGAGACGGCCAAGTTCTGGTCGGAACTCACGATGCTTATGAAGCTCGTTGCCGTCAGCATTTTAAACCTGAAGTGGACATGCCGACACTCGATTGGAAATTGAAACGCGAAGCAGATCTTGCTTAGTCTTTTGATGGAAGTGTTTCTTTGAATGAAAGAAACGCTTCTCCTTCTGAAAATCTTCTTCTAAAACGCAATAATTCTCTCTGATGGTGACGAAGTTTTCGACAGAAACAAAGTCTGTCACTTTCTATCTTTTTCCACCTTTCCCTCTGAAAAACTGTTAAAACTAGGTCACTCTTTAGAGGTGATCTATGGTCAAAAAACTCACGATGGCTTTGATGGCGGCGACGATGATGTCGGCGTGTGCAGGACAAAACTCTTCGGAAATTTTTTCGGAAGATTCGCAAAGCGGTGTTGTGGGCGGTGAAAAGGTGAACATGGTTTCTCCAATTGCGCGCTCGACAGTGGGTCTTCTTGATGAGATGACCGGATCGCTTTGCACGGGCACTTTGATTTCTTCGCAGTTGATTCTAACGGCGGCTCATTGTGTGGTTCCGGGCTCTCACGAGCTTTTGGTGTTTTTCACTCAAGATATGAAAGAGATCAATGCCTATAATTCTCGTTATGCGCTCAAAGCTTTGCAACACGAAGACTTCGACAATAGCAAAAAACAAGACAGAGCTGATATCGCGTTAGTTCGAATCACGGGTGACTTGCCTGCGGGTTATGCTCCGGCTCCTCTGTATGGTGACTTTAAAAATCTTCAAGTGGGTACAGAGGCAGTCGTTGCAGGATACGGTTTAAGCTCCGCATGGCTTGGAAATAAAGCCGGCGTTCTTCGCACCACCAATTTGAATGTCAAAGAGGCTCAGTTTGGAAAAACGGAACTGATGATGGCGCAATCAACTCGCAAGGGTGTTTGCCAAGGCGATTCGGGCGGGCCTGCTTACATTCAGAAAGATGGGAAGTTGTATTTGGCAGCCGTTGCCAGTCGCGGAGACGCATTAGATTTAGTGATTACGGCAAAATGTCCTAACAATTCCATTTACTCTCGCGTGGACGCTTATTTGCCGTGGATTAAAAAGACATCTGAATTTTTGATGTCGATTCGTTAAAGAAAAGCCCGGAAGACCCGGGCTTTTTTTATGCTTGCCAACTTTCAAGCGCTTCTCTGGCTAAACCAATTTGTTTTTTCTTGCGAAGCTCTTTGTCTCTTTCTTTTTCCGCAAGGGGAGGAAGAAGGGCAAAGTTGATATTCGTTGGTTGGAAGTGTTCAGCTCTTGTCGGATCTGTGATCGCTTCAAGCAGGGATCCAAAGGCACTTGCGCGCGGAGGCGGCGAGAACGGACGGTCTTGCAATTTCTGATGTAAGAAGCGAGAGACCATCAAACCCGTGCAAGTAGATTCAAAATATCCTTCCACGCCTGTGATTTGTCCTGCGAAGAACAACCAAGGATCATTTTTGCTTGAAAGATCTTTATTCAATCTCTTGGGAGAATTGATAAAAAGATTTCGGTGAATGCTTCCTAGTTTCAAAAACTCAGCGTTCTCAAGACCCGGGATCATACGGAAGACACGCACTTGTTCACCGTAAGCCATGCGTGTTTGAAAGCCCACCATATTGTAAGCCGTGCCTTCTTTGTTGTCTTGGCGAAGTTGCACGACGGCCCAAGGATAACGGCCCGTGCGAGGATCATCCAAACCAATCGGCTTCATCGGACCAAAACGCAATGTCTGAGGTCCGCGATCCACCATCACTTCAATCGGCATGCAGCCTTCAAAGAAATCCGTCTTTTCGAAATCTTTGGGTTCGATCTTGCGTGCGTTTTTAATTTCTTCGATGAAGCGATTGTATTCTTCTTTGTTCATCGGGCAGTTGTAGTAATCACCCGTGCCCTTGTCATAGCGATCGGCCTTCCACGCAATTTCTGTATTGATAGAATCCGCATCAATGATCGGTGCAATGGCATCAAAGAAATACAAAAACTCGTCGCCAAAGTGTTTGCGCATGCTTTCTGCTAAATCGTCGTGAGTCAAAGGACCTGTTGCGATCACAGCCGGACGAGGAATTTCATCCAAAGATTTAACAACGTCGTTACGAACTTCAATGCGCGGATGATTTTTAACTTTCTCTGTCATGACCGCAGAGAAAACCTCGCGGTCCATACCCAAAGCTTGTCCCGCAGGAACTTGCGCTTCAAAAGCAGCCTTAAGGATATGCGAACCCAGTTTTTGCGCTTCCCACTTAAGCTGTCCTGGAGCTGAATGTTCGCCCAAGCTGCCAAAAGAATTTGAACACACCAACTCTGCAAATTTATTTGTCTTATGCGCTGGGGTCATAGTTTTGTCGCGCATTTCGTAAAGGACGACCTGATAACCCATGTCAGCAAGTTGTAAAGCGCATTCCGAGCCCGCGAGCCCCGCGCCAACGACTGTAATTTTTTGATTTTGAGTGAAATTTGTCATCTTTGTGGTAGACCTTTTCTTAATGGATTCCAATCAGAAACCCAAAGGCAAATTATCTATCGGCTCGGAAGTACTACAGAGTCTTTTCGAAAATGGCAAGTCGCCATTGTCCGAGCAGTTTATGCGCTGGAAATTATGGGCAAAATGGGAAGAGGTTGTGGGTCCTACAATTGCCAAAAACGCCGAACCTGTGGGCTTTCAAAGAGGGACCTTGTACGTTTGGGTGCGCAACTCCACCTGGATGCAGCAAATGAGCTTTATGGGGAACCACATTCGCGACACCATCAATCAGAAATTTGAGAGAAACTTTGTAAAATATATCAAGTTCACCTTGGACCGCCGCGAAGTTCCGAACTCAGATCAAAACAGTTTTCGTGAGATGATCCAAAAAATCGCTCCGGAAGGCGACAACGACTAAGAAGACTTCTCCTTTTTTTATTGTAGGTCTTCTAATGCTTTCAACCAGGGAGTTGAAATCTTCTCAAGTTGAACTTGACTCGGCTTCGGAAGGTGGGGTTTCAACTCCATAAGAGCTAAAAGCGCATTCACCTTTTGAGGGAAGTCGAGCTTTGAACCGTCGCCGTTGATATAAAAACGTTCTTTCGAGTTATAAAGCTCTTTATTCATCGCAAAGTAAATTTCTTGAGCGGACCAAAGATAAGCGTCTAGTTTTGTGATCTCCCAGGCTTTTAGGAGGGCGCGGATTCCGTAAATCTGTTCTTCCACTAAGAACTCCGGATTGTTCGAGCGCTCTTTCTCGTTCAAATAATAATGCGCCTGCAACAAAGACTTTTTCGTCATCAGTTGGTTGGAAATAAAATTAGCCAGTGCCACAACCAGCAGTTTCAAATCACGACGTCCTTCAAGAAGTGCATCCAGAGGAGCCTGCCCTTGCGCATCTTTTTCTAACAAAATGGAAGACTTCGTATTTTCAACACCTTCTGTAGCGTTGAGGAAATCCGCGAGGGCTAACAAAAATCTTGCGACATCTTGAGCCTGAACGACATTCGACTTGCGACCATCCTTAATATCTACGATGCCGGCCATGACCGCCGTTTCAGTGCTTGTTGAGTATTGATCGGCCCACAAGACGTTATTGTTTAAAGTGAGTAAAAAAACCGGTGTCGCCTTTTTCGTGATGTCTTGAAGAAGAACCGCCACGTCACCGATGTTTAAAGCAAAGAGCATGTCTTTTGGGAATAAAGAGCGATTTAGAGCTTCCGATTGAATTTCTTCCGTTAATTCCTGAGCTTTGATTTTTCCAAGGATGTGATCAAAGTTGGTCTCTTTCCAGTCGGCGGTCAGGCGAAGCATGTGGCTAAGGCCCTTGATTTGTTCTGCATAAGCAGCGGCAGAGAAGTTCTTTTCGTAAACCATTTTTTCATCTGCATGAAAGGCATCTTGCATACGAATCTTGTCGGGAATGCGGTAGGAAATCAAAGATGCCGTGAGGTTCATTAAGTCCAAAGGCTTCTTTTCATGTTCAACGGGAGACAGCAACGCCGGAATCAACTTATTTTGATCGTCACGATACCCGCCAATACTGATTAATTTATTCACTTGAGAAAGGGCTGACTGCAAGCTCAACGCTTCCGCCGGGGAGCTATGCTCAAGCAAGAGAGTATTGGCCATCATCGAGGTTCCGGCCGTATTCGCTTTCAGATCGGAGAGAGTGCCTACGCCTTGCAAAGACATTTTATTTTTTGCAGAGATATCTACTTTGACATTGGAAACTTCAAAACCAGAAACTTGGCCTTTAAAGGTTGGCAAAACTTTTTGCCCCCACTTAGCCAGAAGCGTTTTGATATAGTCTGCGTAGTTTTTTTGAACAGAAAGAAGCTCACCAGCTTTGCTGACAAGTCCCGCGTCGATCTTATCGGCAAATGTCTGTGGGATCTGTGCGACAAAAGTTTGTGCAAAGGCTTGGATTTGTTCAATCACGTAACCGCGCGTCTTTTCATTCATCTGCGCTTGCAGTTGATCTAAACCGTATTTTTTAATTTTAGGAAGAATGAAGAGTTTCTTGGCAATGCCCTTAAAGATCCCGCCAGAGCAACCATCGCGGCGAAGGCAGTCTAATTCTTTGGCGTCTTGTTTTGTTAAGAAATCATAGAGGTCATCGTTCACGGGTTTAAAATAAAGCGCCTGCTCCTCCGGAGTTAAAATTCTCCAAATATCGACAAGAACAGTAAGGCCCGTTTGAGGTTCGTCACTAATGGCATCAAGGCCCTGCGCGATCTGACGGCCTTGTTTAAGGCTTTTACTTAATTCAGGCGTTAATTCAACTTCAAATTTTTTAATCGCATTTTCGACGAGGTTTAAAGACTGAGTGAGCGTTTTTGTTTTTTCAAGTTCGGCTAAAAGTACGTGCACGTCCTTAAAAAGAGGTGCTGTCTGTGCGATCAATTCATCATGAACTCCCTTAGAAATCATTTGTGGCAAGTCCATGTTATTTAAATTATCTAGCACAATGCTTGTGAAGATTTCGGCATGATGAAGCACACTCGCAAGGCTTTCGGGCTTTTGAGGCCATAAATAGCTTTTTCCCAAAGCTAAAATACTCTCTCTTAAAACTTTGCGGGATCTTTCAAGTTCCGTTGAAACTTCATTCAAAGTTTTTTGTACTTCTTCCTGCGTTTGTGCTGCGGCAAGAGCCGCAAAAGGACTTTGTGCTAAATCCACATAGTTGGTGGTTTGGGGCTGCTGATAGAAATTTTTAACCCACTGAAGGCCTTTGTTTGTTAAAGCCTCATTGTGTGTGAGTTTCCCAAGAGCTACAAGATTTTCAGCTTGTTGAAAATAAACAGCCGTCGGAACAGAAGCCTGCCAGGAAAGTTGAGCAGGGGAAGAATCAAAAGCTTTTAAACCTGATGTTACATCGGCATCTGCAGAGCGTGGGCCAAACGACGTTGTCGGTGCATCGAAACGACGTTCTTCGACCTTAGGTGCGCAGGCACTTACCAGAACTGTCGTTGATAATAAAATTTTGATGTACCTTTTCACTCTTCAACCCCTCTAGAAGAACATCATCAAATTAAGTTCTTGAACCAATTGTCTTTCCACGTTTATTCCTGCAATGACGTCAGACACTTCCACTGAAACAATCATCGGAATCAAAGCGGTCTTTTTAAAATACGACTTCACAGAACTATAAGACACTTCGGCTTTCACCCGTTGCGCTTTCATATCCGTATTGAGCGCTAAAAGATCATAGCGGGAATTTTTTGAACCGCTAAAGTGATCTTCATCCTTCGTGGCGTATTCGTAACCGCCGCCGAAAGTCCAACTGTCATTAAGTTCATAAAACAAATTTCCACCCAAGGTCGTTGTGTTGCCGAGTTGTCTTTTCACGTCTTCCTTTGAGTTGGCATCAGGAAGTGTGTCATCTTCATTTGTCGGAACACGGGCCGTGATCTGATCGGGGATATTTAGAATATAAGAGAGGTAAGGGACAACTGAAATTCGTGAGGTCAACTGTTTCGAATATGCAATGGTGTTGTTCACATTTGTTCGACCAAAAATATTTAACGCCGCGAGGTCGTCTGGATCATATTGAGGTCCCGTCGGAATACTCAACTGTGCTTGGTAAATAATCGCTTGAGATTTGTCTTCATAAAATTTGTATACGCTTGCGACTTGCACGTCGCCCAAAAAAGATTCACTGCGGTTGGTGAGAGCCTTGTAACCTTTTTGTTGCAAGGTTTGATTCGTGGCTTGTCCTAGATTTGTATTTAACGCTTCATCGAGTTCAGGGCTGAGACCTGAAAACTGCGCGCGATAATATTCGATATTTGAAAATTGCTGAGACAAAGAAATTTTATTTTCATAACTGACGATCGGAAGTCCTACTCCCAGAGTCCATTTTGAAGTCACGCCACGGGCGAAGACCGGCGCGAAATATTTTACTTTCGGCATCGTCTCAACACGCAAAACTCCCAGGTTGAAATTATCTCCTAGGCTGTGCGAGCCAAAACGGTTCAAAGCTTCAATGAGTTTTTTGGCGTCTTGATTGAACTTTGCTAGGTGAGGAGCGTCGAAGATGACAGATTTATAATCTCCGAGATTCATCAGAGTTCCGTTTTCAGTGTACTTCTGATCAATCCCATCAATCATACCGAAACGGAAAGACGGACTGTTAATTCCCTCGGGAAGAACGTTTGTCGACGTCAAGGCGTGGGCGCAAAATGAACCCAACAATCCCAAAATTGTTACGAGAACAGCGGACCGTTTCACCTAAAACCTCTTCAAATCTGTTTCTAACGTCTCCAAAAACGAAATTGAAAGTTATCAGGAAAATGTGAGCTAAATTTGTGCCAGTCATTTTGCACCCAAGCGAGCAAAAACACTGAGTGTTTACTCTAGAGAAAGCTTCTCCATTTCAGGCACGATCCAATCTAAATAATGTTGAATGTTGACGTACTCACCGCGGTAATTACAGATATCGGGAGCGTCTCCGTTAGCGTCGGGGATAAAACGGGTCTTTGAAACCACGCCGACAAGGTAAGTGCTGACACCGATATCCAGCATGGCCGGGCCGCCAGAGTCTCCTTGGCAAACACCTTTACCTGCTGTTTGGTCGACGTAAAAGGTTTGATCATCGAGTTTAAAATTTACAACATTCAAATCCACAGTGCGAAGAGTTCCACCATCGGCAGCAACATCTTTTCTTCCGGATGTGCGACCAAAGCCAGCGGCTTTGATCGTGGTAAGATTCAACGGATTTTCTTTTGTCGGAAGAGCTAAAATTTCCACTTGCTCTGGAAGAGCTAACTCCAAATGCAGAAGAGCAAGATCTGAAGTTTTATCTTTGGCGTAGTCAGGGTGGGGGACGACTTTTATAACTTTAAAATATTCCGTTTTCCCGTCTACGGTTGGAAGTTCGATGCGATTGATATCTGCGACTTCGGAAAGACAATGGGCGGCTGTCAGTACAATTCGCGGAGCAATCGCAGCAGCCGTGCATTGAAACGCTTTCCATGTGATTTCAATGGCATTCTCTGTTGTAACTTCGTGTCTATCATAAAGAACTTTAAAATTGAGAACTTTTTGCGTGATAGGATCGGCATAGGGAACTTCGCGGCCTCCAACGATAGAGTCCGATTTATCTGCCGAAAGAACCATATTTCGGGAATTGGAACCTTCACAAGCGCTTAACAATAAGAGGGCAAGGACAAGCAAATTTCTCATGCGAAGCTTGCCTGCAAAATCGCAACTAAGCCAAGAGCTTTTATCTTGGAAGTGAACTGTCAAAAAGTTTGATAGTGCCCATTCTTGGCGGCTCAAGAACGCCCTTCTTCACCACGTATTGGAAGTCTGCCGCAAAGCAAGTGGCTTGAAGAGTTAATAACAAAGTGATGACGACGACTGTTGTTTGCATGATCTTTTCCATGAATTCAACAGTAAAGAAGCGTTAGAGCTTTCACTACTCACGTTTTTCTCTCTTCAAGACCATGTGCAAGAATCTTACGAAAACAAAATCTGCGGGACTCGGAAAAGGGATTTTGGGCCAGCTTTTTTATCTTAAATAGAAACCAAAGTTACACCAGCCTTTGCCACTATAGCAAAGCTCTGTTGCGATGTAACCGGGAACAATGCCCTCGTTTCCGGAGTTAACAGAGATATTGAATTGATCGGAAGAATTGTAGTTGTCATTTGCAGTTTGTCCCGCACATCCGGCTGTGCGACTTGTGTGGCGAAGGGTTCCCGCACATCGAGTGGAATTGTAGTTCCATTGTCCCAAGCCGTTATCAATGAAGGGTGATCCAGTGTAGGCGGGTGCAATCAGCATCGCGTCTGTGGAATTCACTAAAGAAGAAAAAGATTCGACGTTAATCGAAGCAAGGCCGCCTCCTGAAAACTCGGCATGGCGATGAATATTGGAAGGATTCACAGGCGTCGTGAGGAATGTGGCTGCCATTCCTGTGGCACTTGTGTTTCCGTAATTCCAAGCCACGAGTGTCCATCCTCCTCCATCAACAACCATTTCGCAGAAAACGCGGAAAGGAGGATTTCCAGTTCCAGCACCGTCAGGATCAATCACATAAGTGCCGCTTCCGTAGTTGTAGCCAAGATCGCGATACTCTTTACAGCTTTTTGGAATTGTCGAAGGCATCGAAGCTTCTTTAATCCAAAGTTCTACTTCAGGGACACTCACTCCCGAACCCGCAACAGCGTCTGCAGCGGGATATCCTCCAGGAGTTCCCCAAGGAGCTGTTAAGCCGATCGCATAATAGTAGTTTCCAATATTAACGGAGCCGTCAAGATAGCTCTTGTTGCCGTTCACAGGGCCGTGTGTGCCGTTACCTAACTCAAGACCACCCCAAGCATTGGTGGTGGAAGAAATGTTTATTCCTAAATAATTAGTGACGTTCACATCATCGTTGGGATCGGTGGCTTGCACCCAAATATTTTTTTGTGCCGGAACGCTTGGCCAGTCGATGCGAAAGACATAGCGATCATAAGTTTTGAAATCTTTGATTTTATTCAAAATTGAATATTTGGTTGAGGAAGGAGTTCCCTCATTGAAAGACTGTGCCTCGGTCACAGTGGCAAAATATCCTGCGGAGATGTTGTGACGAAAGATTCTTGTCCAGCCTCCACCATCGTTGGTCATATCACAGTAAACTTGATAAGGGGCATTTCCGCCCGGCCCATCGGAATCAATTTGATAGTATCCGGAGGTGCTAATACCACCGAGATTTTTTAACTCAAGACAACTCGCATAATACGGATACTCGCGCACATACATCCATCCGTTACCGGCGCCATTGCCTGTAGCATCACCCCATTGCTTCAAACTTCCATACCAATAAGCACCGTTGTAATATCCACCGACGCTTGTTTCAGCGCCACCGTAAAGAAAGCCGCTCCAACAAGCTGCAAACCAGAAAGGAGAATTGTTAAAATAGCCAGCGCAATTGTAACTGGCATGCGTGTCGTTGTCCCTATCCATTGTTGTTAGTGCATAACCGTTGTGAAGAGCCATGAGACCTGGAGCTTGGCTCCCTACTGTTTGATTTAAGTTTTTAAGACTTAATGTGTACGACCAAAGTGGATCCAGATTCTGCACACTCATACGCGCTTCTTGCTGAGTGCCAGCGCCATTGTCACTGCTCCATTGATACATGAGTTCCATATAGCGTTTGTTTCGACCAATTTTATTCCAATTGTTCAATCCCAGAAAGTAATTGAAAGCCTCTTTGTTGGAGCTGATCATTGAGCAGTTACCGCTATAGTCGCTCGTGCTGCTATTGGCTGTTGAACAACGAGGCACCGAAGTGACAGTTTGGTCGTAAGTCAAACCCGATGCAGGTTTATTAGTTCCATTGCGCGTGTTCGACCACACCAGCGTCCATCCGCCACCTTGTGTAGTCATATCACAATAAGTTTTAATAGGAGCTGCTCCGCCAGCGCCGTCGGGGTCAATATCATACACGTTATTACCGAGGTAATCGCCGCTGTTAGTTTTGATTTCATAACAGGATTGGCAAGTATCGTATGTCACCGGAGAGGGTTTGTTCGATATGAACGTGGAGTAGGCCGTCGATGTTTTTGTTGGAAGGAAAAAATTCTTTGTACCATTGGAGTTTGAAAACGTCCGACATGTGCCATGACCTTGCACGGAGACCTTTGAGCTCGCACCCAAATGGTAACCTTCAGTCAAAGTGTTAATCGCCCACGAAGGGATACTAAATAAAAGAAAGAAGCCGACGACGTTCCAGGTCATGAATTCTTATCGGCATCTTGTTAAGTCGTCCGAAGAATTTTAAAATAATCTGAGGAATATTTAATGCTGTCTCATCGCGAGACAGCAGATGCTACTGTTCCTCTTTTTCAATCGAGGTGCGCAGAAGATTCTTGATATTGTTTTTACGAGTCGCTCCGCCTAGCACGGACTTTAACTGGTTGTGCAGGGAAGGATCGTTGATAAGGGCACCCAGAGTGCCTTGGCCTTTGTCGATTTTTGTGAGAATCGCATCAAGCCTGTCGATGGATTTTGCAAACTTCTCTCCGCCGCCGTGACTTGAAGCTTCGGACATGAATTTTTGCGCGTCTTTACTTGTTTGCGTTAAATGTGTCGTCGCTGTTTCAAGATTTCCCATGATACGGCCCAGACGATTTTCAGAGTTGATCGTATGAGTGATCTTTTGAAGCTCCGTGATGATATCGAAAATTTTATTAGCTTCATTCCCGCGCTCGGAAATAATTCCAAAAAGATCGGTGGCTTTCGCTACATCAAGCACATCGCCTTCCTTCACAACCGCACCACGAGGGTCTCCGGGAATGATAAAGACAAATTTATCGCCCAAAGCACCTTGCGTGCGAATCTCTACCTGAGAACCCTGACGAATACGGCCGATGTAATTTTCGTTGATTCGCATTTTTACGTCGAGTGAATTGATCTCTGGTAAGAAAGTGATTTCTTCAACGTTACCGACTGTCACACCGGACAAGGAAACAACACTTCCTGCAGAAAGACCTTGCACTTGTTCAAAGTGAGCGTGCACTCGCACATAAGATGTGAAAAGGGCTTTGTCGGCTCCCAAGAAAAAGATCGAACTTAAGATCACAACAATTCCGATGGCAAGAAAGATTCCGACTTTGAGTTGTGTGCTTGTGTGTGATTCCATTAGGCACTTTCTCCGTTGATAAACTGGCTCATGGCTCCGGCAGGTTCCTGCTTGAGCTTTTCAATTGTGTATTGTTCACCGATACGACCGTTTAAAAGCAAAGCGACTTTGTCACAAACGGCATATACAGTGGGCATATCGTGAGTGACAAGAATAGAGGTCACTCCCTTGGATTTTAAACTTAGAATAGATTCTTGGATGCGTTTCGTATTGTAAGGATCAAGGCCCGCCGTCGGTTCATCATACAAAACGACTTCAGGATGCATCATCATCGCGCGAGCAAGTCCCACACGCTTTTGCATACCGCCAGATAGATTTCCGGGAAGAAGTTTTTCAGAACCTTCAAGGCCGAACTCTTGAAGCTGTTCTAGAATCTTTGTGGTGATTTCGTTTTCACTCAGTTTGAAATGTTCACGCAAGGGATAGGCGAGGTTTTCAAATACCGTCATGGAGTCAAACAACGCGCCACCCTGAAAGGCGTACGCCACTTTTTTTCGTATTTCGATAAGTTCATTTTCACCCATCGGAGCGACATCAACGCCGTTAATAAGAATCTGCCCGCGATCCGGTTTTTCAAGACCGACAAGACTGCGCAAAAGAACGCTCTTTCCGGTTCCTGATCCTCCGATCAAACCTAAGCATTCGCCTTTTCTCACATAGAAACTCACGCCTTGGTGAACTTTTTTATTCCCAAAGGATTTGTGAAAATCAATAACTTCAATGACGCCTTCTCTTTTTTCACTCATATCATTTTCTCGAAGATCCAAAAGAGTTTAGATAAAAAGAAATCTCCCACCACAATCAAAATAGAAGAGACCACGACGGCTTTAGTTGTTGCAATACCGACTTCTTTGGTTCCGTTTTTCACGGTCAAGCCAAAATAACAAGACGGAACGGCGATAAAGAGAGCAAAAAAGAAAGTCTTACCAAAACCGGAAAGATAATCTTGAATGCTTGAAGTCGTCATAACTTTCAAAAGATAAAAATTAGGATCGAGATTCAACTCAACTGCGCCAACAATCAAACCACCGGCATTACCCACGATGTTGGCCATCGAAACAAGAATCGGCAGAGTGACAAGAGCCGCAAGAACTCTTGGAATCACGATTTTTTTAATCGGCGAGGTTCCCAAAGCTCGGATTGCATCGATTTGTTGGGTTACAACCATACTGCCGATTTCACTGGCGATACCAGCTCCCACGCGAGCGGCTAGCATCAAGCTTGTAAAGACCGGTCCCATTTCACGCAAGATCGTGACCGCCAAAAGTTTTGGAACGTAGAGTTTTCCACCGAATTTTTCCAGCCCCAAACCGAATTGCAAAGACATCACCATTCCGATACTCACAGCGGTGATAACGATCAAAGGCATGGATCTTAAACCGATTTGATAAATCTGCTCGGCCACCAGTTTCCAATAAAACTTTCCGCGGAAAAGTTCTTTGCAAACGTCTCTGAATAAAAGACCAACGCCTCCGATGAATCGCAGGATTTCGATCATGAATTCAGTAAAGGGCAGGCCGATATTATTCATTAAGGTGCCTTGAAGTTCTGTTTAAAGTTTTCAAAGTATTTTTGTTCTGAAGAAAACTGTTTTTCAACTCCACCGTAGCTGAGTGTATAGCTGCAGCCGTTCTTTTTAAAAACCATCAACGCGATTTGCACCGGGACGCCGTCAATTTTTCCTTGGGAAATACTTTCGCGAGCGGCGCGTCCGTTAAAGGAAACTTCTTCGCTCTTTAGAATATGCAAATCAGAAAGGGCTCCTAGAGAATCCGTTTCAAGTTGTTGCAGTGTCGGCTCGCTGTTGCTGCCGCATTCGGAAAGATAGGAAATCGTATTGCCTGTTTTTTCGCTGATCCAGGCTTTATCGGAATTTCCTCCGCTCATTTCTTTGAACGGTGAACCGGGTGCAGAATAGTCGACATCCTTAGCGGACGTGACTTTGCCGCCGGGGAGTTGTACCGACACGCAACTTCCAAGAAGTAAACTCATGATGCAAACAATGAAGTGGTTTCTCATAGCACCTATCTATCGGAATCTTCTGAGGGAAAATTCAGTCTTGATCCAGCAAAACAGGACCAAGGTCCCTGTCATGAGTTTGTCGGCCCCGCCAGAAATTCTATGAAACTTTTTGCCCATCTTGAACTTATTTGCCAATGGACCTTGGAAAGACCTGGCACCGTATGTGCAACAGCACAAAGAAGGGAAAAGAAGGGGTTCAAGGAGTGAACACTTTGCGATTATTAGTTGTGGCAGGATGCCTATTCTTTGGTCTAGCTTCAGCGCAAGCTGGCAAGGTCAATGGCGTGATCAATTTCCAAGGTGATACAGTTCACATGGAATTGATGGGTCAGCAGAATTGGGACTATGACGTCAAACGCCTTGAAAACAAAGGTCAAACTGTCGTGCAAATGACAGTACCTGCTTTGGACGACTCTACGATTCAATCTCTTTCTACATTTAAAAGTGACTTTGTTAAAGGCGTGACTGTCGATCAAAAAGGTCCAGATGGTAAGCACGTCATTCAATTCACGCTTTCTGGTGATGATATCGATACGTTTGATTATCTGACAGATCAACCGTCACGTTTGATCATGGATTTCTATTTAAATCCAAATGCTAAAGTCAAAAAAGCAGCAAAGCCTGTAGCGAAAAAAGAAGAAACTCTGCCAACAGAGCTTCCTGCTAAAGGCGCTAAACCAGTAGCAAAAGCTAAAACTGAAAAAGCAGCTAAGAATAGAAAACCTGCAACAGCAGATACCTTGGCCATTGCCGGTCAAGGCGTTGCGGTTGCACAAAATGATGAATCCGTTAAGTCCGGTATCTTTGATGGTGGCGATCCAGATTACAGTCGTTTTTCTGTGAAGGATTACGAAATCAAAGAAGAGGCGATGATTCGTGCCAAGGATAACTATTATATCCCGTTTCCAATGCTTGAGACTCCGGTGGGTTATTGGGAAAAAATGAAGGTGACTCCGACTTTTTATCAAGTGTCGCCAAAATCCACGGAAGAAAACAAACAAGCACGTCTTCTTTTGACTCTTTTTGAAAAGAAAAGATATGCGGTTTATTTGAAAACCCAAGAGTGGTTTAAAGACAAATATCCACAATCAGAATACAACGAAGTCATTGATTATATGACGGCCGATGTGCATTTGGCTTTGTGGGAAGAAAGCAACCGTCCTAAAGATTACGACGAAGCGATTCAAAGATATAAAGAAGCCATCGCAAAATATCCGCAATCTCCTTTGGCGGAAAGAACGTCGTTGAAAATCGGCTATCTTGCTTTGGACAAAGGTGATTATTTAAGTGCGCTTCGCTTGTTCAAAGAACATATCGATAACAAAAACTTTACGGATAAAAATTCTCTTTCAAAAGATCTAGCTCGCTTGGGCACAGGTCTTGCGTTCATGAAACTGAATAAGTGGAAAGATGCCGTTGCTCAGTTTGATGATGTCGAGAAAAATTCTTCCAATCGCGATTTGAAAGTGGAAGCCGCTTTCCGCCGTGGTGACGTGTGGGTGCGTGCAAAAGATTACACAAAAGCCGTTGAAGATTATAAAAACGCTCTAAAGAAATATCCAGAAGGTCAGAACTACTATCCAAATGCTTACTACAACCAAGCAGAGTCTTTGTTCTGGATGAAGAACTACAACCAAAGCTTGGATGCTTATCGTGAATTCGTAAAAAAATTCCCAAGCAGTGATCACGCCGCTTTTGCGATGACTCGCATGGGTGAACTTTTAGAAATCTTCGGCGTGGATAAGTCCCGCGTGATGGGTGCGTACTTGGAAACTTATTTCCGTTACGGAGAAAGCCCAAGTGCCGTCATTGCCCGCTTGCGTTTGCTCAGTGCCCGCATGAAGGGCATGAAACAAAAAGAAGTGAACAATGCCGTGGAAGAAATCATGTCTTTGGCTAAAAAAATTGATCTTCCTAATATCGAGCAGTTCTCAACGGTGATGGTGGCCGATGGTTACACTCGTCGAGAAGAAAACCAAAAGGCGATTGATCTTTTGTCGAAGTACTACAAAGAACATCCGACATCTGTGGACGTGCCTTTGATCACGAACCGTATCGTTGCGAACATCAACGACAAACTTCAGTCGGAAATTGATCACGGCGATTTTATCACGGCTCTGAAAACTCATATTCAGTATGCGGATAGCTGGCTTAAAAATTCAAAGCGTTTGGATACGAAGTACAATGTCGGTCGCGCTTTTGAAATGGGTGGCGTGCCTGTTGAGGCCGAGAAATATTATAAAGATGTTTTGAATCGCGTTTACGCCATTCGCGGAACTCCCGAAGCCAAAGAGATTCAAGTAAAGGAAGAAATTCCGTCTGAAGACGAACTGAATCTTCGTTTGGCGGCCGTGTTCGCACAAGAGCACAAATACAATCAAGCTTATGAGTTTTTGAAAAATATCAAAACGCCAGAAAAACTCAAAGAAGACGCACAAATTGAACGCGTTAACATCGCCGTTCGCTTGCTTGAAAAGCGCGGAGATAACGAGTCGGCGATTCGGTATTTGGGCGAGCTTCTTCGCACCTGGAAAGGTCAACCTGAATTGGTTGCCGAACCTTATTTGAAACTCGCTGAACTGCAATTGAAACAAGGTCGTTCTCCGGAAGCTCTTCAAGCCCTGGAAATGGTGGATAAGCTTGAAAAAGACTCTGACAAAGTCGCTCCTTCAGTTCATGCCAAAGCATTGGAAATGATGGGCGATATTCATTTGGAAAAGAGCCAGCAAGAACAAGCAATTGCTTCTTACGACAAGCTTCTTGAACAGTATGAAGAAAGCCGTCCTCTTTCTTCCATTCGTTATAAGTTAGGACAGATTTATTTCAAGCGGGGCGAAATTCAAAAGGCCGCAGAAGTTTGGAATGAATTTAAAGGTGAAAAAAGTGCGTTCTGGAAAAACTTAGCGCAAGAGCAGCTTAAGAATTCCGAATGGCGCGATGGTTATAAGAAATATATCAAAAGAATTCCAGCGATGTCTGAGAACGAGCAAGGCAAATAGGAGTTTTGATGTCGTACTTTGATTTTGATGCTTTACACATTGAAGACAGAAGAATGCATGAAGTAAAGCAGCTCAGTTTGCAGTTGGCCGCGACCCAAGCAAGTTTATTGATTGTGGGTGAAGCGGGTGTGGGTAAAACGAGTTTGGCCCGTTACACATACACGAAAAGCCGTTCACCGCGTCTTTATTGTCTTGATTGCAAAAATGCCGGTGGTTTTGATTTTTCCAAAGTCGACGGCGGTACTTTGTTGATTGAAGATTTAGATTGCGCGAGTCCTGCTTTGCAAAACGATTTGATGAAACTTGTGGAAAGAACCGATGGTTCCCGTCCCAGATTTATTTCAACATCTCGCCGCGATTTACGTGCGTTGGTGAAACAAGAACAATTCCGTCAGGATTTATTTTATAAATTGGCGGTGGTTCACCTTGAAATTCCGCGCCTGGAAGATCGCACGACGGATTTTCAAAATATCGTGAATTTTATTCTGGAAGTTGCGCAGATCATGCACGGAAAAAGCGGCCTTCGTTTGACGGCGGAAGCTTTTGACCGTTTGAACTCTTGGAACTGGCCTGGCAACATCCGCGAGCTTGAAAACGTGCTGGAAAGAGCCGTGGTTCTTGCAAAATCTTCACTCATTGGGCCCGAATCCATTCAATTTGAGGCTGTCGTTGAAGATATGGCTTTGGATTTTGCTCCTGGAATGTCCCTTTCTGAGGTCGAGAAGCGTCTTATTATACAGACCTTGGAGCTGACGGCACAGAACCGGACGCGCGCAGCACAGATGTTAGGCATTAGTATTAGAACATTGAGAAATAAACTCAACGAATACAAGGAGGAAGGTGTTTTATGAGTAGTGGACTCTTCGATAAAACAACCAACGCTCTCGCCACGTCATTGTCGATGAGACAGCTTCGTCACAATGTTACGTCGTCGAATATCGCGAATGCAGAGACTCCGGGTTATCACGCGAAGAAGATGGATTTTGAAGGAGCTTTGCAAAGAGCTCTGGATTTGGATGGCGGTAATGCCCTAAGCACAAGCGATTCACAACACTTCGGTGTCGGAGGAGTTTCCGTTAGTAAAACTCGCCCCGATATCTATGACGATCCAGAAGGTGCTGTGAACAACGACGGCAACACCGTTGACGTGGAAAAAGAAATGTCCGCTTTGTCAGAAAACGCGATCATGTACAAAGCAGCACTTCAATTGATTAATAAAAAAATGGCGGCACTCAAATACGCTGCGACTGAGGGCCGATAGGCACAGTGTGGAGGGGCGGAGCCCCGGAACTGGAGTAGCTAGTGGCTGATTTCTTAACAGGGATGAGAGTAAGCAGTAGTGGTATGGCAGCGCAAAGAATGCGCATGAATACCATTGCCAGCAACATCGCCAACATCAATACGACCCAGACTCCTGAAGGCGGACCGTATCGCAGAAAAGACGTGGTCTTTGAAGCAATGCCGGATGCAAAAAACTTTGGTGAGATCATCACGTCAACAGACCCGAAAGGAAACTTTCAGCGGGTCCAGGTGACGGATGTTATTTCGGATCGTAAAGCGCCGCTGTTGAAATACGAACCCGACCATCCCGATGCAAATGCTGACGGATACGTCGCATATCCTAATATCAACCTTATGGAAGAGATGACCAATATGATACAGGCATCGCGTTCCTATGAGGCGAACGTGACGGCTTTGCAGGCGTCAAAGGATATGGCACTCAGTGCGCTGGAGATCGGCAGGTAGCTGATTAGCACTCCGGCGTTGCCGGAGTAATTTTCCTAGACCGCGGCAAAATTTTAGGTTTTTTTGAGTTTATTTATATTACAATTTTTATATAGGAGAAGGTGAAGCCATGGAGGGTTTTACTGTATCAAATGCAAACAGGTTTCTCGACACAGGAAGCATTCGTGATTCCAAGTCGTTAAGCATCGAGAGCCCTTCATCAGTTGGTTCGACATCCGATACTGGCAAGAGCTTCGCCGACACCCTAAAAGACGCCGTTGGTAGCGTGAATGAAATGCAGAAGGCTTCAGATAAAGCCATGCAAAATCTCGCGACAGGCAAAACAGACAATGTGGCCGACGTCATGATTGCAGCGGAAAAAGCAGACATCGCTCTCAAAGTGATGGTGCAAGTACGCAACAAGATCATTGATGCGTACCAAGAAGTCATGAAGATGCAGGTCTGATTCTTTAGTTTTTATTTGAGTTTGGAAGTTTAGGTTAGTTTGGCGGAGGGGTTGTCTTGAATAAAATTTTTGGTGGATTGGTTGTCCAATTTCGCGAGTTCTTTAAAAATTTGGGACCAACCAAAAGACTTTCGGTCGTTGCGGTTACAGTCATTGCTATCGTGGCTTTGCTTACGATGGTTTTCATGGCTTCTGGAAAAGACTACGTTCCTCTTTTCACAAACATTCCTACTGAACAAGTTTCTACCATCGTTGCGAAGTTGAACGAAAAAAATATTCCGTTCCAGTTGCGCGACGAAGGTAAAACAGTGGCAATTCCTAAGGAACTTTTGCACTCAACGCAAATGACGTTGATGTCTGAAATCGGTTCTCCAAAAATGGGATCAATTGGTCTTGAGATCTTCGATAAGCAAGATTTCGGGATGAACTCTTACGCCCAAAAAATCAATTATCAAAGAGCCCTTCAAGGTGAGTTGATGAGAGCCATCAATACTTTGACAGCGGTGAAGCAATCCAAAGTGATCTTGGCATTGCCAAACAAAAAAACTTTCCTTGAAGAAAGCGGTTCCGCCACAGCATCTGTTGTTGTTGAACTTCATCAAGGCAAAGAACTCACTCCAGATCAAGTTCGTGGTATCCGTTACCTGGTTGCCAATGCTGTTGAAGGCATGGATGCGGATAAAGTCACGGTTCTTGATGAGCGCGGTAAAGTTCTGACTCGTCAGGAAAACGGAGCGACGGGTGGATCGAACGAATTGTTGGATCTGAAAGCAAAAATCGAAGGCGATCTTGAAAATCGTATCGAAGACATTCTTTCTAAAGTTGTAGGTCACGCAAAAGTCGTGGCGAAAGTCGATGCAACTCTTAATCACCGTATTATTTCTTCGGTGGAAGAATCCGTAGATCCAGATAAGACAGCGATTCGCTCGCAACAATCTGAAGAAGAATCTTTGGATGGCGCCCGTACAAATCCTTCCGGTGTTCCAGGTTCCCGGTCAAATCTTCCTGGTGCTGAAGATCAAGGAACTGTGGGTTTCAAGCAAGACGTTAAAAAAGAAATCAAAACAACAAACTATGAAGTTCCAAAAACTGTGCGCAACATCCGTGAAGCAGCGGGAAACTTGGAGCGCGTGAGTGTCGCTGTCGTGGTTGACGGTATGGCGGTCACAACGACAAAACCAGACGGCACAACAGAAACAAAATACCAACCTCGTACAGCGGAAGAACTTAAAAAGTACGAAGATCTGGTTAAAAATGCGATTGGCTTTAATTCCGCTCGCGGTGACAGTGTCCGAATTGAAAACATGCAATTTCAACCTGAAGACTTCTCTGAAGCTGACAAGATTCTTACGACTCTTGAGCGCAAGAAGTTGATCCATGCATTGTTCAAATGGGCATTGCTTGGTTTCAGCTTGGCGTTGTTCTTCTTCATCGTGGTTCGTCCATTCATGCAATGGATTACCGACAGCTTCCAGGATTCCGTGGAAGAAATGCTTCCTCGTACTATTGAGGAACTCGAAGAACTTCAATCTGTGGATAACACTCTTCCTGGTATGTCGACGGCTCTTCCTGTGTTGCAGGAATCTATCGATCCGGAAAAGGCAGAGAGCGAACTTCTTAAGGACCGCATTATGGCGGCCATGTCTCGCGACGAAGAGAAAGCAGCCAATGCTTTTGGTATGTGGCTTGTTAGGAAGGATAGCTAATGAAACTACATAAGGCCGATAATATCGAGTATGAAAATCTAAAAGGTTTTGATAAGGCCGCAATCCTTATCAACTACTTGGGCCGTGACGCGGTGAAAGTCCTTCTTCGCCGTATGGATGACGCTGACATCCGTAAGCTCATCAATCAAATGAGCAAACTGCGCGTCGTTCCTGTGCACGTGACAAAACGTGTGCTTGAAGAATTCTATGAAATGGTTTCTGAAACGGAAGATTACATCTTCTCTGAAAATATCTCCGCCAAAGACACGATCGTCGATGCTCTGGGTGAAGAAAGAGCCCGCGGTATCCTCGGGGGTTTGAATATCACTTCGGGTGGCTCGCGCTCGTTGGAATCTTTAGAGATGGTCGATGCGAAATCTTTGGCGACATTCTTAGTGAATGAACATCCGCAAACAGTCGCGGTGATTTTAGCGCACTTGGAACCAGAGAAAAAAGGCGAGGTTCTAAAACGTCTTCCAGAAGCGCTTCAAGCCGAAGTGGTTCTGCGTATGGCGAACTTGGAACATGTCGATCCAGAGTTGATCGCTGAAATCGACCGCGTCTTGAAAAATCAATTATCAAATACTGCCACTGTTGAACAAGCTGCCTTGGGTGGAGTTCAACCGGTTGCCGAAATGCTCAACGTTATGGACAAGAACACGGAAACAGCGATCATGTCGCGCCTGGAAGAGAAAGATCCTCTCTTGGCGGAAGAGATCCGCAAGCTTATGTTCGTTTTCGACGATATCGTCAAAATCGACGACCGTGGTATCCAGGCGCTTCTCAAGGAAGTTCCAAACGACAAACTTCTTTTGGCTCTCAAAACAGCCAGCGAAGACATTCGCAACAAGATTCTCAAAAATATCTCAGCTCGTGCGGCCGAGATGTTACGCGAAGACTTGTCGAACATGGGACCTTCTCGTTTGTCAGACGTAGAATCGGCGCAACAAGAGATCGTCAACGTTGCAAGACGTTTGGAAGCCGAAGGAAAGATCTTGATTGCAAGAGGTGGTTCGGAAGATGCAATGGTCTAATTCTAGCAGAGCAGCTAAGTCTGTCCTTCCTAAGGAAGTGGCAGAAAAGACAGTCTTGGATTTCGTGCCCGTTCGTTTTGACCTGGGCACACCCGAGCAGGCTTTGAATTATCTTGCTGAAAAAAGCAAAGGCTCTGACTTCCGCATGAACGACGCGGTTCGCGTGCAAACGGGAATC
The DNA here is from genome assembly GCF_037996825.1 of Bdellovibrio sp. BCCA. Lineage (NCBI taxonomy): Bacteria > Pseudomonadati > Bdellovibrionota > Bdellovibrionia > Bdellovibrionales > Pseudobdellovibrionaceae > Bdellovibrio > Bdellovibrio sp. BCCA. The sequence continues at coordinate 3,311,266 of NZ_JBBNAC010000001.1, read as the reverse complement.
GATGAAGTCGAAAAAGTCAGCGAAGAAGAAAAAGTCGAAGCCGCTGCCCTTGAGAAACTTAAAGAGATCCAAGAAGGCGCTTACAAAGAAGCTTATAATTTGGGTTTGGAAGAAGGCCGCAGGGAAGCTTTTGAAGCGGTTTCAGCAGAAATCGCCGAGCGTATGCAAACTTTGGATACGCTTTTAAATACAATCAAAGACATGAAAACTGAAATGGCTTCTTTTAATGAAGCGCATTTGGTTCAGTTGGCTTTCCGTATGGCTGCTCGTTTGGCGAAAGCGGAATTGAAAGGTAATAACGAAGCGATGGTGCAAATCCTTCGCGATGCCGTGAGCCTTTCACAAGATGAAGAGAATATCACGGTTCATGTTTCTCAATCCCAGTTTGAGTTCCTTGAAGAGCTTAAAAAAGAAACTGGTCGTGAATTTGAATTCGCAAAACGCATCCGCTTTGAACCGAATCAGGAAATTTCAGACGGCGGTTGTATCGTTGAAACGAATTACGGTGAAGTCGATGCGCGCATTGAACAACGTATCGAACAGCTTTGGACCACTCTTGCTGAAAACATGCCCAAAGTAAAAAACAGGATTGCTGGTTAATGAACGAGCTTGAACTGAATCTGGATAAGTACGCCAACGTTATTGACTCCATTCACTTAACTCGCGATAGCGGGAAGGTGACGGAAGTCAATGGCATGCTTATCAAAGGCTATCTTCCAGGTGCCAGTGTCGGTAGCATCGTGAAAATCAATCCGAGCGGCATGGAAAAATCTTTTCTTGCTGAGGTCGTCGGTTTCAAAGACAAACATGTATTGATGATGGCTCTGAATGACATGAGAGGCGTGGCTTTGGGTTCCAAAATCACTCTGGCTCGTCAAATCGCCACGGTCCGTGCCGGAGACGAACTCTTAGGCCGTGTGGTGGATGGTTTAGGCCGCCCTTTGGATGACAAAGGTGAAGTTGAACATTTCCGAGAAGTTCCTCTTTATAGTGAAGTTCGCAATCCTCTAGCAAGACGGCCTATTCGCGAACCTATTGATTTAGGTATCAGAGCTATTAATGGCGCATTAACCGCAGGTCTTGGTCAGCGTGTCGCAATTATGGCGGGTTCGGGTGTTGGTAAATCCGTTCTATTAGGGATGATGGCGAGAAATACTAATGCTGACGTCAACGTGATTGCAATGATCGGTGAACGTGGCCGTGAGGTGCGTGAATTTATCGAGCACGATTTGGGTCCGCAAGGGATGGCAAGATCTGTTGTTGTCTGTGTGACGAGTGATCAAAGTCCTTTGCTTCGTATGCGGGGTGCTTACGTTGCCACAGCCTTGGCAGAGTATTTCTGCTCTCAAGGTAAAAACGTTCTTTTGATGATGGACTCTGTAACACGTTTTGCAATGGCGCAAAGGGAGATCGGTCTTAGCACTGGCGAACCTCCTTCACAAAAAGGTTATACACCGAGCGTGTTTGCGACTTTACCGAAGTTGTTGGAACGTGCGGGATCTTTTGAAGGCGAAGGCAGTATCACGGGATTCTACACAACTCTCGTTGAAGGTGATGATATGAATGATCCTATCGGAGATTCTGTTCGTTCCATCGTCGACGGGCACATTGTTCTTAGTCGTGCCTTGGCGCAAAAGGGACATTTCCCTGCGATTGATATCATGCAAAGTGCAAGTCGTGTGATGCGGGCTGTGACATCTTCTGAACACGCAAAATTGGCGCAAAAACTGCGCGAGACCTTGGCTGTTTATAAAGATGCTGAAGATTTGATTAACATTGGTGCATATAAACCGGGATCAAATCCAAAAATCGATAAAGCGGTGAAAGTGATCGATCAAGTGAACGACTTCCTTAAACAGAGAGTCGAAGATCCGACAACCTTCACGCAAACAGTTCGCCAAATGCAGCAAATCCTTGTGAATGCCTAAGGCTGGGGCCCACAGTGTGCAGGGCTGGAGGCCCGGAACTGGAGTAATATCTTATGAAATTCAAATTCCCACTCCAAAAAGTTCTCGAGCACCGTAAAATCAAAGAAAACTTAGCTCAAAAAGATTTTCAAGAGGCCATGATGCTTCTCAATGAAGAAATGGCTCGCCTTAATCACATGGAAGGGCAAAAAACCAATGCCCACGCGCAGGCAGGTGCTTTCGCCAGTCAGGGGGGAGCCCAAGGTCCAGCTCTTTCGCAGATCCATGAGTTCCTAAAAGGCCAGGAAATCCGCATCCACAGGCAAAAGCAAAAACTTCAAGAAATCGAGAAATTGGTCGAGTCCAAGAGAGAAATTTTGCGACAATGCGCGCTCGAATATAAAATTATGGAGAAGATGCGAGAAAACAAGTTTGAGGAATACAAACAGGATCGTCTCGCTCAGGACCAAAAAGAGATGGATGAACAAAGCATCCTGCGCTTTAAAGCCGTGAAGGAATAAAATGAAAAGCGGATACGATCAATTTTTTCAGAATGCACGCAAGGTCGCCGATCAACAAGGCGGCGTGAAGTTTAAGAAAAATCCTTCAGCAACGCGTTTGCATCTTGATCTTGCCTCTGAAGACGTTGAACAACAAATCCGCCGTCGCATGAAAATGGGCGCTCCTAAAAAAAGAAAAAAAGCTTCTGTGCCTTGGAAAATGGTAGGCGTTTCTTTCATGGGACTTCTTGTCGCCGTGTGGGGTTTTCAAAATCACGACGAAGTAGAAAATTTAATTAAGCGCGTAGAAATTCAGATGACAGGTGAGGCAGTTGCACAAAATCCTGAAAAACCCGCAGCATCGGCTCCTGCAGCGCAAGAGCAAGTCAACGCCGAAGCAGCGGCGGAAGCTCCAGCGACGATGAGTTCTGCAGAAATTGATCACCTTAAAAAACTCAATGAAAGAAAAAAAGAACTCGATGCGCGTGAAGAAGAACTCAATCGCATGGAGGCTGAACTGCAAGTTCAAAAAGTGGATCTCGAAAAACGTTTGAAAGAGCTTGAAGAAATGAGAACGAAAATTTCTTCGATGCTCGAAGATCGCGTCAAGGCTGATGACCAGAAAGTCGATACCTTGGTACAGATGTACTCGAATATGAAGCCACCGCAAGCGGCTAAAGTCTTTGAGACAATGGACGAGGATTTGGCAGTTGAAATACTTGGTCGTATGAAAAAGAAGAATGCTGCTGATATTATGAATTTATTAAAGCCAGAAAAGGCTCAGGTGTTATCTGAGATGTTTGCTGGTTATAAGCGACGTTCGCCCGCTGGGCGGTAGCCCGCAGAGCGAAGCTGAAGCAGCGAACGGCAATAAAACTTTTTCCAAGGAAGGAGGAAGGTTTGTTACAAAGTATAGTCGGCCCTCCCATGGTGGGTGCGACCGATTTGAAATCTTCACCGGAAAGAACGGTGGATAAGGATTTCAAAGGTTCCGGCTCCGAATCTTCATTCGGAAAGGCTCTCGAAGAAAAAATAACTTCGAAAGACCCGAAAGAAGTGAAAGATTCACCGCAACGCGAGATGAAGCCCAAAGATCAAGATGATCCAAAGCCTCAACAAGCCGAAGCTAAGAAGACGGAAGAGGTCAGCAAACCCGACGGGAAGATAAGTAAAAAGGCGACGGTTCGACAGAAGGCAATTCAGGAATTCATGGACTCTTTCGAGAGTGAATTCGAAATATCCCCCACACGACTTGTGGAGGCGATGGCCCAGCTGGACGACAAACAACTCGCCCAATCTCCCGAAGCAACAGCGAATGCTGTCATTGAGCAATTAGGTTTGAGTGATGAAGACGCAGACAAAGCGCAAGCGATGTATGTGGCTTTGCTAACTCAATTGAACCAAATGCCACAACAGCAACAACCAAAACCTGCGCCAGAAATGGCTGTGGGTGCGGGTATGTCTCAACAACATATGCAAGCGCGCATCGCAGCGGCTCAAGGCAAACAAGATGCCATGGGTGCTTCCGTCGATCGCTTGAATAAAAGTTTTTGGATGAGGCAGGAGCCTAAAGCGGCTCCGACGGACATGCCTTCGTTGGATGCGTCGTTAGCACAAAGAATGATGATGGATGATTCTTCTTCTATGGCGGACATCGCTCAAGATGAAATGCCAATGGAAGTTCCTGAAACAGAAATGCCACAAACTCCTCCGGCGGCGGCGCAAGGGCCGAAGCTTGAAGAGTTGCCTCCGCATTTGCAAGGGCAAATGAAAGAGGCGATGTCTCCGGCGTTGCTCGCAGCTTTAGCAGCAAAACAAGCGGCTCAAGCAAAGCAAGCCCAGGAGCAAGCGGCGACAGAAGAAAATCCAGCATTGATGGATGAATTCCAACAAGCAGCGCAAGCTCCGAAATTGGAAAGAGCTCCGATCGCAATGCAAGGACAAATTCCGAATGTCCAAAACAAAGCGAGCCAAGAGTTCTTCCAAAATCAATCGCAAGGTCAATCTTTCATGCAGCAAAACTCGCAAGAGCCAGCGGCAAAAATGATGACCGGCGGTAAGGAAGCAGCGACGAAGCTTGTGGAAAAAGCTGCGGACTTCAAAAGCAGTCTGACAGGGCTTGAGGGCATTCACGGAGCACCTATCAAAGGTGAAACTTTGGGAATGAACGCGGCAGCTCCTATGGCGGCAGCGGCTCCAACAGCCCCGGCGAATCCTGCAGAAAACGAAGCGGCTGTGAAGCAACTTATGAATCAAGCGCAATACCTGATTAAAAAAGGTGGCGGCGAGATGAAAGTTCAAATGACCCCTGAGGGCATGGGGACGATTCACCTCAAAGTGATGCTTCAAGACGGCAAAGTGAATTTGCAGATGTCGGCGGATACTCAGGAGGCTAAGAAGACGATTGAGTCTAGTCTAGCTGAACTGAAAACCAGTCTTGCTGCTCACAAGCTCTCGATGGAAAATGTGAAAGTGGATGTTGTGAACTCAGCGTCTGCGGATACGGCGACACAAAACCAAACCAACATGAATGGACAAAACCAAAGAGATCAGAATCGTCAATTCTGGAACCAGTTTAATGAAAACTTCGGTTCACAAGGACGTAAAGAATCTTTCTTGGAAATGCCAAACTTGAAAGGTTATGGAAATCGTGGTCGCGATCCTTTGCAACCCATCGAAACATCGAGCACCGCGCGTGCACGCAATGTTGAAGGCAAAGGCAGCGGATTGAATCTTGTAGCTTAACTTAGAAGGAGTAAGGCATGACAGTCATGAGTACCAAACTAGGAGTGAATGCATTCGGGGCGACAGCAACGAAACCTGAGAACGCAGGAGCTTCCAATATCAGTGCTCTTGATAAAGAAAAAGTCGGCGGTGAAAACGTCGGCGACGTCTTAAATAAAATTGTCGATCCGAATTGGACAGATCCATCGAAAAAAGTTCGTACGGTGGGAAATCCAAATTTGGATAAAGATGCTTTCTTTAAGCTGATGCTTGCGCAAATGAAAAATCAAGATCCAACGAATCCATTGAAGAGTCATGAAATGGCAGCACAGCTTGCAAACTTCTCTTCACTCGAGCAAATGCAGAACATGAACAAAACATTGGAAGAAATGAAGAACGGACAAAAACCTTCTGAAAATTTCCAAGCGTTGAACTTGATCGGTAAAGCAGTTGCGGGTGATTCTTCGAAAGTGGTGCGTGGACCGACGGACAAAGATCACGATTTCAAATTCAACTTGCCGATGGAAGCAAGTGAAGTGACGGTGAAAGTTCGTGACTCCGAGGGAACTGTGGTTCGCACTTACAATCTGAAAGGTCTCAAGAAGGGTGAAAACAAACTCACTTGGAACGGTGAAGATGACAGAGCGATGAAAGCAGCTCCTGGTGAATATCAATTCATGGCGGAAGCAAAAGGCGCAGACGGAAAGAAAATTGCGTTGAAGACAGACTTCGACGGAATCATCACAGGCGTGAGTTATTCGAATGAAGGCCCTGTTCTGCACGTTGGAAATCAAGCGATTCGCTTCTCTGACGTGAAAAAGATTACGGACCCTCGTCTTATGAGCAACGACCAGAAAGTAAATGATGTTACAAACCTAGACTTGAAAAAAGATGATGCTAAAGGACAAACTGTAAAAGAGGGGAATGTAGAGCAACAAAAGGCTTCACCATCTCCGGCTCCTGCGGCAAAATCTAATATCCTCAACACAGTGGGTTTATCCCGCGACATGATGGAGAAGATCGCTAAGGAGACGGCGAAATAAAATGGTGGACTTAAAAAAGATACAAACTCTAGATCAACTCGTTCCGCAGCAACCAGCGAAGGTGAAACAACCGGATCTGGGCACGGGACCCTCCTTCAAGGAGACTTTGCAAGATATCGGAGGCTTCAAGCCTCAGAACATCGGGCAAGTGAATCCTCAAGGTCTTGCCAAGGCCGCTGAAGGGGTGAAGTTTTCGAATCACGCGATTGAGCGGATGAAAACTCGGGGAATAAGTTATTCACCTGAGGATATCACGAAGCTGCAAGACGCGATTTCGAGAGCGGCGGCGAAAGGTTCGAAGGATTCATTAGTGTTAATGAATGACTCCGCACTGATCGTCAGCGTGAAGAACAACACAGTTGTGACTGTGATGGACAAGAATGCATTGAAAGAAAATGTGTTCACGAACATCGACTCAACGGTAGTGATCTAAACGCAAAGAAAAGTTAGCAGAGTGGATGGGCTTAGTTAACTTTAGTTAGAAAAATTAAATAAAAAGAATTAGGGCTGGTCCTCGTAGAGGAGGCCCTCCAAACGGCGGATTCCGATTGAAGACGCCAACGACATGGAGGTCACATGGGTATTCTTTCATCTCTTTACACAGGTGTGTCTGGTATGACTGCTCAAGGCGAAGCTTTGGGTGTTATCGGGGACAACATCGCCAACGCGAACACTGTCGGTTTCAAAGCGAGCCGTGCAGAATTCCAAGATATCATTTCTAAAAACTTAAAAGGTATTCTTGGTGGTAACCAAATCGGTCGCGGTGTGAAGATCGGTGCAGTAAATCCTATCTTGACTCAAGGTAATATCGACGCGACAGAAAAAGTAACTGACTTGGCAATCTCTGGTGACGGTTACTTCAAAGTAAAAGGTTCTGATGGCGAGTCTTACACTCGTGACGGATCTTTCCACTTTGACCGCGAAGGTTACTTGGTAACTAACGACAATCAAAAAGTTCAAGGTTTCTCGACTGACGAGAAAGGCAATATCGTTAACAAAATGACGGATATCAAATTCCCTCGCGCCTTGATCCCAGCGAAAGCAACGAAAGAATTGAAGTTGGATCTGAACTTAGACTCGCGCATGGAAGCGACTAAGAAATTCGATATCAAAGATCCATATTCAACTTCTCACTACTCTACAGGTGTTGAGATGTATGACTCTCAAGGTAACAAACACTTGGTAAGCTTCTTCTTCAACAAAGTGGCTGACCGTGAGTGGGAATTCAAAGGCCTTGTGGACGGTAAAGAAATCACTGGCGGGGACGAAGGAATGTTGTCTCAAGTATGTGCTGGTAAGTTGACGTTCACAGTGGACGGTAAACTTGACAGCCAAGAGACAACAGAATCAAGCTTCAACTTCAAGGGCGGTGCTCTTCAAGGACAAGAAGTGAAATTGAACTTCGGTGATGCGATTAAAGACGGCGGTAAAGGTTTGGACGGTACGAAACAGTACGGTAAAAACTCAGACCTTATCTCTTGGCATCAAGACGGTGCGGCAGCTGGTACGATCACTGGTTTGTCGTTCAACGACGAAGGTATCTTGACGGCAGTTTATTCGAATGGACAAGCTTCTGACTTGGCTCAGATCGCTCTGGCGAAATTCGAAAATCCAGAAGCTCTTTTCAAAGTTGGTAACAACCGTTTGAAAGAATCTAGAGATTCTGGAACAGCTTCTCTGGGTGGCCCGGGTGCTGCTGGTCGCGGTAAATTGTTTGCGAAATCTCTCGAGAGATCTACAGTAGACTTGGCGACAGAGTTCGTAAACATGATCCAAAACCAACGTGGTTTCCAAGCCAATGCGAAGACAATCACAACAACGGATGAACTTTTGAACGAGGTTATCCAACTTAAGAGATAATCCTAGCTAACTAGACCTATAAAGACCATGTCACAGGCTCCCTGACCAGGAGCCTGTTTTTTTATTTTTTGCAACTGTGTTTCAGAGCGAAACGGGTTTCAATTCTGCAATACCCAACACGGTGTCGATTAAAACTGTGTAATAATGGCCTGTTTAGGCCCATTTATGAAATTTGCACCTTTTGTTTAGAAACAAATCTGATATATCCTAGCCTCACAAATAACATGAACGTAACAAAGGTGACTCCAAATGAGATGCTTGGTAGTTGAAGACGATAACGAAATTGCAACAATCGTTAAGCAAGGCCTCGGCGAACTTGAAGGTGAAGTCGAAGTTGAATCAAACGGTCGCCGCGCTTATGAGCGTGCATTGACCAACCATTACGATATCATCGTTTTGGATCTGATGCTTCCAGAGATGGATGGTTACACGTTTGCAAAATCACTTCGTGAAAAGGAAGTGAATACTCCCATTCTTATCCTCAGCGCCCTTCGTGAACTTGATGACCGATTGAAAGGTCTTAGCATGGGTGGAGATGACTATCTCACAAAACCTTTTGCGATGGCCGAACTACAAATTCGCGTGAAGAATCTTTTGAAACGCGCCCAAAAAGCTTCAGAAGTCACTTCATTGGTTTTCCAAGACTTGAAATTGAACCGTTTGAACCGTGAAGTGGTTCGCGCGGGTCGCAAGTTGGATCTTCAAGAAAGAGAATTTGTTTTGTTGGATCTTTTCATGAGCAATCCGAACAAGATCATCGGCAAACAGACTATTCTTAAAGAAGTTTGGAATTATGATTTCGATCCTCAAACAAACGTGGTAGACGTATTAGTATGTCGTCTGCGCAACAAGTTAGAGAAAGATTTCCCTACACGACTTATCTATACAGTCAGAGGTGTAGGATATGTTCTTAAGTCGTCTTAAACCGACGCTTTTCCGAATCAGCACTAAATTGACCCTGGCGTACTCTTTAGTGCTGATCCTCAGCTCAACAGTTATCTTCAGTTTTCTTTATTTTCAAATAAGCCACGCTCTTCAAAATCAAGAGCGTGTCGTTCTTGAAGCCAAAGTCGAAGAGTACCGCAATCGCATTGAGATCCGGGGGCTGCAAGACTTTCAGGATTATTTTGCTTATATTCCAAACTACGATCGTGATGCTGCTCTGTTAGTGTCGGTCATTTCACCGCGTGGTGAAGTTTTATTCTTTCATGAGCCTTTTCCTAATTTCAAAGTCGATACGGAATCTCTTCGCATTGAAGTGTTAGGACAGAAAGCTCACAGCTTTGATTTTTCTATGCCGGAACTTCATGGCAGTGATTCTGTGATCTTCATAGGACGTATCTTGAAAGATGGCAATCGCGTCGTCGTCGCTAAAAGTACTGAGGGTCTGAACCTCCAGTTAAGAAATTTACAAAAAATATTCTGGTGGCTCCTTTTGCCGGTAGCTTTGATAGGATTTTTGGGAGGGTTATTTCTCTCCAATAAAACACTCAGCCCTGTGCGTGAACTCATCACGTCGATGAAAAAAATCGAAAGCGGTTCTCTTTCAACACGTGTTCCTGTCGGCGGCAGTGACGATGAACTCGAAGAACTCAAAGTTCTTTGCAATAAGATGCTCGATAAAATCGAGGGACTTGTTGGTGGACTTAAAGAAGCCTTCGATCACTTGGCTCATGATATTCGTACACCGGTTACGAGACTTCGCGGACGTGCCGAGTTGGCTTTAACAAGTGAAGGGGATGTTGAGTCTTACAGAGAAGCTTTGCAAAGCTGTTATGAAAACTCCGACAAGATTCTGAACTTCCTGCAAGTCTTAACAGATATCACCGAAGCGGAAAATCGCAGTAAAAAATTAAAACTTGAAAAGAAATATATTTCTGAAATCGTTAAAGAGATCATGAGTCTTTACGAAATGGCTTTTGAAGAAAAAGACATCAAAGTCATTCAAAAACTAGATACTCATGATTGGGCTCTTGTCGACGCGAGACTTATTAGTCGCGTGATTGCAAACCTTTTGGATAACGCGCATAAATACACTCCGTCAGGCGGAGAAGTGACAATTGAAACTATCAATCAAACTGAAAACGTTATTGTGCGCGTAACCGATTCGGGTCCTGGGATTTCTCCAGATGAGCACGCCATGATTTGGCAAAAACTTTATCGCAGTGATAAAAGTCGCTCTGAATACGGAATGGGATTGGGACTTACTTTTGTAAAGGCCGTTGTTGAAGCCCATGACGGAAAAGTTTCCGTTCGCAGTCCCGTTAAAGACGGACACGGAACTGAATTCGAAGTCCTCTTGCAGAAGATGTCTTAGAAACGTAGCCCTCCGCCAACAAAACTCATGACGTTCTTCGTGTCTTCCAATTTTCGTCAGTAGTTTTAGAACTTAGTCATGTAGCTCTCTGGACGCGATTCTCTTGGTGAGACTCTATTTTCGCTCATGTGCCATATAGATGGCTTTCATAAACTATTACCAAGACGGCTTTGGTAATCCCAAAAATCTCTTTAAGTTTCTATTCTGGGAATGATATCTGCACCCTTTGTTTTGATTGATGAAATTAACAAAGGAACTTTTTATGAAATTCAAAGCTGTGGCTCTTTTTAGTCTTTTGGTGATGTCGTTTTCTACTGCTTCGGTGTTGGCTCAAACTAGAGATAAATCTTGTATGGAGCCTTGTACTTCTAAGAGTGATTTTCCTTATTACTCTTATACTACGACGGGTTTGGATTATGGGTATGACCTTCGTGTCAATAAACGCGCTTTGCGTGGGGATGTTGATGTGAAGCTGTCGCTTCTTGAAAATGGGGCGGAGATTCCTATGATTCAAGGAGCGATGATTGATCTTTCCTCTCGTGAGTCTTTGGTTTTCATTCGTATTCTTAACTCTAAGTATGATGTTCATTATTCTAAGAATCCTGATGTGGATACCAAGCTTGAGCTTAAGTTTTCTTTGGTGAGTGGTGGTCGTGTGCTTGCGGCGAAGGTGATTCCGTTTGCCACGGAATCTATTCAGGATCAGTTTTTTGTGGATGATGTTCGTGAGTTTACTCTTGAGGGTGAAGAGTCTTCTGCTCGTATCGAAACAGAGTTGATTGCTGCTGGTGGAATGAAGTGCCGTTGGAAGATTCTTCCTCCGGGTGTCATGTATTGTGATGATGGTCGATAAATAAAAAAAAGCTCCAAGTTCAATTTACTTGGAGCTTTAAATTCTCGAGCTGGCAAAGAATGTCGAGTCTTGAAACCAGAGACGAAGTTTAGAAACTATTTTGCAGCTTTAGCTTCTTTGATTTTTTCTTTTACGCATTTTTTAACGTCTGCTTTAGAAGCGCCTGGATTTTCTTCTCTGCACATTTTTTGGAATTTTTTTGTTTCTGATTTGCCTGCCGCCATGGAAACTTGACCAGTAACCATCAAAGCAACAACAAGAATAGCTGATAAACGCATATTTACTCCTTTAAAAGTTTATTCGTGTTTCTAAGGATACTTTTATGGCTGGCACCAGCAACTTTCGGAGTTAAAAATTCTTTTAACTTCGGAAGTTTCCAAGATTGAGATTTATTTTTTCAAAAAGAGATGCCATCTTTAGCGCAATGAAGCTGCTAATAATCGATGACGAGCCTGAAATCCTAAAAAAGATCTCCATCTTGGCGGAGTCTAGTGGGCACAGTGTCAAATCTGCGACTTCTGTCGAGTCATTGCAGCAAATTCTCAAAGCGAAAGCCTTCTATCCTCATGTGATCATTTTGGATCGCATCTTAAATGGTATTGATTCCATCAGTTTGATCCCAAATCTCAAAACGGCTTTTGCTGATTCCCGTTTGCTGATTGTGTCCGCTATTGATACTGCGTCTGAAAAAGCGTTGGCGTTGGATGCAGGAGCTGACGATTATCTTGCGAAGCCATTTTCTGCTGTGGAATTACTTGCACGTATAAACGCTCTAACACGTCGAAAAAGTCTTTACGATGAACGCGCGATTTTACGGGTGGGAAATCTCACCCTGCATAAAGAAGAACGCCTCGCGAAGGTTCAGACAACGACCTTGGCTTTGTCTCAAAAAGAGTTTCAACTTCTTTGCATGTTCAGTTCCAATCCGGGAAAGATTTTTCCTCGAGAAGTTCTTTTAGAAGAAATCTGGCAATCTTCCAGTGAAATTGAATCCAAAGTTGTCGAAGCCACTATCAACAATCTTCGTCGTAAACTAGAGGCCAGTTCCGCTTCTGTAGCGATCAAGAACATGCGCAACGTGGGGTACTGGCTTGAGACGTAAGTTTTTCTTTATCTCTTTGCTGGTTCTTATTGCGACGACGGTGTCTGTAGCGGGAATTCTCCTAACTTATTTTCGCACGGAGCGTTTGTCGTTTCTGGATGATCAAATTCGTCAGACAGCAACGTCGATTATTGAGTCGAAACTTTCTGAGTTAAAAACCTACGACGACGAAGAGGCCGATCAAATCATTTCAGAAGAGTTGGGACCGGATCGTTTAGGAAAATTCTTTATCGTGCGCACGCGTGAAGGGGAGATCCTTTTTACCACGCAAAACGTCGATTTATTGGAAATGGAAATTCCTCAAGATCCGAAATGGATCACGCTCACAACGCCAAAACACTTCGTGAGAGTTTTGAATTTAAAACTTCCACGATTTCCGACGCGCACTTTGCAAGTGGGTGTTATCGTTGACGCGAGTTTTATTTCTCTGACCTATGTGAACAATAGAACTCTCTGGGCGATTTCAGGAATTCTGCTGATTATTTTGATTTTAACATGGTTCTTATCGGCTTATCTTTTTTCGCCGATCAAAACTCTGGCGCAGTACTTAAACCAGGTGACGAAATCTCTTGAAGCCAATGCGGAGCTTCCACAGCTTCCGGCGGCTTTATCGCGTTATGCAAAGGAAGCTCCTTTCCAACGGCAGGACGAATTTCGCAATTTAATCCAGGTTCTCAATGGCATGGTTGAAAAAATCAACGTCAGCAGAAAGTTCATGAAATCGTGGACTTTCCAGATGGCCCATGAATTGAAAACACCACTAACGATTGTAAATCGCGACTTTGAAGTGATCTCTGAAAGATACAAAGTCGATGCAACATCGGTGCAAGAAGTTCAATCCAACATTGATAAAATTTCGCAAACAGTTTCAAGCTTTCTGGATTGGGCGGAGCTTACCACACAAAAAATTCCGGGAAATCTTTACGTCATCAACATTGAAGGCTTCTTAGTTCCGGTTCTTGTGAATCTCAAAAAAATCTATGGCGATCGTATTCACGTCACTCAAGGCGCGGACTTTCAGGTGCTGTGCAATCCTCTTCACTTAGAGCAATTGCTAAACAACGTCCTCAGCAACGCTTTAAAATATTCAAAAGACAAAGTAGAAATCTCATTCCACGAGGGATCTTTTCAAGTGCGAGACTTAGGGGAGGGCATTCCTGCCGAAGTTTTGTCGCGCATCGGTTCGCCGTTTAATAAAAGTGCGAATGTCGTGCGCACACAAAAAGGCATAGGCTTGGGGCTAGCGTGGGTGAAAACGATTTGTGACTTGTACCGTTGGCAGTATGAATTTGTTTTAGGCAAGGGAACGACTTTCAAAGTGTCATTCCCGCCCGTAATTTCTGGTTCTTAGATTAAACGCCTAAATAAGACTTACGAACTTCATCGTTATTCAAAAGATTCTGAGCAGAATCCTGCATCACGATTCGTCCTGTTTCTAAAACGTAAGCACGATGAGAAATCTTTAAAGCCATGCGCGCATTTTGTTCAACCAAAAGAACTGTCATGCCTTCTTTGTTCAGCTTTTTCACGATTTCAAAAATCTGCGCCACAATTAATGGTGCCAATCCCAAAGACGGTTCATCTAAAAGCAACATTTTTGGTTTGCACATCAAAGCACGGCTGATCGCCAGCATCTGCTGTTCGCCGCCAGAAAGAGTTCCCGCCATTTGCGACATGCGCTCTTTCAGACGAGGAAAAAGCTCAAAACACATCTCAAGATCTTTTTTGATTTCAGCTTTATCCGAGCGAGAGTAAGCGCCCATTTCAAGGTTCTCATAAACACTCATTTGCGGGAAAACGCCACGGCCCTCTGGAGACTGCGCAATACCCAATTCCACACGTTTAAACGTTGGCACGACATTCAGATTCTGTCCATTAAAAGAGATCTGTCCTGAGTTAGGAACCAGGCCCGAAATCGCACGCAAAGTCGTCGTTTTCCCCGCGCCATTGGCGCCAATCAAAGAAACCACTTCGCCTTCGTTCACAGAGAAACTAATTCCTTTTAATGCTTGAATCGAACCATAAAAAACTTCGAGATTTTCAACAATCAATAAGGGAGAACTCATTCTTTCTCCTCCACACCCAGATAAGCTTCAATCACTTTTTGTGAGCTTTGAACTTTTTGAGGAGTTCCTTCTTCGATCTTTACACCGTGATCAAGAACGATGATGTTTTCACAGATTCCCATCACAAGTTTCATGTCATGCTCGATCAGTAAGACAGTCAATTTAAACTGCTCACGGATTTTTGCGATCGTTTCCATCAAATGATGAGTTTCGGAGTGATTCATTCCCGCAGCAGGCTCATCAAGCAAAATAATTTTTGGATCTGTCGCCAGCGCACGCACGATTTCTAATTTTCTCTGCTCACCATAAGGAAGAGCACTCGCCGGCTTATGAGCTTTTTCATCCAAGTGGAAGATCTTAAGAAGACTCATAGCCTTGTCTTGCAAAGCACCTTCGGCTTTTCTAAATCGTGGCGTCTGCAAAAGCGTATCAAAAAGACCATAGTGCATGTGCTGATGGCCTGCGACCAAAACATTATCTAAAACAGTAAGGCCTTTAAAAAGACGAATATTCTGAAACGTACGAGTCACTCCACGGTGAGAAATCTCATAAGGTTTAAGTCCTTTTAAAGATGTCCCCTCTAAAGCGACTTCACCGTGAGTCGGTGAATACACGCCCGTAAGCATATTAAACACCGTTGTTTTTCCCGCACCATTGGGACCAATAAGTCCGGCAAGCTGGCCTTTTTTAATTTGGAATTCCAAAGAGTCGACAGCTTTAAGACCGCCAAACTGCATGGTGATCTTGCGAGCTTCAAGCAGAACGTCGGACATATTTTCTCCAAACATCAGTGATCTCAAGATCACCGAAAAGACCCTTAGGACGTAAAATCATCACAAGAACCAAAGACAAAGAATAAATCACCATGCGCAGGTCAACACCCGTAAGTTCTTGCAAAGGACGCAAAGCCTCAGGCAAGACGGTAATAAAGATCGCAGCAACGACAGAGCCCGTCATTGAACCCATGCCACCCAGAACGACCATGATCACCGCATTCACGCTTTGCAAGAATGTGAAAGAGGAAGGGCTGATGAAGTTTGTAAAATGCGAGAATAAAGAACCCGCGACACCTGCAAAGAAACTTGAAAGAACAAATGCGCGCACTTTCATGCGAGTGGTGTTAATACCCATGGCTTCCGCCGCGATTTCATCTTCGCGAACACTTAAGAACCCGCGGCCATAAGTGGAATGCATCACACGCCAAATAGTGAAGAAACAAATCACCAGCCACAAAGACGCAAAAATGAATGAAAACAAGAAAGAACTAAATCCAGGAATATTCGAATAACCTCGCGGGCCACCCAAGAAATCCATATTTAACAACGCCACACGAATGATCTCGCCAAATCCCAAAGTCACAATCGCTAAATAATCACCTTTAAGACGAAGAGAAGGAAGGCCCACCAGGAATCCAGCACCTGCGGCAACAAGGCCCGCGCAACCTGCCCAAATAAAAAACTCAACAGCTTGCAGAGGCGGCGGTAAAAGATCCCAGTGTGTATTCGCGTAAGCGGAGAAGTAAGCACCGATCGCCATAAATCCCGCGTGCCCTAAAGAGAACTGTCCCGTGTATCCATTAACAAGATTCAAACTCATTGAAAGAAGACAATTCACCAAAGCAAAAAGCAAAATCAATTGGAAGTATGCATTGATGCCGAAATCAAAGACCAGACCCAGAACGGATAAGACGGCGATAGCAATCAGCGGAGACTTAATAAATTTCATTAAACTTTCTCCACTGTGTATTTGCCAAGAAGTCCGGCTGGTTTAAAGATCAAGATCACAATCAAAATGCCGAATGCCAAAGCATCGCGGTACGTACTGGAAAGATAAGCGACGACCATCTCTTCAGAAAGTCCCATGATCAGTGCTCCTAAAACCGCACCGCCAACATTGCCGATTCCACCAAGAACGGCGGCGACGAACGCTTTAAGACCAATCATCATTCCCATCAAGGGATCAATTTTGGGATACTTCATTCCAACAAGAACACTGCCGACGCCGGCCAAAGATGAGCCGACAATAAATGTAAATGCAATAATACGATCTGGATTCACGCCTAAAAGACTTGCGACAGAGGCATTCGCGCTCACCGCACGCATCGCGCGACCCAATTTGGTTTTAAAAATAAGAAACTGAAGTCCCAACATCGCAAGAACACTCACGATCAAAACCGTGACATCAAAAGATTTTAGTTCCACATCACCAATGTTGAACAAAACCATGTCCTTCATCACTTCCGGAAAAACTTTAGGATCAGCACCAAAAACAACTTGTCCTGCGTATTCCAAGAAAAGACTCACGCCGATAGCCGTGATAAGAACGTTTAATTTGGGAGCATTGCGAAGAGGGCGATAAGCCAGGCGTTCAATAGCCAGTCCCAAGAGACTGCAACAAACCATCGAGACAACAAGAAGAGTGATTAGAGTTGCGATGCCAGGACTTGCATCAATTCCAAAGAAACGGGCGACATAGTAGGCGGCAAAGGCGCCCACCATGTAAACGTCGGAGTGGGCGAAGTTGATCATTTTCAGGATTCCATACACCATCGTGTATCCAAGGGCGATCAGTGCGTAAATAGATCCAAGACTGATACCGTTGATAATGTGTTGAATGAAATCCTGCATGCACCATCCTTATGGAGTGATCGTCGTGATGTATTTGCGGTTGCTACCGTCCACTTGAATAATCACAGCACTTTTTACAGCGTCGCGATTTTCATTCAAAGTGATTTTTCCAGTCACTCCGCCGAAATCTTTCGTCTTAGCTAGTTCATCACGAATGGCTTTGCCTGACAAGTCAGGAGCGCGTTCCATCGCTGCAACTAAGATTTTTGCGGCATCGTAAGCCAGAGCCGCCAAAGCGTCCGGTGTTTCGTTGTACTTCGCTTTAAACTTTTTAATAAATTCAGTCACTGCCGGGTCTGAAGACTCTGTTGTGTAGTGATTTGAGTAGTAATTGCCGTTGATGGCCTCTTTACCGATCTCAGAAAGTTTGTCGCTATCCCAACCGTCTCCGCCCATGAGCGGCACTTTTATACCTAATTGGCGCGCTTGTTGAGCAATCAATCCGACTTCAGTGTAATAACCGGGGACATAGATGCCCTCAGGGTTTTTAGAGCGGATTTGAGTTAGTTGAGCTTTGAAATCGATATCTCCGGCTTGATAACTTAGATCCGCCACGATTTCACCACCGCGTTTTTTAAACTCAGCAGCAAAGACGTCAGCAAGACCCACGCTGTAATCATTTTTGACGTCGCGAAGAATCGCCGCTTTTTTCATTTTCAAATTTTCCGTCGCGAATTTCGCCATCACGTAACCTTGGAATGGATCGATAAAGCAGACGCGGAAAACATAATCACCCACTTTAGTCACATCCGGATTTGTTGAAGCCGGAGAAACAAAAGGAACTTTGTGAGTTTGCGCAATCGGAGCCGCCGCTTTCGAACGACCGCTGGCAACGCCACCAATAATCGCAACAACTTTGTTCTGTGTGATCAAACGAGTTGTCGCCGCTGCCGCTTCTTCGTTTTTCCCTTGGTCATCCAAAGTCACAAGGCTGATTTTTTTGCCTTTTACTCCGCCAGCGGCATTGATTTCGTCTAGGGCCAAGCGGACGCCTTTATTTGAACTCAATCCAAAAGTGGCATCACTTCCAGTCAAAGAATCATATTCACCGATAACGATTTCGTTTTCTTTTTTTGTACATCCGGAAAGCAATGGCAACACAAGAACCAAAGCTAAAAGTAGGCGTTTCATAAGACCTCATTTCTGAAAAACTTGAATGGAATATGCTTTAGAATTCTAGATGAAGTCTTAAGTGGCAAGAATATTCGCTAAAGAGATCAAATCCAGTTGGGATTTTTTCTCATGCTTCGTCACTAAATCCAAAGGCACTTGAATCAGACGTTCGCCTTCAGTACCGATCATCACATCACAATAACCTTTAAGAAGGGCATCGACGGCCGCGGCACCCATACGGCTTGCAAGAATACGATCCGCCGCTGTCGGAGAACCTCCGCGCTGTTGGTGTCCCAAGATACAAACTTTAGCGTCCATGCCGGATTTTTTGCGAATCGCATCCGCAAGATCATAGGCGCGCCCCGGCTTTTGCCCTTCAGCGGTGACAAGAATACTGCTGGTTTTCCCTCTAGAAATACCATCTTTGATATGGTCCAAAGCTTTTTCAACAGTCGTATTTCCATCAGGAGTGAAGATTTCTTCAGCACCACCGGCAAGACCGACGTGAGAAGCGATGAATCCAGAATTTCTTCCCATCACTTCAACAATAAAAAGACGGTCATGCGAGGCGGCCGTATCACGAATTCTATCAATCGCTTCAAGAGCGGTATTCACCGCCGTATCAAAACCGATGGTTTTGTCACTGCCATAAATATCGTTATCAATTGTGCCGGGAACTCCGACGACGGGAATTTGATGCTCTTCCCAAAGTGCGTGGGCGCCTCTAAAAGAACCATCGCCACCGATACACACCAAAGCATCGATTTCGGCATCCTTCAGATGCTGTGCTGCTTTAGCGCGGCCTTCGGCCTTCATAAAATCCGTCGAGCGGCCCGTTTTCAGAATCGTACCACCGCGCTGAATGATGTTCGCCATATCACGAAGTTGCAAAGGCTGAATTTTGTTTTCAATCATTCCGACGTAACCATTGAGGACGCCATAGACTTCTAAATTTTGTGCAATTCCAACACGAACCACAGCACGAATAGCCGCATTCATTCCTGGCGCGTCGCCGCCGCTTGTGTAAACACCGATTCTCTTAATTTTTTTTGTAAATTGAGCCATATAGAAAGGCTACTACCACGAAACGGAAAAAGGAAGATAAGAAGTGTCTTTCCGCTCGGGCAGTCCTCGCGGACGCCTCCCTTTGGGAGTGCTGCTGTGGAACTCGCTCCAAGACACTTCTTATCTTCCTTTTTCCTTTTGCTAGAATCCTCTATGGATTTTCAAAGAAATAGATTGTGTTTTAAGTGGGGAAATTAGGAATGAATGTTGTGCTTGGCGCATAAAAAAAGGCGCTCCCGAGGGAACGCCTTTCAAAGGTTTTAATCGTTAGATACGATTACTTAACCATTGATTTGAATTCTGCGCCAGCGCGGAATTTTGGAGCCCAAGCAGCTGGGATTTTGATCGCTTTACCAGTTTGTGGATTGCGACCAGTGCGAGCTTTACGCTTAGCTTTTGTGAATGTACCGAAACCAACAAGTTTAACATCGTCGCCTTTTTTAACAGACTTTTTGATGTTTTCTACTGCGCAATCAAGGATTGCTTCAGCTTGAGCTTTAGAAACTTTTGTTTCAGCTGCGATTTTTTCGATGAGTTGTGCTTTGTTCATTTTGAACTCCTCTTTCAGACACTTTTGTGTGTCTTCTCGTTGTAATTAAAATCTTGATGATAACTCTTCGTCATCCAATGACATGCCAATCAAAATTCAAAAACTAAATTTCGTCAATAGCAAAATGTGAAAACGTCTCTGAGTGCGCCTTTCAAAGGAACTAATGTTCGTTCTCCGATGAATCATCATAGTCATCGTCAGAAGAACTTAAAGAATCACTTGAAGAACCCGAGACGGGAATGCGGTAGGATTCACTCGCCCACTCACCCAAATCGATGAGTCGACATCTCTCAGAACAGAAAGGTCGGAAGGGGTTTTCTACTGTGTACAAAGTCAAACGCCCACACTGTGGGCATTTGACCTGTCGAGATTTTTGAGGTTCGGTCATACTTGAATTTTTACTAACTCTTGCACCGAGTGCAAGACGCGGAGCTTAGCGACGTTTGAATTTTCCAGTCGCAATCTTTGTCGCCACGTTGTTATACGGGAAATAAAGATCGTATGTGAAATAACCGTCTTGCAAAGTTCCTTGCAGAACCTGGATTTGGATCAGTTTCAATCCGCCACCATTCCAGTAAGAACCTTGGGCTCTGATTTCAAAACCTTTACTGTTATTAATTAAGCTGAACGTGTTGTTCTGGTTCAAGTAAAGTGGATTGAAAGCCATACCGCCGCCGTTGATACCTACACTCAGTGTGTATTGATACCAGTTTGGAGCAGGGTAAGCTGTGAAAGACACTGTGGGTTTCAATGAAGAATCAACACTGAATTCGATCTGGAAAGATCCAGAAACCCAGTTGTTGCAATCAGCAAGGCCGGCTTGCCAACCCCAAATATTTCTATCGCAAACAGCCATCGCTTGTTTCAAGAACTCTTTATAAGCCCCTGCATTGACGATTTGCATGTCGCCATTTTGCGTGCTGACGCCATAATAGCTATTATAGAAATATCTGTTGTAGTCATAGTAGCGAACAACGCCGTTAGTTGGTACAACACCGGTGTTGTTCACGCAGACAGTGCCATTCCAAACTTGGCCGGCAGCACATGAAGGAATCACGGGATTAATAACCGTGTCTCCACCGCTGTCTTTCGCGCAACTGACCATCAACAAGGCGGAATAAATCGCCAGAAATGATGCCATTAGCTTCTTCATATCAACCTCTCTCGTCTCGATAGACTTCTTCAGTTAATCTGCAATACATGAGTCATGCCATCCCAACGCGTTCCCAAGAATTCGCTAAAAACGAATTGACGGAAGTAGGACTGTCTAAACTATGGAAAGAGGGGACATTTTGCGTCAGTCTCAATATGAGACACGGGGTTTTGTTCGAAAAAATTCTTCAAGGCAACAGATGGTTGCAGTGTGCGCTTTGTATTAGACAAGAAACCCGAAGAATTTTACTCAGCTTTCCTAGAAAAAGGAGAAGTATGAAAAAGGTTTTATTTTTAAGCGCGGTGTTGTTGTCGATGTCAGTAGCAAAAGCGGAAATTTGCGGAAAAAGCGATGAACGAGTTCCGTCGCTGGATCCAAAAGTAGGTCGTTTGGTTCTTGCAGGTCACACAACTGGTTGCACGATTTCTTTAGTGGGTAACAAGTGCGCGATCACAATAGGCGAATGCTATAATTATGATTATGCCGAGTTCAACGTTCCGGCCTCTATCAAAGGTGTACCGCAAGCTTCTCGCGCTGAAGATATTTACTATGTGAAAAAAGATCGCACGGTTTATAAACGTGGTGGCATCGGCAGTCAGTGGGCCGTCATGCAACTAGAGCCCAATCGTATCACGCAAAAACTTCCCGGCGAGGTTCAAGGATACTATCGTGTGGCGTCTCATAGATCTCAAACGAATGAACCGGTTCGCGTGATCGGTTATGGTTATGCTTTGAACGACACTTACAATATCAAACATGAAGGTTACAAACCCAATGCTTACGGAGAAGAAATGCATTACGCGCAACAAGTTTCTTACGGAAAACTTGTGAAAGCGGGCATTTTCTTAGTTCCTGAAATCCTTGAGCACAATGCTGACACTTCTTATGGAAGCTGGGGTGCACCGATTATCAGCGAAGTCACAAATGAAATCGTCGGTATCAGCACCCATGGTGGTTGTGAAGCGGAATACATGGTGAAAGCTGGCGCTCGTTACACAAACTCAGGAACTTCAGTGACAGGTTCGAAAGCTTTTAAGCATGCTATCGAAAGCTGCTTGAACAATTAAGATCCGAGACAAATTCAAAAGCGACAGATTTTGGCAGTCACTTAAATTTCTTTCATGAGGTATCTATATCTTGTGAAGTGTGCTACCTTGCCTGTCGCTATGTCTTTAAAAAAAGTTCTTCCTTACATTCTTGCGACACTGCTTCTGGGATTCCTAATGGGAATGGTGCAAACGCCTAAGGTTTTACTGAAAGGTAAAACGGGAAACCAAGTAAATGCGCAGGAAAGTATCGAAGGATATTTTTATCTTCCGGTTGGATCTAGCAACGTCTCTGCTATTTCTCAGCAAGATTATGTCGGCATTATTGGCAGATTCATCGCGCACAATTACAACAGAGTGGTCAGTGAAACGGGATTGCCTTTGTATGTCGCTTTAGAGTGGGAAAATCCCTACTTCGGTGCCTTTGCAAAAAAGAATTCAGACACCATGCAAATTTCTTTGTGGGGTGGAATGGCGCGAGCACCGGGAGCAACTCCAGGAGCTTTAGCCGCAATTCTTTGTCATGAGTTAGGACACATCGTTGGAGGACAACCCCGCCAAACAATTCCAGGCGTGGAGTGGTCTTCTAGTGAAGGACAATCTGATTTTTTTGCAGCGTCTCAGTGTTTGCCTTCTTTCTTAAATAAATATCCAGACCTTGTTTCAAGCTTTGATCCCGAAGTGATGGCAGTGTGCAAAGAAAATCTGACTTGCGCCAGAACGCTACAAGCAGGTTTGGAAATGTCTCGCCTCTTGCAAAAATATTCTTATCGTGAATACGTGCCTGTTAGCTTGAACGTCACAGAAAAAGAAACGGCAGAGCTTCTTCGTAACAAATATCCGTCCGATCAATGTCGATTGGATACATTTAAAAACGGAGCCCTATGCCAGTTAGGAAACTCCTGCCGAGCGCCGAGCTGCTGGTTTCCTAAAGAGTAAATAAACTCCCAACAGAGCTACACACACGCTGATCCAGCTTGAAATGGAAATTCCTAGATTGGGTCCGCGAAAATCATCACGGAAATTTTCCATTAAGAGTCGGCCGACGGCATGAAGAATCATCCACAAAAAGAAAACACTGCCGTCCTTTTGAAAAACGGAAGGTTTACGTTTTGTCACAGGAACTTTTTCAATGCCAAGAAGAATAAATAAAACGCCTAGCTCCCAAAGAACAGCATAAGCCTGAGTAGGGTGTCTTCCACCGATAGCCCAAGGTAAATCGCAGTATCTTCCATAACAACATCCTGCCAGCAAACAGGCAGAGCGTCCGGCGGCGTAGGAAAAGGAAAGAACCGGAGCGAAGAGATCCAAATATGCATCCACAGATTTTCCGGCTTTGAAACACAAGTACATCAGCGCAAAGACGCCAGCCAACAAAGCTCCGCCGTAAAAAACAAAGCCGCCATTCCAGAAATGCAAAATGCGCCAAAGATTTTCGCGGTAGTATTCAAAGTCTTCGTAGAAAACATGAAACAACCGACCGCCGATGAATCCCGTCACCATAACAATAAGACTTAGGTCCAGAGCTACCTTCGTTGAAAGTTGAAAGCGCTTTGCTCTGCGGACAAGCCAAATAAGTCCCAACGAAATCGTCACACTTAAAACTAAATAGTAAGTGGGGATTTCCAAAAATGGAGAAACACGGATAACCGGGTACAAAGAACCTCCATACCGACGATAGACTTAATTTTCTTTTATTCCCCAAAATATTCAAGACGATTCTGGTCAAGGCCTTACAACTAATTACATAATTGAAACTATATGAAGTTGCATCCGGTTGAAATCGCCAAGGAAATTAAAGCGTTTTCTTTTTTCAAGTCTTTCAGTGAAGACTTGCTTCTACAAGCATCTGCGATGATTCACACGGAATCATTTCCTGCTGAGAGCTTTATTCTTCAGGAAGGAAAAAAGAACAGCTCTTTGTTTTTCTTGCGCTCCGGAAAAGTCGAGGTCTCACTTGCCGGTGAGGTGATTGCAACTCTTGAAACGCCGGGTGAAGTGTTTGGAGAAATGAGTGTTATCACCTCCAACCTCACGTCCACAACTGTGAAGGCTTTAACACCGGTTGAATGTTTTGTTATTCGCTCTGAAGATTTCGCTCACGTTCATCCTAAAGACAAAGATCGTTTTCAAGCTCTGCTATTTCAGATCTACTGTTTCATTTTGACAGAAAGACTGATGCGCACGAATGAAAAGGCCCGTCTTTTCGAAATCCTCAATCGTGAATTGCATGAAGCCCAAAGCGCCATTGAAAAAAGCGGCGGCGGAAAAGTCCTTCTTGTTGAGCCCGATAAAAAACAACAGCTTCCCATTCGCATGGCTTTAGGTGGTACGGGCGTTCAACTCGATATCGCCAATGACTCCGAAATGGGCCAGGCCTTTTTAAAAGAAAATCAATACGATATCGTTCTTTGCGAAGAAGCTTGTGTCGATGTGCTTAAGTCTGTGCAGGACAATAAGCTGTCTCCCTATGCGGTTCTTTTAACAAGCAAAGACGTGCAAGGAAACTTGCAAATTCTTGAGCGCAACCGCTTTGTCGATCACATTATCTCGCGTGACGCCGAAGATAAAAACGCAACCATTCGTTATGTTTTAACAGCCTTAAGCAAACTTCTGAATAAAGACCTCTTCGGTATTGAGAAATACCTCACCTGGGGAGTCGAAGTTCAAAACAAAACAGTTTCTCATTCGGCTCAGCGTGAGGAATTGCGCGAAGAGCTTTATACCTATTTCAAAAAGATGGGAATTCGCAGCACGGTTTTAGATCGTGTGAACACCGTCGTTGAAGAAATGCTGATGAACGCGATTTATGATGCGCCCGTGGATTCTCAAGGGAAGTCCATCTTCAATCACATTTCTCGTAAAGAAGAAATTCAGCTTGATACGCATCAACAATCTCAGCTTCGTTACGCCAGTGACGGAGTGTTGCTCGCAGTCTCTGTTAAAGATCCATTTGGTTCTTTAACTAAGAATATCATCGTGGATTACTTGATCAGTTGTTACAGCGGTCAAGCGGGCAGCATGAACTCCAATAAGGGCGGCGCTGGTCGCGGACTTCATCAGATTATTGAAAATGCAGATTTAACTGTCTTTAACGTTAAAAAAGGCGTGCGCACCGAAGTGATCTGTCTTTTTAACGTCGATGGACAAAAGAAAGAAGCGCAACCTTCTTTCCACTATTTCTTCGTGTAAGTTAAAATTCCAATCAACATCTGTCCAATCAGAACACAAGGCACTGTGGGTAACGTCGTGGATAACAAGGACACGACAAACCCCAAAAGGCTTCCTACAAAGGAAATCACCAGAATTCGCTTCGTATAAGATCGCAGATTTTTACTGCGGTGAGCGGCAAAGCTCGTGGCGATAAAGAGTGAACCGATCGTAAAAAGATAACCCATGCTTTGAATGGCCATCGTTGTAAGCAACAATGTCCCGATATCAAAAAGACGATTTTTTCCACTGCGATGAATCCAGCTGTGATTCACCAACTGATAAGAAATCATCGACAGAGTTCTCCAGTTAGAAAGCACGAATCCGCCAAAAAGAAACCCCATGATAAGACACGCCTGTGCGCCGCTATCACTCATCACTGCCACATCGCCGAAATAGGAGGACGCCATATGGGATTCCAGCGCCGGAGTTAAAGAGGTCAAAAGATAGGTGAGTGATAAGAAGAAAACAAAAAGTGTCAGATAAATATGATTGCGGTCGGCTCTGGTTTCAATCAAAAGATCCGACAACAAAAGTGTCAGCCATCCCAAAGAAAGACCAATCAAAAGATTCAGACCATGATAATCAGTGCCAAGCCAAATATTGATCGCCAGGCCCAAAACAATTCCCAAAGAAGAACCTTGGCCCAAAACAAAAATCTGCGCGCTTTTTTCACGAGCCGTCCATTGCGAACCAATCATCGCAAGGACACTCGCCATCAAAACACTTGCAGGTAAAGACCAACGATAAATCTGTAAAAGCTCCAAGAATGAACTCATCATCGGATCTCCAGAAAACGAACTTTGGCCCAATCTTGGATAAAGGCGCGATGAGAAACTAAAACTAAAGAACTTTCCGGGTGCTCTTTTAAAAATTGAGCTAAAGCTTCTTCCAAAACTTGGATGGATTCTTTATCAACGTGATTAAAAGGCTCATCCAGTACAAGCAAACGTGGTTTCTTACCAAGTGTAGCCGCCAGCAAAATCTTCTGACGTTCTCCGCCGCTCGCCGTATTCCATTTTTTATCCAGATCAATGCCTTTAATCAAAGAGGCAGGAATGTCTTCAGAAGAAGACAGCATGTCTTTTAAAGTCAGCGGCAAATGAAAATGCAGGTTTCCAAGTTGAGGCAAATATTGAATATCCGAATCAGGAATAAGAAAATGAAATTGGCCTTCGTAATATTTGTGAAGGCCCAAAAGAGTTTTCAGCAAAGTGCTTTTTCCCGCGCCATTTTCACCGCGCAAGAAAAGCACTTCTCCGGCAAGAAGTTCAAAACTCACCGCAGGAGAAAGATATTTTCCTTCACGGCTTTTGGCTCTTAAGTTTTGAACTTCAAGAATCTGACTCATGGAATGGATTTTACTAACAAGTTTTGCAAAGCTTCAATGTTCTTTGCATCTGTGCTGCCACTGCTCTGAACGTAAGAAGGAACAGTTACCACGGGAACTCCCGAAAGCTCATGAAAGCGTTCCAAAGTTTTATGGGGAGCTGACGGGGTTGCGAACAGCACCGCAACTTTGTTGTCCTTTGCCATCTTAGCCACTTGAGCAATGCGCGCCGCTGATGGCGGCATTCCCGGCTTTTCCTCTAAAGAACCGAGGGACTCCAAACCGTAAGCATTAAAGAAGTAAGTGAATTCTTTATGGTACTCCATCACTTTGACTTTCTTGACCGTCTTAGCCAAACGAGCGTGAAGTTCTGTCATCTTCTTTTTGAATGCATCATAATTTTTCTCAAACTCAGAGCTTTTAGCAGGGAGTACTTGCGACAACACGCGCACCACTTCTGCGCCACCTTCAGCCAATTTTTCTGGAGATAAAACGAAGTGAGGATTTCCATGAGGGTGCACATCACCCAAAGAGCGATCAATCACACCTGTTGGAACCTCTAAAGCCTTCACACTTTTTCCAAGAGCGCAGAATCCAGGTCCGCCTTCTTGAACTTTTTCATTTCCCGATTTGCTTAAAACTTTTGGCAACCAACCGATTTCCAAATCAAGGCCCACGGAGCAAACCACGTCAGCGCGATTCACTTTTAAAATAAAATCAGGGCGAGCTTCCGCATAGTGAGGATCTTCCGATCCTTTCAAAAGAGTTTGAACTTCCACTTGATCGCCACCAATGGCTTGAACTACCTCAGCGATATCCGGTTGTGTTGCCACAACCTTGATTTTTGCGAAAGCGGAAACAGAAACTAAAAAAAGCACTGAAAAAATAAATTTACTCATACATCACCTCTAGAAAGAGTGCGCAGGATGCGCGCCCAGGATAGAAACAAGTTGCAATTCAATTTTCTGATGAACAGTATCGGATTCGCCTTGATACGTTTGCACATCATAGCCATAAGCCACGCGGAACAAAGTGAACTCACTGTGTTTGTAAGTCAGTGTCGGAACCAAACCATAGTTGAAATTGTCCTGTTTAGATCCATCCGCTTCCGATTTTCTAGCAAGTTCCGTGAATAAATCAATGCGAAGACCTGCAAAGAGCTGCTCTGTTAAAGAGAACTGTGGATAAACATAAGCTCCAAGGTCCTCTGAAGTCGCCAGGCCTGAGGCGCTCTGATTGCGATACCAGATTTCAGATTGCAAAAGAAAATTGAGAATCTTGCCTTCCATTTTTTTAAAGACGAAATCTAAACCATAAAGTTGAGTTTGCACTCCGTGCGCATCAGTTCTTCCTAAATAATTTGCGCCCCATTGAAGCGCGCCGCTGTCGCCGAAATCAATAAAGTTTACAGGATGAATATAATGAGTCGGCACGCGCGGTTTTTCTGCCGGAGTTTCTGAGTGTTCACCAAAAGAGTAACCATTCGTCACACCCACTGTAATATCCCAATAAGAGTCCATCGGAAGCAGCGTTGAAAATTCAGCTCCGGAATCGGCAACACCTTCGTCACCTAAAAACTCTGCTTGAACACGCGGGGCAGAAATAAAAGCCCAATCATGTTGATGAAACTGATTCAAACGGCCGACGCCTAAAAAGAATTTTCCGATTTTAAAACGAGACGACGGAATCAATTTGCTGGAACTTAAATAAGCTTCGTGAACTTCCGCTTTGAATTCACCGTCTTCATTGTGAGCCGCGAAATTTAAAGTGGCATCAAACGTCGGATCAAGAGGACCAAAGAACAACAACTCCGCTGAACGAATATCGAGCTTGTTTTCTTCTGAGTGCTCAAAATCAAAAGGGGCGGTGATATCGATAGCCGCTGACGTCTGGATGTTTTGCAGAATATTTTGTGCGTGAGCCTGATAAGCTCCTGCCAGAATTAACAGAGATACTAGAACCTTCATCGTTTTCATTCGTGAACACTCCTCCAATAGTTCGCTTCTATCAGCCCCATTTTTTAATTGCAAGTAATTTGCATTTAAAAAATGCAACGAATGGTTGCATAAGAGAGAGACTTGTTGCGGCAAAAGGCTCTCCGAGCTATGAAGAGCGCATGCCAGGATTAATTCGTTTTCGTTGGATTGCCATTGCCTGTTTGATTCTAGGAACTTTGCCGCTTCTAAAATGGGGCTTTTTGCAAACACGTGATGTGCCGTACTTCATCGCTGTTCTTGCGCTGCTTGCCACTTTCAATGTGTTAGCTCAAGGGATTTGGCCTCGTGAGGAATCGGCAAGACAAAAACACGTTCTCGTGAATCTGTGGGTGGATCTACTGGCTGCCGTCGGTTTGCTTTTTGTGAGTGGATCGGCGAACAATCCTTTTATCAGCATTTTATGCATTCACGCTTTTTTAGGCGGGATGCTTTTAAAACAAAAATCTTCGTATCTTTTTGGTCTGACTGTTTTAGCTCTCTTAGGTCTTTTGCAATTTGAAACTTATCTCGACGCCAAAGTCACGGTAGGAGCTGACACTTCCGAAATGTTATTAAGTTTTCTTTCGCAATGGGTTTTGGTCACAGCCTCCTGGTTTGTGAGTCACTACTTCTCAGGACTTCTCCATAAAAACGAACAGCGCATCCGTCTTTTACAAGATCGCCAACACCAAGCTGATCGTTTGAAAGCCTTAGGTGCGTTGACGGCGGGGTTTTCCCATCAGTTGGCGACACCCATGAACTCCTTAAAACTTCGCATGGAGCGCGGTCTTAGAAAACTCACGAATGAAGATTCACCTGCCAAAGAAGAATTTGAAAAAGCGCAAAGTTCTTTAGACGAATGTGTACGTGTGTTTCAGCACATGGCTTCGGTGTTCTCGCGCTCGTCCCAATCAGAACTGCAAAAAGTCCAAGTAGAGCTTCTCACCGCAGATCTTTTAAAAGTATGGGAAAAAGAAAACGAACCAGTGTCCGTTGAAAAACATTTTACGACGGAAACCTTACCCTGCCGTTTACAGGTTCTCGCTTTTTCACAAACTTTTTTTGATCTTCTCAATAATGCCTATGAAGCGTCACCAGAAGGTTCTACGATTTACGTGCGCCTTTTTAAACAAGACTCGTGGATTGTTTTAGAGGTCACAGATCGCGGAGAGGGTCTTTCCAAAGAAATTCTTTCGCGCTTAGGGGAGCCTTTCGTAACAAGCAAAGCTGACGGCAATGGCCTTGGACTTTACTCAGCTTCGATGATGGCGCAAGGTGCGGGTGGCGAATTTAAAATCTTCAATAATACTTCAGGCCGAGGGGCAACAGCGCAAATCTGTCTGCCGGTGGAGGAATTATGATGGACTTCAAAGGAAAAAAACTTTTACTCGTCGAAGACGACCAGGGATTGCGCGAAGTTCTCACCGAAGAACTGCAAGAACGCGGTCTGCAAGTCACAGCCTTTGCACAAACGCCAACACTCAATGCTTTGCAAAGTTTCGACTGGGCTCTTTTAGATCTGCGTGTGGGCTCTGAAAACAGTTTGGATTTTTTACGCGAACTGAAAGTCAAAAATCCGCAAATCAAAGTCGTGATGATGAGTGGCTTTGGCAGCGTCGCTTCAGCAGTAAAGGCGATGCAACTAGGCGCACACAATTTTATTTCAAAGCCAGTAACTCCCGACATGATTCTAAAAGCCTTCACGGATCAAACCGTGGGCGAAGAAGTTCCCGATCAGGAAATTTCTTTAGCACGCATGGAGCGTGAATATATCGATTATATTCTGCAAAGCTCTGACGGCAACATCACTCAAGCAGCGAAGAAGCTCGGCCTTCATCGCCAAAGCCTGCAAAGAAAACTTCGCAAAAACATTCCGAATAAATAAAAAAGGCGCCTACTTGGCGCCTTCTGCTTTTTCTTTCTTTTTGTTTTCGATGAACATCAAAAGAAGCAAGAGTCCCACTCCGCCGACAATCGCCATGTCGGCGATGTTGAAGGCTGGCCAGCTCCAACGGTTGTAAAGGTGGAAATCCAAAAAGTCGATCACATAGCGAAAGCGCAAACGATCAATGTAGTTTCCAATCGCGCCACCAAAGATACTCGCAAGAGCGATGATCTGTTTTGTGTCCGTGTCTTTCACTCCACGCAAAATTCCTAGAATAATCACCAACGCAATTGGCGGCATTGAAAGGAAAAACAACTCACGGAAGGAAGGATGGCTTTCCGCCAAAAATCCGAAAGCCGCGCCGAAGTTTCGTACATAAGTAAGATTAAAGAAATTCGGAATCACACTCACGGATTCGCCCAAGTGGAAATGCGTGTGAACGTAAATTTTCACAACTTGATCAAGGGCGACAAGGATGCCGGAAATAAGGACAAGCCAGATGTATTTTTTCTTCATGACCGCGAGTATAGACTACTTTTTTTGCTAAATTAAGTGATTTCCGGCAGATACCGCTAGGGAATGCTATTTCAGAAGGCCTTTGGAACGACTGTAGCCGATTTTAATAAGCATACGAAGAGCTTCCAGGTCCGAACTGAGGTTGAACTCTTCTTTGACTTCGCGAATCATGCCCTGACTGCACGAATCCAAAAGCTCGGAAACATCCGGGTTGCGAGTCGTCGCTGTCACGGTCTTTTCTGTATAAGACACTTGAGTCTGTGTCGGTGCCGTCACCGGAGGAGCGACCACTGCCGTAACCGGAGTGGCCTGGTGGACGACCGCAGCCGCAGGAGCAACATGGTGGTGATGCACAGGAGCTGAAACAATCGGCGCTTGTTGTTGAGGGCGATTGTCCAATTCCCCCATAATTCCAGCCAAGCTTTTCAGCTCATTTTTGAAGTTTTGAATGCTCGGTCTTTCTAGAACACTATCGCCATCACGAGTGGCCTTCAGATACAAGCTCACAAGAATATCCGGAGTTGTTGCCATCTCTTTGATCGAAGAGTTTTGCACCATCAGCCACTGGTAGGCCTTGAGCAAAGTATCTTTCGTGTAAGCCTGTGGCGGCAACGGGTTCATGGTCATTAAACAGAATCTCCAGACGTGAGGGGACTGAAACTACAGATTCAATGGCAACGAGTCAACGAGCACTCTTCACCAAATCCAAACAATTTACTGCTCAAAAAATGTGCACAACTATATGGCGGGCCTTTTAGCGTATTACAAAACTAGAGGCGTCGCAGAAATTGAAAAAAAGAGAAAGAGTTTTTCTTGATTTTTTCGATGGCTCTTTTTGCATAAGAATTTTTTATCCCTGTGGTTTTTCAATGAGGATCTCAAATTAGGAATATCCCTCTTTCGATCTCTAAGAGTCTTTAAAGATAGGCGGACAAAAAAATTTTGCGCAATGGATTTGAGAAGGCATGCTCTCCCATTCAAGATATCCCGAAACTCAACCGAATAAATACTCATGATCTTCGGAACGTTTTGGAAACAATCTCTTATTGGGACTTTTTTTGTTTTCCTTGTGGGATGTTCTCTGGATGCTTCACTAATAAGTGAAGAGTTGCCTTTGCTTGAATCCAGTGGTGAGCCCCTGCAATTCAACGTCGTAAAACTTGAATTTGGAGAAGGAGCTGTCGGAACTCCCATATCCAGAACAGTCACAGTGTTCAACCGTAGTACCGAGATCATTTCTGAAATTCAAACGTGGTCTTTAAACTCTCCTTTCTACTTTGCCGGTGGAATTTTTCCTGGAATTGGTGGCACTTGCAGTGAGCAACTCAATCCTTTGCAGTCGTGCACCTTAGTCATTGAGTTTGCGGCCTCTGCTCCGGCAAGCTTCGAAGACGAACTGATGTTGAAATATCTTTTCCAAGGTGAAAACAAATCCAAGACATTGCAAATTCAAGGGGCCGCAGATTCCACGGTGACCGCCGTGGATTTAAAAGCGGGTCCGATGATATTCTGCGCGCGACTTTCCAACAACTCGCTTCGTTGTTGGGGTGAGGGCGGTTACGGCAAACAGCTTGGCGACGGTGTGACCTATTCAATGTACGACGGAGTAACAACTCCTGTAACGCCACTTCAAATGTCTTCGGATGTTCTCGATTTCGATATGACTTGGGGCTACAGCTGCGCCATCAAAACAGGTGGGCAAGTATGGTGTTGGGGAAGTTACACTCCAGGCGGATCATTAAATTCTCCAAGCCTCTTGATTGCATCAGGCGCAGAAAAAATCTCTATTGGAGAAGGGACGAGCGGTTGTGCCGTTATCCTCGGCGGAGTCAAATGTTGGGGATATGACGCTTACGGCGGTTTGGTGGGAGACGGTGGAGGAACAGGTTCGCTGCTTCCACCAACAGATGTTGTAGGACTCAGCGGAACTTTTATTGATGTTGCTGTAGCACGTGAAGCTGCGTGCGCGTTGAACTCCGTCGGAGCTGTCTATTGTTGGGGGAGCAATTCTTCAGGTGCCTTGGCCAAAACGGGTGTGATGTCCTCTTCTTCCGCAGTACTGACTGAAAATATGGTTGCGGGATTGATAGATATCGAAGCGTCATCCATCAATTCCTTCTGCGGGCTGACTTCAGATAATAAAGTGTATTGTTGGGGCGGTAGCATCGGCGCTGTTCCTACACAAGTGACAGGAATCTCTGGCGGAGTTTCAAATTTAAGATCAATACTCAACTCAAGCAATTTCTGTATTGCTAAAGATGACAACTCCGGACTCTATTGTTGGGCGGCGTCCTTGCCTTTAGTCGCTTCTCAACAGAGTTACGGCTTAAGCTCAATTTCTTCTTATGATGTTGCTGGTTACACTAGCACTATGTGCGCTCTTACCGACGGCAACGTGAAGTGTTGGGGAAAAAATATTTACGGGCTTCTCGGAATCGGTGGCGCCAGTGGCAAGGTTCCTACCGCATCTCCAGCAACAATTCCAGGTCTTCAAAATGTCGAGCGTTTGACGATGGGCCAAGTCGGATTGGCCGTTCACGCGGACGGATCGTTAAGTTGTTGGGGTGATAACTCTTTGGGAGAATGTGGTTCCGGAGATCTTGAGCCCATCAATATGGCCAAAAAAATATTCTTCTCTGGGGTGACACGTGCAAAAAACATTGGCTCTGGAAGATCCTGTATTATCCGCAACTCTCAGGTTCTGTGTTCCGGAAGTACGTATTCACAAACTTTGTTTACTCCTCTCAGTCCGGATCTAACACAAGCAACTGACCTGGATGGAGCTTATCATTTCTGTGCAGTATCAAACGGAGCTGCTTATTGTTGGGGTTGGAACAATCCAACAGTCTTAGGAGCAAGTTCGTGTGTTGGAGACTGTCAGCTGAATCCACAGGCCGTGCAAGGTATGGAATCTGGAGTCACCGCAGTTTCGGTTGGGTATGAACACGCGTGTGGGATTAAAGATGGACAAGTGTATTGTTGGGGCTTCTCGACAAGCAATCAATTAGGAAGTGTCGGAGGAAGCACTTCAGTAGCACGTCTCATAGACAATTCTCCGACAGATGCCATCGCAATTAGCTCAGGTTACTCGTTCAGTTGTGCCGCGAAAGCCTCCGGGGGAATCGTATGCTGGGGCAATGGCTTTGGAGCACCAGTGGTTTTGTCAGGAACTGAATCTTTGGTTGCGAGCAATCTCATCCTCGCGGAATACTCTAAAATCTTTTTTAGTTCCGGAACTCTGGCCTACGTCTACAACGGATCATTGTCGACACAAGCAACGAACTGGGATTACTATGAAGAGTTTAGTATCCAGGGCGGAACTTATTATGCGACCTGCGGAATTCAGTCTGGAGCAGTGAAATGTTTCGGCTCGAATATTTTTGGTAACTTGGGATTGAGTAATCCGTCCCCCGCGACCATGAAGTATGTTCCGTTTCCCGTTTACAATTTATTTTAAAGGTGTTTAGTCATCATGATGTCTGTCGTATAAGTTCCGTCTGCCAAGCGATAAGCACCCGGGTAGCGACCGACTTCTTTAAATCCTGTTTTCAGATAAAGTTTATGAGCGCTGATGTTGGGTTCCATCACATTAAGTTCCAAAAGAGTAAGACCCTCAACCGATCTGCAGACCTCGATTAACTTTTGAAGAACGGCTTCACCCAAACCAAGTCCGCGAAAATCTTGATGCACCGACATTCCAAAGCTGGCGCGATGAAAACGTTTGGTGTCCTTGAACGAGCGGAAATCCGCGATGCCCACGATATGTCCTTTATGCTCAGCGATCACAAGGGCGTTGCGCGGATCCTCGTTGGCGTCTTGGATCCATTTTTCCTGAGTTTGCACGGTCTTGGTTTTTAATGATTCAGGCGTACTCAAGATATAGGGCGATGTCGAAAAGATATTTGTGACTGCTTTTAAAAGCTTCTCGGCATCACCGATTTTCGCATGACGAAGCAAAACCTCTTGGCCATTTTTAAGAGTCACAGTGGAAGATGGAAAGAGAGCCATAGACACCTCACAACACTTGTTTAATAACAATGACATAAAGTGTATTCATTTGCCACATTCTATTTTTGAAGTGACGGCCGTGGCCGTGTTTCCTAAAATGAAATCTCCTGGGAGTGTTATGAAAGACAAAATACAGAACGCCAGCCGCAACCTCAAAAATCTTCACCGACGCTTTTTGGAATTAGAGCGCGTCGCTGCAGAAAAGTATTTCGAGCGCCGGATTTCTCCTTTTGATTTCTTGCAAATTCTTACTCACGACAAAAACTTTGCATGGCTTCAACCATTCTCAGCGTTGATCGCAGAGATCGACGCCTTCGTAGACGAGTCAGAACAGATTGTTGAAACGGATCTAACTTGCATCAAGGATCAAATCGATTTTGTTCTGCATAAGTCCGAAGTGAACTCCAAAATCTACCATCGCTACCAACACCACATTAGCGAAGATCCTGAATTCGTGATGATGCACGCAAATCTCAACGAAGCATTAAGTCAGCTAAAGCCCTAAAAACAAAAAACCCACAACTCGTGAAAGCTGTGGGTATTATTGTTTTATCTTTTTGCAAGAATCTAGTTTACGTAGTCCTTCGCATTGATTCCGTACTTCTCAATCTTACGAAGAAGCGTTTTCTTCGGAATATTCGCGTGAAGGGCCGTTTGATTAATACGACCGCAGAACGTCTTTAAAGCTTTGATGATAAACTCTTTCTCAAAAGCTTCTTTCTGTGCATTGAAATCAAGACTCTCGTTGCCAGAGAACGGAACCATTTCTTCTCCGTCCAAGTCATCAGAATCCGAACCCAGGTCCGCATCTTCTTCGTCACCCAAACTTGCATGAGCTTGAAGCGCAGATCCCAAACCTTGAGAAGCCACGTTCGCCGCCGTATCCATCACAGGCATATCGATCAAATTCACGCCTGTTGCGATCAAAAGAGATTCAGGAAGTGAAGCGATCGTGATGATGTTTGTCATCTCAAGAACGAAAGCATGTTCAATCACGTTTTCAAGTTCACGGATGTTACCTGGCCAAGTGTGCTTTTTCAAAACAGCCATCGCATCTGGAGCGATGCCATTGATGCGTTTGCCATGAGCTTGGTTGAACTTCTTAATAAAGATATTCACCATGTGTTCCATATCGTCTTTGCGCTCAGCCAATGCTGGCAAGAAGATAGGTACAACGTTCAAACGATAGAAAAGGTCTTCGCGGAAAGATCCCGCTTTGATCATGTCTTCTAGAGGACGATTTGTCGCCGCAATGATGCGAACATTCGTCGGGAATTCGCGGTTAGAACCCACAGGAGTGAATACTTTCTCCTGAAGAACGCGAAGGATCTTTACTTGCATAAGCTGAGGCATATCGCCCACTTCATCCAAGAAAAGAGTTCCGCCTTCCGCAAACTGGAATTTACCAATCTTGCGTTGGTCTGCACCTGTGAAAGAACCTTTTTCGTGACCGAAAAGTTCAGACTCAAACAAGTTTTCAGGAATTGCAGAGCAGTTGATAGCTACGAATTTTTCATCTTTGCGAGCCGAGTTGTAGTGAATCGCTTTAGCAACAAGTTCTTTACCCGTACCAGAAGCGCCACGGATCAAAACAGGCGTTTCAACTTTAGCAAGGCGGTGAATGATATTAAACACCTTTTGCATTTGCGAAGTGTGACCGATGATCTTACGACCGGCTTCCACCATCACCGGCGCAGAGGCCGCGATATTAGAAATCAAGTTATGAGCATTGACGGCTTTATCGATCAACTGCAAAAGGTCTTCGCTGCTGACAGGCTTTTGGAGGTAGTTGTAAGCGCCGTCTTTCACAGCTTGAATCGCATCGTTCAATGTCGCGTGTGCGGTCATGATGATAACGATAATACCTGGATCGAATTCTTTGATTTGGCGAAGAGCTTCAAGCCCATTCATGCGAGGCATGTCGACGTCAAGAATAACGACATCATATTTTTTCTCGCTGCCTTTCACTTTCTCCATAGCGTTGACGCCATCGAAAGCTTCATCAACTTCGAAACGTTGTGTGACTGCGAGTGCCGATTTGACGGACAATCTTAAGCCCTGATCGTCATCAACAACCAAAACCTTAAGCATGTGTACCCCCTTGCTCGATTGGTAGTTCTACCGTAAAAGTCGATCCATTACCATGGGAAGATTCTACAAAAATACGTCCCCGGTGAAGTTCAGTAAAATATTTGGCCAAATACAATCCCAAGCCCGAACCCTTAATAGGCGAGCTTTTGGCGTTCTTAGAGCGGAAAAACTTCATAAAGATATTCTGAAGTTCATCAGAAGGGATGCCAGGGCCCTGATCGGCCACCTGAACAACGACCTTCGTGGAAGTTTCTTCGCTCGACACCATGATTTTCGTGTCTTCCGGACTGTACTTGATGGCGTTTTCAACAAGATTCGAGAAGACTTGCTTCATAAGGTCCGCATCCACAGGCACTGGGAACATGGGTTCCAATTCAGAGACGATTTGAATGCGCTTAACTTTCGCCAGGAACTCGTGCTTTCGAATCACTTCCTGAAGAAGATTGTTGATGTCCTTGCTTTGCAAATGAAGCTGAACACCCTGGCTCTCGATCTT
This sequence comes from Bdellovibrio sp. BCCA, assembly GCF_037996825.1. Lineage (NCBI taxonomy): Bacteria > Pseudomonadati > Bdellovibrionota > Bdellovibrionia > Bdellovibrionales > Pseudobdellovibrionaceae > Bdellovibrio > Bdellovibrio sp. BCCA. The sequence goes on along the minus strand of NZ_JBBNAC010000001.1, from coordinate 3,273,828 downwards.
ACCGTAATTTAAAATTGCATTGATAAACTTTAAAAGATCATCCGAAGAATGCTTGATCGTATCCACGGCTTCACGCTGTTGCGCACTCAACTGAACATTGTCAGACAGGATCATGTCCGTCATTCCTTGAATACGTGCAATCGGCGTTTTCAGATCATGCGACATCATCGAAATGAAATTCGTCTTAAGCTCTTCAACTTGGCTTAGAAGTTTATTCTTTTGGTAGTATTCCCAGCTCCGACGGTTCTCGACAATCAAACGATAAGGAATAAAGAAATAATAGCAGAGGAAAATCGTCAAAAGAGGTGCTGCCATGGGAAGCCACAAACCTGCAACCCAGTAAGCAAGAATACAAACAACGATAAATCCCGCCAAGGTTCCACCGAGAATCATCAATCCGCGAGTGGGCTTCATCGTTAAAACAACATGAGTCGTTAAGATCGAAGCAAGAAGAATAAAGATCCAATTAATGGCCTTGTGAGATTTCACAGGACCGGAATTGCGAATCAAGGTGTCGATCGTATTGGCTTGAAGTTCAATGCGAGTCATCGCCGTCACTTCGCGACTGTACGGACTCATGATGTATTCGCCTTCATCCAGACCTAAATCGGTTCCGATAAGAACGATTTTATTTTTAAAGCGAGAAGCATCGATACGGCCATTTAAGACGTCTTCAAAAGAAGTGGATGGATAAGTTTTAGCTCTGTGGAAATCAATATAAGCCTGATCGGTTCCGTAAAAATCAAAGTGACCGCGAACTTTATCGACGTCCTTGATTTCAGGATTAAAAAGACTCGCCAATTGCACGGGCAATAACGAACGACCTTGATACGTTAAAATCATTCGACGAGTCACACCGTCTTTGGCGAAGTTCACCAAGTCCGTTGTTTTCGGAGCTGGCGCTAAAGTGACTTTTTCAAGAGGGTCCGGAAGAGAAAGCTGTTTTTCTTCTCCCTTTAAAGCTGTTGAGCGGCCTGCAACGAAAACATTGGCGTTTTCGACGATGCTGGACTCCCAATCATTCTTCTCATCAACACTGCCTGGTGTCTCGCTGACGTTAAAATCATAGACGACAGCCTTTGCACCTTCGGCAACAAGGCCGCGTAAAAGAGAAGCTTGTTCTTTCGCGGTCGGAAAACCTTTAAACAATTGAACAGTTTGTGGAGTGATATAAATCAATTCGATGTTGCCGGATGTTTGATTCAGAACTTTAGTGCGAACTCTTAAGTCGTAGAGGAAAGACTCAAGATAATCGAGATTGGTTTGCGCAATGAAAAAAGAGATCCCCAGTGCGAAGGCAATTCGCAACGCAAGCGCTTTATAGTCTCCTCGTTTTTGGGAGGAGGATGTCTCTTCAGGCGAGGGAGGAAGAGTCATAATCTCGTTTTTCGTTAAAATTAATAATTACTATCGAACTGGGATACAGCCTTCGCCGTTTCCACCAGTACCTGGCCCAATCATCTGTGTCGACGGAGTTGCGGTGGGCTTCAGAGGTTTAATCTTTTTAATATGTGTTTGCTTTTTCATAACATCCTCTTAGCAGGAAACCCTGCTCATTTTATAATATAACAATGCCGTAGCAATCAAGCCGCGCGTGCGAAAACAAAACTGACCGTCTTTCTGGTGCTTGTTTCCCGTGCTTTGCTTGTGAATGAACATACAGCCTCCGCCGCAAAGGAAACGCGCCCAGCAGCTTTGGCAGTTGTTCTGTTCAATAAGGGGAGCTTGGTATTGAGCCAAACGCTCCTCATTGAGTTGAGTCCCTTGACCCACTTGTTCTTCTTTATTTCCAACTTCCCAAGGGCACGTGAAAAGATTGTTTCTCGCGTCCACCATCAGAAATGACTTTCCAGCTCCGCAGTAGTTTTCAGTTTGTTGCTGGTTGTCCAAAGCAGAAAAGTGCTGATCAAAAACTCCAATTTTGCGAAGTTCAGGTTCGCCGCCGGAGGCGTAAGCCAACGCTGCAATCGAATTCATCTGCTCAACGAATGCCTTGTTGCTGGCGTCGTCATTTTCTTCCACAGAGTATGTGAACTCATAGCGATCGACTTTCAGCGTGCGATAGAAATTGTAAGCGCTCACAAGATCTAAATTCTCGCGATTGAAAACGCCATGCACCGTCAAAAGACCCAAAGAGTGTCTGTTATCAACAAGCTGACGAAGACCTTCAACAACCAATGATGTGCTGCTAGAGCCATCTTTTGTAGGACGAGCCTTGTCGTTGATCTCTGCGGGACCATCTAAGCTTACTGTCACATTGGCCTTAAGACTCTTTAGAATATTCAAAGTTTTTTCGTTGATCAAAGTTCCGTTCGTCACAATCGAAAAACCAGCCTGGATATTTTTTCCAGCTGTCATCAAACGAACATAACTACCGATCTCTTGAATGCCGTCTGGATAAAGAAGAGGCTCGCCGCCTAAGAATGTGATTTTAAAACGGCTGCCTTCAGGAAGACGTTCAATAAAGAATTTCAATTGCGGAAGAGTTTTTTCGACGTTGATCTTTGTTTGCGCAGCTCCGTAAGTTCCGTCGCCACCTGCCGCACAGTAAGTGCACTTCAGATTGCAGATTTGTGTGACGTTGATCGTGAGGCTGCGGATGCCGGGTTGAAGCTTTCCGGATTTCACTTCAGGGCTGTTTTCTTGCTCCCACAAAGTGAGTTCTTCAGTGGCCTCGGAAGACTTCAAAGTCTCTTGCATGTCGTTCCAAGTCTCTTCAGAAATTTCAGCGACTTCCAAATTACGGGCATGGAAAGCCAGGGGAGCTCCTTGGTTCCATTTGAAGGCCACAATGTCTTTGTAACGTCGTTGTTCCATACCGCTAAGGGGAACTGCAATAAGCGTTCCATATTGAGACACCCGAATGATCTTATAAAAACAAGTAAAATCAATAATTTATGCGATGAGGGAGTGGTGTATTTTTGCCCTGAAAAACAAGCTCTTGGGGGCAAAAGGAAACTATTTCATGAGTGTCAATTGGCTGGGGAGGTTCGGACATCGGACACCGCTGCTGGCCAGATCGCTTTTATGAGGGCCCGTACGGCTTTGTACCTTTGCAGGAACCTTCCATTGCCCGTGAAATTGCGGGCAATAACTGGAGGCATTCATGAAAAATAAAGCACTGCTTTTGGGGTTTTTATTAACGTCCCTTTTAAGCAAACCTGTTTTGGCGGTTCCGTTGTTTGGGGAAACAGCGGGAACGATTAAAAACGGAATTTTAACTTTGTATCGCGATCACGCGAATCTAAACAAAGTTTATTTCTTTCCAAATTCCACACGCTTTTCGGCAGACAACAGTGGTGTTCCACTTTTCAACTTCGTGTACTGGGGATTGGAAAATCCAGCGTCAGGTGGAGCGTATATGACCATGACGACTCATCTTGCGTCTGACACGGATCAAAAAGCGGCCCTTGATACTTACATGAAGGAGCATCCAGAAGTGGAAGTGGCTGTTTTACCAATTAAATCTTCGACGATTGGTTTACAAACGACTGCGGCGGGAGCGCAGCCGTTAAGTGATTTATTTAAAGAGTTCAATTTTGCTCAGCACGGTGGACGTGCGGAAGATGAAATCGGTGTGAATTCGGTGTTAACCAGCGTCGGCGCAAAAGCCTTCAAAGCTCTTCTGACGAAATCAGCAGGAAGTGCGTTGTTGAAAATGGACTACTGCTACAAGGTGCAAGGTTTCGGTCCTAACATGGATGCTTCTATCAGAGTGAACATGAAACGCGTATACGAATATTTCCAGGCGTCTCATTCAGGTGGTTGGGGTTGGTTTAGTTGGAGCATTCAGTCGGTTGTAGAAAAGCTTCATGCGGAAAGAGCCATTGAAATCACAATGAATGGTGGCGATGCAAAAGAATGGGAATATCTTCAAAAGATTTCAGAGACGATCACAGCACGCATGTTTGTTCCAGAATTGGCAGCGACACCGGTGACAGCAACAGCTCCTAGCAATCGTTTATTCCACTTTGGTGGAGGCTCCGTTCGTAAAGAAGAGTTACAAACAGAAACATGGAACTGGAAACGCACAGACCTAGAGGAGCGTGATTTCTGTACAGCCGTTGTCATCAAAGATCTTGATAAATATCGCGACCGTCTTGTGATCTCCGCAGATTAAATAAAAAAGGAAAATCCTGTGAAAAAATATTTTGCTTTATTGCTGACACTGGTGGGATCGTGGGCTTCGGCTGCGATCCACGAAGTGAATGAATACGAAAGAACCGTTTACTACTCACTTACTCCTTATTTAGAGATGAATGTGATGGATCTTGAAAGTGATGGTGGAATTTTAAGTGTGTCTTTGGCTTACGACGGCGATTTAGCTCGTCAAGAGATGGACAGGGTGAAGGCGACTTATCCAGGTTACAAACTCAATCTACTGACAGCGCAAGTGACAGGCGCGCCGTTGAAAGTAGAAATTCCTTCTGTTGGTATTTCCGAAGAAACGGTGTTGCGACAGGGGCAAGCCGGGCCTTACATGAATTTGCAAATCAGTCTTAAGAAAGACCAAGTGGCGAAGTTGAAAACTCTGGCGAAGAGAAACGACTTCTTAAATTTGGAAATTCCCGTGCAAGCTAACTACAGCTCAAGCACAGAGATGGAAAAATTTGAAGACTCGGTGAACTGCTCAGAACTTAGGGTGAATCGTATAGAAGATTTGATTTTGAATCTTTCGCGAATGAAACAGCCGTCCACGATGCGTTATGATCAGACATTTATCTCTTACAAAAAGGATCTATTGCAGAAATGTTTTGAAACAGAAGCAAGTTCTGTGAAGTCTTTTAGAGATGTCTTGAACTTGCCAATAAAATCTCGCTTAGAGCCTGTTGTGGTCAAAGGTCTTCATCTAGACAGACAGAATCACGATATTAAATTTAACTTAGTTCCGATTTTGAAAGTTCAAATTAACTAGGAATTTTATATGAAAAAACTCATATGGCTATTTCCCTTGTTCGTTTCAGCTTGCGGCGGTGGAGGGAAATCATCCGGAACGCCGCCTGTAAGTGTACCGATACCTCATCCACAAGTGGACAATCTAGCTTGTGATCAGGTGAAGCTTTTGGGGCGTATGTATTCTGGAACTTCGGCAACATTTTATGTGAATACTTTGATTTTGGCGATGGAGACTTTTGCCTCACAGTGTTCACCTCAGGATGCCGCAGCTGTTTTAGATAGGAGTTTTCATATCGCATGCAGTGATATCTGTGTGGTAAAGGAAAAATAGAATGAAAAATATTATGACATTGTTTTTTATTACGTTGGCGGTTTCAAGCGCTTGGGCTATTCCAGTGGTGAATGAAAACGTCGCCAACAGTGGCGTGATGACAATATATCCGGATCATCAAGATCCTCACCGGTATTATGTCGCTCCGAATGTTGTGATGATTGCAACGAACTCGGAAGGAGTTCCCTATTTTTCTTACGGAGAATTTAGAAAAAATCTAATCAATAAAATTGGCGTGATTTCGATGACATTGGTTCCCGCCTACACCCGAGAAGAGTTGGAATTGGCAAAAGCAGAAATTCTTAAAAAAGATCCTAAAGCGGAATTTAGCGGGGTGCCTTTTATCGAATCGAAGCTATCGCTCACAGGAGTCTTGGCGGAGTTGATTGGCGAAAATGAGTGCAATCACCGTGGCGGCTTGATCGGGCAAGAGCAGTCCTGTGCTATTGTTCTTACGAGCAAAGGAAGAACATTCTTTCTAAAGTCGATTCAGAAAAGAACTCTTTTTACGACTTTGCAGTTTGAGTACGCTCTGCAAGCCGTGGTTCGTAAAGCCGATGGTTCCTTTGTTGACCAAGAAATCAATCATGGGGTCGCAGTCCGGATTGATGGTGATCAACTTTCAAAGTATCCGCAATTAATCAATCCGTTATAAAACCGAGGCCCAGAATTGTCTGGTCCTACGGCTAGAGCATTGGATCTCGGTGGCTTGGTAAAAATAATTTGATAGCCTATGGATCTATGTTCAATTCAAGTTCTTCTCGCGGCAAAAGATTTACAGATCAACAGGTTCTTAAACTCACGGATGGAGAAATTTTATTCCGTGAAGGAGATTTGAGCCGCGAGATGTACATTGTCCAGTGTGGCACTGTCGAAGTTTATAAAAAAGTCGAAGGTAGCACGGTGATTCTTGGAAAAGTGGAACGGGGAAGCATGGTTGGCGAAATGTCGCTGTTAGAGTCTTTACCTCGTTCCGCATCCGCTCGCTCTGTGGGCGATACCACTTTGTTGGTCTTGGACCCTGGTAGTTTTTTATTAAAAATCCGTCGGGATCCGACGTTTGCATTTGAACTGATGAAACAATTAAGCGGTCGCATTCGCCAGACCAATGACAAACTAGTAGCCTTGATTGCCGCTGAACAACTTTCTAAAAATAATCTGCAAGAAGTCGTTGAGTCCTCTTTATGATCATTGATGTCTCGACGGAAAAAATGGTGGTCATTTCGGACCTGCATTTGGGTAATCCATTCTCCAGTACAAAAAAGCGTTTGATTGAGTTTTTGTATTGGGCGGCTGAAAACAAATACGATGTTTGCATTAATGGTGATGGACTTGAAATTGCTCAAGTGTCGTTTCGTAAATTAGCAGAAGACGTCCCGGAAGTTTTTCGAGCGGTGAAAGCGATTTCCAAAGCGGGAAATCGGGTTTTTTACATCGTTGGGAATCATGATATTTTGCTAGAAAATTTTTTAGAAGACTGGGGGCCCCTGATTCTTGCCCCGTTTTTGAATGTCCAATGTGGCAATCAAAGAATTCGCATTGAGCATGGCCATCTTTATGATCCTTTTTTTGTGAAAAGCCCGGATCTTTATGAGTTTATGACGTGGCTGGGAGGATTCGCGCTCATGGTGAGTCCCAGAGCTTACAAACTGTGGATCAAGTTTGAAGAAGTAAAATCAAAAATCAGACGTTTTTTTAGAGGTCCTAGCGAAGTGCAGACCTTGCCCGGAGAACATCCTGACTTCGTTATTGCGGCAGAAGAGGTGTGCGCTCGTGGATTTGATTCCATTATTTTTGGGCACACCCATCATGCGGGCGTTTTAGCTCTGCCAAACGGGCGATATTTTAACAGTGGGTCTTGGTTGATCGAACCGCATTTTATCGAGATTAGTTCGGATGATGTAGAGATCAACACGTATTCTAACTTTTAAGCCGTCTCAAGAAGAGAAGCTCTCGATAAGAAGCTCTTATTTTTGTTCCCATGGGCGTTCCCACGCTTAACAGATCAGTTTAAAAAACCGAAAAGATCATTATGCAGAAGCTGGGAATATGGTACGTCATTGCATTTTGTCTGTTTGCGGGAATGGGTTGTTCTTTGGACGCCAATCTTGCAGATTTCAATAGCCAAAACCAACTTTTTTTAAGCTTTGATACCGACAATGCGACAATCTCATCTTCAAACTTTCGTTCCTATGCTGTTAAAGGTTCCTGCGAACACACTGAAAAACCTGTTGAGATTCAGGTCAGCACTTTCGGTACTTTTTCAACTGAATGTAAAGCGGACAAAACATTTTCAGTGTCTTTAGATTTGGACGGTATCCAAGACGGCAAAATTACAATCAGAGCCAGCCAAGATGAAACCGAAGCGAAGAAAACCTCATTAGATCAAAAACACGTCCTCGTCGATTTAACTCCGCCGACTGTGACAATTGATCCTCCGGATGGCGCAACGAACTACTCGGCGTCTTCCCTAAGATCGAACTATCCTATTGCAGGAACTTGTTCGGATCCTTTTAACGTTGTGAAAGTAGGAACGTCTTTAGCGCAAGAGTATTTCGCTGTTTGTTCAGCGTCTCATAGATGGGAGATTCGGTTGAATCTTTCAGCGGAAACGGCAAACTCCATTGATTTTTATGTTCAGCATTTTGATCAGGCTGGGAATATTTCGACAACTCAGTCTGTGAACATCGCTTATCCTCAGTGGCATAAGATCAGTCCTGATATTACGGCAACGGGCGTCGCTTCGGTACGCTTGATCACGCAGTATGGAAATACGGGGCGGATTTTACTGGCGGCGCCGTTGCGCAATGATGACCTCGTCGATCTGGGTATTGTGAACTTCAACGGCACCGGTTTAACTCGTTTAAATCCTATTTCTGGTCAGTGGGCTTTGGATGTCGCAAGACCTATTATTAGTGTCGAAAAATATGCTCGCGCTTTGTATACACGCTCCTCTGTGGCGCGTGTACAGCTCAGAGAATTGCATTCCGTCAAAACTGATGGAACGGGCGATATTGTCTTGTTTGGACCAAGCCCGGAAAATCCCGTGGGCGGTGTAACTACTTACGCTTTGACTCCAAATCAGGATACTGTGATTGCGATTGGTGATATTGAAGCGAAAGACAATGAATTTAATCTTTATGCCATCAATGTTCAAACCGGTGTAAAAATAAAATTGAATGGCTCTATGGTGGACGGTGGTGACGTTCGTGATTTCATCATCAGTCCTGACGGAACACAGGTTGTTTTTCGCGCTGATAAAGAATCGGATGAGGCCATTTCCCTTTTTGCCGTGAAAGTTGACGGCACGGGATTGCGCCGTCTGGGACCAGCCATGTCCTCTGGAAAAACTGTGCTGCCCGGTTATACGGTTAGCAGCAACAGCAAGTGGGTGCTTTTCCGCGATAATCAAAGTTTTGTGTCTGGTTCCAATGCTGGAAGTTCGGTGGTCTCTTTGGAAACCGGCGAACATATTAGCTTCGCTCCCTCAACAACAGGATTCATTGAAGCCGGCCTTTTTAGTCCGAACGGTCGTTATGTCGCCTATCGCGTTGATCGCACGACCGTAGGTTGCTACGCGATGGAGATTTATGATCTGGAGACGCGCAGTGAACTAGAAGTTTCTCCCGCCTGCCCGAATGCAAATACAGATGTATTCAGCTATTCATGGGCGCCTGATTCATCCAAACTTGCCTTTGGCATGGCTACATCGGCTAGTATCGTAGATCTTTACGTCGTGAATACGAATGGTTCGAATCGCTTGAAATTGACGAATGCCGCAGTCGTACGCAACGGTTTGTATCAAACCTTTAGAGAAAACAGCCTCATCATAACTAACAATCAGAAAATTATTTTTCCGGCGGACTTTTCAGGTGTAAGCCCGGCTTCGGCCGCCGATATGAAATATGATTTGTACAGTGTTAAGATAGATGGATCTGAAGCTCCGATAAAATTGAATTCTATATCTCCGTCATCTATTGTTCGTGATTATCCTTTGATTTCCGTGAGCCCCTCAGGCGACCGGGTGGTGTTTGTTGCTGATTTGGAGATTGATGGAAAATATGACATGTATTTAGCGGCGACAGACGGTAGCTCTTCAAGAAGACTAAATCCTCCGATAGCGAGCCCTCAGAATGACGTGCTCTTTACTTCTCAGAGTTATGTCTTAGACTGGTCACGCAACACAGCCGCGATGTTAGCCGACGTGAATATTGACTTCGTTAACGAGCTTCACGTGGCTTCGTTAAGCTTGACACCAAGTGCTCCACAGTACTTATCCTTACCGACGGTCTTATCTGGGGACGTCGGAACTGTTCAGGCCTCTGAAAACAAATCGAAAATTTTATTCCGCTCTAACCCCGTTGTAGATTCTCAGATGCATTTGTACGTTGCGGAAGCCGATGGTTCAAATGTACGACGAGTGACAAAAGATTATCCTGCAGGTGGCGGAGTGATGCGCAGTTGGATAATTTCTGCTGACGGCAGCAAGGTTGTTTATATCTCTGATCAGGATGTAGCAGGACAAGAAGAGCTTTACGTCGTAAACACATCAGGTGGATCGCCAGTGAAGGTAAGTGGCACAATCAATGCCGTCGGCGGCAATGTCACAGCATTTAAATATATCGAAGCCACGAATCAAATCGTGTATTTGGGTGATCTTACTACGGACTCGGTGATAGACGTTTACGTTGTAAATGCCGATGGGACGGGCAATACCAAACTTTCTCCGGCTTATGCACATGCCGTGAATATTCAAAGTTGGGATGTGGCATTGGATGGAAGCTTTGTCGCTCTTCGCTGGGATTATCGTGTCGATGAAAAAGTTGAGATCGATAAAATTTCAACAGCGGGTGGTGCCCCGGTTGCGGTTAATGCTCCTATTGGCGGAAGCTTTGATCTTGCGGGCTTTAAAATTTCTTCCGATTCACAGTGGATTTGTTATTGGGGTACAATGGCGGCGACAGGCAGACTTGATGCGAGGGTCGCGAATGCCGTAACTCCCGCGACAAATTATCTTATTACAAACGGGGTGAACTCAACACAAGGAGCTTCGGGATGTGATTTCACGCCTGATTCAGCCTACGTTCTGCTCACTGGTGACTGGTATACTGACGGAAAAACAGCGATGAAGTCATTTAATATCGCGACGCAGACCTTGTACTCTTTGAACTCCTCACTGCCTGTGACTTCTCATACTTCAACTTATTTCAGTCTTGTTGAAGGCGCAAATAAACGAGTTATCACGTTAAGCGAATCGTCTCCGGAAGTTTATGAACTCTATAGTATGAATTACGATGGAACTGATTTGAGAAAAATCAGTGCGACTCCTTATGCCGGAGGCCAGGTTAATGCCAATAACGGAACGGCTGTTCAAATTATGGATGATGCGGATAGGACCATCGTTTATTCAGGTCTTATTGAGACTTTGGGAAAATGGGATTTGTTTGCGGTGAAATGGGATGGAACGCAAAAAAGAAAGCTAGTCACTTTGAATGCGAATGCCGACATTTACGATTTTACGGTTTTCCCTGGCCTTAACCGGATTTTTTATCGTGCTGACAATGAACGAGACGGTATTTTAACTCTTTATTCAGTTAACGCTGATGGGACGGGAATTAAAAATCATACCCCAGGGATTTCAGGGAATACAGGTGCGTGGGCGGGTCGGGCCGCCTCAAACACTCACGTATTCTTCACTAGCGATGCTTACGGCAGTCAGACTTTGGATCTTTTCATAGATCCTCTTTAAAGCAAAAAAGCCCGATATTTGATCGGGCTTTTTTCATTCTGCATTTTATCTTTTTTACGGAAGTGGAGCAGGAGCCGCTGTAGTGCGGAACTCTCCGTTCGTGTCCGTATAAAGGCGTAGATCGAAGGATCTGTTGTGGATGATGTTTTGGATGTACATCAATGAACGGTAGAGTTTTTCTTCACTGAATTGACCGTAGCTATAAACCACAGGCTCAATGCCTTTTGCCGAAAGAACCATTTCATAACGCAAAAGGTTCGGGCGTTGATCTTCAGAAATAAATGACATCAAGAAACCAATGCCTCTCTCTTTCCAGATTGGAATCTGTTGAAGATCCTCGAAAGCATCGAAGCGCTCTTGCACAGATTTTTTCGCATCAATGACCACCGTAAGATGGCTTGCCACACGACGGATATCGCCTGTGAATGCAGACACCCAATTAAAAATATAATCTTTTGGAGAATTGCCGCCTACAAATGGACGAGAGCGGGGGCGGCCTTTAAGCTCGATGTATTGCTTAAAGCGCGCAGCCAAAGCTTCTTCACCCATGTAAGGCAACGTTTTCAATGCTTCAGGATTGAAGAACACTTCTTGTTTGAAGTAGCCATTTACTTTTTTGCCAGGAGAAGACTCCCAAGAGTTCCAGTTGATATTGCTGTATTGTTTTTCGCCAATGGTTTCTCGAACCAGACGTTGAATTTCGTCTAAGTCACGGCCGGAAACATCTTTCATTTTCATTTCTGCACTGGAAGTCAAAGTCACGAAACGACCCGGGTTCCAGTTTTGATCTGCAGTGAAAAGAAGATTCGAAGTCATCAAAGTTTCTTCGCCGAAAAGACCGAACAAGATTTTCGTTTTTTTGTAACGAGAAAGAGTGTCTAGTAAGAAGTATTGTTCTTTATCTTGTTTGTCGTAGCTAAGAACTTTGTTTTCGCCATAAGCTTTTCCAGCTTCGAATTTCCAAAGATTCAAACCGAACTTAATGCGGGCGTCTTTATTGACACCTTCGGAAGATCCTTTAAATACGCGGTCGATACGGCGGTCTTGTGGAGGAAGAAGACCATCTTGAAGAGCGATTTTTTCAATATCCGTTAAGTCCGTCAAAAGTTCTTGAGTCAAATCTTTGCGAGACACGGTAGGGTTTGCCACTTTGATGTCTTTCAATTGAACTTTGTGAAGCATCAACGTGTCGTAAGCTTGTGCCGCTTCCGGATCATTCAAATTAAAGACGTAATCAAGCATGATGACATCGTTCTTACCTAAACCCGTGCCTGCATCGAGGGGAGTCAGGCTCAACCATCTTTCAATTTTATTGTCGAGAAGGCTGATGCCAAAAATTTCAAGATCTTCAGATAAATCGACACCGGCGTTGGCGCCGACACCTTTGCCGCGAACAGCGATCAGCTTCACGCGCATTTTATTGTCATCCATACGGAATAAATGCACCATGAATTCGCCCGACATATAAGCGTGAGTGGAAGCCCCTGCTGTGAAATCACCTTTCAAAAGATCATGGCTCAGCGAAAGAACAAAAGCCATGCGGCCTTGGAATGCGACGAAGTCACCAGGTTCAAGTCTTTCAATCGCTTTTTTTGCTGTGAACGGAAGATTTCTTGGTGTGTAAGGAAGAGCCACCAAGGAAGCTTTTTGGCTCTTGAATTGACGAGCGAAAATGATCTCTGAATTTTTCTCTAAGTTAATACCTACCGGAGTGTCGAGATCGTCAATGAAATCACCCGGATTTAAAGCGAATTTCAAAGTGTATTTATCAATACGCGTGTAATAGCCATCAACGTAAGAAGGTTCTGATTCAATACGATAACGTAAAGAAGTAGAAAGACCATCAAGAATATCTGCATTGACAAGGTTGATGCCCGCGCCGATTTCTTGTTTAGCGACCTCTTTTTGAATTCGCTCCCAGACATTAGCGGGTTTAAGAACCTCCCAACCAGCTTGTGCTGAAGAAGTGGCAAGGAACGAAAGACCTGAAGCCATGGCCAGGCCCAGAAGTTGTTTTTTGAGCATCATAAGCTCTCCCTCTTGGATTTAAGCGTCCCATGAAAGTGCAAGCTCAATACCGGATTTAATACCCTTCAAATCCGATACGTTCATAGTTCATAGGTGGCGCACATTAAGTCAGATATCGATCTCTTTTACAACCCTGTATTTATTATGGATGGAGAGTTACCGGTAATTGCCATTGAGCTCCAGAAAGTTATTGTCCCGACCGGGACAGGGTGCTGTGATATTTACATGAAAATCAAATTTATCATCGATGGAAAAGAGATCGAAGTTCCGGGAGAATCGGGCAGAACTTTGCTCGACATGGCTTTGATTGCTCAAATAAATCCACCGTACTCTTGTTTAGAGGGAAGTTGTGGGACTTGTGAAGCTGTGATCGAAGAAGGCAAAACAAGTGAAGACAAACCCGATACGCGAGTCGTTCGCACATGCCAGGCACTACCATGGTCCGAGTATGTTGTTGTGAACTACGACAAAGGCCCGACCAAATAATATGTGTTTGATTCGTGTTTACAAACAGGTCATTCTGTTTCCATGTCGCTGACGATTAAATTTTGGGGCGTCCGGGGATCGTTACCATCTGCTCCACCACCTACTGATTGGACTTATCACATCGAAGGAGTGTTAAGGAATTTTTTTGCTATGGGTTATCGTGATCCATCGCAAGTCTCTAGGTACATCCAAAATATTGAAACGCCACTTTTAGGTGGTTATGGTGCAGCGACAACGTGTGTGGAAGTCCAAAGTCAGAAATCTCAATTGATCATTGACGGCGGCAGCGGCATTCGCAATCTCAGTGAAAAAATTATGACGGGCACAACTGGCAGATCGAAAGGCCCGTTTCATATTTTCATGACTCATTTTCATTGGGACCATGTTATCGGTTTACCTTTTTTTACTCCGCATTTTATCCCCGGTTGTGAAGTTCATTACTACGCCGTGCAACCTGAATTGGAAAAACTGATTCGCGGTATTTTTTGTCGTCCGTATTTCCCGGTTCCGTTTGAGGCGTTGAAAGCGAAAATTGTTTTCCATGTCCTTGAGCCACGAAAGCCTTATCAGCTCGATGATTTTACAATCACGCCGTACAAATTAGATCATCCAGATCCTTGTTGGGGTCTTAAGGTGGAATCTGGTGGAAAAACATATTCACACTGCGTAGATACCGAAGGAACTCGCATCACTCGCGAAGAGCTGGGCGAGGACCTTCCCCTTTATCAAAACATTGATTTGATGTATTTCGATGCGCAATACACCTTGCCGGAGTTGGCTGAAAAGGCGAACTGGGGTCACAGTGCTGCCCAAGTCGGATTAGATATCGCCCTTCGTGAAGGTATTAAGAAAATTCTTTTTGCTCATCACGATCCAGGGGCGCGTATTGAACATGTGTTAGAGCTTAAACGGCAGACTCGCGAATACTATGAGTCTCGCGAGATACAGAACAGCGGCCAGCAGTCGGCCGTTGCGTGGGACTTTGCCCACGAAGGCCTTGAAATTAAACTTTAAAATCCACTGGGAACTTTGGCTTCGTCAAAGATCAGTTCAACCTGACTTGGATCGTTTTCTCTAAACGCGTTCAGTCCTTCCAAAGTTTTTTGATCGAGCAAAACTTTTTTCGTGTTTTCCGGCCATGCAAAATCATCGGCAGGGAAACGGATTCCAATTTTTTTCATGAACTGAGTCCATACAGGAACAGCGCCATTGGAACCGGTCAATTTATGCGGAAGATTGTTGTCATAACCAACCCACACCACGGTCGTAAGATAAGGTGTGAATCCAGAGAACCAAGCGTCTCTGTTATCACTGGTGGTTCCGGTTTTTCCGGCGGCGGGATTAAAAAATCCATTCAATGTGATGGAGCGAGCTGTTCCGGAAAGGACAGTTTGTTTCATCATGCTCACAAGGCTTGCCGTGGCCGCCGCATCAACGGCTTGTTCAGGAGAAGGTTGGTGAATGAAAACTTCCTGTCCATCGGAATTCAAGGCTCTGCGAATGAAAGACATGTTTTGTTTCTTCCCCATGTTTGCGAAAGTCATATAGCTTTGCAAAACTTCGCGCGGGTACATTTCAAAAGCTCCTAAGGTCATAGCGGGAAAGGATTTAAGTTCCGAAGTCACACCTGCCGCGTGAGTAATATCAATGACATTTCCTAAACCGACTTTAATTCCCAAAGATGCCGTCGCGGCATTGAGAGAATTTTTCAAAGCATAGAACATGGGAACTGTGCCGAAATATTTTTTTCCGTAGTTATCCGGTGACCACGCTTGGCCCTCGTATTTGTAAGTGAACTTTTCATCGTTCAAAAGTGTGATCGGCGTATAAGGCGCGCCTTCGTCGGTGTCATTGATAAGCGCCGTAAGATAAACGAACGGTTTCATGATTGAACCAATTTGGCGGTGTCCATCAATGGCGCGATTGAACTGTGTCATTCGGTAGTTGCGACCGCCGACCACAACACTCACGAGGCCTGTTTTGTTGTTGCCTACGAGAATACTGCCTTCAAGGCTATTGCCTTTTGCTTTGAGGCCGCTGATGTATTTATTATTTTTCTCAAGTTGATCCAAATGATTTCGTAAAGATTCTTGGGCGACTTCCTGGGCTTCCAAATCAAGAGCCGTATAAATTTTTAATCCATCTGGATTTAATCCCTGACTTTGCAACTGCTTGCGAACGGCATCGAGATAATAAGGCGCTGTTTCCGACGCCAAAGTGCGAGGTTCACTAGGGAGTGGTGTTTTGTCGGCTTCTTCCGCTTGAGCTTGCGTGATGTACTCAAACTCTTTCATTTTTTCCAAAACCAAGTGGCGGCGTCTTTCTGCATTCACTGGTTTTTTAAACGGGTTGAAAAGTCCGGGGCTGTTGACAATGGCTGCAAGCAAAGAGCATTCGCTCAAGTTCAGGTCCATCAACTCTTTTCCGAAATAGTAGCGGGCTGCTGAACCGTAACCGCGCACTTGAAAGGCGCCGTTTTGTCCCATGTAAATAACGTTCAGATAGGTTTCAAGGATTTCGTCTTTGCTGAAACGGGACTCCAAAAGAATCGACATAATGAATTCGTTGAACTTGCGTTTCAAAGTTCTTTCGCTCGTTAAGAAATAGTTTTTTACGAGCTGTTGAGTGATGGTGCTGCCACCTTGAGCTTTTCTACCCGTTGTGATGTTTTTTACCAGGGCCCGGAAGATCCCTTTGATGCTGACTCCACCGTGTTCTAAAAACTGAGCATCTTCGATGGACATGATGGCGTTTGAGCACATCGGAGGAACATCACTTAAAGTCACCGTTTTCTGCATCAAAGGTTCGTTGCCGATATATTGTGCAAGAAGAGGTGCTTCGGCGAGGGCTTCGGGAACTTCAACAAACGGTGCGCCTTTAAAAATTTGTGAAACAAGCTGATCTTTTTGAACAACGACAACCTGGATGGAGCTATCCACATCGCGGGTCGGAGTTTCCATCGTCACCCAACCGATACATCCGTCTTGATTTTCATTGAGTCCCACTTGCAAACGGGACGCGCACTGTTCGCGATTGGCTATAAAATAATCACCGGGTAAAAGTCGTTGGTCGTAGTCGCGGCGTCGATAGTTCTGACGCAGAAGTTGCTTTTCGATATCACTGATTTTGATCACGCTATGAGAATAAAAAGTTGGCGGAGCTGCGTAGAATTCCGTCGGAACGATGAACTTTTTAGATTCCAACTTGGCAGTGAGTTCTTTTTCAAGAGCGAAGTAAGAATATCCGGCAATCCCAAGCCCGCAGATGATTACAAGCGTCACAAGGATTGTAAAAGCAATTAAAATGGTCTTTAATCGTGGTCGCAACATACATAAAGAGTAGTACGAAACTCTCTCTGAAGCAAATAAGCTGCTTTTATTTTTCAAAGCTTGTTTGGATGAAAGGATTGGTTGTGGCTAAGAAGAAAGCTTCTGCTAAAAAAGCCAATGTGAAAAAGGTCGCTAAAAAGACCGTCTCAAAAAAAACTCCTAAAAAAGTAACAAAAAAATCCGCGGCACCTGCGAAAGCAAAAAAGGCCGTTGCTAAAAAAGCGTCTGCGAAGAAAACGGCAGTTAAAAAAACTGTGACTAAGAAGTCTGCCGTAAAAAAAGCAGTGTCGAAAAAAGCTCCAGCGAAAAAAATGACGGCGGCAAAACCTGCGGCATCTCATTTGATGAAAGCGGCGGTTCCTGCGAAAAAATTGGATCTCAGTGGTTTTGTAACTCCGTTGGATGATCGTATTTTGGTGCAAGTATCTGGTGCGGAAAAAATGACTCCAGGTGGTTTGTACATTCCTGATACGGTCGCGGACACTTCGGGAAATCTGGAAGGATATGTCGTGGCTGTCGGCCGCGGTCATATGGGCAAAAAAGGCCACGTTCGTCCTATGGACGTTCAAGTCGGCGACCGCGTTGTTTTCTCTGAATACGCGGGTTCAAAAATTAAAATTCAAAATGAAGACCTGATCATCCTTCGTGAAGGGGATGTGATGGGTGTCGTTGCAAAATAAAGGAATGAAAATGCTGAAAAAAAATCTTTTGAAAGCTTTAGGTCTTTCTGTGGCTCTTTTGTCCACAACTGCCAATGCCATGAGTTTGGATTGGAATGGTGGTTACCGCTTTGAATGGACCGAAGTGGATCGTCCTTCTTTGGCAACACCCACGCAAAGAAAAGCTTATGGTTTGAACTACCTTTACTTGAGTCCAAAAATCATCGCGGCTGATGGGGTGAATATCATCTCTCGCTTTGATGTGCTAAACAGCAGCGCTTATCCGAACTCTCAAGTCGGTGAAATCTGGGGCATGAATACAAATACCAATCCGGGCAACGCTGAAAACCAGGGTTCTACAGATATCAAAGTCAGCCAGTTGTACTTGAACGTAAATCAAGAGTACGGCGCTTTGATTGTAGGTCGCGCTCCCTTTGAATTCGGTTTGGGCATGACTTACAGCGCGGGTAAGGGCGCATTTGATCACTGGTATGACACTCGCGATATGGTGGCGTACAAAGTTGTGATCGGTGACTGGTTCATCATGCCGGTTCTTTCTCGCAAACAATCCAGTGGGTTCGGTCAAGGTGGCACAATCACAACTCAAGGTTTCCAACTTCAATATGAAAGTGAAGAAA
This sequence comes from Bdellovibrio sp. BCCA, assembly GCF_037996825.1. Classification (NCBI taxonomy): domain Bacteria; kingdom Pseudomonadati; phylum Bdellovibrionota; class Bdellovibrionia; order Bdellovibrionales; family Pseudobdellovibrionaceae; genus Bdellovibrio; species Bdellovibrio sp. BCCA. The sequence goes on along the minus strand of NZ_JBBNAC010000001.1, from coordinate 3,255,712 downwards.
ATAAATCTTTGATCGGCGTTTACCAAGAAAACGTCAAAGGTGTGAAAGAAGTTTTGGGTTACGATGCAAATCAAATCGCTGCTTTTGGCGGTGATGGCGTGAACTCAAGTCTGAACATGCAAAGAACAAACTTTGTTTTGGGTCGTGGTTTTGATTCTTTCGGATTCAAACTTGAAGCCGGTTTCCAATCTGGTGAAACAGGTGTGACAAAGGGAACTCAAGATGTCAGCGTGAATGGCTACGGTATCGCAGCCGAGCTTTACATCCCTCGTGCAGAGTCAAAATGGGACTGGAAATTGAAACTGGGCATGGCAACAGGTGATGATCCATCTTCAACGGACTTCGGTGGTTATGCGTTCAACCGTAACTATGATGCGGGAATGCTTCTTTTCAATCATCGTTTGGGGCAAAGAGATTTCTTGAACACAGACGTTTACAAAAACACGACAACTTTGAATGTTGGAAATTCTGCGGATGATGAATCCATCAGCAATGCGATGTACATCGCTCCGTCAGTTGGTTATGCATGGAATGATCGTGTAGATGTTCGCAACACACTCGTTTACGGACAATTATTGAATACAGTAAAAAACTCTGTTGATTCTGCAAAAGATCTGGGCCTAGAATGGGATATCGAAGTGATTTACAAGCCGAGTGAAAGAATTCAGTGGGTGAATCAGGTCGGTCTTCTCTTCCCTGGCGAGGCTTGGAAAAATGGCAACGACGGGTTGGGGAACGGTTTCACATTTGGATTTGCATCTAAAGCCGCCATCAGCTTTTGATTACGACGTGATTGCAACTTGTACGACAGCTTGATGACTACTTGATTACATTTTGTTTGGTGGTGAGCAGGGCCCGGGGGGCGAAAGTCCCCCGGGATTTTTTTTATTTGCTGTCTGTCTTTTGCAAAAGGGCACACTTGCTACATCTCTATGGACAATAACTCCGGGCCTTATATCATTTGATTTGGGAGGAGTTATGAAAAAGATTTTTTTAATTCTCTCAACCGTTCTGATGACCGGCCTTTCAGCTCAAGCCGACGTACCTTGGAAAGAAGTGGCCTTTGCCACAGTGTCTGCCGAACAACCTACTTATCGAAATATCGGCGTAACTAACAATCGACAAGATTTTTCAGAAGTGCGGGTCTTGGTTCAGAGTACGGGCGTAAGAATACAAAGAGCTGAAGTCGTCACAGACGAAAGAATGTCTTTACCGGTTTGGCACCTTGAAGGTGATTACAGTTTGAATGCCGAAGTCACCGACACCTTTGAAAAATCAAAAATCATCGCCGTCAGAATGTACGTAACAACACTACAGCCCGGTGAGCCTGTGCAGATTCGCATTTTTATGCGCTAGGAGGGAAGATCGTGAATTGGGCGGCCATACTTATTCCAATCATCAGCGGAGTTATCGGTGGAAATGTCGCGGGCTCTTCATTTAAAAAATTCAGTCTAGGAGCAACAGGAAACTCTTTTGTGGGTCTTTTGGGAGGGGCTGCAGGTGCTATCGTTTTGGGAATGTTAGGCGGAGACGGAGCTGACTCGATTCCACTCACAAGTCAGGCGGGCACACTCAATATGAGTGCTCTTATTGCAGCCATCGCCAGCGGCGGCATCGGCGGTGGCGTTTTGATGTCGGTTGTTGGTGTTTTAAAACAAAAGGTTTTAAAAAAAAGGAAAACGGGCTCGTCGTGAACCCGTTGGAGGATTGAGGTCAGTCGTCTTATTATTGACGTGGGAAGCGATTTTGGATTTCGGTTCTCATTCTTAGAGACTCTGCAGATGCAGGTCCGATTGTCCCAAAACTCACTCCGTTATTTTGCGCTGGAATTCCGATTTGTGGCATTGTTGTTGTTCCTGCTGGAACTTGAACTGGTACCAAGATCGTTTGTCCTGTCGCATTTAAAGTTGCGCCTGTTCTTGAAGAAATACCACCTGGAGTTGTCGGAACGACTACTGTTCCTGCGTTGCGACCTGGATTTGCCAAGCGACCGCTGATGTCGAAAGCTGGAGTTGCCGTGATGCCATTGAGAAGATCGCCTTTACCTGTCACAGCTTCCATTAATCTCGCGTTGAAATCAGAAAGATATTTCGCGTACTGATTTCTAAGATCAATAGAGATATTGTCATTGCTGTAAGCATCGTAGATCGCATTCTGAGTTTTTGAATTCATCACGTCGTACATGTAGTTAAGCTCTTGTCCTACAGCTTGTCTTTCAGCAACCAGGTATGGATATTCACTTGGATCTTTTGAGTTCACTTCTCTTGTAAAGGCATTTCTGTATTGAGCTGCTTCGTATTTAAGAATGTCAGACTGTGCACTCAAAAGTGCTCTGCGCACAGATTCATATTTGCCAGGGACATCGCGAATCAAATCTGCAATGACATCACCGGCATTTTTAATCGTTGTTTCAGAGTCGTCGAAGGATTCATCTGATTCCAAGCGCCATAGCGAATCTTGACCTACGTAAGCTCTGCGAGTTCGAGATGCCGATTTACGAGCTTCAGAAATCTGTTTAAGAAGACGAGCTTGGATTTCAGTTTTATAGAAATCAAGAGCTTCGCCTGCTTCAACGTCTTTAGAAACTTTTTTGTCCGAAAGCACTTTGAGATATTTATCTTTAATACAAGTGAGTTCTGCATCTTTATCTGTACGGCGGCTGCAAGCTTTTACAATGCCATCAAGAGGACTCTTCTTAATTTTCTCTTCTCCCTCTTGTCCTTCTGTTGTTGATTCAGCAGTAGTCGCAACAGCAGGCTTCTCAGCTTTGAGTTGCTTTTCCATTGCTTTCATTAGTTCAACATTCAAAGCGTCGATATCTTCTTTGTTTTTAACACTAAGTGAAATCGAGTCGAAACCGCAAGTTTCGCATACTTTTCCTTCAGTCATTTTCTTTGGAACGATGGCAAGGACTTTGTCTTCACCGTTATCGATGTACTTCACAGGAACAACGCCTTTAGCAGTATAGATTTTGCCTTGAACAACGCCTTCAGCGACTGTTGAAGCAAACTCTGCTGATGCGATTCCATCTTGAGAGTGATTGTTAAAAGATACATTGAAACCAAGAACAGCGAGCAGTGCTCCTGTCATGACCCATTTCTTATGTGGGTGAGTGAAAGTTTTCATAAGTCCTCCTATTGTTTAGGGCACATCCAGACCCTTTTTCCTACCTTGATGTAAAGCGAGGGCCGGGCCAAAAAAGCCAACTCATGCCAGGGGAGTTAAGTCATCGAAATGCCTAAGAGTTCTCATGTTGAGAAGAGCTGCGAGAGAAGGTGTGCTTGTCAAACTTCTGGTGTCCCACTCTGAGAAGGTTGAAAAGACACCTGATCTCAATAACTTAGAGCTGTCGATCGGGACTTTTTAAAAACCCCGCAAAAGAGCCCCTTTGCGGCACTAAAAAGGCACCTTGCCTAAGCGGAATCTTTCATTCATAACCAGCTCGTGAAGTTTCATTTCCCTCGAAGCCCTAAGCCAGAACATATCGCAGAGTCTGATTGGAATAATTGGACTTGGCAGCTTCGCCATTCTCTTAAATCACAAACGGATTTCGAAAAACATTTTGAGTTGTCTCAAGATGAAAAGGCGGCGTTTGCGGAAGGGAAAGAACTTTTTAATATTCGTACGACACCGTACTACGCAAGTCTTGCAGGGGAGCCGGGCGATTCCATTCGTCAGATTCTGATGCCTCATCGTTTTGAAATCGAAGACGGTGCGCAACAAATGCTCGATCCTTTAGGAGAAAGAAAAAACAATCCCGCACCTCGCGTGATTCATCGCTATTCCGATCGCGTGTTGTTTTTGATTACGGATATTTGCAGTGTCTATTGCCGTTTCTGCACGCGCAAACATTTTACGGGACAAGAGCAAGCGTTCATTCGCAATGAAGAGTATGAACAAGCATTAGCTTACATTCGCTCTCATCCCGGTATTCGTGAAGTGATTTTGTCCGGCGGGGATCCACTCACTGTGAGTGACGCACAACTGGATCGCGTGCTCGGCGATCTTCGTCGCATTGAGCATGTTGAAATCATTCGTATCGGAACACGTATGCCCGTGGTGTGCCCTATGCGTGTGACGGATGATCTTGTGAAGATTCTGAAAAAGCACAAGCCTGTGTTTTTGATGTCGCACTTTAATCATCCTCGTGAGTTGACGGCGGAAGCTGTCGAGGCTCTTGAAAGATTTGTCGATAACGGTGTGCCTGTGATGAATCAAATGGTTCTTTTAAACGGAATCAACAATCATCCAGCGATCATTCAAGCTCTCAGTCGTCGTCTGTTGTTCTTGCGTGTGAAGCCTTATTACATGTTCCAGTGCGATCCTTCGCTTGGCACAGATCACTTGCGCACGTCCGTCGAGGACTCATTGGAGATTCAAAAAGAATTGTGGGGTCATCTCTCGGGCCTTGCGATGCCGAATTTGGCTGTAGATATTCCCGATGGCGGAGGAAAAACTTATCTTGTGCCAAATTTCCAAGTAGGACAAGAAGGTCTCACGCGTCGTTATGTTGGTTGGGATGGAGTGCATGCGGAATACGTCAGTCCAGCTCCTGAAAAAATCAGAAAACCCGATGCTTCGATGTATGAAGCAGAATGGGCTTCATTGAAAGATTCTAAGAATTTCTCTATTTAGTTCTCACGCTGAGACACAGAAATGAATCACTCTTACACAAGACTCGCCTTTTAAAACAAGCATCCATTTAATTTCACTCGAAAAATTTATTCGATAGTCTCGTGAAGTTCGATCCTCAATTCCCGAAAAGTTGGCCAGGTTATTACGGGGACAGTTATGGGAATGAGAGTTACGACAAATATCGCGGCACTCAATGCGCAACGAAATCTGGTAGGATCGCAACGCGCGATCAACGATTCGATGGCAAAGCTTGCTTCCGGAAGTCGTATTAATAAAGCGGCGGACGACGCTGCGGGTTTGGCGATTTCTGAAAGATTGAAAGCGCAGATTCGTTCTGCAAGCCAAGCGCAAAGAAATGCCAATGATGGTATCTCAATGATTCAAACTGCCGAAGGTGGATTGAATGAAATTGGAAATATCATTGTTCGATTGCGTGAGTTAGGGATTCAAGCCGCTTCAGACACTGTCGGTGAAAAAGAGCGCGGTATGCTCAATAAAGAAGTTTTGCAGCTTAAAGATGAAATGCAGAGGATTGCTAAATCCACTACGTGGGGTACGACAAAACTTTTAGATGGATCGGCGCCTGCATTTGATTTTCAAGTAGGCATTGGTAACGATCCGTTTGCAGATCGTATCACGTTTGATGCCGGAAAAAACGCGGCAACATTGGATGCCTTGGGACTTGAAGGCATTGATTTTTCTTCCAAAGAAGGTGCTCAAGAAGCTTTGACGAAACTCGACACAGCCCAAACAGCAGTGAGCGGGACAAGAGCTTACATGGGTGCCTTACAAAACCGTTTGACGTCCACCGCAGACAACTTAGGTGTGACTCAAGAAAACTTGTCAGCAGCAAACAGTCGTATTCGTGATACGGATGTGGCAGCGGCTTCAAGTGAAATGGTTCGAAACAATATTTTATTGCAGGCCGGGACTTCAGTTCTTGCGCAGGCAAACCAAGCCAATCAATTAGCTTTAAAACTGATTGGCTAGATTCTTCCGTTAGGGGATGGTCTTTGACCATCCTCTTTTTTATTTCGTGGGCTTTAGTTCCACAGTCAGATAAGCATAATCGTTTTCTACGCCTTGACTGAAAGACATCTTTTCAAGGTTCGACAAGTTTCTAAACTGAATCCAAGAGCTGGTTGACGAAAAAGCTTTGGACATATGTTGATCGCGATCAATCACCCAATACAAAACTTCAAAAGCAGAGCGGTCAGCCGCCTTGCTCTGATACTGACGAACTAAGAAGTGCACGCGGAACTGGCGAAGCATCTTTGTGCCTTTACCGCACCAGACATCCCAGTCGGACAACTCAGGCTGATCAAAAACATGTGTGCACTTAAGTTCAAAGGTTCCGTCATTGGATTGATAAGTGAAAGTGACGTCATCTTCTTTGATTTCTTTTGCGTTCACAAAAGAAAAACCCGCAGGAGCGGCGAAGCTAAAACTAGGAAGTAAAAACAAAGCAGCAAGGATGATTCTTTGAAGTGTAGTCATATAAAAACACTAACAAGTTCACCCGTAAGGCGGCAATCTTACGCGACTCTAACAAGACTAAGAGCACGTCCGGTTCTTTGGTGTTTTAAAATGAAAAAAGCCCGAACTATGTCGGGCTTTTTTCATCAGACAGTTCAACTTTAAAAAAATTAGAAGTTGAAAGTGTAAACAGCAGAAGTGAATGCTGCGCTTGCAGCAGATTTGCTGTCAAACCAGTTCCATACTTCTAGGCGCTCGATACCGATTGCACCACCAACGTTGCCCAATTTCATTTGAGCGCCGTATCTGAAGCTTGGTCCTACCGCAGTTACGTCATCTTGACCTTCCATTTTGATCATAGAGATGCCGATGCCTGGAGCGATGTATGCATTTACGTTAGATGCATCAACAAGCTTGATCAAAGAGTGACCACCGAAAGTCAAAACCTGTGGTACAGCGGCATCTTTTTTCTCAGTTTGAAGGAATACATAACCACCAAAAGCACCTTGTTCATTGCTGAATTCCATTCTGCCACCGATATTCAAAGCAGAGCTTGTCATACCAAGACTGATGCTTGCAGCTTTGTTGCCGTAAGAAGCTACGTATCTAGTAGCAGCTGGTCTTTGGGCAAATGAAACAGAAGAAGCCAATAAACATGCACATACGATAAACTTTTTCACAAAACCTCCTAAGGTAGCCGAACAAGGTTTGTCGTGAAGCAGTTTTTTTGCAACACAAAAATACATTTGGTGCTCAATATCAAAATATTAAATGCGTTCTAAGCGTGCGTATTTCACCACGAACTTCTTAACAGTGTTGTCGGTGAACATAACGCTGACTTTGAAGTTCTCGCCAGTTCCTTCAGTTGCGTAAACAGTGCCTGCGCCAAACGTGGGATGTCTTACGCGCATGCCTTTTGCGAATGGAGCGGCCTGGTTTGCGCCTTCATTTTCATAGTCAGGGAAATCCTGGCTGTCATCGAAGGCTTCTCTGCGCGCTTTATTGCGATCAGATCCCGTTGATCCCCAGCGAGGGCTTGAGAAAGCACTGTCTTCATCGTAAGAACTCGAACCATAGCGAGAAACAAAGCGCGGTCCCTCAGCGGCCGTTTTAAAGTCGATATACTCTTGCGGAATTTCTTTGATAAAACGCGATGGAGGATTGAACTGCTCTTGCCCCCATACGCGACGCATCTTGGCGTAGGTGAGCCACAGCTTCTGACGAGCGCGAGTCATACCGACATACGCCAAACGGCGTTCTTCTTCCACGTCTTCTTCGCCGTCGTTATCCAGGCTGCGAGCGCTTGGGAATAAGTTTTCTTCAAGACCCACAACGAAGACATACGGATACTCCAAACCTTTGGAGATATGCAGAGTCATCATCGTCACAGAATTTTGCTCTTGATCTAAAGAATCCACATCACTCACCAAGGCCATCTCTTCAAGGAAACTTGTGAGAGTCGCTTCGTCACCGCGCTCTTTTGCAAATTGAGCAATGGCGTTGTCGAGTTCTTCTAAGTTTTCGATACGAGCTTGTGATTCTGGAGACTCATCTTTTTTTAGAGCAGTTAGATATTCAGAACGATCTAAAACGATGTGATAGAAATCAACAAGCTTGAAAGTCGTGGCATTTGTTTGCAACTCGTCCATCAGTTCTAGGAAGCGACGGATTTTTCCCGTTGTGCCCGCGTTGAATAAGCGTTCGTCGCAAGCCTTTTGCGCGGCAATGTACATGCTCAGGCCATGGTGAGCCGCATACTCTTCGATTTTTTCAATCGTCGTTTTGCCGATCCCGCGTGCAGGAACGTTGATAATACGCTTAAGCGCAATATCGTCCGCCGGATTGATCGCAAGCTTCATGTACGAAAGCATGTCTTTGATTTCCATGCGCTCATAGAAGCGAACACCGCCGACCAAACGATACGGAATCGCCATTGTGCGAAGCTGTTCTTCGAGTACACGTGATTGCGCATTCGTGCGATAAAAAATGGCGTAGTCGTTGTAAGAGCCTTCGCCCTCGTTCATCATCGACTGAATGGTCTTAGCAACAAAGCGCGCTTCGTCGTATTCGTTTTTCTCTTCACGAACGTGAATCAAGTCACCGGCATCATTGGAAGTGAAAAGAGTTTTATCTTTTCTTTCTGTATTGTTTTTAATAACAGCCGTTGCAGCATTCACAATGTTTGCTGAAGAGCGATAGTTTTCTTCGAGCTTCACGACTTTCGCTTCACGGAAGTCTTTTTCAAAATCCAAAATGTTTTTGATATCTGCACCACGCCAGCTATAGATCGACTGATCTTCATCGCCGACAACACATAGGTTGCGATGAGCGTCTGCAAGCATTCTTACGATCAAGTATTGAATGTGGTTGGTGTCTTGATACTCATCCACCATGATGAACTTAAATTTCTCCTGATACATTTTAAGAACGTCAGGGTACATTCGGAAAAGTTCATAAGTCTTCATCAAGAGATCATCGAAATCCAAACTGTTGGCTTTCTTCATCTCTTTTTCGTAGGCCTTATAGACCTCCACCGTTTTTGCATCCATCAAACGGCGGGAATTTTTCTCTAAACCTTCCGGAGTCAGTCCCAACATTTTAGCTTGGCTGATACGGCTTTGGAAATTCTTAGGCGGGTACATCTTGTCGTTGATGTCCAAGGCCACCATGACTTTTTTAATTTGGCTTAAAGTGTCCGAAGAATCGTAGATTCCAAAGAAGGGTTTATAGTCCAAAAGCGTGATGTGCTGACGCAAAACACGCACGCAAAAACTATGGAAAGTGTTAATCCAAAGCTGAGAGTGAATGCGCGCACCCATGTCAGCCATGATCTTGTAAATACGGTGCTCCATCTCTTTGGCGGCCTTGTTCGTAAAGGTCACGCAAAGGATTTCATCCGGAGCGGCGACTCCTTGGCCGATGATGTTGGCCATGCGGTGAGTGAGCACTCGGGTCTTCCCAGAGCCCGCGCCCGCCAAAATCAACAGAGGACCCTCAAGAGTCTCCACCGCGTCTTTTTGCGAGGGGTTTAGATTTTTGGTAACAAAATCAAGTACATCCATGGGGGCTCGTCCGATCCTGGTTGGCTTTGTTCAGTGTCGAAACTTTAGTGAGACTGACAAAGTTTGTCTATCCTCAAGTTTTCATTGAGATTTTTGCCCTTTTTCACTATAACTATAACGCAATAAGTCAATGAGCGAGAGGGACCCTCCGTTTATAGTGCTTAGAGAGGATTTTGTGAAGCGCGTTTTTAGCCGGATCACAGCGGCAATTCTCATAACGACGACACTTGGAGCTTGCGCTCCTTCGCCTAATTCGGCGCAGGAAAGTGGCGACGTTCGTGTTTTGGCGCCAATGAACAATTCGCAAAGCAGTTACTCTTTGGGCGTCATTGAGCTTAAAGGCATCGAAGATCTGCAAACTGTGGCCGGTCGCTTTGTGAAGTTTTTCTTAAGTCCTCGTATCGTGAACAATCGCTTGGATGGTCATGCTCCGAATGCTCGTTTTATCAAAAACAAAAACGGCGAATATATTCCTGCTAACGAAATCACCCAGCAATTGGTGACAGTGTACGCGCACATGCAAAAACTGGCAGAGCTTGACGAAGAGTTAGGGGCCGGTGGTGTGAACAAATGGCCGCGTGATATTGGTGTGGCTGTGAAAGTTAAAGGCGGCGTTCGTAATAATGCATTTTATGATGGTGTGACGGATTCGATGTTGTTTGTGCCATACACACAAAACGGTCTTCCGATTGCGATCAACGGTGGAATTCTTGCGCACGAACATTTCCACTCTCTGTTTTACAAATTGGTTCTTCCTGAATCGCCTTACAAAGGCAGCGTTCACAATCGTGATGAGTTTTTAAAAATCACAGACGTGAACGAAGATCTGTCGACTCGTCAAAGATTAGATATCTTACCGATCGCTCGTCCTGGTCGTGAAATGGATGAAGACACTCTTCATTTTTACTACCACGTAGCAATGACACGCGGGTTGAACGAAGGATTAGCGGACTTCTGGGGCTGGATGTACACAGGCAATCCTGACTTCATCGCTCAATCTTTACCAAGTGAAAAATCAACGCGCTCTTTGAAGGTTGCGGACGAAACTTCTGTGAACTCGCTTCCAAGCCGTGAGTCTTTGTTGCGGTCTCTTAAACTGTTCTACTCATCTGGCGATAACAAAAAAATGAAAGATTACTCTGTGGGTTTTGCCTATTCTTTGGCGACACAGTTTTCTCGTTTCATGAAGCGTCTTACAGACATCTATGCCAAAGATCGCAAAATAGAACCTTTGCAAGCACGTAAAGACCTAGCGAAGATCCTTGTTAAAACTCTTCCTAAGATCAAAGAAGATTTTAAAGTCTTAAGTGATGAGTATTATACTTCTGAAAAATTTGTGAACGCCTTGGTCGAGAATTTTGGAACACTCACTGAAAACGAATGTTCATTCTTGGCCCAGGTTCTTACGAATTCTCAAGAGCTGACGACTGAAACTTTCTCTTGTAAAAACGGCAAAATCGAAAAACAAGCCGTAGAGAAAACTCCGGCGCAAGGTGAGGAGCAATGAGGGCTTGGCTGTTCATTGTTGTCTTTACATTTGCGGGTTTTGCAAATGCCCAAGTTTCTCGCGCGAAGATGCCCTCTTTGAATGAAGATCCCAATATTTTAAAAGTTTTTTTATTAAATCCTGAAATGCGTTTCGAGCGCGGTGATTCTCAGGAACTCGTGGATCGCAAGCCCTTAAACTTCGCTCTGGCTTTGCAGATGCGTAAGTTCAGTGTTCTCACAGAATATGCGCGCTTTGAAGAAAATACGGGAAATACAACTTCTTCCATCGGCCGAACTCACACGGACTTAGTAGTGTGGGGCCGCTATCATTTCTTTAACGGCACAAATCCAAACCGCAGCGTGGATTCCACTCTTTATGCTGGCGGTGGTGTAGGTCTTTACGAAGAAGAAATCGTCACAACATTGATGGGAAGTTCTCGCACAGATAAAAGCAATCCGAAATTTATGTCGGGTGTTTCTGTTGGCGGAGAACTCGCATTGAATGTTAACAAAGATTTTGGATTCGTCGGTGGTCTTGAGGGTCGCGCTTTGTTTGCTTCGGATTTTGATCCGAATCCTGTGTGGAGCGCCGTTCTGCGTTTAGGATTTCAATTGGCACTTTAGTAGACTCTTGTCTTGTGTCATCAAAGTACATATTTAATCTCACAGTGGTTCCGATAAAATTGGGGCCATGAAAACATTTAAATACATCCTTCTTTTCATCAGTTTTTCCATTTCACTCGCAGAAGCCCGAACCTGGCAGAAAATCACAATACCCGGCGCGGTCTGCGGTAATGGACAGAGTTACAGCGTCTTTTTAGATCGAAAAGACGCTGACAAACTACTCGTGGAATTCATGGGAGGAGGTGCTTGTTGGTCGGAAGGAACTTGTTACGGGAAAAGTCCGCTTACAAGTCTTGAGCCTCTCGAAGAAGCGCCTACTTCCGTTTTAGCGAATGACGGCATCGCCAACAATCCGTGGAATCAGCACACGGCATTGTTTTTACCTTATTGCACCGGAGACGTGCATGCCGGCCAACACGTGGCTTCCTATCAAGCTTCGGTTTTACTTTATCACGACGGTTATAACAATGTGGTTCTGACATTTCAATATTTGCAGCAGCAGAATATTCTCAACTTTAAAAACGCCAAGGACGTGACCGTATGGGGTTATTCTGCCGGAGCGTTAGGAGCGTTTCTTCACGGTGTCACCTTAGAGCCTTATTTATCTTCTTCGGCACATAAGACTTTGATTGCGGATTCGCCGGGTCTGCACTTTGGGAAAAATTTTTGGCTTAAGTTCACACCTGCTTTGAATCACGATTATAAAGCCAATTTTCGCAAGATTGATTTTCCTTTTGAAGAAGACGATGGATTCTTGGCGCCACACATGGGGCCTGTTTTCTTAAGATACAGCACCTGGAGCGTCGGCATTTTACAGTCGACCAAGGATCTTGTGATGTCCATTGTCTTTGGCAATATCTCTCCTGATGCCCATCGTGAGTTGGTATTAGGACCTCAAGGAATTGCTGCGATTGCGGCTCCATTTACAAACGTCAAGACGTGGATAGCTGATACAACAATGCATACGTTTTTATTGAGAGATTCTTCAGTAGGTTATCGAGATATGCAGGGCGAAACGGCGTGGGACTTTGCGGTGCGCGTACATGGAATGAATCGTCAGGGAAAATAAAAAAACCCACGTTTAAGGCGTGGGGTTTTTAGGAATTTAAAATCGAGGATTCAATTACTCTGTGATTTTCTGAACAATCGCAGAGCCGACTTTTGCTTTATTCAAAAGTTCGCCACGGTAAGTTTGCGCTTCTTTTTGAGTTGCAAACTGACCTACGCTGACGCGGTACCAAGTTTTACCTTTGATATTCGCAGGAACGTAAAAAGCGCTATAACCTTTGTTCTTAAGGTCAGAAGCCATTTTTTGTGCTTCGCCTTCGTCAGCATAAGAAGCCACTTGCACTGTGAACTTACCGACAGCGTACTGAGCAACGTCTTTTGGCAAAGAAGAAGGGAAACGTTCCTCTTTTGTCGTTTCTTTCTTTTCTACTTCATGAGTTGTTGGTGTTTTGCCAGTAGCGATGTTTTTCGCCGCAGAAAGAGGCTCTTCATTTTTAGTCAAAGGAGCTGACTTGTTGCCTGCTGGATTTGGTTTTGGAACGTCTTTGATATCTTTTTTAGGTTCTGTCGTTGTCGCTTTTGTTTCAGCCACGTCGCCATGGTGAGTGCCTTCTTCGGTTTTAGCTTCTTCACCGTGTTGAGCTGTTTCGCCAGCTGGGGCAGCGTCGTCAGCAACGAACTCTTCAGCAAGCTTTGCGATTTCTTCATCCGTCATCGCGCCCACTTTGTTTTCAGGAGTTACAGAAGCGACTTCGCGCTCTGCTGAATGAGAAGTTTTTTGTGGTTCCAAAGCAGATAGCTGGTGTTGATTGTCACTGTACTTCTTGCCGACAAAAGTTCCGATAGAAAATGAAAGCAAAGAGATAAAGAAAACTATCGCTAGTTTTACAACAGAATCGGTTTTAGAACTCATTTTTTCAATCCTCATAGTTTTAAACTCGCTTGATCGCTTAAGTTTAAGGTCCTTCCTTTGACCCTTCAATCATGTTAGCTTTAAGTCTCGGAACTGGTCAATCATCAGAGAGTCCGGCCAAAAGGGAAAAGCATGGAAAACGGCGTAAAATCAATGGATTGGAAGCAGGTCTTAAGTCAAGCTATCAAGGCTGTGAGCTTAGGGCGCGAGGTCCTTCTCAATTATTTCGGTAACTTAGAGCACATCGAAGAAAAGTTTCAAGCAGGTCTTGTGAGTGAAGCCGATAAAGAATCAGAACGAGTCATTGCGGAGCATCTTAAGAAAAATTTTCCTACGATTGGCTTCTTAGGCGAAGAAACTTTCGCCGCGCAAAACGCGCCCGGGGCGAAGGTCCAGATCGCTCCCGCAGGCCCCGAAGGGCGTTGGATCTTGGATCCTCTGGATGGAACAACAAACTACATTCATCGTTTTCCAATTTTTTGCATCAGCCTTGGATTGGAGATCAACGGACAAATTCAGTTGGCAGTGATTGATGTGCCGATTCTCAAAGAAACTTACACGGCGATTCGCGGGCAAGGTGCTTTCGTGAATGGCCGTCGTTTGCAAATCAGCAAAACCAATGAGTTGAAAAAAGCTTTGCTCGCAACAGGATTTGTTTCTGAACACGAAAACGTGATTGCTGAACAATTAAAAATTTTCGACGAGATGGTGCGTAAGTGCCGAGGCGTTCGTCGTCCCGGAGCTGCCGCGTATGATCTTACTCAAGTGGCGCGCGGTGTGTTTGATGGTTACTGGGAACGCAACATTCAGCCGTGGGATGCCGCTGCGGGAATTTTGTTGGTCGAAGAAGCCGGCGGCATTATTGAAACGTACCGCGGGGAAAAATACCATCCGTACAAAAATTCCATCGTCGCCGGAAATCCGGAGATCGTTCATCAGATCCAAGGGATTCTTCAGAACCACCTCCGTCCGGAGACTCAATAAAGTCTTATAAACTTGCCAGAGTGGACGTGATTAAATCAGCCACTTTGGTTGAGCCGTTCACCTGATAACTTTGGGAGACCTCTTGGGTTCTTTCTTTGATATTTTGATTTGTTAGCAGTGTCAGAATATGCGAGCGAAGATCTTCCACGCTTATCTCTTTTAAATTTATTTTTTTGCCGACTCCGCTTTTTTCAACAAAGTAAGCTTGATGTTCTTGATCGTTGCAAAGTGGATTGATCAGCATAGGAACTCCAGCTCTTAATGACTCCATCACGGAATTTGCTCCACCGTGCGTGATAAAGAGCGAGGCTTTCTTTAAAATTTCTAATTGGGGAGCATAGGGATAAAGGCTCACAGCTTCTTGGTCCTGCCAACCTTCTTCGTGTGCCAGTTCACCAATGGACATCACAAGATGCACAGGCAAAGTTTCACAAGCGCTTTGAATCTTTTTAAAAAGCTCAGGATAGTAATATACCTGACTGCCAAACGAAGCGTAAATAATAGGTCGGTCTGAGGGCAAAGATTTTAGTGAAACTTCATCGCCACGCTCGTGTAAAGCGACCGACGGACCCACCAAGGTAACGTCGTCGTGTGTGTCGCCGATAAATTCTTCTGTCGCAAAAGTGATATTTAAGAGGGGAGAAAGGCAATCGATGGCGCGGAATTTCGGTGAAAAGGAAAACTCTTGAAAGATTTTTTCGCGAACAGGTGCCACGAGCCTTAGCAATTCCAAGACGTCACTGTTTAAGCTGTCTGGAATCACAGACGTGAGAGAACTTGAAATGGAAATCCAAGGAATAACTAAAAGGTGTGCCGCGATCACGGCAGGATAATTCATGGGATCGACGATCACTGCCGTGGGCTTTTCTTTTTTAATAAATTCTTTGAAATGTCCGACTTGTGCGCTGATTCCTTTTAGAAAAAAATCTTCGATCATGGCGCGATGTTGCTTTTTATCTTCCACCATGGCGACAAGATCTTTTCCTTTCGGGGCCATGCCTTCAGGCGCTAAAAGATCTTTAGAAAATGGAATGCCCGATTTTTTCATTCTCTCGGAAAGATCCGCGGGTGAAGTGACTAAAACGTCGTGACCTTGAGCGATCAGTGCTTGTGCGGGACCGATGTAAGGATTGATGTGACCTGTTTCTCCTAAAAGGCAAAATAGAATTTTCATTTTTAAATCCCCAATTGAAGGTGAAGAGTTTCAAATCCGGAAAACGCAAGGCTTTGATGTTTGCGCTGGGACGGTTTTGTTGAATCCAAAGTAAGTTGTGGATACCTTTCGAGCATCTGTCCGAAAAGTTCTTTCATTTGAATACGCCCGAGCCTTGCGCCTAAGCAGTAATGAATACCTGAGCCATAAGAAAGGTGCGGGTTTCTTTCGCGTTCTAAGTTAAAAGAATTTGCGTCAGGAAAGACCTCCGCAGCGCGATTCGTGGCGTGAGTGGATACGAAGATCAACTGACCTGCGTCGATTTGTTTCCCGCCAAGAGTCATATCTTCTTTGACAATACGGAAAATAAAGTTCACGGCAGGATCTAAGCGAGTGGCTTCTTCAATGGCGTTCTCAAGCAAAGAGCGATCTTTGACTAACAAAGGCCAAACATTTGACTGGATAAGACTGTAAAGATTGTTGCAGATCTGATCCGTCGTTGTGACCGTTCCGGCAACTAGCATAATTGCGGCCTGAGAAATCACTTCGCTGTCATCCAGGTTTCCCTGATTTCGCAAAAGATGGCTGATGAAATCGTTTGCGGAGTTGTGCCTGCGACTGTGAATAAGTTCCGTAAAATAGTCACGAAGTTCGTGGGCTCCTCGGTCTGCGTTTTCAGCATCCATCATAAGGTTTTCAGAGCCACCGCCAAAAAACTGAGTCATGTGATTGGCCCAACGATAGAAATCAGGACGCTTCTCTGCGGGAATCGAAAAAAGATCTGCAAGAATAATGTTTGGCAGCGGCAAAGCCACGTCCGAAACAAATTCGACGGACGTGCCCGAAGTTTGTTTCTCAAGAAGACCTGCCACCACTTTTTTTACTTGAGGTGCAAAGTGTTCAATCACGTGGTCACTGATACCGGCACTTGCGAGTTTGCGACGGCGAGTGTGCTCGGGAGCATCACTGTTCACCATCATTTTAGAAACAACTCCAAAAAAGTTGGCAACCTTTGAGAAAGGACAGCCCGACATCTTAGACATAAAATAGGGGCCGCGATCCGCGCTGAGTTGGGAGCTTTTTAGCGCTTCTTGAGCCAAAGCGTGATCCGTGATGACCCAAAACTGTTCCGGTTCCGACCAAAAAATCGGACCTTTGCCGTTTAGATAATTTGCAAACTCTGTGGGAGTAGACTGGATTTTTTGACTGTAAAGATCCATGGTTATTCCTTAATAAGTTGAATGCGTCTTAAGTGTCTGGGGCAATTTTTTTCAAATGCGGTTCTGCCATGAACCAAGGAGTGGTTGTCCGCTAAAAGCAAATCACCTTCCTGCCATTCATGGCGATAACAGAATTCAGCGGCGTAAATTCTTTCCGTTAAATCTTTCACAAGATCATCGGCATTAAGCTCCGCTTTTGCGATCACATCCAGAGTGACGGGGTTTAATTTTGTATTCACGGGTTCTGCAAAACGAAGAATGTTTTTGCCATTTCGGGGATGAGTTTGCAGAAGAGGTCCACAAATGCTCCCGCCATAATGAGCCAGCTTTGCTGTTTCATATTTAAGATCCACTTGCGCCCACAGTGTCTTTCTTTCCTCTGGAGCAGATTGGAAAATCAATTCAGTGTTCGCGAAAAGGGTTTCGCCGCCTGCGCCGTTTGTCGGGGCTTGAACACAAGAGAAGACCAAGTAATCTGGTACAAAGTGAAAGGCTCCGTCCCAGTGAAAAGGAACGGCTTCTCGGGAAAATAAATAATTTTGCGGGTCTTCGCTTTCTTTCATCTCCATAACGGGTCCAAAGCTCCAGTTCAGAGTTTTGGATTTTGGAAAGCTTTCGCAAAATGAAAGCAGATCGTCGCGTTCGGGTTTAGCAACACCTCTTATAAGAATCAGCTTATGCTCTTGTAAAAGAGCTTCGATTTCCGTTTTTTTTATTTGTTCCAGTGTGCGGGTGTTATCAAAGTGCAGGCACACTCCGAAAGGTTTTAGTTTTTCTATTCTCATAAAGCCTCCGGCAGTTGGTAAAACGGATATTTGTCTTCGGCATACTTAAGAACGCCGCCCAAAGCTTCCGCTTCAGAGCGAGGAGCTAAATAATATTGTTTCCCGTCAAACACCGTGACGGAATGCCAAGGGGTTCTCCAAAGATCGTTGGAGTCCAAGAGTCTCACGCCGATTTTCGATGAACGAAGGCTTTGCGGATGAATTGAAAGACGTAATGAGTTTGGAAAGTATTTTTCGACCACGCGGCTCCAGGCGTTGCTGCGACGAATGACTTCATAAGCAAGGCCTTTGGCTTTTTCGCGAGATTGATTTTTACTTCTCTCAGGAAAAAGTGCCAGTTGATCTTCAAACATAAAGCGGTGAATGCCGTTAAAAAGAGCCAAAGCGTCACTTTCCGTTCTTGTGCGGGCGCGCAAAAGTTCTAGATCTTCCGCGAACTCTTTGGTGAGCAGCTGGCGCATTTCATCGTAGGACTTTCCGTCAAAAACATCTTCAAGACTAAAGGTGGAAAGATTTTTGAAGCCATGCTTTACGATGATCTCGCTGATCTCATAACCGTAGCGATCCACATCCGTGTCACTGACAAGAACTACGTCGCTAAAAACTCTTCCGTCAGAACAGATGGTGATGGCGGCTCCGGGAGAATATATTGTAGCGATCTGTTCGCAAAGAGTGTTGAGTTTTTGCAGCGCCAACACTTCACCGAGATCCGGTTCGCTGCCTAAAGTTTTAAGAGGGTTGGGGGATTTTGCCGGAAAGGCCGGAAGCACCATGTGAATGGGCGCTTGGACCTGCATGTAAGCTTCAATTTTTGCTAATTGAAACTCGCGATGAAGCGCCTCCTGGTTTTGATCTGCAGCGGTGAGCGGATGGCTAAGATTTCTAATCTCAAAGAGTAGATTTAATATTTGATTGGAAACTTGTCTCACGGAGAACCTCCCACAAGGAAGGTTCTAGTCGGATTGATTTATTAAGTATAATAATCAATTCATATATTCATTATAGTTATTGTTAATGAATGCCTTTCAAAGGCTTAATGTTGAGTCTCAAACTCAATGTTAAGGTCTTTACCGATTTTCAGAATCGTATTTTTATAGTCTTGGGCTTGCGTACACGTCTTGTTGAGCTTTGCGAGCAGCTCACGGTCCTGAGTCAACAGCGAGTTTCTCACATCGTCGCAAGAGCTTAACATCACATTGAGGTAATCCAAAGCTTTGGAACCCGTGCTGCGAATGTAACGAGTGCTGCGATCAAAGCTGCTCTGATCAAAACCGAAGGGCTTATGATGAATGTAAATTAGGCGCAAAAACTTTTCGATGGCCATTTCTTCCATTTCAAAGCTCAAGAGAATTTGTTGTTGAAGATCGGCAAAGGCCACAAAATTCGCAACGGTTGCTTGCTTGTGTTCTTCGTTTGCGTAACCACCAAACATTTTGTAGCGGTCCCAAGTTCCGAAGAAATCTTCTTTAGCATCCGTCATGTTGTTCACAATGCGAGACTCTGAAGTGGGGTCTTCCAAAAGGCGCGCGCGATCAAAAAGGTAATGCATGAATTCATGGGTGATTGTCCAGGCGTCTGCACTTTCAATCAAAAGAATGGTCGGGTGTTCAACGCGATTGTAGGTCGCTCTTTCAGTCAAAAAGATGCCGAGTGTGCCTTCATCAAAATGTTTTTTATAGCGGCTCATAAGATCCGCAGAAGGGGTGGCAAGAAACGCAATGGTCGCGGGTTCTTCTTGCGTTGGCATTCTAAAAAGATCCACACCCAAGTGAGCGATGTATTCCAATTTGCCTTTTGAACCCAAGGGAAGAAGCGGACTTAGAAGAGGAACTTGAACCTTTTTTCCGAACTCCAAAGTTGTGCAGTCCGTGCATTTTGCAAAGCTTGTTTGAGCTGCCAAAATCAGAGGAAGTGCAAGGACGGCAATATTAGAAAAAAGTTTCATGTTAACTCTCCCTATCCAAAGTTTTAAGAGCAAAAGAAAGACCCGTTTAAAGCCTGTCAGGTCCAATTAAATGAAGGTCAATGCCTTGAAGCTGTCGAAATCTCGTCAGAGGGACAAAAGAGGGCGGTGTTTCCAAGATATTCTTGGGGTGAATAATAACTTTGATTATATGCAATCGCTTCGAAAGGTGGAGTTCGATATACAGCTTTTGTTTTAAACATACCGAGGTGATTTATGAAAAAAGAAATTTTGGCTGTGGCAGGTCTTTCTTTGTTTGCGTCTTTAGCGTCTGCAAATGTTTGTGAAACCAAGGCGATTCACGCGGCGGTGGAGCAAGCACAAACCGACCGCGAAGAATCTGTGATTGAATCTCCGGCGGCCCATATCGTGTCTAGAGAACTTAAGTACGGTCGCATGGTCACGGTTTACGATGTTTCTGTATTGCATTGTTCACCGGAAGACTTGGATGAGTGTGGTTCCTTGAGTTACGGTGTGGTCGTAGTTGGGAATGAACCTACTTGCAAAGTCGTGCGAATTGAAATGACGGGTGAAGAATAAAGAAGAGGGCCCGTTAAGGACCCTCTTTTAAGCTTAGTGGGTGAGCTTGTTTTTAAATTCAGCGTATTTGCTCTCTACTTTATCAGCGAATTTAGCCATGAAACCTTTGGCTTGTTCATCGCTGATGTGAAGTGTATCGAGGGCCTGATGTACTTTTTGGCGGGCTTCTTCTGGAGGAAGACCGGTTTTTTGTGAAACTAAGTTCACAAGCTCATCGGGACTCGACATGGCTTTTTTTAGTTCTTCATCGCTCAAATTTAAATTGCTGAATTTTTGTTTTAAGGCTCCTGAGACTTCGTTGAATTTTCCTTCTAAGAATTGTTTGTCCATAAATTCTCCCTTTTTCTCTCGAAGCTCGGCCAATTAATGAGACAATTTATTTTTCATTTTATCGATACCAGCGTTAAGTTTGTCTGCGGCTTCTTCTTTGCCGGCTTCAAACTTTCTTTCCCAGCTCGACATCAAGTCGTTTACTTGCCGTGAAGCTTCTTCTTTTGAGAGACCTACTTTTTGTTGAACTAGACCACTTAAGGCCTCTGCGTTGCCTTTAGTTCTTTGAATATCGTCATCTGTGAGAGCGCCCCATTTTTTTCTTAGTTCTCCAGAAATTTCTTTGATCTTTCCTTGGAAGATATCTTTGTTCATAAGGAACCTCCTTTTTTAAATTCATTATACGTCAAATCTTCACGCCAAAACTTTGACTCCTGTCATAGAATTACTACCCGGCAAACAAGTTCCGGGGAGGCAAAAATTGCCTGAAATCAAATATGTTGGACTGCAATGAATGACGCTCGACCAGAGTCCTGTTGGCATCCGTGTTGCTTTCAATCTTGATAGGACCACTCTGTGGTCATTCATCATGGAGGATGAAGTGGCTGAAGAAAAAGCGGCAGCAGCGGAAGCGTCGTCAGCTCCGAGCGGGGGATCTGGACAAAAGCCTATACTACTCATTGCCTTGGCGGTCATTAATATGCTCGTCGTCGCTGGCGTAGGTTTTATGCTTTATCAAGGACGCAAAAAGGAAGCAGCGGAACCGAAGATTGAACACGTCATCAAAGGTGAAGCGGAAGCACAACATAAGGAAGCCACTGAAGAAAAAGAAGTGGTGGGTAAAGTCGTGCCTCTTGAAACCTTCATTGTGAATTTGGCGGGGTCTAAAGGCCGCAAAGTTGCGAAAGTAAATATGGAACTGGAAGTTAAAGGCGACCATGTTCTGGAAGAAATCGAGAAGCGTAAAGCGCAAATTCGCGACATCATTATTATTATTCTTTCTTCGAAAACATATGAAGACGTTTCTACTCGTGAGGGTAAAGACGATTTGAGAAATACGATCAAAGACACGATCAACTCTTTCCTGGTTCAAGGAAAGATTTCAAACGTGTTCTTCACTGAGTTTATCTATAACTAAGGCAGGACTATGAATCAGGTTCTTTCGCAAAGTGAAGTGGATGCTCTGTTAGCCGCAGTCTCTGATGGAGATGTTGCGACGTCCGAGTCATCCAAGCCCGAAGCCCAAAATACGGGAAAAGTAGATGAACGCAAAATTGTTTCTTACGATCTGACAAGTCAGGATCGTATTATTCGTGGTCGCCTTCCACAACTGGAAGTTATCTACGAAAAATTCATGCGTTCTTTCCGCGTTTCTTTGTCATCGGCTCTTCGTAAAATCGCCTCAATCACTTTGACTTCGACGGAATTTTTGAAATTCGGAGAGTTCATCAACACTCTTCCAATGCCAACGTGCATGAGCGTTCTGCGTTTTGGAAACTTGCGCGGTTCCGCTTTGTTCGTGATCGAAAGTAAATTAGCTTACGCTTTGGTGGACAGCTTCTTTGGTGGAGCGGATCGTCCTTATACAAAAATCGATGGAAAAGATTTTACGCCGATTGAACTTTCTATCGTTCAAAAGGTCGTAGGTCTTGCGATCAACGATCTGGAAATGGCATGGGCTTCGATTGAAAAAATCGGTTGCTCGTTTGTTCGTACGGAAGTGAATCCACAGTTCGTGGGTATCGTTCCTCCGACAGACGTGGTGATCGCGTCAACTTTTGATGTCGAGCTTGAAAATGCGACAGGCACGATCTCGATCGTGATTCCTTACGCGACAATCGAGCCGATCAAACAAAAACTTTCCACTGGTTTCCAAGTGGAGTCTGACCAGACAGATAAAAAACTTTGGACTTCCATCATTCAAGAACAGCTTCTTGAAACGGACATGGAGATCAAAGTGAATCTTGGTGAAACCGAGATCAAGCTTAAAGACATGATGAATCTTAAAGTAGGCGACGTGATTCCTTTGGATCAAGACGCTTCCGGTGAATTCGATGTCAATGTTGAAGGCGTGAGAAAGTTTAAAGGTTATTACGGAATACATCATGGAACTGTGGCGGTCCAAGTAACACGCCCGGTGCAAAAGTAGGGGGATAAATGGGTGACGATACTTTGGACAACTTGGCGGATCAGCTCGTAGCGGAAGCGGCGGGTATGGCGGCTGCGGATGGCGGCAAAAAGGCAGCGGCGGCGGCAGCTCCATCGCAGAATGATCGCAACTTGAATTTGATTTTGGATATCCCGCTTAAAGTTTCAGTTGAGTTGGGGCGCACAAAAATGCCGGTGAGTGAGCTTTTGAATCTGACTCAAGGAAGCGTTATTGAGCTGAATAAATTGGCCGGTGAGCCGATGGAAGTTTACGTCAATGACAAATTGATTGCACGTGGTGAAGCCGTGGTGGTCAACGAGAAATTCGGTGTGCGTTTGACAGATATTATTTCTCCAGCTGAGCGTGTAGAACAGCTCAGATAATAAGAGGTTTCAGATGCGTTTGTTGCTTTCGTTAATCTTTGTGTTTTCAGTTTCTGCCCACGCGGCGGAAGAAGCTACAACTTCAGCGGCCCCCGCTGAAATTGCGGCAACGGAATCCGCTCCCTCACAAGAGGCGACTGTCGCTTCAGCAGAGAAAAAAGTGGATAATCGCAAAGAGTCCGAAATTCCTTTAAATCTTGAGAAAGATAAAAAGGCTTCGTCTGAAGGCAGTGGCGTTTTCCGTATTCTCTTCACTCTTTCGATCTTGGGACTTGTGGGAACGGGTGCTTACTTTTTTCTCCGTAAGTACAAAGTTCCTCGTGCGATGAAACACCAAACGCAAATCAAAGTTTTGCAACAGCACTACTTGGGGCCTAAAAAAAGTTTGGCGATTGTGCGTGTGGCTGGCGAATCGATCTTGATCGGTATTACGGATCACAACATTTCTATGATCAAACCGTTGTCATTGCTTGATGACGAAGTGCCAGAAGAGTCTCCACAAAATTTTGGAAAGGTTTTAGGCGGCATAGGTTCGACAAAAGCGGACTTTGAAAATAACGAAGACGAAGCCGAACCTGCTCCAGCACCAAAAAAACGTTCAGCAAAAGACTTGGATGCTGACGAAGAATTCGCGATTAGCGGAATCAAAGATATCGTTTCTAAACGCCTTAAAGGAATGAGGTCTCTTCAGTGAGAAAGACTAACTGGACTCTGTGGAGTCTGATTCTTTTGCCTCTGGTTCTTTTGATCAGTTCCAGCGCGTTTGCTCAAGTGACTCTTCCGACGGTGAATCTGGGTTTTAAAACTACAGACAATCCTAATGAAGTGGTGAACGCTGTTAAATTGATTTTGATCATGACGGTGCTAACTCTGGCGCCGGCGATTTTGATTATGATGACGGGCTTTACTCGCATCATCATCGTCTTTTCTTTTTTAAGACAGGCAATGGGCGTGCAACAAATGCCACCCAATCAATTGTTGGTGGGTTTGTCTTTGTTTTTAACTTTCTTCGTGATGCAACCTGCATTCAACGAAATGAACACAAAAGGTATTCAGCCTTATCTTGCAGGAAAGATCTCTCAAGATGCGGCGATTGAAAATACTTTGGCTCCGCTTCGTAAGTTCATGTTCAATCAAACTCGCGATTCGGATTTGGCGCTATTCGTGAAACTTTCTAAGGTGGAAAAACCGAAAACTCGCGCGGACGTTCCAACAATGGTTTTGGTTCCGGCGTTCGTGGTTTCTGAGCTTAAAACGGCTTTCCAAATTGGTTTTATCATCTTCCTTCCATTCCTTGTGATCGACATCGTCGCGGCCAGCGTCTTGATGGCGATGGGTATGATGATGCTTCCTCCGGTTGTGATTTCGTTACCCTTTAAGATCATGCTCTTTGTCTTAGTGGACGGATGGGGTCTTCTCATCGGTTCGATGGTTAAGAGTTTCGGGTAGAGGTGAAAGATGACAGAAGAACTTGTAATTCGACTTGGACAAGATGCTCTTCGTACAACAGCTATGCTGGCGGCGCCGTTGCTTATCAGCACGCTGGTTGTGGGTTTGGCCGTGAGTATTTTTCAAGCGCTCACACAGATTAACGAAGCGACTCTGACGTTCATTCCAAAAATGATCGTAGTGGCGTTGGTGTTCGTGCTTGCAGGTCCGTGGATGATGGACGTGATGAGTTCCTATACAGTGAACCTTTTTGAAAATATTGCCGTGATGGTGAGGGAATAGCCGAGTGATTAACTGGAGTTCAATGACAGAGGCTCAGATCCTGCTTTTTGCGCTGATTTTTCTGCGCATGATTGCCTTTGTTATTTCTTCAGCGGTTTTTGGCTCTCCGACGATCACTGTGCCTATCAAGGTTCTCCTGTCGATCGTATTTAGCGTTTTATTATTCCCGGTGGTGAAGGTTGGGAATGTCGATTACGCTTTAATTTCTAATGATATCATCGGTTTAGCGGTGCGCGAATTGATTGTCGGATTGGCGCTGGGATTTTTAACCCGCTTGTTCTTCTTTGTAGTCACAATGACAGGGGACTTGGTGTCGATGTCCGTGGGTTTGAGTGCATCTCAGATGTACAATCCCATGCTGGGATCGCATGGAAACACGATCGATCAATTCTATTCGACAATTGGGACTCTGGTTTTTTTAGCAATCAATGGGCATCACATGTTGATCAGTGCAATTGCGCAAAGTTACGAGCTTGTGCCTGTAAGCTCGCTCGCGCTCAATGTGGGACCATTTGCGGAGATGGCCGTTTACGGTCAGACCGTGATGTTAATGGCGATTAAGATGTGTGCTCCGGTGTTGGTGACCATTCTGCTTGCGAATCTTGCGATGGGGATTTTGGGAAGAGCAGTTCCCCAGATCAACGTCCTGGTTACAAGTATGCCTGTGACGATCATGCTTGGAATGACAGTGGTGTTTCTCTGTCTTCCACTGATGGCCATAGAAATGAATGGTCTAGTTGAAATCACAGCTAGCAAACTATTTGCTGTGATGAAACACTTATAACAATAGCTTTTTAGTTCTAGGAAGGAACGAGATGGCTGAAGAGAACGGTGAAAAGACCGAACAGGCAACGGATGCGAGACGGGAAGAGTTTCGCAAAAAAGGGAACGTTGCTCATACAAAGGAACTCGCGTCGGCAGTTATTTTACTGGCGGCGGCTGGGTGCGTGTATGCGTTGGGTCGCTTCTTCTTCAAAAATCTCTACGAAGTTTTTCAATACTCCTTTGGAAATGACATGGTTGTGCTAGTGCGTGAAGGTAAATTCACGGAAGCCTTCCGTTTCTGTGGAGAGAAAGCTTTGATCCTGATGGCTCCTGTGATGGGCATGGCTGGCGTCATTGGCGCCGCTTCTTCCATTCTTCAAGTGGGCTTCCTGCAAGTGGAAGACGCTCTATCTCCTAACTTTGAAAAATTAAGTCCCGTGGAAGGTTTCAAACGCGTGTTCAGTTTGCGCGCGGTTGTTGAAGCTTTGAAGTCATTGTTAAAAATGGCGGCTGTGGGAATCGTTTTGTATTTCTTGTTGCGCGGTGAAGTTCGTCAAGTGCCTTACATGCTCACGTTCTCAATTGAGCAAATCTTAATGTATCTGGGTGCTGTCGTTGTGAAGCTTTTAGGCGGTGTGGGCGCAGTGATGCTCATTATCGCTTTGGCGGATTACTTCTATCAGCGTTGGGATCTTGAAAAGAAAATGATGATGACCAAACAAGAGGTCAAAGAAGAACACAAGCAACGTGAGGGTGATCCGATGATCAAATCTCGCATTCGTCGCATCCAAAGGGAGATGGCGAGTAAGAGAATGATGGCGGATGTTCCTAAAGCAGACGTGATCATCACAAATCCCACACACATTGCTGTTGTTTTGAAATACACGGACAATTTACCGGCACCACAGTTGATTGCTATGGGTGCTGACCACGTCGCGGAAAAGATCAAAGAGATCGGCCGCGAACACAATATTCCTATCGTGGAAAACAAGCCGCTGGCTCGGACGATCTTTAAGACAATGAAAATTGGACAAGTTATTCCTAGGGAGCTTTTCGTCGCAGTGGCGGAAGTGCTTTCGTATGTTTATCGTTTGCGTAGGAAGAAAAGATAATGGAACAAGTGTTTCAGTTCTTAAAAAGATTCGATAAGATCACGAAGAACACGGATCTTTTTATTGCGTTTGGATTGCTTGCAATTCTGGCGGTGATGATCATCCCATTGCCTCCGTTTATGCTCGACATCACCTTGACCTTCTCTTTGGCGATCAGTGTTTTGATCCTCTTGGTGAGTATCTACACCGACAGAGCTTTGGATTTCACATCTTTCCCGTCACTACTTTTGATGACGACACTGTTCCGCTTGTCACTGAACGTGGCAACGACTCGTTTGATTTTGACTCACGGACATGAAGGTGAAAAAGCGGCCGGAGACGTAATCGCTTCGTTTGCAAACTTCGTTGTCGGTGGAAACTACGTTATCGGTTTTGTGATGTTCATCATCTTGATGGTCATCAACTTCATGGTCATCACAAAAGGTTCGGGCCGCGTGGCGGAAGTTGCAGCTCGTTTCACTTTGGATGCGATGCCTGGTAAGCAGATGTCGATCGACGCAGAATTAAACTCTGGTCACATCACAGAAGCGGAAGCTCGCAAGCGCCGTAAGCAAATCGAAGGCGAAGCGGACTTTTACGGAGCGATGGACGGTGCCTCGAAGTTCGTACGTGGTGACGCTATTGCCGGTATTATTATCACAATGATCAATATCTTGGGTGGTTTGGCGAT
The DNA here is from genome assembly GCF_037996825.1 of Bdellovibrio sp. BCCA. NCBI lineage: Bacteria > Pseudomonadati > Bdellovibrionota > Bdellovibrionia > Bdellovibrionales > Pseudobdellovibrionaceae > Bdellovibrio > Bdellovibrio sp. BCCA. The sequence continues at coordinate 3,228,781 of NZ_JBBNAC010000001.1, read as the reverse complement.
TGGCGTGATTCAAAAAGGCCTTGATGTCAGTACTGCCGCAAAATACTACACAATGCTCACGATCGGTGACGGTCTTCTGGCTCAGATCCCAGCTCTTGTGATCTCAACAGCAGCCGGTATCATCGTGACTCGTACTTCAAACTCTGACAAAGACGTCGGTGAAGAGGTTACAGGTCAATTGTTCGTTAAACCACGTGCGGTGATGATTGCCGGCGGTGTGTTGATCTTGCTGGGTCTTGTACCGGGTCTTCCAACAATTCCATTCTTGTTAATGGGCGGATTGTTGTGTGGAACTGCGTGGATTATTAAGAAAGCTCGTTTCGAAAAAGCGGAAGCGGAAAAGAAACAATCCGACGCGGCTTTGGCAGCTCCCAAAAAAGAAAATATCGAAACGATGTTGCCGCTGGATATGGTGGAGTTGGAAGTTGGTTACGGTCTGATCAATATCGTCGAATCGGATCAAAGTGGCGACTTGCTTGAGCGCATCGTCAGTATCAGAAAACAATTTGCTTTGGATTTGGGAATCGTGGTTCCAAGTATTCACATCCGTGACAACTTGCAGTTGGCTCCGGGTGAGTACCGCGTTCTGATCAAAGGAAATCGCGTGGGCGGTGGAACTCTTCGTCCGGAATCCTTGCTTGCGATGGATCCAGGAAACGTGGCAGAGCGTATCGAAGGTATTCCAACAAAAGAACCTGCGTTTGGTTTGGATGCACTGTGGATTTCTCCAGCACGCAAAGAAGACGCCGAGATCGCTGGTTACACAGTCGTGGATTTGCCGACTGTTATGGCAACACATCTTACGGAAATCGTGCGTTCACATGCGCATGAGTTGCTGGGCCGTCAAGAAGCGTCGACTCTTATTGAGAACTTTAAGAAGTCTCATCCCAAAGTGGTCGAAGAACTTATCCCGGATCTATTGTCATTGGGATCCGTGGTTCGCGTTCTCCAAAGTTTGTTGAAAGAGCAAGTATCCATCCGTGATCTATTGACGATCTTTGAAACGTTGGCGGATGAAGCTCCTCGCAATAAGGACATTGAAGTTCTCACTGAACAAGTTCGTCGTGCTCTCGCTCGCGGTATCACTGCGAAGTACACGACGGATCAAGGCAATATTCCAGTGATGACACTGCATCCGAATATTGAAGAGTTGATTGCAAATTCATTATTGCAGACAGAGCAAGGTGTTCAATTGGTGATGGATCCGACTTCGGCTCATCGTTTGATCAACGAGATTGCTCGTACGGTGGAAAACCACCCTGAAGTGGCAAGTCAGCCTATTCTTCTGACAAGCCCAACTTCGCGTCGTCATTTATATAAATTAACGTCCCGTTTTATCCCTCAGCTAGTTGTGCTTTCGCACAATGAATTGACTTCAGATGCGGATGTCCAATCGGTTGCACTCGTGGAGATGAGCCATGCAGGTTAAGAAATTTGAAGCCAGAACAATGAAAGAAGCCCTTGAGATGGTGAAGACCCAACTGGGTCCCGATGCCATCATTCTTTCTGCACGCGACAACAACAAGAGTTTCGGTCTTGTTGGTGAGGGAAGTGTGGAAATCACGGCGGCTGTTTCAGAAGAAACTTTGCAAAAGAAAAAGTTTGCAGAGTCCCGACTTCGCGAACAAGATCGTGAAAAATTCTTGAAGAGCCCAGCTCGTCAACAAAAAGAGTTGATCCACAAGATGGTAGAAAAGCATGTGCAAAAAACACAAGCTCCGGCTCCTATTACGCAACGTCGCTATATCGATATCGAAGATGAAGCGGAACTTTCTCGGCAAAAGCAAGTGGCGGAAGAAAGAGTTCGCTCTGCAGCGCAAAGAGCTTTGAATGCGTTCCAAGAGCAAGAAGATATTCTTAAAGGCACTGTGAGAAGAAATGCACAGCCACAGCAGTCAGCGCCTGTGGTACCTGCTAAAAAAGCTTCTGCTACAGCAGCAGAAGCGGCTGAAATCGCAGCATTGAAAAATGAAATCGCAAGTTTGAAACAGGTCATCACTCAATTTCAACACATGCCTCAAACATTTGTGGGATCTCATCCAGGTGCAGACTATGGAATCAACTACGATTTAAGTTTCGTTTTTGAAAAGCTCACAAGTGCAGGAATGGCTCCTGAAATCGCAGCGGAGATTTTGACAAGTGCTCAAGAAACTCTGCCGGCGTTGAAACTTAAAAATCGCGCCTTGGTAGAGGCTTTCGTAGCCCGCCACGTTTTGGATTCAACAAAGATCTCTCACAACCCAACAGGTGGAAAGATTCACTGTTTTGTGGGACCAGCAGGAAGCGGTAAGACATCAGCGTTGATTAAGATGGCCAGCCAAATGGTTGTTCGTGAAGGCAAGAAGATTGCTCTTTTCACGACGGACACTTTCAAAGTAGGTGCGGCCGATCAAATGAAGATTTATGCGCAAATCTTAAACGTTCCATTTTCTGTGATCCGTACGCAGAATGATTGGACGAACTTGATGCGCTATCTTGCCAATGTAGATTGTGTGCTTGTGGACTACACAGGGTTAAGCCTTAAGAGCAATGATGAGATTCAAATGCTGAAGAGCTTGTTACCTCCTTCAGCATTGAATCCGAATATTCACCTCACTCTTTCAACAAATGCGAAAGACAGTGATGCTACTGAATTGGGCCGTCGTTATTCTGTTTTGGGTTACAAAGACGTGATCTTCACTTCTTTGGATGAATCCACTCAACATGGAACGATCTACAACTTTATGAAACGCTTTGATGTACCACTTCATTCTTTCGGAATCGGTTCACGTGTTCCTGAAGATTTTGAATTTGCGACGAAAGAGCGTCTTTTGGATTTAATTTTCAAAATTACAAAACTTAAACAACAGGAATCAGAAGCGGTATGAGAAATATGAATTCCTTTGATATGCATCGTACAAGAACGATCAGCATCACTTCGGGAAAAGGTGGTGTGGGAAAAACCACTCTAGTGGCCAACGTCGCTCTGACTTTGGCACAAAGAGGGAAAAAAGTTCTGATTCTGGATGGTGACCTGGGCATGGCCAACGTGGATATTCTTTTTGGCGTAAAAACCCAAGGAAACATTCATGATATTTTAGCGGGCCGCAAAGAAATGAAAGACATCTTGGTTGAAGTTGCTAAAGATGTGTTTTTAATTCCCGGGGGAAGTGGCGTTGTGGAATTCAACCACATGAATCACTTTGAAAGAAGAGCGATGGTGGAAGCGGTGAGTGCATTGCCTTTGGGCTTTGATTACCTGCTCATTGATACGGCACCGGGTATTGCCGAAAACGTTTTGTTTTTAAATTCAGCGGCGCAAACGGTGTCTGTGGTGATCACTCCAGATCCTGCAAGTTTTGCGGATGCTTATGCATTGATCAAAGTTCTGAATAAGAACTACAAAGTGAATCACTTCTCCATCGTGTGCAATCAAGTGCGTGATGAGCAGGAAGGATTGGGGCTTTATCAACGCTTCAATGATGTCGTAAACAAGTTTCTCTACATAGGTCTGGACTACTGGGGTTCGATTCCGAACGATGTGGTTTTACGTAAGGCAATTCAAATGCAACGTCTCATTGTGAGACAAGATGTGGGCGCAGAATCGTCGAAAGCCATTCGTCAAATTTCTAACCAGATAGAGAAATCTTCCAAACAAATCGAGACGACAGGCGGAATGCAGATGTTCTGGGACCAGGTCGTTGGATTTGCGTAGTAGATTTGGACTTTCAGCACTCGGACCTGTTTGTTAACATAGTTCTTAAGAGGGAAAAATATGGGGAAAAATGCGGCATTGTTGAAGAAGTACAAAGAAGAGCCACGTAAGCTTGCTGCTAATCAAAAAGATGATCTCATTAAAGAATATGCGCCATTGATTAAGTTCATTGCGCAAAAGATCGCCGTAAGACTTCCCTCAAATATCGAGTTGGATGACTTGATTTCTGCCGGCGTGATCGGCTTGATGGATGCGATTGAGAAATACGATTCTACTCGCGACAATAAATTTAAAACTTATGCGGAATTCCGTATTCGTGGTGCGATTCTCGATGAACTTCGCGCGCAAGACTGGGTTCCTCGCTCTATCCGCGACAAAGCCAAACTTCTTGATAAAACCATGGTGCAATTGGAAGCCGATCTCGGTCGCTCTCCAACTGATGAAGAGGTGGCAAAGGCTCTCAATGTCAGCATTGACGAATTCCATGATCTTGTAAACCAAGTGCGTCCTGTCAGTCTTCTTCCGATTGATCAGGCAACAACGTTTAGCAATACCGACAAAAAATCCATCATGGATATTTTGGAAGGTTCCCGTACAAACAGTCCATTCAATCAATTGAATGTTAAAAACATCAAAGAAGTTGTCGCTCAAGCTATCGAAGAGCTTCCAGAAAGACAACGTTTGGTGCTTTCCCTTTATTACTATGAAGATCTCAACCTGAAAGAGATCGGCCAAGTTCTAAGAGTGACAGAGTCCCGCGTTTCCCAATTGCATGCGCAAGCCGTCGCACGTCTTCGTGCAAAACTAGCAGCAACAATTGGCGCTGGCGAACTCGAAGTCGCTTAAATTTCCGTGTCCGGTGCGGGTAGTGGTGGAGGTTGAGGCGTTGAAGTTAGTTCGCCTCGACTGTAGCCGGCACCGCGAGTGGCACGCGCCATTGAATTTAAAGAAAATTTCGGCGTGCGATCGGCGCGGAAGAGGCCGTTGGCTTCTTGGAAGGTGTCTGTGAACTGCGTGTAGCAGAAGCCGCAGAAAATTTCGATGCGATGGATGGCTTCCATGAGTTTTTCATAGCGGTTGCGAAACTCACGAGAACTTTGTACTGCCGAATAGCCCCAAGTGCTGTCTCCTTTTTTATCGACATAAGCAATTCCACCAAATTCAGTAATCATGATTGGTTGACCTCCGTGAGGATATCCTTCTACGGTTAGAACGCGTCCACCGGGACGATAGCGGGTAAGAATATCGGCAATATTGTGATTGCTTCCATACTTTTTAATCAGACGCTCAGGTTGATCATCGTAATCGTGAATGCCCAACAAATCCGTGGCGGTACTTTCCCAACCGTCGTTGCCAATGCAAGGACGAGTTGGATCGAAAGTTTTTGTTAAATGATAGAGCGCTTGAACGCAATGCTGATGGCTTTCTTTTTCTGCCAGATCGGGAACGCCCCAAGATTCATTGAAAGGCACCCACAAAATGATGCTCGGATGTCCCAAGTCGCGGTCTATCACCTCAGCCCATTCTTTCACAATTCGCTCAACGGAATCATGGGTAAAGCGATAAGCGCTGGGCATTTCTTCCCACACGACCAGTCCTAAATGATCAGCCCAATAAAAAAAATCAGGGTCTTCAATTTTCTGGTGCTTACGAACGCCGTTAAAACCTGCGGCTTTCACCAACTCAATATCATGGCGCAAGGCTTCGGAGTTCGGAGGAGTTAGAAATGTTTCGGGCCAATATCCTTGATCTAAAACCATGCGCAAATAATAAGGTCTTCCATTGAGTAAAAAACGATCGCCACTAAAGGCAACACTGCGAAGAGCGGTGTAAGAATAGACAGAGTCTAAAAGAGTGTCCCCTTGCCAAAGCTCTAGATGCACCTGAATCAAGGTTGGCTTTTCCGGACTCCATAAAAGCTCGTTACGATAGTCATCGATACCTGGGTCTGAAAGAGCAATACGACGATGAACTTCTTTATGAACGACTTCATAAGTGTCATTAGCCAGAGTTTTACCTTCGCAGGAAAGTTTGATTTTTAGTTGCAGTCCATTAAAGCAAGGTCCATCAACAAAAATTTCGCAACCGACTTCCCAGCGTTCTAGTTGCGGGGCAAGGCGAATTTTTGCGATATGGATATCGGAAACTTCTTCAAACCAAACTGTTTGCCAAATTCCGGTGGTGCGAGGATACCAGATGCTATGGGGATCTTTTTGCCAATCTTGTTTGCCCCGTGGTTTGGTTAAGTCCAAAGGATCGTCATCTGCGCAGACGGAAAGAATTTGTTCGCCGGATTCTGATAAAATATCCGTAATATCAAAACAGAAAGGCGTGTGACCGCCTTCATGTGATCCTAAGAAATGAGAATTAAGCCACACTTTGGCTTGGTAGTCGACGGCGCCGAAATGCAAAAGGACGCGTTTTGAATTTTTTGAATACTGAAAAGTCCTTTGATACCAACAGCGATTGTGAAATCCGGTGTCGCCAACGCCTGAAGCGGGACACTCGGGAGCGAAGGGTACTTCGATTTCCAAAGGCCATTGCGAAATTTGCGAAGGATGAGTATAGACCTCGTCGTCGTCGAACAAAAATCTCCAGCGGCCGTTTAAATTCGACCAATTATTTCGCACAAAGTTTTTGCGAGGATATTGCAAAAATTTAAACTCGTGTTGGGTGTTCACAATTTTCTCCGCTGTATATGTTTATTTTCTAATCTCAAATCATGGACGGAATTTTGGCAGCATGTTTTTGTGCAACCGAAAATTCCTTTCGTTTGCAATTGCCTCTGTCCAACGGTTTCATGAATTTTCTTTTTAAGAAATATTAAGAAAAATGAGGAATAAAATCATGAAAGCAATTTGCACTGATTCAGATCTTGTCGTTTTTTCGCACCTACGTTGGGATTTTGTTTTTCAACGTCCCCAACACTTGATGACACGATATGCTCTCTATCGCCGAGTGTATTTTGTGGAGGAACCGATTTTTGAAAAGATGGAAAGTCCTTACTTGGATGTTCGTCTAACTCAAGATCGTCTGCATGTCGTTGTTCCACATATGCCGAATCATCTTTCCCCGAGAGAAAAAGACGAAGTGATGCGTGGATTGCTCGACAGCCTTTTCGAAGGCGAGAATATTCAAAATTACAGTTTTTGGTATTACACGCCCATGGCTATTAATTTCTCAGATCATTTACAGCCCGCTGTCACCATTTATGACTGTATGGATGAACTCTCAAAGTTTAAGGGCGCAGATCCCGCATTGATTGAAAAAGAGCGTCTTCTTCTGATGAGAACAGACTTGGTTTTCACTGGCGGTTATTCACTCTATGAAGCTAAAAAAGATCGTCACATGAACGTGCATCCGTTCCCAAGTGCCATTGACGCCGCTCATTTTAAAACAGCCAGAGAAACGCATGACGACCCCGCCGACCAAAAACATATCAAGCGTCCCCGCTTGGGTTTTGTCGGTGTCATTGATGAACGCATGGATCTAGAGCTTTTGCAGGACATGGCTCTTTTAAGGCCCCAGTGGGAATTTGTTCTGATTGGACCTGTTGTAAAAATCAATCCGGCGACTTTGCCTCGAGAAAAGAATATTCATTATTTAGGGATGAAGAATTATCAGGATCTTCCTCGTTATCTGAGCAACTGGGATTGCGCTTTGATGCCCTTTGCAAAGAACGAAGCGACACAATTTATAAGTCCTACGAAAACTCCCGAGTACCTCGCGGCAGGGTTGCCAGTGGTCTCGACGTCCATTCGTGACGTTGTTGAACCTTATGGAACCAATAAGCTTGTTGAAATCGCCGACTGCGCCAAAGATTTTGTGGCGCGGGTGGAGCGAGTGCTAGCGACTAAGAAAAATGCCGCTCGCATCGAAAAGATTGATCAATTTTTAAAAGATATTTCTTGGGACAGAACATGGCGAAAAATGGCAGAGATGGAAACTCATGTTTTAGAAAATAAAAACTCTTTCAACAGATCGTACGACAATCTGAACTGATGGATTTTTTAAGCGTGGAACCTCTCAAGCTATGGATAGGTGTGGAGTGCACTTTAAATCGTGTGCAAGACACCTATTACAGCCAAATAGAGAAGAGTGGTCATTCGCGAAGAATGACCGACTTGCATCTTTTTTCCAGTCTCGGTGCTGAAAGAATTCGTTATCCGTTCCTTTGGGAGCAGTTATGTCCTGCCGAAAGACCCTCGTGGGAGTGGTCGGATGCTCGCATGGATGAACTGAAAAAATTAAATCTCATACCGATTGCAGGCTTTCTTCATCATGGAAGTGGTCCGTCGCACACACAGTTGACGCATGTCGATTTTCCGCAAAAGTTTGCAGAATACGCTGCGGCGTTCGCGAAACGTTATCCGTCGGTTCAAGACTATACTCCCATTAACGAAATTCTGACGACGGCTCGTTTTAGTTGTCTCTATGGTCATTGGTATCCGCATAAAAAGAATGACGCCGATTTTATTAGAGCTGTCTTTAACCAGTGCAAAGCCACTGTGCTTGCAATGAATGAAATTAAATCGGTCAATTCTCAAGCAAGGCTTATTCAAACCGAAGATTTGGGAAAAGCGCAAAGTACGGCTCCGCTGAAGTATCAAAGTGATTTTGAAAATGAAAGACGCTGGCTTTCGTTTGATTTTCTCACTGGTAAAGTAGACCGCGGCCATTCTCTTTACGACTATCTTTTGCTAGAACTTAAAGAGGAAGAAATTTCGTGGATGCAAGATCACCACTGTGGCATTGATGTGCTGGGTCTTAACCATTACCATCTCAGCAATCGTTTCTTGGATCACCGCTTGAATTTATATCCTCCTTTGTTTCATGGTGGTAACGGCAGAGATCTCTATGCCGATGTCGGCGCTATTGATACTGGCCAGGTCGCACCTCCGTCTGTAGAGTCCATCCTTTTAGAAGCGTGGAACCGATATGAACGGCCCATGGCAGTCACAGAAGTTCATTGCCGCGGATTTCGCGAAAGTCAGTTGCGTTGGTTTAATGAAGTTTGGCAAAGCGCCAAAAATTTGCGAGCACAGCAAATACCGATTCAAGCTGTAACGGCCTGGAGCCTTTTGGGCAGTTTCGATTGGAACGAGCTTTGTACGAAGGATAATTATTTTTACGAACCTGGCGTCTTCGATCTGCGTTCAGCGGACGGAAATCCTCGTAAAACCTTACTGACGGACATGTTAGAGAGTTGCGCTCAGGAAAAATCTTTTGGCCATCCTCTTTTAGAACAAAAGGGAGTTTGGAATACACCGGCGCGAATTCTCTATGCGCCCAACGAGATTTTCACTCCGTTAGATCCTGTGAAGGGCCGTCCCATTTTAATTACTGGTGGCGGAGGCACGCTATCGCGGGCTTTCGCCAGAATTTGTGCCAGAAGAAATATACCATTCCGTCTGTTATCGCGGGCTCAGTTAGATATTACGCGAAGAGACCATGTTTTAAAAATTCTTACGGAGTTCAATCCTTGGGCTGTTATTAATACGGCGGGATACGTGAAGGTGGACGAGGCGGAAAGCGACGTCGAAAGATGTTTTCGGGAAAATGTTCATGGTCCAGAAATTCTCGCGTTGGAATGTTTGGAAAAAAATATTCAACTCATGACGTTTTCTTCGGATCTTGTTTTTGATGGCGAGTCGGAGAATCCTTATTTAGAAAGCCATGAGGCGCGTCCGTTAAACATCTATGGTTATTCGAAAGCTGTGGCGGAACAAAAAGTTCTGTCACTGAATCAGGAAGCTTTGGTTATTCGCACCAGCGCTTTTTTTGGTCCTTGGGATGAATACAATTTCATTACTTCGTGCTTGCGAGCTCTTCAGCAAAAACAATATTTCCTAGCGGCGCAAGACGTTCGGATTTCCCCTACTTATATTCCGGATCTAGCCAATGTCAGCTTGGACCTTTTGATGGACAAAGAAAAAGGGCTGGTTCATCTGGTCAATGATGGCGACGTTTCATGGAGCGAGTTTGCACTTCTCGCTGTGCAAAGAACGGAACCGTTTAAAAAGCATTTGGTGGTCCCATGTCCTCTTGCAGACCTGAATAAGCCGGCGCGAAGACCGTACAACAGTGTTTTAAAAAGTGAAAGGTATCATCGTCTTCTTCCGAGTATCGAGGAAGGATTGGAGAAATATTTTCGAGAACTTGAAGTCAGTATTTAAAGGAGATGTGCATGAAACACAAAATCGCAATTGCTGGAGCCGGATTTGCGGGCGCGGTTTTAGCCCGTGAACTCGTTGAAACAGGAGATTTCCAAGTGACTGTTTTCGATGAGCGGGATCATATCGCCGGAAACTGTTTTACTAAAAGAGATGATGAAACGGGAATACTTCTTCATCAATACGGTCCTCACATTTTTAATACGAGCCGAAAAGACGTCTGGGACTACGTCAATCGTTGGTCCGAATTTGTTCCTTTCGTCAATCGGGTGAAGGCCGTGACTCGAGAGGGTGTGTTCTCCATGCCGATCAATCTTTTGACCATCAATCAATATTTTAAAAAGAGAATGAACCCGCAAGAGGCCGAAGATTTTTTAAAAAATCTCTCTGAAAAAAGTATCTCCGAGCCGCAAAACTTCGAAGAGCAGGCTCTTACGTTTTTAGGCTCTGCTCTCTACAAAAGTTTTTTCTACGGTTATACCAAAAAGCAGTGGGGCGTTGAGCCGCAAAAACTTCCCGCCTCAATTCTTAAGCGCCTGCCAGTCAGGTTTAACTATGATGATAATTACTATAATCAAAAATATCAGGGGTTGCCTGTCGAAGGTTACACTCCCATTGTTCAAAAAATCCTGAAGCACGACGATATTGAAGTGCGACTAAAACAAAAATTCAAGCCTCAGGAAAAACATCTCTACCAACACGTATTCTGGAGCGGCCCGATTGACAGCTACTTTGAATTCAAATTAGGTCGTTTACGTTACCGAACTTTGAAGTTTGAAAAGTTCGTCGCTCAAGGAGATTTTCAGGGAAATCCTGTTATTAACTATTGCGAAGCCGAAGTGCCGTACACGCGTATCACAGAGCATAAGCATTTTTCTCCGTGGGAAACTCACGAAAAAACCGTATGCTTTAAAGAGTACAGTGACTTTGCAAAACCTGAAGACACTCCTTATTACCCATTGCGCTTGCCCGAAGATCTCACGCTCTTAAAAAAATACGTGGAACTCGCCGAGCAAGAAAAGAACGTCACTTTTATCGGACGTCTGGGCACTTATCGCTATTTGGATATGCACGTTGTGATAGGGGAGTCTTTGGATTTGGCCAAGGTCTGCTTAAGTAAAAATATTTCTGATTGGCCCAGCTTCAGCCAGTCACCATTGTAGGAGAATTTATGCGTGTGATGGTAACGGGAGGCGCGGGTTATATTGGCAGTCATGCCGTGCGGGAACTTTTAGACCGTGGGCACCGCGTGGTGGTCTATGACAATCTTTCTACGGGATTTCGTACAGCTGTTGACGACAGAGCGGAATTCATTTTTGGAAACACAAATAGTTTTGAGACACTGAATAGCGCTTTTCGCGCGCATGGAATTGAAGCGGTTCTGCATTTCGCCGCGAATATCGAAGTCGGAGAAAGTGTTTTAAATCCTCACAAATATTATCAGAATAATTTAGGCAATACGCTCAACCTTTTAATGGCGATGCGTGATGCGCAAGTGAATAAGATTATTTTTTCATCCACGGCCGCCGTATATGGCAATCCTGAAAAATGCCCGATCGTGGAATCGCATCCAAAGCTTGCTATAAATCCCTATGGTCGCAGCAAACTCATGACGGAAATGGTGCTTGAGGATTTTGCTGCAGCTTACGGGTTAAAATATGCCGTCTTAAGATATTTCAATGTGGCAGGAGCTCACCCTGAGGGCGACATAGGCGAAGCCCATGATCCTGAAACACATTTAATTCCACGAGTTCTGAAAGCGACCCTAGATCCTTGGGCGGAAGTCAAAATTTTCGGAACCGATTATCCAACATCAGACGGAACCTGCATTCGTGATTATATTCATGTGATGGATCTTATTGATGCGCACATTCTGGCGCTGGAATCTTTGGGCAGTGAAAAGTGCGAAGTTTATAATTTAGGAAACGAGCGCGGATTTTCCGTCAAAGAAATTATCAAAACTTGCGAAACGGTCACCGGTAGAAAATTATCGGTAAAAGAAGAGGCGCGCAGAGCGGGTGACCCGGCCACACTGATTGCTTCAAGTGAAAAAATCCGAAAACACTTGGGTTGGAAGCCGCAGTATACTCATCTAGAAGATATTGTGAAGCATGCTTGGCAATGGCATAGAACGCATCCACAGGGATATAAAACGGTGGAGCCTCTTTTGCAAAATGACGTGATTTATCTTTAGTGAAAAAAATTATTCAGAGGCTTCTTCATCCATTTTGGCTTTGATTTTTTTCATCAGACGCGCTTCCATCTGACGAACGGCTTCACGGGTGATGCCATACTTTTCGCCGATCTCTTGTAAAGTCAACGGATCGTCGTTCAAGATACGCTCATCCAAAATGATTTTTTCGCGATCAGAAAGTTCAGGACGGATCTCCTCGATTTTTTTCTTTAAGATTTCAAGCTGTTCTTCTTTGGCAAGGACTTCATCCAAGGGCTGATCGTTAACGTCTTTTTGAAGATCTCCGAAGCTTGTACCGGAGTCTTCGTCAACAGGACGATCCAAACTCATGTCTCGACCGGACATACGCATCGCCATATCGCGAACTTCATCTTCAGGAATTCCCAAACGACTGCTGATCAAAGCGGTGTTCGGTTCAATGCCCATAGCATCCAAGGCTTCTTTTTCTTTTTGCAGTTGGTAAAAAAGTTTGCGTTGGTTCTGAGTTGTTCCGATCCTCACCATGGAATACTGGCGCATGAGGAACTCTTGAATGTATCCGCGAATCCACCACACAGCATACGTGATTAAGCGAGCGCCTTTGTAAGGATTGAACTCGCGAACCGCATGCATAAGTCCCACGTTGCCTTCTTGAATAAGGTCGATCATTTTCGAACCGAACTTGGAGTATTCAGCAGCGACCTTGACGACGAAACGCAAGTTGGCTTTCACGAGAGCTTCAGCGGCAGCAGGATCTTTGGATTCAAAATATTTTTTGGCAAGCGCGGTTTCTTCTTCCCTAGTCAAAACTTTGTAGCGACGAATTTCATTTAAATACATCACCAAAGGGTCTGAGGAGGTGATCGCTTTGGAGTTGTCAGCGACCGCAAGGGATTTCGAATCCTCAGCGGATTCGTGAGTATCGAAATCCTCTTCATGCGAAGAAACGGCATAAGCTTTTTCCGCCTCAGCGGCAGGATGAATGTCGTCGTGATGTTGGTCCTCAACGATCTCTGCAACGACGCTCTTCGGCTCGACCTTTTTTTCCGATTTGGTCGCAGACGCAGCCGTTTTAGAAGCTGCTTTTTTTGCAGTCTTAGATGCGGTCTTGGATTTTTCGGAAGAAGGGGACTTAGCCTTGGTTTTTGCCATAGAGTTTTTAGCCTAGATACTTAGCCAGTTTCCTTTGCAAAGTTTCTTGGACTTTACCTTTGAACGGAGTGAGCATCAACGGCAGATCGACAGTCACAGAGACTTTACTGCCTGCGCCAGCGGAAGCCACCGTCATATCCGCTTTAAATTGCGCTCCCTTCAAAGCCGCTTTCTTGCCGCCATCGTCAAAAGAGCATTGAAGCTTTGGGTCAAAGCGTCGAATGTCCTGATCATTTGAAAGGAATTCTTTAATTTTTTTGTAAGCCTCTTCGGCGTTCTGACTGCTTTCGTGGTCTATTGTGAATTTTGGCATCTACCTTACCTTCATTTAATGGGACAGATGTTGAACTAAAATTATAAAGGACAGTCCTGAGAAAAAGGAAGCAGAATGCCAAGTGGCTTCGACTTATGGGAGGTATAAAAATATGGCTTTTGACTGGAATGGCACAATATGTAAATCTGTCCCTCACGAGCAAGGTAGATTTATGAAGTTTGTTAAAGATCTAAAGAGAACGCATTATTGTGGAAGTCTGGACCTCCCTCAAGTAGGCCAAAAAGTAGTCCTCATGGGCTGGGTCGATGTGCGTCGCGACCACGGAAGTCTTGTGTTTATCGACCTCCGCGACCGTGAAGGTATCGTGCAAGTCGTTTTGGATCCGAATAAACCAGAAACTTCGGCTGCAAAAAATCTTCGCGGAGAATTCGTTCTTGCGCTGGAAGGTGTTGTACGCGCTCGTCCAGATGGTATGAAAAATAACAAAATCGCGACAGGGGCTATTGAAGTCGAAGCCACTCGTTGCGAAATTTTGAATGAGTCTGCTGTTCCTCCATTCCAAGTGGATGATGAAAATGTGAACGAGACTTTGCGTTTGAAGCACCGTTATTTGGATCTTCGTTCGCCTCGTTTGACTCATCATCTTTTGACTCGCCATAAAGTGGCGCAGTTGGTTCGTCGTTTTCTTTCAGACAATGGTTTTGTCGAAGTCGAAACGCCGATTTTGTTTAAGTCCACTCCAGAGGGGGCGCGTGACTATCTTGTGCCTTCACGCGTGAACCAAGGTACATTCTATGCTTTGCCTCAATCACCACAAATCTTGAAACAGCTTTTGATGGTGTCTGGTTACGATCGCTATTTCCAAATCGCTCGTTGCTTCCGTGACGAAGATTTGCGTGCCGACCGTCAACCGGAGTTCTCACAGATCGACATGGAGATGTCTTTCATCGATCAAGAAGACATCATGCAAATCAATGAAAAACTTTTGCGCACGATTTGGAAAGAAATCAAAGGCGTTGATGTCGGCGATATTCCCCGCATGTCTTTCCAAGAGGCGATGGATCGTTACGGCAGCGACAAACCAGACACACGTTTCGGCATGGAGATCAAAGATCTTCAAAGCATCGTGACAGGTTCAGGCTTTAAAGTTTTCGACGACGTTCTTGCGCGTGGTGGAATCGTGCGTGGTATTGCCGTTCCTAAAGGTGGCACCTACTCTCGCGGTCAGTTTGATAAATTGACGGACATGGCAAAACGCGCAGGTGCGAAAGGCCTTGTGTGGATCAAAGCCGAAGCGGACGGCTCATTGTCGTCTCCAGTTTCTAAATTCTTCACGCCAGAAAAATTGGCGGAAATGTTTAAAGCTGTGGGTGCAAATCCAGGAGACTGCGCTTTGATTGTGGGCGATGATTTTGAAACGGCATGCGCCGCTCTTTCAACATTGCGTTTGCACTTGGGTAAAGAATTGAATTTGATCGATACCTCGAAAGATCATTTCTTGTGGGTGATCGACTTCCCGGCGTTTGAATACTCTCCAGAGGAAAAACGTTGGGTTTCAAGACATCATCCGTTCACATCTCCAAAAGACGAGTTCATGCAAGATTTGATCGACGGTAACGAAGCGACTTACGGCAAGATGCTTGCAAAAGCTTACGACCTTGTTTGTAACGGTTACGAAATGGGTGGCGGAAGTATCCGTATCTATCGTACAGAGTTGCAACAAGCGATGTTCCGTCTTTTGGGAATGAACAAAGAACAACAAGAAGCGAAGTTTGGATTCTTGCTTGATGCTTTGAAATACGGTGCGCCCCCTCACGGTGGTATCGCTTGGGGTATGGACCGTCTTGTGATGCTTCTTTGCGGAACAGATGCGATTCGTGAAGTGATCGCCTTCCCGAAAACAGCGAAGGCTTCCGACTTGATGGCAGACTGCCCAAGTGAAGTCAGCCGCGATCAGTTGGCGGAAGTCGGGGTTCGTTTAAGCCCGCTGGCTGAAAAGAATCTTGAAGAAATGAAAAAAGTCTAAAAACAAAAACCCGGATGGCCTCCGGGTTTTTTATTCTTGAGGTGTGACAGTAATAGCGCCTTCTGCCGTCTGTATTTTGATATGTCCTACGTTCTGCGGAAGAACTTCTCCTGTCGGATTTGAAGTCACGCTGTTTTGAATTTTTCCGGAAATAGACTGCAGATCCAATTCATACAAAAGCTCTTTCGGAATCTGAAGAGACACATTTCCGTCTCGCGTTTCAATTGAAACATGGTTTTTAAAAGACTCTGGCAAATAAATATCGGCTTGCAGTTTAGCGTCCGACTCTTGAGTTGTTTCTTTGCCATTCACATTCATCTGAATCCAACTGCTCGCAATCGGTTCGTGAAACTCCACATGCACGGCATCTTTTTCTGCTGTTTGCGTGATAAAAGGCCCTTGCTCAAAACGCGGAATCTTTCCGTGCAGTTGCACCTTCAAAGTATTTCCTGAATAAATTTTCACGGAAAGGTCCACGCGGCGAGAAGACAAGGTGAGGTTGTTCATCCCTTGAAGAAAAAATTCTTCATTCTCCTCATATTTTTGACCTTGCATAATTTTGTTAGTCACAGAATTAAAAGCCGTGAAGACGGAGTCGGGATTGTTAAACACATATCCCATGATAAGGATCAGCGATCCCATCAAAATAAAAAATAAAGCTCCTAGACCTAGGAGAAACTTCTTAAGCATCTGATTAAACTATCATCTTGAAATGGAAAGTTAAACGTAATTGAATAGGGGAAGGAGTCCCTATGCAGCGTATTTTGCCGGAAACAGACTTAGAGAAAAAAATGATGAGCCTTGGTGCTGTTTTTGTCGAAGAAAATCAAGTTCTTGATGAGCTGTTTCAGGTTATTGGGTCCGATCTAGAAGAGGGAAAAGAACTTTCGCAAGAAACGAAAGAACAGGTTCTCAATGAAATCGGTGAGTACTTTTTCCGTCTGGATATGAACTACGGACCCGATATTAAATCGGACTGCGTCGAAATCCTGCAAGAGTTCTGGGCCGTGCACGATAAAAAATCCGCTCTGCAAAATTTAGAAAACATTCGCACTCAAGGTCACCGTACCAAATTCAATGTTTTAAAATCCACTCTTCCTTCCGATGGAAAAATTGATATCGCGTCGATGACGAAGTTTAAGCAGATCTTCAGTTTTGATTTTGCCGAGGGCCAAGAACTCAAAATGAGTGACGAAGATTATCAGAAACTCGCTTCGTGGATTCAGAACACCAATAAATATCTTAATGAAGCCGGAATTCTTGCGTGGGATGCCGCTCGCTATGTTCATCTCATTCGTCTCAGCTTTATCGCGGGTTACTTAACGGATGACGAAGCATGGGCGGAGATTTTAAAACTTGCTCCGATCACGGAAGGCCATTTCAATTCATGGATGGAATTTTCACAAAGTTTTCTGATCGGTCGCACCTTCTGGTCGGGCGGGGCAGATCCGCAGGTGAAATCCATTTGCGAAAGACTTCTTGGGCATCCTGCAAGTCCTTGGCAGTTCTTAGACTGGACCTAGTTCCAGTTTTCCGCATTATGTCTCAAGTTTGAACGTTCCATTCCGATACGTGACTTAAGAGAGTCATGGATGACTTTCTTTCAAGCACACACGGAGGTGTGGAATGGATAAAATCAGTGGAATTCTTCCTGCCAGCGCTCGCACTCGAGTGGCCGATATTTCGGTGGCTCAGCCCGCGCGTCCAGGAGCTCCTGCTCTCGGTCGACCGATGGGAAAAAATTCTTTGGGCGACAGAATCACTTTAAGCAAACAGCTGGAAGAGATGAGACAGTCAGGACAGCTTCCTGAACCAGAGGCCTCTCCCGTTTACAAAAACCCTGGTGAAGTGAAGAAGCTCAAAGTGATTGAAGACCTCAATCAAAAATTCTTTGCAAATCCAAAAGACATCGCTCGTGAAGACGACCTTGCGAAGTCCGAGGAAACTTTAAAGAAGACAGACAGCAATGACGGCTTATTCTATGTAGAAAAAGAATTGCGCCCTCAGGAGCCCGCTTTAAATCCTCTAAAAGACAATAATTAATCTGTCACCTTGACATCTCCCGCTGAGGCCTCAAATTCAACCTCACGGGAGGCTTCATGGAGCCAGCAAAGCGGTCTTGGACAGTTGTTCGTGCCACGTGGTTGACAAGAAAACCCAATGGTCGCGCATGGTTCGCCGCCGCTTGGTCGCTTTTGGCTTTAATTCTGGGAAGCGTTTCTTATTGGCAAAATCTTTTTCAATCTTCAAAGTGGATGTCCGCTTCGGGATACTCTGTCTTTTCACAACATCAATACTGGCGCCTTTGGACAACTCTTTTTGCCCACGCAGACGTAGGGCATCTTGTTTCTAATTCTCTTTTGTTTTCGATCTTTGGTTATTTCTTAGCAGGATATTTCGGACTTTTTACTTTTCCCTTTTTAGCATTTGCGCTCGGTGGAGTTACAAACGCCATCGTACTGTCGAGTTACAATCCCGAAGTCTACCTCATCGGTGTCTCCGGTGTCGTGTATTGGATGGGAGGAATGTGGTTGGTTCTTTATCTCCTCATAGATCAGCAACGAACAGTGATGCAAAGAATTCTTCGCTCTGTGGGAGTTGCACTTGCTGTTTTTATGCCTTCGGCCGCCTTTGATCCGCAAGTGAGTTATCGTGCGCACTTAGTTGGTTTTATTGTCGGAGTTATCTCTGGCGCTGTTTATTATTATTTTAATCAAGGAAAGTTTAAAGCGGCGATTGTTTCTGAAGTCTTCTTTGAAGAGCAACCGTCACCTCCTTATCAAGAGGGCAGTGACAAGGAGGACAATTTAATTCTCCCTTATTAAAACTCTGCAGGCTCAAGCAAAATTCCATTTTCTTCTAGTGAGCAAAGACGATAAGCCCCTTTAAAACATCGTTTTCCCGCTTTATCTTTTCCGGTCACGATCACATAATCCAAAGACATCTGAATCAATCGACGAATCGCCGAAAGACTCCACTGCGGAGCGCCCATTTGAATCAACATTTCTAAACGAATCAAGGCCTGACCCGCATCTTGCGCATGAAGAGTTCCAAAACTTCCCGCGTGCCCAGTAGCTAAAGCCATCAAAAAGTCTTTCGCTTCAGAACCACGGACTTCGCCCATCACAATGCGGTCAGGTCGTAAACGCAAAGATCTTTTTACCAATTGCGTTTGATCCACGTTCGGGAGAACTCCTTGAGGATCTTCACGGGTTAAAAGTTTCATGCTGGCTTTATTGGGAAGCGCGATTTCAGATGTATCTTCAATCACAACAACACGTTCGTTTTCCGGCAAAAGATTTAAAAAAGAATTTAGCACCGAGGTCTTTCCCGAACCTGTACCTCCGATAACGAGAAAGTTCTTTCTTTGCTCCATGAGATTTTGAAAAAGCTCAAGATCTTGTTGAGAACACCAGTCTTTCTCGGCCAACTTTAAAAACGTCCAAGGATTTTTCGGATGGCGACGCAGGGAAAAATGCGCTGAGGTGTTCGTTAAATCAGAACCGATAAGACTTAAACGAAAATCCTTAAAGCTTCCATCGACGCAAGGATGTTCTTTTGTGATATGAGCTTTCGCTTCATGGCAGATGCGATCCAGGCAATTGCGATAGCTTAATTCAGAAAAGAAAGAGTCGGGATAACGTTGCAGACGTCCTTCCTTTTCAATCCAAATCGAAGTCGGCCCATTCACAATGATTTCCGTGATGGTCTCATCCATCATAGGCTCACAAAGAGGCCCCCAAGAATCCATTTCCCAACGCACGCGTTTTTGCACACTTTCTTCCACATTTTGTACATGACGAGAAACAATCTGCTCTACTTTCTGCGAACGCAAATTATTTTCCTCATCAGGAGAAAGCATAAACTCATTCAAAGGCATTTTATGAATGTCATCTTGAATCTGATCATAAATCTTTTTAGCGGCGGTCATCATAAACGCGGTCTCCCTTGAAGATGCTCCAGGCCCTCTCCATTGTCACCCTCTTTTAAAATTGTGGGGCGTACAAAAATCACAAGTTCAGAACGATTTTCCCGGAAATCTTTGCTTGAGAAAAGCGCACCAATAACAGGAAGCCTTGATAAGAAAGGAAGTCCCTGTGAGCTATTTCCGTCTTCACTTTTTAATAAGCCCGAAAGAGCAATTGTCTGAGGGCGAGTCAAATCAAAATGACTTGAAACACGGTTCGTAAGAATACCCGGAATACCATCCACTTTGCGTGAATCATCCAAGGTTGAAACTTCCGTTTCAATCGAAAGACTGATACGACCAGCAGCATCGGCTTTTGGTTTTACTCGTAATAAAATTCCATAACGTTTCCAAACAACGTCTTGAGCTTTGTAATTCATAATCTTAATCGGGAATTCTCCACCGGCTAAGAACTCAGCTTCTTTACCACTGCGACAAAGAATATTGGGGCTTGCAAGAATTTTTCCGTAACCTTGTCCTTCCAATGCTTTCAGACTGAAAGGAAGGTCCTCGTCCATTACACGCTTCCCGGTGCTGAGAATCTTTGCGGAATAACTTGAAGGCCACTGCAGTCCATATTGGATCGAGAGGTCGCGCTTAATTTCTGCTACCGTGATTTGAACTTTCACTGTGGGCGCCATTTCCAAACTGTTTTCATCACGCAAAACCGAAATACCAAAGGGCGAAAGAATCTGTTGGTATTTTTTTAAAGTCAGATCCGGTGCGCTGACGCGAACTTCAGGCGAGGGTTCAAAGATTAAAGTTTGCGACGGAAGCTTGGCTCGCTCGAATAATTCCTGGAAATATTTTTGCGCGTCACTTTGCAGTTCCGAAGAAAGCTCCGCCCGCATCGAATAAGAAAATGCTTTCGCACGAGCAAAGTCAGCAAGCTTCACCCAATCCTGCAGTCGATAAAGATGACCTTTAATCAAAAGGTCTCCTTCACCTACTTGTGCAGACAAACCCACAATGCCTTGAAGATCTTTTTTTAGTTCCGCCAATGAATCCGTCTTATTGGGATGAAGAACTTGGACATGATAGGTTTCTGAGCCTAATTTTAAAACCGTCCTTCCTTCGCGAGCACCTTTAATCACGAGCCTTGAGCCTTGGCCCTCCGCTTTCAGAATTTCGCGGTCCTGAATCCAGACCGAAGAACTTCCTTTTAAAGACAAATTTTTGGATTCACCTAAAGACAGAGTTAACTCGGTTTGAGCGAAACTGACGGAAGAAATAAATGTAAAAAGAAGAAGAGCGTTTTTCATGCCGCGAACAAAGAGCAAACTTTGCGCGGCGATGTTTTAAAATAAGGAAAATCTTAATGGACGGCGTCCGGACAGCTTAGCCGACCGCAAGATCAAAGAACACCATGACTCCTTGGTCAGTATTCTTAAACTGCAAATGGGAATTATGAGACTTTAAAATCGACTGGCAGATCGTCAAACCCAGGCCTGTGCCTGTTGAGTGGTGCATAACATCTTCGTCGATATAAAAAGGCTTCATAATTTTATCAATCACAGAGGCGGGGAGGTGAGGCCCCTTATTAGAGACCAGGAAACGAAGACTGTTGCCGTTACGCAAGCTCTCCACATGAATCTCGCTGGATTCCACACCAAACTTCGCGGCATTGTGAATCAGGCGTTGCACGACTTGCTTAATCAAGCGCACATCCGCTTTTACATTCACGGGTTCTAGCTTGCTCACGAGCTTTTGATGTTTCTTATTCATCATGTCGACAACGTCTTTGCCAAGTCCCTCATCGAATTGAGAGAAAGCAATGCTTTGCATGTCGATCTTAAGCTGGTTTGTCTCGGCACGAACAACAAGAAGGACGTCTTCAACAAGACTTTTCAGTCTTTCAGCGCTCTTAGTGATCCGATTGACCATCAACTTATCTTCATCAGCCAAATTCGATTCAGAAAGCAAAGATGAAAAACTTAAAATTGAAGTCAGCGGAGTTTTCAATTCATGGTTGATCAAAATCATGAAGTTGGATTTCGCAACATCCAGACTCTTAAGATCTTCCAAAGCGCGAGCCAGCTCCGCATTTTTTTGTTTGAGCTCCTGGCCCAATACAAATCTTTCAATCGCATGCTCGACAGTGTTGCTAAGATCAACAGGGTCCCACGGCTTCGTGAGGTATCTAAAGATCTGTCCTTTATTCACTGCCATGATTACAGATTCAAGATCCGTGTAACCGGTGAGAAGAATACGAACCGTCTCAGGATGAGAATTCAAAGTTTTCTCTAAGAATTCCACTCCCGTCATTTCAGGCATGCGTTGATCAGTAATAATAAGAGAAACAGGTCCTGGATTTTTGGCCAGAACCTCCAACGCTTCTTTTCCTGAGGTGGCCTTTAGTACAGTAAATTTCTTGCGAAACAACCGTTCGAGGGCGTCCACGTTATCTATTTCATCATCTACACAAAGAATTGTGTGCTTCGTCATATAATGTAGTGTAGGATTTGAAAAAGAGCAGTGCAAAGGATTTTGCACAGGCCCTCTTGTTGTCATGGATGATGACGAAAAAGGTTTGGAAAATTGCGAAGGATTGCGACACTTCTTGGGCTAGACCCTGGTCCAGTTTAACAATCTTTCAACAATTTTGCTCAGAAATGAGTCAAGTCTGCGTCCCCTCCTGACGATGAGTGAAACGGTAGAAGTGTTTTTTATCCTTTTCAGGAGATCGAGTATGAAATTTTGGATGCGCATTGCAACTCCGTTCACGTTGGTGATGAGTTTTGCAGTTGGTGCTCAGGCTCAAATGTGGGGTACTGGAATGTACGGCGGGATGCAATCTTGCCCATACAACTACGGTGCTGCTGCAGGTTCTTCAAGCTACCTTGATGAAATCAAGGAAGAACAAGCCAACATTCGTGAAGCTGAAAAGCAACTTCGTGCTAAAAAATCTGAAAAGAAAAGAATTGAGAAAGATCTGGAAAGATCTCGTAAGACCGTTGAAGACGTTGTCTCTGAAGACTTCTCTGAATTCGTTTTCGATCACATGGAAAACAACAGAACGTGCCGCTCTTACAAAGGACACAAGAGCAATGCAGGTCAATCTGGTGACGGTGAATCCAATGTTTCTGGTCAAGAAGGTGGCGTTGCGATTGTAACTCCGCAAACAAACGGTGATATTCCTAACTCTGTCGACATCCGTGCTTTCACGGTGCAAGAGTGGGATGTGCTTTGTGATCAAAACAAAGCCGGTTCAGTAGCAGGTCTTGTGTGTGACGGTGCTCGTTTCCGTCAACCTGAAAAAGGTCGTTCGACAGCTCAAGATTGTAAGAAAGGTTTGGGCGATTACAAAAAAGGTTACGCTCAATCAAATAAACTTCAGCGTGAAATTGAGTCTCTAGAAAACGCAATTAAGAACAGCAAAAGAAATATCCAAGATGCTCGGACAAACTACGCAGACGAAATGCGCGAAAGACAGCGTGAGATGTCTGAAGGTGGAATCTGTATCGAGTGTATGCAGCAAAATTCAGGTTACTCTTATCAAAAACCTGAAACAGATTGGGGCTCAGTGATCGGTAACATCGGTCTTGGCTTGGCTGCGACTTACATGGGTTATCAAACAAATAAAATGGTTGCGAATGCCAACGCCAATATCGGTTGGCCGACTCAACCATATCCAGCGTGGGGCTACGGCTTCCCATTCCTTGCTCAAGGTATCGGTCAAGCGATCGGTGGCGGTAGTGGAATCTACGGAGCAATCGGCGGCGGTATCGGTGCCGGTGGTTTTGGTTGTGCGGGAATGAACGGTGGCGCTTACGGTATGATGGGACCTTACGGTGGCATGAACGGCGGCGGCATGTGGGGCAACCCATACGCGATGGCCGGCATGGGCATGGGTGGTCTTGGTGGCGGAATCTTTATGCCTGGCATGGGCCCTTGGGGTATGGCCGGTCCTTGGGGTATGGGTGGACCATATCCAGGAGCGATGGGCTATCCAATGATGGGCGGTATGATGGGTATGCCGATGGGTAATATGATCGGCGGAGTCATGGGCGGCGTCATGGGAATGCCTATGGGTGGCATGGGAATGCCAATGGGCGGAATGATGGGAATGCCTATGGCCGGAGGCATGATGGGTATGCCGATGGGCGGTATGATGGGCATGCCAATGGGTGGAATGATTGGTGGAGCTCTTGGCGGCGTCATGGGAATGCCAATGGGCGGAATGATGGGTATGCCAATGTCCGGAGGCATGATGGGTATGCCGATGGGTGGAATGATGGGCATGCCAATGGGCGGAATGATGGGCATGCCAATGGGCGGAATGATGGGCATGCCAATGGGCGGAATGATTGGTGGAGCTCTTGGTGGTGCCATGGGAATGCCGATGGGCGGAATGGCCGGCGGTATGATGGGTATGCCAATGGGTGGAATGATGGGCATGCCGATGATGGGCGGAATGGCCGGCGGTATGATGGGAATGCCTATGGGCGGCATGATGGGTATGCCGATGATGGGTGGTATGAACGGTGGTTTGGGCGCATTGCAAATGCAACAACAAATGATGCAAATGCAGATGCAACAATACCAAATGTACATCCAGCAACAGCAGTCTTACATGCAACAACAAATGCAAAGACAGCAAGTTGTGGCGAGCCTTCAGCAAGAACTTTACGGTTTGCTTTATAGAATCCAACAAGTTTCTTACGGCGGTATGGGCGGCGGATACATCGGCGGCTCTATCGGTGGAGGAATCGGTATTGGTGGCGGCATCGGCGTCGGTGGTGTCACAGGCGGCGGAGTCTTGACTCCACTTCCAGGCTCCGGTGGTGTTGGAGGAATTCCTGGCACAGGCGGAGGCACAGCTCCGATCCCTGCACCTCGCTAAGAAAATTATTTAGTTAAAATTAAAAGGGCCCTCTGCTAAAACAGAGGGCCTTATGCTTTTTAAAATCCCGCGTCTTTACGACAGTCATACTCACTTTCTTGCCACCGGAGAATTCGCTTCAGGCCTGGCTTTGGGTTCGTTGCAAAAACCGGAAGACCTTGCGCACATTCCGTTACAGAAATCTTTTTATCGCGGCGATTGGATTGTGGGATTTGGGTGGGATGAAACCAAGTGGCCAACGCCTCCGCATAAGAAAATTCTGGATCAGATTTTTCCTAACAATCCGGTTTTCTTTGCACGTATGGATGGACATCGTTGTTGGGTGAACTCGCGCGCTTTAGAGCTTTTAGGTTTTACGTCAGACACCGGAATTCTTATTGAGAAAGAACACCTGCAAGCGTGGGATCGTTTGCCAGAGTTTACGAAAGAACAACAGCGCGGGCATATTCTTTCAGCCTGTCGTGTATTCAATAAAGCCGGTTTTACTCATGTGCGAGACATGTCCTGCACGGAATCTTTATGGAATCTTTTAGTGGAGATGTCAGAGGCCCAAGAGCTGACTCTAGCTATTGAGGAAAATGTTACGTCTCATGACCTTAATGATTTCGATAAAATGTTGCAGCTCTGTGTGCAGGCGAAGAAAGGTGAAACGCCTTATTTGCGGATGAAGGGCCTTAAGATTTTCTATGATGGATCTTTGGGCTCAGAGACGGCGTATCTTTCAAAACCTTACAATGGTAAAGCGGAAGGTCCGCGTGGGATGACATTGTGGGACCTTTCTCACGTCGAAGAAGTGATCCGAAGAACTTGGGCTGAAGGACTTGATTTTTCCGTTCATACGATTGGGGATGAAGCTGCTCATCACATCGTGCAGCTTGCACGCAAGATTTCTGCTCAAGGAGCCGTAGGTCGTTTGAATTTAGAGCACGCGCAAGTGCTAAGACCTGAAACAATTCAGATGATGAAACCTCTACACGTGCGTTGCCACTTGCAACCTTGTCATTGGCTGAGTGATCGTGTGTGGTTGGAAAATAAATTAGGAGAGTTGTACAAGTACGCTTTCCCTTGGGAAGCTTTGCGTGCGGCACAGATTCCAATGTCTTTTGGTTGTGACAGTCCTATCGAACCGCCTTCTTTTTGGCGTAATAAAATCGCTCTTGAAGAAAGCGTCAAAGCAAAAATTAAAAAATTTACTGGGGATATTACGGTCACGCACGCGCATCCGGATTCAAACTTCGTTGGAAATTCCCACACGGTGATTGAAGAAGGTGTCGTGAAAGAAATCGTTTTTGATGGGCGTCCTCTGTCACTTGAGTAAGGACGTATTAACCACCATCTTTTTATCTTTCATGGAATAAATAATTCCACCAAGGACCAAGGCTCCTGCAGTATAAAGCCAAGGCTTGTGTTCAGCGACCCAGGATTTTTTCTTTTCGTGAGACTGGATTCGCGGCGTACATTCGGTAGAAAAATAAATCACACCGCGATTCATTAATTCTAAATCCAGATCCTTCGTCGAAAATCCATCGCAAGTGCCTTCAGCAAGGTATTCAAATGCGAACTGTTGATTTAAAAGCTGTTCATAAGTTCCAAAGAAGCTCACTGGTGATTGAGAGTTTGAAACCAGCGTCCACTGATAAGCCGTTTTTGGTGAAAGGGGGACTGTTTCCTCAAGAGAAAATCCTTGTGACTCGATAAAGACTTTGTCGAGATGCGGATATTTCTTTGCAAGTTTCTGCAGTGACGTGAATTGAGTCGGGCAAGAAAACAAAACCGGACCTTCGCTTAATAGAGCGACACTTTTGCAGTAAAAATGCAAGAGCTCTTGACGTTCTTGGTTTGTAGTTTTTAAGTTTAAACTTTTTTCCGTAAGATCTCGCACGTATCGAAGACTTAAGAGTGTTAACGGTCCCTCGTTTTGGATTTTCTTAAGCAGAGTGATTGTCGTTGCGACATCCTGGCTAAAAGAATCGCCCAATTGGAAAAGTTGCGCTTCCTGAATCTCATTTTTCAACAAGCGTCCTTGCGTATATTCTACATGAGAAATGACCTCTTTATGAGATTTTAAAAACTCTTGATATGAAGTCGTTGATGCTCCTGGAGATTGCAGCAGAATACTCTGCGCAAAAACGTTCAGTGGAGTCAGGAATAAAAATGGAATTAACAAGTTCTTCATATAAAACCCCTTAATTTTGATATTCAACGCGAACACGCGAAGGACCTGAAGAGCTAAGTTGGGTGCCTTTTTCGTCAGGATTTTGAACGACAGCGATAAAGGGACCTGCGTAAGTTAGAAGTCTTGAGCTTTCGGTTTCTTTTACTAAAACCGCATATTGCTGCGGATTTAAAGGCGCTCGCAAAAGTTTTAATTTTGAACCTACTTTAAGACCGCCTTTTTGTTTTTCGTTGGATGCCAGATATAAATCCACCACTCCGCCCATGTCCCCCACCAAAGAGGCCAGTGATTCAGCATTGGAAATTTCAATGGGCACAAGCACAAAACCACGGGGAATAAAAGTGTCGACGGATTTAGGTTCAGGCAAAAAAGTTTCTTTTTGCTCGGGCTGTGCCGTCGGACGAGTACTAAAAAATGAAAGAAGGCCCAGACAAATGAAGGCGACAAGAAGGTAGTTATTTTTTAGAGCGATAAGAATTTTTTGTTGCATGATTTTTATCCTCGGTTAGTTGATATTTTTTTTGAGTGTCTTTGAGATTTCCAAGCTGTGTGACGGCGGCAAAACAGAAGAAAACTACAAAGAGCATCACCACACAGACTTCAATGAGTATTTGCCCACGATGATTTTTGGTAGCCATGAAGAATTCTCCTTTGCGAGGGAAACGGCACACGCTTTTTTGAAACTAAATTCTCCTTTTAGAAAATTTGAAAAAGGAGGACGGACTTGAACCCGGTACTGCCATTCGTGGGCCAGAGCTTGCTTGTTTTCAAAATCATCCACTGGACTGTATGTCGGAGCGATGTCCGGTGAATCCGGACGGACAGCCAATTTGGGAGCTTTGCCACGTACAGAATCGAGATCGACCTTAAGTAGAATATTGGAAGCAGATCCGCCAGTGCGGCGAAGGTTCATAGAAGTGAAAGTATGTGATTGTTGAAGAAGCAGATCGCTCTGCTTAATGAGTTGTTTTTGTCGATGATCCAGCTTGTCTCTTTTTTCAAGAACTTGAGTGTAGTGTTTCGTGGCTTTTGCAATAGCCACAGGATTTTCACTGGCAATGGCCGCTTCCAATTCTAAAATGGCTTCGGCCAGTTCCGCTTTCACGGCGACAGCCACGGGATTTAAAGCCAAAAGACTCGAAAGAAGGGGAGCCACTCTTTTTTGTCCGTTTTGCCCTTCCACCCGGCATTGATACTTGAGACCCAAATCGTTCTGTAAAATTCCCAGAAGAGAAAAACACAGTAAAGCGCCTGCGATAAAGACGGGGAGAACAGCAAGAATGATGGCTAAGGCGGAGCCTTTTTGATTTTGAATCACCATGATCGTGGTCCTTTTAAAGTTTTTTCGATCTCTAATGACGGAGTGAACTCAATAGAGACTTTTCCCTGAAGGTCTTTGCCTCTTTTAGATATGCGGATGTTCGAGCGAATGTTGGTAATAAGAACTTTCGTTATTCGACCGCGCAGTTCTTGTTCGCAAGAAGACAGGGGGGAACTTTGCCCGCAGATCAAGGCCTCATGCAAATTGTAGTCGGTAAAATAGAAAACCATGCCGCGATAAAGCAGCAGAGTAAAAACGGTTCCAACGACCACCAATAAAGGCAAGGTCAGGGTCGCTTCAATCACGCCCTGACCTTTTTGCGCACGCAAGAGTTTCATTATTTCTTTTCAGATTTTGAGGGATTGACGGCGCCGTCAAAGAAATCGCTAAAGTCTTTTTTCTTGTACATATTGTCGGTGACGTCGTAGGCGTCTTTTTTACGACTTTCCTTGCCACCCAAAGCTTGTGCGACGTTGGCGAATTGCACGTTCACGTTACCGCCGACGACTTTGATGATCGCAATACTACCGACGGCGACAATAGCGACGATGATAAGGTACTCAATGAGTCCTTGGCCTTTTTTATTTTTTAGAATTTGATTTGCTTTCATTGGTTTCTCCATGTGCGGAGACTGAAAGCAAGATGAGTTCAGAGGTGAGAACCGATAAAATGAAAAAACAAAGTCCGGAGGTCCGGACTTCGTGATTACTTCTTTTTGCCTTTGGCAGGAGCTTTTGCTGCTGCAGCGGCAGCCGCTGCAGCTTTTTCTTCCTTCGCAGCAGCAGCGGCCTCTTTTTTCGCGCCGGCTTTTTTCGCCTTACGCTGGATGATAATACGATCCAAAATTTCAAAAGCTTCTTTTTGCAAATCGTTTTCGAAGATGAAGCGGTAGAAACCTTCGATCTCTGGGCTTTGGCGGAATTTTTTGAGGGACGTAGGGAGGCTGTCAGACTGAACGAAATCGATAGAACTGCCGTCTTTTGAGAGTTTTACTTTATCAGCCATTTATTAAATCCCCTAATGTTTTAAAGGGTTTGTACCCCAAACGCGGGGTTGGAAGCAAGAATAAAATGGGTTTTTGACGGTTCTGGACTGTCGCAAACGACCTCGGACAGAGATCTCTTTAAGGCTTTGTTAATTTTCTGAATGCAGCTATTAAACCATTGAATTTCTTAGGCAAATAAGTGAGATTGAGGTCACAAAAAATGGGAGGTCCGATGCTCATTCTCAATGGTAAGGAAGTAGCCAAAGAAGTGCGTTCATCTCTTGCCCCTCGCGTGGTGAGTTTCGTGAAGGAAAAGGGCCGATCTCCTCATCTGTCAGTCGTCATTGTCGGCGATGATCCTGCCTCTCACATTTACGTAAAAAATAAAAAACTCGCATGTGAATCCGTAGGAATGACGTCGACGATTCATGCTCTACCGATAAGCACCACCCAGCAAGAACTCAATGATCACATCATCGCTTTAAATCAAGATGACCACGTGGATGGGATCTTGGTGCAGTTTCCGCTTCCGCAGCATCTGAATTCCGAAGAAGTTTTGAATTTATTGTCCTCTGAAAAAGATGCAGATGGGTTAACCTATTCTTCACTCGGTTATTTCTTTGCTGGAAAACCTGTTGTACAACCCTGCACTCCAGCGGGTGTGATGACGATGCTGAAGCACTATAAAGTTCCTGTTGAAGGAATGCGTGCGGTGGTTGTAGGGCGCAGTAACATCGTCGGAAAACCGATGGCGCAGCTTTTGACCGAAGCTAACGCCACAGTGACTGTTTGCCACTCAAAGACGAAAGATCTTTCTGAGATCACTCGTCAGGCGGACCTTGTGATTGTGGCAGCAGGAAAAGCGCGCATGCTGGGAAAAAATGATTTTAAAAAAGACGCCATTATTGTCGACGTGGGTATGCACCGCGCGGGCCCCGCGGGAAAACTGTGTGGAGATGTGCGTTTCGAAGAACTTGAAGGCTGGGTGCAAGCGGCGACTCCCGTTCCTGGTGGAGTCGGACCGATGACCATAGCGACGCTGTTACAAAATACCTGCTTGCTCGCAGAAAAAAGAGCCGGGTTACGTTAGAGGAATTAGATGTACACGGGATTTTTAAAGAATGTTTGGTATGTGGGACTTCCTAGCCACGAGTTGGCCATCGGAAAAACACAGTCTCGCAAAATCATGAATGAACCGATTGTTTTCTTCCGCGATAGCAAAGGCAAAGTTTCTGCGGTCCGAGATATCTGCCCTCATCGTGGAATTCCACTCAGCTATGGTCGCGTTGTGAATGACACGATTGAGTGTCCTTATCACGGCTGGAAATTCGATGGGACGGGCATGTGCACAGAGATACCCTCTTTGTGTCCAGATCAGGAATTAAATCCCAACAAAATCAAAGTACGTTCTTATCCTGTTCACGAAGCTCAAGGTCTTATTTGGATTTTTGTCGGCGATAAAGATTACGATATGACGAAGGCACCGCAAGTTCCGGTGATGAAAGCCTTCCCTTCGGATGTAAAACCAAAACTAACTTATGTGGTGAACTTCCCATGTCACGTCGATCATGCCGTGATTGGTTTGATGGACCCGGCACATGGACCTTACGTGCATAAGAGCTGGTTCTGGCGTTCTGAAAAGACAATGCTTGAAAAGAAAAAGAAATTTGCTCCAGTGAACTACGGCTTTCAAATGGTGCGCCACCAGCCTTCGAAAAATTCCAAGGCTTATAAAATTCTAGGCGGTGCTCCAACGACTGAAATCACGTTCACT
The DNA here is from genome assembly GCF_037996825.1 of Bdellovibrio sp. BCCA. NCBI lineage: Bacteria > Pseudomonadati > Bdellovibrionota > Bdellovibrionia > Bdellovibrionales > Pseudobdellovibrionaceae > Bdellovibrio > Bdellovibrio sp. BCCA. The sequence continues at coordinate 3,198,223 of NZ_JBBNAC010000001.1, read as the reverse complement.
CTTCCGTGTGTCCGTGTGGAGCACATCGAAGTGGGGTCTCGCAATTTCTATTCGTTCACGGCGCTAACTCCGGTGGATGAAATGAATACGCGTGTGACGCAACTCGCGTATTGGGATATTCCTTGGTTGAGTTTGATTAAACCAGGTCTTCATCTGTTTTCAAAAAATTTCTTGGGACAAGACATGGATGCTGTGACGAAACAGCAAGAGGGTCTTAAATACGATCCAAGTTTGATGTTGATTAAAGACGCCGACACGCAGGCGAAATGGTACTACGCCTTGAAAACGGAATATCATGATCATCTTGAGCAAAAGCGTGAGTTCAATCATCCGGTTAAAGAAACTGAACTTCGTTGGAGAAGTTAGAATGTTGAAATCTTTTATTTCTTTTTTAGTTTTGATGGTGAGCGTTCAGGCGCATGCGCTTCGTTTGGAATATGTCGGCGAGACTTCGATTCCAACAGGAACAAAGTTTGAAAAAGCGACGATCGGTGGGCTTTCAGGAATGGTGTGGAGTGATAACACGCTTTATGCCCTTTCTGATGACAAGGGTCGCGCAGGTGAGCCGCGCTTTTTTGAGTTTGATTTAAAGATCGATAAAAAAACAGTGACGTTAACGCCTAAGAAAGTTCATTTCATCACAAGTCTTCCTATGGAAGGTGATAAGCCCGCAGGACTTGATCCTGAAGGTTTAGTGCGTTTGCTGGACGGAGATTTTTTAATTTCTTCTGAAGGCAATAACGATGCGAAGCCTCGTGAGATGCCACGTATTTTCCGTGTGAATGCTGACGGTAAGTGGAAATCCGATTTTCCAATTCCTGATAAGTTTTTGCCAGAGACCACAGGCCAACAAAAGAAAGGCATTCAAAACAATGCGGCTTTCGAAGGTTTAACAAGTTTTGCTGACGGGAAATTTGTTTTCACGAGCACGGAGTCTTCATTGGCTCAAGACTATATCAGTGGCGAAGAAATCAATGGTGATTGGATTCGTATTCTGAAATACGAAGACAAAGGCCAGCAGGGTTATAAGCCCGTTGCAGAATACGCTTATCGTGTGGATGCGTTTAAAGACAATCAAAAGGGCAAAGAAGTTTTCAGAGGTGTTTCAGAGATTCTGGCTTTGTCAGAGGCAAAAATGCTCGTGCTTGAGCGTGGTGTGAGAATCTTCTCTAAAAATCTGTGGGCGCAAACAGTTGCGATCTATTTGGCGGACCTTTCGAAAGGAACTGACATCACAGGTTTAACCAAACTTAGCGATGGCAAATTCACGGGCGTTGATAAAATCAAGCTCATTGATTTTGAAACGGATCTGACAAAAGAGCGTGGCGATAAAACGATTCAAAACTTTGAAGCCCTTACGTGGGGACCGAAGTTGGCGGATGGACGTCGCACACTTTTGGTGATGGTCGATAATAATTTTTCTAAAAAAGAACTGACAGAGATGATCGTTTTTGCGGTTGAAGGTGAGTAATAAATGATAACCGTATGGAGACTCCGTCCTGGAGCTGACAAACGAATTCGTAGCGGCCATCCGTGGGTTTTTTCCAATGAACTTTCCGCAAGTCCGAAAGGCCTTATTCCTGGAACTCCCGTGGAGTTGCAGGATTCTAAAGGTCAATTCTTGGCGCGTGGTTACGGCAATCCTCATTCTTTGATTGCGTTTCGTGCGTTGAGTTTCAGTCCCCAGGATCAAGAGCCGACGAGTTTTGAATTCCTTCAAGAAAAAGTTTTGAACTCTTGGAAAGTTCGTAAGGCGGCAGGCTTTCGTGGAAGTTTCCGTTTGGCTTTCGGTGAATCTGATTACATTCCGGGTCTTGTGCTTGATTACTACGTGATTGAACAAAAAGGTCAGAAAGCGCAAGTTTTTGCGGCTCAGTTGGTAACGGCGGGAATGAACGAGGCTTTGAAAGAGGCCGAGGGCTTCTTTAAAGGTCTTGTGGAAAAAGCCAAGGCTTTAGGTCTTTCGGAATTTTCTTGGGATAAAACGGCCGTCGTTATTCGCAATGACGTTGGGATTCGTAAGCTTGAAGGTTTGACGGTGGATGATCCTCGCACGATCAAAGATCTTCCTGGATTTGATTTAAGAGATGTTGAAATTCTTTTGAATGCAGCCAGTGACGACGGACTTGTGCGCATGAGTTGCGATTTGCAAGAAGGACAGAAAACAGGATTCTTCCTCGATCAAACTCACAATATTCATTTGGCCGTGGAGTTATTTAAAAACTGGGCGAAGACCCAAGAAAAGCGCAAGTTGCGCGTTTTGGATCTTTGCTGTTACGTCGGTCATTGGTCGACACAGATCACTCGTGCATTGAAATCTTTAGGCTTTGAAGTGGAAGTGTCTCTGGTGGACGTTTCTAAGACGGCTTTGGCGTTTGCAAAAAAGAATGCGGAACGTGAAGGCGCTGAAGTGATCGTTCATGAAATGGATGTTTCGACAGGTCTTACGGAGCTTCCGAGCACTTACTATGACATCGTGATCGCAGATCCTCCGGCGTTTATTAAATCCAAAAAAGATATTCCTATTGGAAAGCATGCGTATCTAAAAATGAACACGCAGGCTTTCCGTGTTGTTAAGAAGAATGGCTTTGTGGCTTCGTGCTCTTGTTCAGGTCTGCTTGAAGAAGAAGAGTTCCGCGATGCTATTCGTAAAGCGTCTTTAAGAAATTTCTCTGAGGTGCGCAGTGTTTTGCGTGGTGGCCATGCGGCTGATCATCCAACACTGATGCAATTCCCTGAAGGTTTTTATTTAAAGATGTACGTGCACTACGTCGTTTAAACGACTTTTTGTCCTTGAGCCCAGAAGCCTGCTGACTCGGTCAGTCCCGAAAGGACGGAGTGAAAGTGGGCTTGGGTTTGTAACTTGTTAGCGCCGAATCTTTTTTCCAATTCTTTTTGAATGAACGGAACTTTCGCCGTTCCTCCTGTAAGACACACTAAATCCACTTTCTCTGAAGAAATGCCTGCGGATTTTAAGCACTCATCAAGGGCAGCGAAGATTTTTTCTTTTGTGGCCTCGGCCCACCCCACAAATTGTGAAATTGAAAACGGCTCTGTGATTTCGAGACCCGGATAATCAAATTCAAACTGTGTTTGGTCGGCCATCGAAAGAGCGCGCTTTGTTTTTTCGATATGCTCAAAGAAAGGGAAGATCTGTTGATCTTCGATCAAAGTGAAAAGGCGCTCAACCGCGTCAGCATCTTTCTTCGTTAAAGAACATTTCTTCACTTCGCGGATAAACTCGTAAGTGTCTTTTTCTTTAAGATGTACGATGTGCGCAGGATGATTCAAACGTTGCGTCACACCAAAAGGCATTGTTAAAACATTGCTTCCCATCGGCAGACGGTAACGAGATTTCGCACCAAAGTATTCGTTCAGACGATGACTCATAAACACGCTATCTAAAGCATCGCCAGCAAGAGGACAGCCATCAATCGCAAGCACGTCTTCTTTGGCAAAACCTTCGGGACGAAGTTTGATCAAAGTAAAGTCGGAAGTTCCTCCGCCAAAGTCACCGATCAGAACTGTTTTTTCAGAGTTTAGCTGGCGGCGATAGTCGAACGCGGCAGCTAAAGGTTCTGGAACGAATTGCACTTCTTTAAAACCTGCAAAAGTCGCGGCCTTCTGCATTCGGTGCAAGGCAAAGCCATCACTCACAGCATCCATCGAATAACGGGCAGGGCGACCGATCACCGCTTTTTCAATAGGAGCATTGAGAATTTTTTCGGCGCGCTTTTTTAGTTCTAAAAGAAAAACACCAATTAAGTTTTCTAAAGTCAGAATGCGATTGTCTAAAACCGTTCCCAAATAATTTTGATTGGGAAGATGTGACTTGAAGGAACGGAAAAGGCGTCCTTCCATATCTTGTTCAATATATTGTTCAATCGCTTCAGAACCGTAATAACAAAGATCCGGATTGGGAAAATAAAGCAGAGTCCGCATCATGGTTGAATCGGGGGCCTTAGGATCTACGGCAAGAGCCTCATAGCGCTGGCCTTGATGGAAAGCTCCGACCAGGGAATTACTTGTACCGAAATCGATGGAAAGAAAACTTTCTGAACTCATTCAGAAAAACTATCAAAGTTTATGAATGCACTCAATAAAAGTCGCCCACTTAGTCGAGGCTAGAAGGCCGAGCAACGGAAAATTCGCGATTAAAGCGGTAAACGGAAGTTTTTATAGAATAGCCCAGCTTCCCGTGCTAAACACCTCGTACTGATTATTGAAGGGGTTCATATGAAGGGGTTTTTTCTAGTGTTGATGGGGTTGTTTGCGGGAACTGCGGCACAGGCTGAAGTTCAGGTTTATAAAGTTTTGGATGGATCGGTGGCTTATTGTAATTCTCAGTCGAACTACTCTGGCCAGAAAGTGATTCGTGTAGAGCTATTGAATGAAAGCGCGACAGAGCAAAATCAAGATGCAACGATAAAAGTTTCAGTGGTGAAGTGCCAAGATTCTCAATGGGTGGTTGATCAACTGCCGACATCAGAAAGCTATGTTGCTCCAAACGGACTGAAGGTCGAAGTCACGTTTGATAATTACGAAATGCTTCTTGTGAATAAAAAATATGAGGTTCTTCTTGAGACTTCTTTGGAGCAATTAAACAAGGGGCAAGCTCAACAAGATTATTCTATGGCTATCGTGAAAGAGAAAGAAACTCCTCAAGATGTGGAGCTTTTAATCCGCGCCCGTAAAACCGTAAAAGCGGAAAATGGTTATGAATATTCCGAAGTTATCATGTTTGGCGGCTTCCGCGTCCGTCTAAAATAATGACACTTGCGGTGGCGACGATCTTCGTCACCGCATTTTTCTTCTTTTCAAGGGATCCAAAAAAATCTCAAGACCTCTGATGAACTTGGTAATCTGCCCGGTGTGAACGAGGTTTTTATGAAACTACAGAAGAAAAATTTGAGCGCTTTCCTTCTTCTTAGCCAGCTTGTGTTTTTGGCTTCGTGTGGTCAAATGCAGGCCAATGTAGAGCGATCTTCCGGCGTCTTTGATCAGACGTCATCGACAAGTCTTCCTACAAATCCAGATCCATCCTTTTATGCGGAAGCCAGTGAAGCTTCTGAAGTTCGTGAAGTTCAAGAGAAAAAACCTACGTCTGAAGTAAAGCCGACTTCTCAAAAAGAAGAAGAAACGGACACCACAACACCGCAAGTTTCGGAGAATGAAAAAGAGTCTTCTGAAAATCCGAAGCCGACAAGTCCTTCAGCGATATCGGCTCCTCCTAAGGCAGAGATGAATGGTCCTGGCGTCTTAAAACCAACAGTCTATTATTTTTACGTTGTTAACGAAGATAAAAACACTTGTCCTGCAAACACAAAAGTCACAATGCACGGAACAGGTGGCAAGGCCCTTTTAAAAGTGTGCCCGAAAACAGCAGATGCCTGCGGCCTTCAAGGATCCTGCGCTATAGTTCAAAAAGGCGTGACTCGTGCTTTTAACGTGATCGGGCGAGTTGATGGCCAAGATCATTTCTTTGAAATTGAAGAAGACGGTTGTCGCTTTGGTTATGGCGTGAACAGTTCATGCCTTGATCCTTTTTATACTTTGGCGGCGGACTTAACGATCTACAAGCCAGGCGAGGTGATTTACGTTCCGGCTGTTGTCGGTTTGGAATTACCTGATGGATCAAAACACAGCGGTTACTTTGTGATTCGCGATAAGGGCCGTGGAATTATCGGTCGGGGTCGTTTTGATTTCTTCTCTGGATACTTCAGTTGGCTTGATCCGAAGAATCCGTTTAATAAGCTCGGTCTTGGGGACGTAAAAACAAACATCCCTTATTATCGAGTGACAGGGGAGTCGGCGAAGAAATTTTTATTAAGCCGTAAATATCCGCAGATCCCAGTTCATGCGAATGGTGGACCGATTAAATAAAAAAAAGCCCCGTATAAAACGGGGCTTTTAATTTCTAATGTATTTAGTTCTATTGTTTTTGAACTGCAGTGACTTGAACTGTTTGTTGTTGCTGCTGTTGCGGTTGACCTTGAACTTGTGCCGCCGCTACTTGCGCCATCTGCGCTACTGCCATTTGCGCGTGCTGCGCTTGTTGGTGGTAGTAGTTGAGCTTAGCTACGTATTCTTTAAGGGCCGCATTTTCTTGCTTCAAGACTCCTAATTGTGTCAAAGCCTGTTGCAAGTGACTGTAGTAGTCTTGAGCCTCTAAAGCTTTTTTGTCCAAAGCCAATTTCATTTCAATGATTTTTGTTTCAGCTACAGACATCAAGTTTTTCAGAACATCATTTTGTTGCTGAGCCGAAGATTCTACTTCACTGAAAGAGGCAGAGATTTTCTCAATTTCTTCATTCAAAGAAGTGATCGTGTTGTCACGCTCTTCGATGGTCGCTTTCAACTCATCCACAGTTTGTTCCAACTCGTGCTTTTCTGTTTTCAGAGTCTGGATTTGTGCTTCGAATTGATCGCGTTGTTCTTCCCACAGCTCTTGTTCCTTAGCAAAAGCGCTTTTCGCTTTCATAAGTTCCATCGCTGTTTCGTCTTTCAGAGCTTGATTAAGTTCTAGATCTCTTTGCAGAACTTTATTTTTTTCGAAGAGAGCCTGGCTGTACTTTTTCTCTTCACTTTGCATTTGCAAAGCGCGCGCTTTCAATCCTTGAATCTCCAGTTGCAATTGCAAGCTGAGTTCCAAAGACTTCGCAAGATCTGCGCTGAGTTTTGTGTTATTGCCTCTCTCTGCAGAAAGTTGATCAACAAGTTGCTTGAGTTGTGCGTCCAACGTTTCAGGGCCGTAAGACACGTTCTCAAGGGTCTTGATCTTCTCACGCAATTCCTCTTGCGAACCTTTCAGTTCGGAATGGAATTTTTTCATCTGAACTTGCATTTGCTCATACTTTGGTTGAGGAGGCATTGCTTCTTCACCCTGATTCTGAGTGCTTAACTCGTTCAGTTTATTGCAGATTTCATCAAAAAGTTTTTCGTGCTCTGGAACAGAAGTCGTCATAGACTCCATTGTGAGGTATAGACTGAAGTCAAGTCATCGAAATTCATTGACCAGTTGCCGCTCTCGATTTAGGTCCAGGGAGCTGGTGTAGTTTTGAGGAGGATACATGCTCTTGCGTAGAACCGTTCGCTTTTTTATGGCTGTTATTATCTGGGTTACTTGTGCTCAAACAGTTCATGCACAAGAAGTGGGTTTGTTGAGTGACATCAAACCACCTCAACAGTCCTCAGAATATATTTTCCGCTCTTCACCTAAAGAATCTTTGATCACTGTACAGCTTTTAGGAGCCGTGAATAAACCGGGGATCTATTACATTCCGGCAAACACGGATCTTTTGAAACTTTTAACATTGGCGGGCGGCACAACCAATGGCGGAGATTTATCTGAAGTGTTGGTTCGTAAAATGGAGCCTAAAACTTGGGCAGAAATTAAATCCAAAGCAATCAACGAATATCAAGGTGCTTACGAAGTCGATGCCGAAAAATTTATTAAGTACGGCGGCGCACGCAATTTGAAACTGCAACAAGATGATTTCGTGTATGTTCCACCAAGAACTCCTTGGATCAGCTCTGAGGCTTCTCGTAATATCACAATCGTGTCTATCGTATTGGGAATTGTGCTTACGGCTGTCCTTATCGATAAAAACACGGAAAAGAAATAATGATCACAGCCCGCGATGGTCGCATTTTATTTTTAATAAAAGCCCTCGTGGCCTTGCTGTTTATTTCTAAAATTTCTTTGGGCAGCTTGCTGCCTGTGCCGCAAAGTTTTTCCTATTTTATTTTTCAACAAGGTCTGCATCCATTTGTGAACGTATTTTTATGCGGACTTTTTGGTGTGCCTTTAGTGCTTCTTTGGTTGCGCGTTCGAGATCGCAATCATCTCAGTGGGTTTTATAAGCTTTTTCTTTTTTTTCTGATACTCACCTTAACGGTACAGACGCTTTTGCAAGCGCATTATGTGAACCAGGAAGAGTCAGCCATTTTGCAGATCGGTGCTTTGGCCGTTGCGGTTTTTATGATCGCCGTTTACGGCGTCATCATTCCGAGTCTTTGGGATGCGGAAGATTTCTTAAAGTACGTGCAGCGATGGTCGGGTGTTTTGGTTTTGATCTCTTTGGCTTTATGGGTTGTTGCCGGAGGAAGCGTTTATAAAGGCGGACGCTTTGTGGGTGTCTTTAAGCATATTCCTCACATGGTGACCTGTGCGACCGTGGCCTACGTTTTTTCATTGGGCACTTTTCTTCAGGAAGAAAAATTGCAACATAAGATTTGGAGCGCGCTGATTTTGTGCGCCAGCTTTTTTGCCATCATTCTTACGGGCACTCGCTCATCGGCAGCGGCAGCTTTAATGGCTTTTGTTGTGACAATGATCTTGCACAAGACGGCTACGAATCAGGGTCGCATTTTTAAATTCGCGTTTTTAGCATTCGTCATCACCTTCACTTTATTTTTTGGTATGCAGACTTATGAATTCGCTCACGGCATTGCTACGGGACAGAGCTCCCTGGGTGGACGTGAAGCGCAAGACGGGGTGGCATCTCGCTGGGAAGAAGTGGAGCGCGGCAGTCAGATCTTCTTGGAAGAGCCTTGGTTGGGACACGGTTTGTTGTCAAAATTTGCAGCCGGCAATGACGTCGATGTCTCTAACTACAACGCGATGAAAGATCCCCATAATATTTTTGTTTCTGCGGGTGTGATTGGCGGTTGGCCTCTTTTGGTTTTAAGTGCGGTGGCTTTGATCCTCATGTCAGTGGGCGCGGTCAAAGCGTTAACGTCTTTCGATATTTCTAAACGACAAATTGCCATTTATCTTTTGGCGCATATTCCTATTCTTGTTATTTATCACGTTCACTTGTCCATCGGAGGCATGGCAGACCGTTTATATTGGATGGTCTTCGGTTTTGTGGCAGCCTCTGTATCACGGACAGGGAAATCATGAAGGGTGCCGGATACGGATTTGCTGAGCTTGGCATAAACTGTGTTGAAATCTTCATACGACTGCATCTCTTAGTTTTTTATACAGAACATGTCGGACTCAATTCTACTTTAGCGGGACTGGCTTTGGGATTGGCGATCTTTTGGGATGCGATCATTGATCCTATCGTAGGTCATTATTCTGATCGACTGCGCACGCGTCGAGGCGAACGCTATTCCCTTTTGCCATGGGGTTTTTTATTTTTATCTTTTTCAATCCTGGGCCTTCTGAATCCTCCATTTTTGAAAAGTTCCTGGAGTCAGTTTTCTTATCTTTTGTTTTTTTCATTGCTGGTAAACACGGCCTACACAACCTTAAGCGTGCCTTATTCAGCTCTTGTCGGTGACCTTTCCAGCGAAGAGCATGAACGTTCCCGTCTGATTGGGTGGCGCCTGGCTTACGGTAATATCGGTGCCATTTGTGGTATTGCCATTCCCAGTTATTTCCTCATCGTGAAAGAGTACAAGCCTTACGGTCTCACCGCGTGGGCCATTGTTGGGCTGTTGGCTGTGGGTACTTTTATTTCTTGGCTCACGGCTCGCAAATACAATCGGCCTCCGGATCAGAATACTCAGCAGGGCATTTTTTCTTTATCGATGCCATTTAGAAACAAACAATTCATGCCTCTGTTAGCCGCTTATTTTATTGCGAACATGGGGCTGACTTTTAATTCATCCTTGGCGCTGTATTTCTATCGTCTGCGTTTGAAATTTGATGAAAAGCAAATCAGTCTGGTGCTTCTGACTTTTTTGATAATCTTTACGTTGTCGATTCCGCTATGGGTTTATCTTGTTCGATTTGTTTCTAAAAAAAAGGCGTTGATGGCGGGCGTTTTTATACTCGGCCTGACGGCGACTTTTATTTATCCTTTTTTGCCTCCAAAGGATCTTGTATGGACCTTGCTTTTTGCTTCCGGCCTAGGTGGAGCTTTGGTAGGTTCTGCCGTTTTGTTAGAGTCCTTGCTAACGGATATTGTGAAGGACGAAGAGGCGCGCACCGGAAAGGATGAACTCGGCCTTTATTTCGGCGTTTGGAAGATGATTGGGAAGATTTCTCGGGGTTTGGCCTTGGCTGTAACTGGACAAATTTTGGCATGGGCCCGCGTCGATAATCCGGCGAGCTCTTATTTCCGTTTAAGTCTCGCATTTGGGCCTCTCGTTGGCTGCCTTTTCATTGGGGCGGTCCTCATCCTCTGGAAGTTGTCAAATGCAGGCTCACCCCTGAAGTAATTTCAAAGCATTAATCCTCATTACAGATTAAACACAAGCCAAGGCTGAAAATCAGTGGCACAACCAGTGCTTGAAGGGACATGTCACATAGTCTCTTTGAAGGTGGGGAAATATGAGTGATCAACATATTGAACCGGAATTAACCGTGGGTGAAATTATTAAGCTTTATTTATCCCACTGGCGTATGTTCGCGTTGTTTACAGCCGCTTTGTTCGCTATCAGCGTTCTAGTTTACGTCGTTAAGATTCCGTTTGTCGCTTCTTCGACAATTGTTATTAATGACTCCCAAAACTCAGCAATGCAGGCTTTTTCTAATCAATTTTTTGGTTTATCAAAAACTGTGCAGGAATCCAAAAAGGGCAGCAGTCTTCTTTCAAAGCACATTGAGTATTTGAAAACTCGTGAGTTTTACGACGCCCTTTTGGCGCGCATCCAACAGCGTGGCAATAGCCCGTTGATCACGATGGAAGAGCGCAAAGGTTATGAGATTTTGAAAAACAACTATCTCAAAAATGTTAAAACAGCGGACGATAAAACAGAACTTTTGCAGCGTCTTGATAAGTGGACAAAAATACAATTGGATTCGGACTTTGAAATCAAGGTCGTAGCGGTGACACCGATCAAAGCGATGTCTTTATTCTTGTCAAACACAGCTTCTGAATTGGCCGCGGAGATTTTGAAAAAGCGCGAGTTGGATGAAATTGGTCGTGTTGAAAACTTCATGGCCAAACAAAAAGAAGAGGCCGATCAGAAGTTGGTATTATTGGGTAAGCAGCTTGCAGACATGCAAAATAAAGATGAGAACCTTCTTCCGTTGGCGTCAAAAGACAAGATGGGCGACTACGTTTCTGATCTTTTGGTTCGCGCCAACGAAATCAAATTGAAAATGGCTGAAAACAAAAAAATGATTCAATACTTGGAACGCGGCCGCTCCGGTCAAAGAGAAAGCGCTCTTTATGGCGTTGGTGGTAAGATTGAATCTTTGAAGATTGAAAACAGTTTGCTCTCAGAAAAGTTGTCGCAAGTTCAATCTTCGATCGCTCGTCTGAAAAAAGAAGTGAAGACTTTGCCGTTTGCCGCGCAAATGGTGGAAGATCTTAAAAAGAAATCAGAGTTGGAGTTCAATCGCTACAAGGAACTCAGCACTTCACTTGCAAAATTGGAAGCGCAAAAAATCTCCATCGACACTCGTTTTGAAGTGATGGAGCAAGCCCGTTGGGAAACGACGTTGCCACAAATCGGACTCTTAAGCTTAGGACTTCTTTCTTTGCTTGTTAGTCAGTTCATCGGATCTTTGGTGATTTACTTTAGATACTTGTGGAATCCTCACGTGGTGACGGCGCAAGCGTCGCGCAACTTGGTTATTTTCGACAATCACTCTGTGGATCCACGTGTGATCATCGAAAATTCCAAAATTAAATTTAGTTTGAAAAAGCCGGAGGCTGGAAAAGAAAATGAACAAGGGGACGAGCAACAGAAAGTGGCTTGGAATGTTCTAAATGTTGGGCAGGGGACAGACGTATCACAGTAGGTGCTTATGAAGAAAGTAATCCTTAGTGCTTTTACAGTGTTGGCAACAGGCTCTCTTATTGGTTGTGGAAGCCAAGTGGGTAAGAGTGTACAGCAAGCCGTGACTGACAACCAAAACGCGCAATCACTTATGGAATGGGAGCAATCCAAAGCCAATCCGGAAGTCTTGTTTGCTCAGTGGCGCCAAGATTTTATGCAGGACGCTTCTCAACGTGAACAGTTGAAAGAAGATCTTTGCAAAGAGCTTAATACTTTAGACGGTCAATCTTTGACGCTTTTTGAAAATGAATTGAACGACGTTAACAATAGAGCGTTGGTAAGTTCATGCAAAGAGCAATTGTTGGAAAAGCTTGAGCAATACCATGAATCTGAAAGATCCCGTTTGTCAGTGGCCGTGAATGCATTGAGCGCGCAGCCCTCACAAAATAGATTCCAATTCCCGACAAATGTGCAGAAACGCGATACATCGGCTGGTTACTTCGCCGTGACAGGTGATGTGGTTCGTAAGGAAGTGATCATCAGTTTTGATGATGGTCCAAGCAACCTTTATACAGAATCCATCTTGCGTTCTTTAAAAGAAGTGAATGCAAAAGTGATCTTCTTCCACATGGGTAAAAACGTTCGTTTGAATCCAGAGATCGTAAAAAAGGTCGCAGCTGATGGGCATGCCGTAGGTTCTCACTCGGTCACTCACGCTTGTTTGGGAACAAGTTCGGCTTGTCGTAAAACCAATGGTCACGTTTTCTCTTTTGATGAAGCGGTTGCAGAAATCAAAGGCGGACATCAGGCCGTTTACGATGTGCTTGGTTGGGTTGATCCTTTCTTCCGTTTCCCTTATGGAGAGTCGTCTCCTGAACTGAAGAACTTCTTAAGAACAAATTCTACAGGAGAGTTCTACTGGTCTATCGACAGTGAAGACTGGAAGGCTCAGCCTAATGAGACAATGCTTCGCAATACGCTGGCGCAATTGGATGCTCGTGGTCGTGGATTGATTCTTTTCCATGATATTCAAAGAAAAACGGCGGAAGTGATGCCGCAATTCCTCCGCGAGATTTACAACCGCGGGTACAGTATTGTATTACTTCAATCGTCAGATCCGTCTGCACGATACAACAGTAAACTTGTTAGAAAAAGACAGCCTTAGTTTTTTAGTTAGTAGTTAAGATGAAAAGACCCGACGTCGACCGCCCCTCTACATGGAAACCCTATCGCACAGATATGTGCAAAGGCTGCTGGGGCGGCTGTTGTACGATGCCGGTGGAAATCAAGATTTCAGATCTTATTCGTTTAGGGCTTTGCACTGAAGATGAGGCGCAAGGCTCTATCAAAAAACTCGCAAAACGTTTGATGAAAGAAGGCTATATTGTGTCCTACCGTCAGGGCACAGAGTTCTTCATGCTCTCGCAAAAAGCCAACCGCGATTGTTATTTCTTAGACTCCAAAACACGTCTGTGCACCGTCTATGAAAAACGTCCCGATACTTGCCGTCAGTTCCCCTCTATTGGGCCTCGTCCCGGTTTCTGTCCGGGCGCCTCAAACTGAGACTGTTGGATTTCTAGACAGTGCCAGACGCAAGTTTGTCCCTGTCTCAGAGTGAGCTGTGCCAACTCGTCTATATACGCTCTAAGGTGGCATAAGCACTGCTCTTACTAACTGTAAGAACAGGAGGCTACTATGAGCTTCACAGATAAAAAACTCGAAATGTCGATTCTAGGACTGACCCTGGTGATGGTGGCAGGCCTGAGTTATGTTTTGAAATCTCCTGTTCAATCAGTGCTTAACGAAGTCCAAGATGTGATTTACGAAATGCCTCGCCCTAAGAACTCTTTCTTGGCGGCTTTGTTTGATCTTGGTGATCGTGAAGTATCCCGTAAATACGTGAATCCTTTTGCTAAGAAAAAAGAAGAAGCGAAAAAGACAGCGGAAGCCAAAAAACCCGTGGCTCCTGTGGCTCCTAAAGCCGTAGCGCAAAAGAAAAATGCAGAGAAAAAAGCGGAAGATCCTAAGAAATCGGTCGACGTTCAAATCGTGGGCGCTGACACAAAAGTGACTTGGGGTGAAGATGGCTTTATGAACGGTGGTGTCTCAAATTCACGTGTAGAAAACGTTGTGAACGACAGCAGTCCTGATAAAAACCCGCAACAACAAGCTAAAAATAATTTGAGTGGCGATCAATGGACGGCTCTTTTAAGAGCACAACCTACAAAAGAAAATGTAGCGAAATTGATCCAGGCTTTTGAGAACAAAGAGATCGACGATCAAACTTATTATGCCATCGTCGCAGATCTTTATCGCTCCAATAAATCTGAAACTCAGGCATTGGGTTTAGTTGCGGCGAAAGCGGCTTACAACGTAAAGAGTTTTTCGATCACGGCGCAGTACTACGAGCAATTGGCTCCAGAGGTTCAAACTCAAGCTCATGCTTATCTGATGAGTTACGCAGTGACGGCACGTCTTCCAATCCTGGCGAGTGCGTTAGGCAGCTCCAATGCGGATGTTGTCGAAACGGCGGCTCAAGTCGTGTTGGAAGGTTATAGAAAAGCGAAAGAAGGAACGCCGACGGATCCACGTAACTCTCGTGGCGACGTGACAACAAGTTCGGTAACGAGTTACTCTAAGTTCATTCCGATCTTTCAACAGCTTGCGCAAAGCTCTGACCCTGCAATCAAAAGCTTAGCAGATACAGCTTTGAGTCAAATCCAAACGACGGTGGCAGCTCTTTAAAGCTGGACAGCCCTTTAATTTATGACAAGAATAAGGCGATGAAATTTCTTCGCCTTATTGTTTTTTTAGCTTTTTCTATTTCTGTGTTTTTCGCCCAGGCGAACACGGCTTTGCCAAAAAATCTCAATAAAGAAGATCGTATTCGCGCCTTGCAAATTTTAGGTTTGGGGTCCGCATCAAAAATTTTGGACAACCCTTATCCGCTGGGTGGATATTCCGGTGTGGAGATAGGTGTCTCTTCTGAGTTTATTCCCGTCGAAGATTTGGCAAGTCTGGGCAGTAAGACAACGGACAAAGGCGAGTACAATTACTACACTCTTACTTTAGGAAAAGGTCTTTACTACAACATTGATACTCATGTTTATTTCACTCCGTTTGGACAAAACGAAGATATTCAGAGTTACGGCGCACAGGTGCGCTGGGGTTTTTACGAAGCTCACTTTTTCCCTTTAACACTGACGGCGATGCTCTATGGCGGCGGTGCGAATTTTTCCAATTTAATCAATGTCTCCACTTTAGGTGGCGATATCATTGCCACCGTGGCCATGGATAATGTCGCGATTTATGTCGGTGCCGGTCAGGTTCGTGCGATTGGTCGATTTATCGGCGGCGCTGATGGAATTACCGATAATCAAACAACTGTGGAAGAAGATATTCTTGAAGGCCACAGTGTCTTTGGAATCAATGTTGATATTGCTAAGATGTTTATTGCTTTGCAGATTGATCGTTACAACGATTCAATATACAGCGGCAAACTAGGCTTCCGTTTTTAAGAGGGTGCCTTGGCAGTTTTCTCTGCGTTGCTGCGTCGGCGGCGTACGGGTGTACGCCTTTCTCCTTGCGCCTTGATAAAACTGCCAAATTACCCTCTTAAAAATCTTCATCGTTATTGTTTCTAATTTAATATTCTACATTTCTTCAGTGAAATTGGATGTTGATTTACATCAACATCTGAAAGTCGTTGTTCTTGAAAAATCGTAGGTCAGAATGGATAAAGCCTTTTTTTACTTGGGGGCTTCGATGTTGGATTTTTCTGTTCTGAATTCTTCTTTTGCGAACCCGACATGGATCTCTATCATCTACGCGTTTCTTCTGAGTTTTGTTTTGGGAACTGTGTTGGCTTTGATTTATGTGAAGACCTTTCGCGGGCTTTCCTATTCTCTTAATTTTTTGCATGGTCTTGTGTTGCTTCCCATTGTGATTGCTATTGCCATGCAGGCGATCGGTGACAATGTGGCTCGTGGTATTGGTATGATTGGAGCGCTTTCTCTTTTGCGTTTTCGTACGAACATCAAAGATCCCCGTGATATGTTCTTTATTTTTGCTTCATTGGCCGTAGGCTTGGCGTCGGGCGTTCATGCTTATGGTATAGCTATTCTTGGCACTGCGTGCTTTGTCGTCGCGCTTATCGTTTTACAAGGGTCCTCATTTGCTTCGGGTCCTCAGTTTGATGGACTGCTGCGTTTCAACCTTTCGCGCTCTGCTGATGAACAACGTCTGGTCGAGAATGTTCTTGAAGGACAGTGTCGCCATTTTGCTTTGGCGACCATTCGTGAGGTGGGGCAAGGGGAGCGGCTGGATTTTTCTTACCAGATTCGTTTGAAGCCTCAAGCCACGTCAGCGCAGCTTATTGAAGAATTGGGCAAAGTTCAATCAGTACGTGGTTTGAATTTTATGAACCAAGAATCTGTGATTGAGGTTTAAAATGAAAACCCTCAAAGCGTTTTTCAAATCCTTTTTTTCTGAAGTTGTGGGACACGATAATCGTTTCCTCTTTGGCTGTTGGTGTTGTGCCGTGGTTTCCATTCTCTGTTTTGGTCTGGTGTTAGGAACAGATTCCGTGAGTATCTTAGGCGTGGCTGAGTCACGGGAATATCATGTTAATTTCGATAGTTCCGTAGAGATCAAGCATGTGCATGTTTTACCAAATCAAATTGTTAAAAAAGGTGATTTGCTGATTGAACTCAGTCAGGCGGATCTTGATTTGCAATTGCGCACGCTGCGAGCTCGCTTTGACCGTCTTTCAGCGGAAATCAAATTGCGTAAACAGATTTCCTTGCTTGCCCGAGATATTCCACATTTGCCCGATTCGGCAGATCCCTTGCAAGTCGAACTGAATGATACAAAACGTGAAATCGGCTTGATCGAAAGTAAACTTCGTAATCTCTTTGTTTTTTCAGAAGTCGATGGCGCCGTTGGCAGCGTGAATTTTAAGGATGGTGAAAAAGCTCCCGCTTTTGCGCCGCTAATCACCTTGGTGCCGATCAATCCTACTTATGTGAGCGGATACGTGAATGAAAATCTGCGTTCGTCGGTGAAGGTGGGACAAGCGATGGTGGTTTCCTCTGTGGCGGGAGCGAAAGTGCAAGGGCAGGTCATCAGTGTCGGGTCGCGCATCGTTCCTATTCCGCAAAGACTTCTGCGCATTCAATCGCTGCCCGCATGGGGACGTGAGGTCGTTTTGAAAATTCCTGAAAGCAATGAATTTCTTTTAGGTGAAAAAGTCACGGTTCGCCATTCTTGGGGAATCACATTGTTTAGCACCGCCCAAGCCGATGAAAGTGAAACGAAATGGGAGCCGACCCATCCTACAATTGAGAATATTCACTTTCCGGCGCAGATTACAGATCAATTTCGCCCCGAAGTATCCGGTTTAGTTTATCTCCCTGAAGTACGACAGTTTGCTGTGATCTCGGATGATTATCCAAACTCTCGTCCTTTGATTCTGTTGATGAATCAGCATGGTGAAGTGGCAGAGCAGATGTTGCCGATAGAAGGTTTGGACAAAATGGAGGATATCGAATCAATATCAGTTCAGGACTCTTACCTTTATCTTTTAAGTTCATTGTCTGCGACAAAGAAAAGTCATTTGAAAAAAGAACGCCAGCTTTTTGTTAAAATTAAAAGAGATGGATTGAAGTTTCAACTGGAAAAGGAAATGGATTTACGAACGGCTCTTTTGGATGCGATAAAAAATTCTTCAGACCGGGTGCTTCGTGATATCTATTCGCACGCACAGGGAGGCAGGGAAGATGATCTGGAGGTCGAAGGGCACTTTGTTAAAGGGGATGACTTATATCTCGCTCTGAAGCGTCCGATACTTTTCAAAAATCAAGGAATCATTTTACGCATAAAAGCTTTGGAAAGAGCTTTAACTAAGGGACGAATTTCTCCTGATGATGTGACTGTCGCGTTTCAGTTTCAATATCAGCTTCCTAATGTCGATTCAGAAATATATTTGACTGACATTATATCTGAAGGGGATTTGGTCTATGTGGCCTCCTCTTGTCGAGACGAACAGTGTAGTGCTTTGTGGAAGCTGAGTCCCGGAGCGAAAACAGCGGAACTTGTGCAAGAGTTTAACGTGCGAAAGTTAGAAGGCATCGCGGTTTCTCCGAATCCTCGGCAGATTTATGGAGTTTTTGATACCAAACATGCGCAGTTTATCGCGATTCCTTTCCTGACGGCAAAGAGGCGAGAATGAAACTGTTCGGGCTCTTGGTGTTTTTAAGCTCTTCGGTGGCCGTCGCCGTCACAGCGGAGCAAGTCCTTAAAACAGCCTGGACGGACAAGACCTATTTGTCTTATGACGAAATTCAGGCCACGGACTCTAAAAATCCACTGCGAAACGTCGAGGGCTTTGTTGGTCATGAACAAAACGGCACTGAAGCGACTGAAATTGGAGTTAAGTTTCAGCTGAAATCTTGGCCTGAGTGGACCCGGGGCCGGGGTAAGACTGAGGAACAAAAACTTCTTAAAAACACATCACTAGGGTGGGCTTTACAAACGCGCTACAATGCTCTTTTGTTGTTTGAACTCACCCAGCAGAAATTAAAATGCGTTGAGGATGCTGTGTCTCTTTCTGAAAGATACGTCAAAGCGCAAAGTCTTTCTTTGCGTGCGGGCCGTGGGACGTCAAAAGCTTTCCTATCTGCAAAATCCGATCTTTATCGTTTTCAAAGGGTCCAAAGTACGCTGACTCAAGAACGTGATCTCTTACTAAGAAGAATTCTGAACTGGGTCCCCGATGCCAAAGAGAAAAAAGTGGAAAGCATGGATCTCATTCAAGTCGAAGATATCTCGACGGCTTTGCAGGAGCATTTTCACGACGGAGATTCTTTGAGCAAGAAAATCATTCATGAAGAAATCGAGCAGATGGGACAGGAACTGGCTATCGTTAAGGGCCGAGAACAGCAGTGGGTTAAAGCACTGGAACTCAGTCAAAAGAAAAAAAAGGATGCCGACGCACAGTACGAGGTGGAACTGGTGATTCAGATTCCGATTTTGGGTTCAGATGTGTTGGCCAAACAAAAGCAAAATGAATTGATTCTCAAGAGGGCTTTGAAGCAAAAAGAACTCGAAGAAAGCGGGGACCAGCTGCAAAATTTGCGAACTCAGATTTTAAACCTTATCGAAATCTATCGAAGTGCCAAGAAAATGGAACGAATCACCGTGGGCACGCTGGATTCTTTGACAAATATGGATCGCAAAATAGCCCAGCGACAGGAACAATTAGATCTGCTGAACCAACAACAAGAAATCACAATGCTTTACCTTAATTACCTTTTGGAAAGTGAAACCCTGACTAAGAATCCTGACAAAAACTACATCGATAAAAAACAAAAGGAAATCTGATGGGACAGCAGGTGTCGCCGTTAAATCTAGAACGCTATGAGCTGAAGTATTTGATCTCACCTGAGTTGATTGATCCGATTTCACGTTTTGTCGAATCTTACTGCAGTATGGATTATTACTCTGTGATTCAAAGTGATCACTTTTATACCATCAACAGTCTGTATCTGGATTCACCGAGCTTATATCTTTTGCGATACAAAGAGTC
Organism: Bdellovibrio sp. BCCA; assembly: GCF_037996825.1. Taxonomy (NCBI): domain Bacteria; kingdom Pseudomonadati; phylum Bdellovibrionota; class Bdellovibrionia; order Bdellovibrionales; family Pseudobdellovibrionaceae; genus Bdellovibrio; species Bdellovibrio sp. BCCA. The sequence continues at coordinate 3,178,959 of NZ_JBBNAC010000001.1, read as the reverse complement.
CGCCGGCGCTTTCAGTTTCAATGTGCGCATTCGTTCTTACGGGGAAGGAACGGAGCCTCCGTATTTTTTTGAAGTGAAATATAAGCTTCGCGAATTCGTAAGAAAAAAACGAGCGAAGGTTCTTTTAAAGGATTGGAGAAATATTCTGGAAAATGAATGTTTACCCAACGGCATGGACCCCTATTCGCTTACCAACTTAGAGGATTTTTTGCATTTGAAAATGACTTACAATTTAGGTCCTGTGATTTTAACTCAATACCGTCGCAAGGCTTATCTTTCGGAAGTTGATGACTATGCCCGTGTGACGTTTGATCGGGACTTGCGCTATCAAGAAATGACGGATTGGTGTGTTAGCCCTCATGAAAAGTCTCTTTGTCACTATGACCACCCGGATTCATTTGAGGAGCCTGGTAAAAACGTCGTGCTTGAGTTGAAGTGTGAAAAGAAGATTCCACTTTGGATGGTGGAACTGATCCGCCGTTTCGAACTGGTTGGCGGATCTTTTTCTAAGTTCGGAAACTCCATGGCGACCTATCTGGGAACCCCTGAGATCTTATCCCCAGGGGTTTTATACCGTTAAAGTGTGCATGTCGTTTTTGGGCGACGGCTGTTTGTTCCCGCGACGTAGTTTTCCAAATCCACATCGAACTGAAGCTGACTCGACTGGCACTTGCTCACCAGGATTCGTTTCGCCTCTTGAGTGTTTTTAAGAAGCGATGAATAATCAGCGGCGGAGAATAAAAGCTCTTTCATGAAGTAGTCTTTACCTGCAGGCGTATTGAGTGTTTGTTCAAACGCAAGCAAGCGTCGATACGTTTGATAGCTCATATGTCGAACTTTATCCAAAGCTCCGATTTTTTTCATCATATTGGTTTTTGAAACACCACAGTCATTGTCCTTAAGAACCATTTCTTTAAGAAGAGCGGCTTTACGGCCGGCCATTTCTCGAAGCTCCTCATCTGGAACTTTGATCTGTCCGTTAGAGACTTTCGCATTTGATTTCGAACGTTCTATCGTCGTGGTTTGCGGATTGATGTAATACCAATAAAACTTATAATGAATGTTTCCGATGCGGTCTTGTTGGTTTAGCATCGTGTCCAACAAAACCATGTCAGAAACGTCTTTCATTTGCGTCACGATTTGCGCCACTTTGGTGAACTCTGAAGAGCCGACTTGTTGAGGGACTGATTGGGAACTTGCTACTCGTTGGAACGGAGCTTGACGAAGAAATCTTTGGTAGCGCGTATCGTAGTCGCCCACGCCGCTAACATCGCCGTACTGTTCTTCGTCTTTCACGTTGTCACTCAAAGCTCCAAATATCTGAGATTGAGAATTGTCAAAAAGAAGGGGATACATGCGTGGAAATTTATGGACTTCGGCGAAGTGTTGCCATGAGATGCGAATCGAGTCATTCACATTACGCAAATAATCGTTGGCCTTTTGCGTGAGCTTGGCGTGAGTTTGAATATCCATCGTGCGCAAAACGGTTGTCGGAACACGACCTATATTTCCCAAGGCACGCGAGACGTGATAGTAGGCGACAATTGAGGATGTGTTTGAACAAGTGATGGTCTGTTTAAACTTAGCCTCTGTTTTTACATCCAGCTTTTTAAGGTTGCAGTCGGAAGCATCAATGGCTTCTTTCGTGTACTTTGCGTTCGGCTCTAACAAAAGAATAGCGGGGTTGGTTGACGTATATTTTGGGCAAATACCCATGTTCAAATAAAAATCGTAATTACAGAGAGTTTTTTCTTTTTCTAGATCACCTGTTTTGTAGCTGGCTCCGGGCCATTTTTTCGCAATAACACAAAGTTCAGGAACTCCGCGAGGAGAGCGATATTCGCGTCGCGATTCCCCTTGTAAATCACTGAGATTCAGTGCGAAGGCGGAGGAAGAGGTTAATAATGTAAGAATGAAAAAGATGGATTTTTGTTTATTTGTTTTCATAGACAAATGTTTTCTCGCGAAAGAGCAAGAGGTTCATCTTACAAAAAGGATAAATGTCGGGTGAATTGTCAAATTGCAGAACAACAGAACCTCGCATTCACATTTTAATGGTCTTGCCAGCTTGTATTATGATCAAGAAGTCATTCAATATGAGGAAATGAAACAATCTTCTTTCAAAAAATTAATTCTTACATCTTTGGTCGCATGTCAGTTTTTGGGATGTGCAAAAGCAAGTATCACGAAACTTTTTGAAGATTCTTTTTCTTCCGAATCACCTCAGTCCGGCGGAACCTTGGAGCCTGCGATTGATGGCTTTCGTTTAGACGAAGAGGTGAAGAAATTCAAACTCCGTTATGGTTTCGCGAATCTCCAGGAAAAACTCACGGACAATCGCGGAGATGGAGATGAAGCTCTTTATGGCACTCGCAATTTTCGTGTTGTTTTGCACGGAGTGATGTATCGAGGTGGTGCAAACAACACCAACTTGGAAACTCCAAGATCGAATACAAATCCGTTGCCTACAGTGGGATTGACGAACTTGTGTCGCGAGGATTTTGGGGCGGCCGTTTATCTTTACTCCGAGAATTTTGAGAAAGCTCCGAAAAGTGTGTCTTGTAAAAACACGGCTCATCAAAATCAGACGCTCATTTATAAGCAGTATGCGGCGGCAGAAGAAAACGAAAAAATTTTGGGAATGGTTTATGACCGTATCAAGGGAAGGTTGAGCGGGCCGGTGTATGCCCATTGTTGGAATGGCTGGCACTCTTCCGGATTGATTGCGGGTATGGCCCTAAAACAATTCTGTGGATGGAGTAATGCCAGGGTCGATGATTATTGGGTGAAGAACACGGACGGAAACTCTGCAGGCTTCACAACTATTCGCCAGCGATTGAAAGATTTTAAACCGTTGGTGAAATACTCTATTACTTCGGCAGAGCGCGCTTTGATTTGCCCGGAATAATTACTTCTGGGCTTTTTCGATGATTTTTGTTGTGGATCTGCCGTCGACGAACTGCAAAGACATCACTTTGCCTCCATAAGACTGCACGAAAGGAGCGCCGACGATTTGATCAATCTTCCAGTCGCCACCTTTAACTAAGATATCAGGACGAACTTTTTCAATCAGATTGGCTGGAGTATCTTCAGTGAAAATCACCGTGAAATCCACGGCCCACAATCCCGCTAAAATTTCCGCACGATCCGCTTCCACTTGCACAGGACGAGTAGGGCCTTTTAGACGTTTCACGCTGGCGTCGGCATTGACTCCGACAACTAAAGCGTCACCCAAAGCGCGGGCCTCTTGCAAATAGCGAACGTGGCCTACGTGAAGCAGGTCAAAAACACCATTTGTGAAAACAATTTTTTTACCTTGAGAACGAAGGGGAGCCAAAGCCGCTTCAATGTTATCAAAATTGCGAACTTGGCCCATGAACTCTATGCCTTTTTGAAAAGTTGAGCGCCTGTGATGGAGCCCGCAAGGTCTTTATTGAACAAAGTCGAAAGAATCGGGAGCACGATGAATCCTGTGATAATCACTAGGAATGAACGGGCCACAACCTTTAAAGAGTAAGAAGCTCTGTTCAACTCTTCCGGTTTTCCGATTCTTTGATCAAAAGCCCACTCACCAGGAGTGAAGCCCATGTAGATGCGATTCAAAGTAAGGTAGATGAAAGATACACCTGCAAACAAAGACACTGTCGCAAGATAGATCATACCTTGAGAGTCTGGGTTTGTGAGGTTTCCGATCAAGTCTACTTTCGTCACGACCAAAAGAATGATCATGCAAAGAAGGCTCGCCGCGACGACCAACATGCCATCCAGCAAGGCGGCTGAAAAACTCCATGTTGTCTTTTTGAATTCTTCTTTTGTCGTTGTTTGAGAAACCTTTTGTTTGGAGTTTTCAAAATCCAAACGACGGTTTTTCTGAAGCGTCTTAAGAATTTCATCAACAGCCGCAGAACCGTCTCCGCCCACTTCAGTGAGTGAACCCGGAGCTGGTGGAATTGGCGCAGATTTTTTGCGTGGAAGAGGCGGACGAAGTGGATCTGTCGAAGTTTCTTCGATCAATTCCAAACCTTGATCCTTCATAAGATTTTTGGAGAAAGTGTCCGCTTTCTTTTCTTCCTTGGCCGGAGTCGCTGATTTCTTTTTGTGGAAACCTAGACCGTCCGTGAGCGGCTTAAATTCAAATTCCTCAAAGGGATCCATTCCCTCTCCTTTCAACACATCAGATCAAAGTCATACTTTAGGACTGATACCAGGGCCATGCAAGCCGTTTCAACTCGCAAAACTTGAGGTCCCAGGGTCACTGGATGAAGGCCTAGTTTTTGGAATTCTTCGACTTCTTTGTGAGAGAAGCCTCCCTCGCTGCCCACGATGATCCAGAGGTCTTTGATCCCTTGAGGGTGCTCTGATTTAACTTTGGTGATATAATCCTTGATGCTAAGAGTCGACGGACCCTCATAAGCAAATAGACCCACCGAACCCGGTTTCTGGTTAATTAAATCCGATATTTTTTCAAAAGGAATAGGTGCCTGAATTTTCATCAAGTCGCCGCGGCCCGATTGTTGAGTGGCGGAGCGGACAATTTTATCCCAGCGTTCGACCTTGTTCTCGGAAATCTTTTCGCCCTTACGAACGAAGCTGAATTCTGAAAAGAAAGGCTGAATGCTTTTAACTCCCAATTCCACAGCTTTTTCCATGATGGCGTCCATCACCGGAAAGCGCGAGATGGAAAGAACTAAATGCACGTGAGGTTCTTTCAAAGGTGGGATCATTCGCTCTTCAAGAATACGTGCAATGGCGGACTTCTTTGTCACTTGAGTGACTTCGACAAAGAAGGCCTTGCTGTCTTCTGTGAGGACTTCAAACTTTGAACCCACTTCTTGGCGGCAGACATCGAAGATGTGATGAAAGACATCTCCCGTGAAATTCACTTGGTCTTGGAAGAGGTCTTTTTTCTCAATCCAATAGCGTCTCATGACTGAACCCAGTAACCGACCCATTCATCTTTTTCAAGACGACGAATAACGGTGAGGCCGGAGTTCTCCATGAACTTTTCAAAGAAGTGATTGTCGCGCTCTTCAAGAATACCCGTAAGAAGCATATGGCCTCCCGGTTTCAGAACACGCAGAAGATCTTTTTTAATGTTGATTAAAACGCCATCGATGATATTTGCAACCACAACGTCGTATTGTTCGCGAATGTCTTCGATCAGTGTTTCAGGAATATCGATTTGTGGGAGCTTATTGAGTTTTACATTTTCACGTGCAACACGACGAGCTTCGGGATCGATTTCGATTCCTGTGACCAAACCCATGCCGCTCATTTGTGCGAGCATGGCTAAGATCGCAGTTCCTGTTCCCACATCAAGCATGGCCCAGTCGGCTACTTGGTTTTTGTATTTCTCTGCCAGTTTGTGGATGAAGAACGCCATCATTTGTGTTGTGGCGTGAGTACCCGTGCCGAAAGCCATGCCAGGATCAATGTAGATCGCATGTTTGCATTCCGCAGGTGGTTGCAACCAAGACGGGACAACCCAGAAATCGCCGACAAGTTTGAAAGGTTTAAAGCCTTTTTTCCACTCTTCAAGCCAGTCTTTGTTTTCCTCTTCGTAGATGTGCCACTTGATCGCTTGGTTGTATTCCAAAAGGCCATCGAAGAACTCGCATCCCGGTCTTTCCTGGAAGAACACGTCCATTTCGTGGGCGCGCACATGCAAAACCTGAGGATCGTAAGTTAGATCCGGCTGTGTAAAAGCCAAAGCCTCTGTAACTCCAGAGGCTCCGCATTCAAAGCAGTGTGTAGTGATGATGTCTTCAAGTTCCGCGGGAACTTGGCTTAAACGGATACGAAAATAAGAATTGTCACTCATGAAGAGTGTTGTTACCAGAAACCTGCGTTTTTTCAAGTGATTCCCCCGCGGAAGCAGAGGATGTCGCAGCCGCGGCAGCGGCGGAGACTGGACTTGAATTAGATGCAGCTTTCAATAAGGCGTCCGCCTTAACATTTGCAGTTTCTACAGGGTTTCCTGCGGACGCGGAGGATGCCGGAGCCGCGGTAGCGGTGGAGGCCGGGCTGGTTACGACCGTTGTATTAACAACAACCGCAGTTGTAGTTGCAGGAGGGACCGTTTCTTCCGCTACTTTTCTCTTCGGTTTTGACTTCGAGTTGTCAATGAATGAACCTTTAACTTCAATGCGATCTCCGGTCATAATTCCGGTTTGCTCCAGCATCGGAAGTTCATCGCGCGAAAGCAATGCATACTCACGAGCCACAGCCACTTTGTCGTAAACGGCAATAATTTTTAATTGCCCGACAGGCACAAAAATTTCTCCAACGGCACTGGCGCCACTGGCATCACGGATGTTGATTTTACGAACGGCTGTGACAACGAGATTCTTTTTTAAACCCGCACTGGCATCAGCATTGATGTAGAAATCTTTGTAGACCGTGTCGTCTTCCGAGAGAGTGATATTGCGACGAACATCGACGACGGTGGGATCAGCGGCTCGTGCTGAGTAGCTGAAGCCTAAAGCAAGAATAAAGACAAACATCTTCATCATAAGAAAACCCTTCCATGGTTTTATCTAAAACCTTTATCGGCTGTCTTATTTTGAAACTTGAGGCGGGAAGAGGACCTAGGATCTAGGTCCAGCGAATATGTGCTTAGTTGGAAACGATAGCCCCTTGAACAGAGCTGTAAACTTTGTAAGTGTTGTCGGACGTCGTTTGTTCAATACCCGACATGTAATTACCCACCGTGCTTTGTACGTGATAAGTCACTCCACCGCCGGTCGCAGTGCCTGTTTGTGTAGAACCAGAAACAAGGCCCGTTGTTTTTGCCGGATCTTGAAATTTAATTGGGGCCGGAAGGTCCTTTGCGAGTTGTTCTAAAGAGGCTTCCATAGAACATCCCGTAGCTAATGCGAGAAGCGAAGAAAGAAGAATAAGCTTTTTCACGAACAACCTCCGACTTATTACTTATCGGCTGAATACCGAATGATATTGAGCTTTCCCACGCTGAGACCTCTTCATTTCATAACATTCATCTTGTCGAAGCAGGAGCCCGTTGTGATGTTTCATTTTGAGATTTGATAGACTTTGCAAGACCGTCATCTGTTTGAGACTATTTGATTCCAAGCTTACGTTTGATTTCGTCCAAATCACGAGACTGTTTTTGGATTTGTTTTTCAAGCTCTTGATTCTTTTTCTTGAGCTCCGAATTTTCATTTTCAAGAGAAGCAAGACGACGCTCATGGCTTTCGATTTTGCGCGAGATTTCTTGCAACTGAGAATCTGAAGCTTTGCAAAGACCGTGAAGTTCCTGAACGGCTTTTGTCAAAGGAGCGATCAATTCGCTGTAGTTAACTCCCCAATAACTATTGTCGTCTTTGTAAAGTAGACCGAGATTCTGTGAGTCCACAGAATCATTTAATTCTTGTGCGATAAATCCCCAGTGCTGTTTAGCTAAGGTCGGATCTTTTTCATTTTTCCAATTAAATGAAACGGGACGAAGTGAGTCGATATAGCTGAGGCCACGATCTAAGTTCGAGATGTTTGATTTCAGACGACGATCTGAAGTTTGAATTGTTCCATTGGAAGAATAGACAGCACTCCATCTTTGGGAGCCCGTTCCCAGTGTGGCGCCGTTGTCTGCGTAAGGGCGAAGAGTGGGGCCATTGACGGCCGTACCACCGGTAAAGTCACCCGCGTAGTTAATGACCAGTGTCGCGCCACTGTCTTTGACCAAGGCGCGGGAACCTCCAGAGTTTCCGCGTGAAGCTTGATCACTGCTTCCTAGAATAAAGTCAAATCCACCATTGACGATGTTTCCCGTAGATCCGATGCTTCCGGCGACATCGAGTTTTCTTGTGGGAGTCATGCCAATACCAATGTTCCCGTCAGAGTGAATTCTCATTCTCTCTGTAGAGGTTCCGGCAGAAATTGTTGAGAACGTCATGATCGCAGACTTCGAGGTCGCATAGTCTGAAGCTGCACTCACCTTGATAACTCCCGATTGAATATAGTCTGTCCCGTCGTGACCGCGGAATGCTAGAAATCCAAGACTGTCATTATTTAACACCGCTGAAGGAGTGCCCGCATTATCTCTGGCGCGGGTCACAATAATAGAGCCCTCGGCTGCGCCATTGTGCTGTGATTGAATATAGACATCGTCATCCACTCCTCCGGTTCCCTTAATGTGCAGAACTCTTTCCGGAGCCGTTACCGTGGAGCCGATACCGATGCGACCTGGAACTTGCAAAGCTAAATCTTGAGTTGCACGCCAATCTCCCAAAGGATTTGCGTTTCCGAGCCGCACGACACCGTTCGCTGGATTCGCGACAGGGCCAAGGCCCCAATAACCAGTGCTGTTCCAGTTCCCAACAAACTGCGCTTGTCCATTTGTATTGTGATAACTTCCGACAAAAATACTGTTGTAAGCAGCTTGCGCGTCCCATCCACCGACTTGCAAAAGCGCACCAGGACCGCTAGAACCGATACCCACTTTACCATCTGCCTCAATGCGCATTTTTTCATCATTGTTAGTATCAAAGATCACGGGACCATTGACGCCGTTTGAAAAATAAAATTCATCGGTCGATCCATTTGAAAAACCAATTGTACCTTTCCACGTTCCATCGCGAAGAAAATCAATCTCGGGTTTTCCACTTGCAGGAGTATTCAGAATCAAAGGAGTTTTTGCCGCAGAGGGAGCCATAACGGCCAGAGCCGCCGTCGTATCGGGAGATTGGCCAACACCGATGTAGCCATCTTTATGGATTGTCATTCTCGTGATATTTGTTGTTTCTAAATTCAAAGCGTAGGCATCGTTTGTGCCCAGACTGGCATTAGCTGAAAATGAATTTCCACCGTTAATAAAAACCGAGCTTGTTGTGAATGTTGAACAGATCATCATGCCCGTTGCATCAAAGGAAACAAGCTGTCCCAAAGCACAGTTAAATGTCGTCACAGCAGAGCCCGTGCCGTTG